>JAGKWW010000017.1 GCA_021151665.1 Flavobacteriaceae bacterium
GAAAACTGAAGAATTTTATAAAAGGCTGAAAGAGGAACTCACAGAGTCTACGCTTTGGCCTGCCGAATACCTGTTTAAATTTATTGTGCCGTCTTCGGCAGATAAAATCACCGAAATAGAAGATGCGTTTGACAGGATGGGCGCCGTTATTGTAACCACCCAGTCTAAGACCGGCAAATATACCAGCGTTTCCATAAATGTGACGATGCCCAGTGCACAATCGGTAATAGACAAGTACATTGAAATGTCTTCTATCGAAGGCATTATTTCCCTATAACACAAAAATATACGCCATGCATTATAAAACCGACGATGCCATAGGCTTTTTGGAATACAATTCTGAAAGGGAACACCTTATCATACCCGAATACGGACGCCACCTGCAAAAGCTGATTCAGCAGGCGATGGCCCTGGAAGACCGTGACGAACGCAACAAAGCGGCGCGCTACATTATCTCTGTAATGGGTACGCTAAACCCGCACTTGCGCGACGTGCCCGATTTTCAGCACAAGCTATGGGACCAGATCTTCATCATGAGCGATTTTAAGCTCGATGTAGATTCGCCCTACCCTATCCCTTCGCGCGAAGTACTGAACCTTCGCCCGGACCGGCTTGCTTACCCACAAAACTTCCCGAAATACCGTTTTTACGGAAACAATATCAAGTACATGATAGATGTGGCCAATAAGTGGGAAGACGGCGAAATGAAGAATGCACTCATCATGGTCATTGCCAACCACATGAAAAAATCGTTCCTGAGCTGGAACAAGGATACAGTAAAAGATGATGTGATCTTCGAACACTTGTATGAACTCTCGGGCGGAAAGATCAACCTGACCGCGACGGATGAAGAGCTCTCTAATACTACCGACCTGATGCGTGTCAATAAAAAGATGAGCAATAAAACGCAGTACAGCAGCAACGGAGGCAACCTGAAGCAAAAAAGGGTAATTGGCAAAAACAACCAGAATAATCAGAATAACAATAAAAACAGAAAGAATTAATTTGCTCCATGGGAACATTTAGAATTGAAGGAGGAGCCCCGCTAAAGGGCGAGATTACGCCGCAGGGCGCAAAAAATGAGGCATTGCAGGTGTTGTGTACAGTGTTGCTTACACCCGAGAAAGTAACCATTAGCAATATTCCCGATATTATCGACGTAAATAAGCTGATCAGCCTGCTGCGCAATCTTGGCGTTAAAGTTGAAAAGCTCGCCCATGGCACTTATTCTTTCCAGGCCGATGAGGTTAACCTCGGCTACCTTGAGTCGGCCGCTTTTAAAGAGGAGGGCAAATCGCTCCGTGGTTCTATTATGATCGTTGGGCCGCTACTGGCGCGCTTTGGCAAGGGTTATATCCCTAAGCCGGGTGGCGACAAAATTGGACGCCGCAGGCTCGATACGCATTTTGAAGGCTTTATTAACCTGGGTGCGAAATTTCGATACAACAAAGAAGATTATTTTTATGGCGTAGAGGCAGAAAAGCTTAAAGGCGCTTACATGCTCCTTGATGAAGCCTCTGTAACCGGTACGGCCAACATAGTAATGGCTGCAGTGCTTGCCGAAGGAAAAACAACGATATACAACGCGGCCTGCGAACCCTACCTGCAGCAGCTTTGCAAAATGCTGAACAGCATGGGCGCCAAGATAACCGGAGTTGGATCTAACCTTCTGGAAATTGAAGGCGTGGAAAAACTCGGAGGCTGTGAGCACCGTATTCTCCCGGATATGATCGAGATAGGCAGCTGGATTGGCCTTGCCGCCATGACGCGCAGCGAAATCACCATAAAAAATGTCAGTTGGGACAACCTGGGAATAATCCCGCATACCTTCCGCAAACTGGGCATTACGATCGAGCGCCGTGGTGATGACATCCACATCCCGGCACATACCGATGGATATGAGATACAAAATTACATTGACGGCTCTATACTTACCATTGCCGATGCGCCGTGGCCTGGCTTTACACCCGATCTTCTGAGTATTGTTTTGGTAGTGGCTACGCAGGCGCGCGGCAGCGTTCTTATCCACCAGAAGATGTTTGAGAGCCGACTGTTCTTTACCGACAGGCTGATAGACATGGGCGCCAAAATAATCCTTTGCGACCCGCACCGCGCTACCGTTATCGGCCATGACTTCAAGTCGCAGCTGAAAGGCATTATGATGTCGTCGCCTGATATCCGCGCCGGTATTTCGCTGCTGATTGCTGCGCTTTCGGCAAAAGGCACCAGCATCATCCAGAACAGCGACCAGATAGACCGCGGTTACGAAAGGATCGATGAGCGGCTTATAGCATTAGGCGCGAAAATCGAACGCCTCGATTAATTTTAAAAAAATCGTAGCTGCCCCCGGGGGCAGCTATTTTTTTAAGTATGGAAAATAAAGATAGTCTGGATTACATTAAAAAAGTTTCCCCCGACGCTAAAAAGAAAGAACGTAAATTATTGATCATGATAATTGCTGTGTTTTGTGGTTTAGCGCTGCTTATTTGGGGAGGCGTGATGATAGCCTTAACGAATTCTGACGCCTATGCTGTATCTGTAGAAGCAATCAGGAGTAACACGGATGTCATAAAAGCAACCGGGGGGATTGACGATATCGGGTGGCCCTCCGGCGAATTAACGACACAAAATAATGAAGGCGAGGGCCATTTTCGATAGATGTAGACGGAAAGATAAAGGATGTAGAGGTGAATGTTTCTGTTTACCGGAAAGGCGGCGGTAAATGGATTGTACAGGATCTGTCTATCGAAGAGTAGCATATTTTATAAATCCATTAAGAGTGTTTTACCATTTAGTTAGGTAGGCTACAGCGGTTTATTAGGTAATTTTATTAGAAATAATAACCTAAAAACTGATAAACGCTATGAATCCGTTCAAACAACAGGCTGCCGGAACAGAGGCCGCCGGCACAGAAAAGCGCAATTTCTCAAAATATGATGTTTCGGGAACCGACCCCAATCGCTATGCATCGGTATCCAATGCCGAAGAAGCCGACAAATACCTTCACAAAAACAAGAAAAGCATCATCCCCGGACTTCGGGTAAACGTAAGCAAGACAGAGCGCATCCTTATGGTTGCGGCCGGAGGCTACCTGCTTTATCGTGCGCTTAAGAAAAAAGAAACGAATGCCAAAAAAGTATTGGAAGGCGTAACAGCCGGAACCATGCTTTTCCGCGGCATTAGTGGCTACTGCCCTGCCTACGATGCTATCGAAAAAAGTGGCGTTCTTAAAGGGGGCAATGTTTCTATTACAACATCGCTTACGGTAAACAGGCCTGTTGGCGAAGTATACAGTGCATGGCGTGAACTCCAAAACCTTCCGCTTTTCATGAAACACCTGCACAGCGTGATGGTAACAGATCAATACCGCTCTACCTGGAAAGCCCGTATACCCGGAGGTATTGGCACGGTAAGCTGGGATGCTGAAATATTGATGGACGAACCAAACCAGTTGCTAAGCTGGCATTCACTACCGGGCTCTACAATAGACAATGCCGGGAAAGTTAAATTCACCGATAACGGAACCTCGACGACACTACAGGTTACAATATCTTATCATGCGCCGCTGGGCAAAGCCGGCGAAGCTGCCGCCAAACTGCTAACGCCTGTTTTTGAAAACATGCTACAAACCGATATTGAAGGTTTTAAAGAATACATTGAGGGCGGTAACCCGTCTGCACACTAAAAAGAAAAGGCAGCCGATTGGCTGCCTTTATTTTTCTACAGGAGGTTAATTAGTTAAACAAACCATATACGCCTGCCCCAGCTATAAAAGCAATGACACACGCAATGATAACCTCCAAATTTCTGATGATTGTATCTTTCTTTGAAAAAGCAGTATAATGCCGGTGCCTTTTTAGAGCCGGCGCGGTATAATCAGGAGCTGTGTAGATGGATGAATTGTTCTTCATGGCGCAAATTTTTGACTAAGATACACAGTGTGTTTTGCGAAATGAAGCGGTTTAACACAGCCTTATACATTTTCGGCGCACAGAGCCCTATTTTAGCATAGAAACATTTTTATAATCGGTAAGTAATGGGTAAATTTGCCCCTTCAATAAAAAGGGTGTGGGCAAACAGATTGTTGTACTCATAGGTGGCCCCGGATCGGGAAAAACCACCATAATAGAAGGGCTTACTGAAAAAGGATACACTTGCTATCCCGAAATTTCGCGCGAAGTAACCCTTGAGGCCCGCAAGCAGGGAATTGAACAGTTATTCCTGGAGAAACCTTTGCTTTTTAGCGAACTCTTATTGGAGGGGCGTAAAAAGCAGTACCACAATGCGCTCGCCGAGGCACAGGATATAGTTTTTATAGACCGCGGAATCCCGGATGTACTGGCCTACATGCACTATATTGGCGACGCCTACCCTCCTTTTTTTGACCATGCCTGCCGCGAACACCGCTATACCAAAATATTTTTCCTGCCTCCCTGGGAAGAAATTTATACCGCAGATGAAGCACGGTATGAAAATTATGAACAGGCCAAGCTTATTTCAGACCATCTGGTAGAAACTTACCGCAATTATGGGTATGAGCTCATTGAGGTACCAAAGGAAACTCTTGATAACAGAATTCTTTTTATCTTAGGGCATCTTTAGCCGCACTATGCACACGCCATTAGAAATCCTCAGTAAGTACTGGGGCTACACTTCATTTCGTGAACCACAGCAGGAAATTATCGACTCGGTGCTTCAAGGGCGCGATACGGTAGCGCTTATGCCTACCGGAGGCGGAAAGTCACTTTGCTTTCAGGTGCCCGCCATGATAAAAGAAGGAATTTGCATTGTAGTGTCGCCACTTATTGCACTTATGAAGGACCAGGTAAATAACCTGGCGGCGCGCAATATAAAGGCAATAGCACTTACCGGAGGTATCAGCGTTGATGAGGTGAGCACGCTGTTAGATAACTGCAAGTACGGCAATTATAAATTCCTATACCTCTCCCCCGAGCGTTTACAGTCAGAATGGATTATTGACCGGTTAAAAGAACTTGACGTGAATCTCATCGCTGTAGACGAAGCACATTGCATCTCACAATGGGGACACGATTTCAGGCCGGCATACCGAAAGCTGGCACAACTGAAAACGGCATTCCCGAAAGTGCCGATGCTGGCGCTTACTGCCTCTGCAACAAAAAGAGTTCAGGCGGATATTGTAACGAGCCTTGAACTTACCGATGCCGCCGTTTATACAAAGTCGTTTGCAAGGGAAAATATTGCTTACATGGTTTTTCAAACTGAAGATAAGCTATATCGCCTCTGGCAGATACTCGTCAAGAACCCGCAATCGTCTATCATTTACGTGCGCAACCGGAAAGCATGTCACGATATTTCGCAGCAGCTGTCTTCGCTTGGCATCACTGCAACCTTTTACCACGGCGGCCTTCGCTCAAAAGATAAAGATGCTAATATGCAGTTGTGGCTGAATGGCAAAGCGCAGGCAATTGTAGCGAGTAACGCCTTTGGAATGGGAATAGACAAGCCCGATGTAAAAACGGTCATCCACCTTCAGCTTCCCGAAAATATTGAAAGCTACTACCAGGAAGCAGGGCGGGCAGGGCGCAACGGAGAAAAGGCATTTGCCATCCTCCTGGTAAGCCCTTCGGATCCTGCAGCGGCGCAGCATCAGTTCCTGGAGTCGCTTCCCGACCGAAAATTCCTGAAAGAAGTCTATATCCGCCTCAACAATTATCTCCAGATAGCGTATGGCGAAGGTTTGGGGCAGGTCTATCCCTTTAATCTCAATGAATTTTGCGCCACCTATAAGCTCCCCGTACTTAAGGCCTATCATGCACTACAATTTCTTGACCGGCAGGGTGTGCTTACGCTATCTAATGAATTTTCTGAAAAGGCCAAACTACAGTTCCTGCTGCCGGCGAAAGAAGTGACTCGCTACATAAGCCTGAATCCGGCCGACGAATCCGCGATACTAACCCTGCTTCGAAACTATCCCGGTATCTTTGACATGGAGTTGCCGGTTGATATTGGCTACCTTGCATCGAAGTCTAATAAAGATGCCGGAGAGGTCATGCGGATGCTGGAGCGGTTAAAGCACAAGGATATAATTTCGCTTCAGGTTTCCGGCACCGACAGCACCCTGGTATTTAACGAAGTGCGGGAAGACGACAGGACGATAAACCGGGTTGCCGCGATACTGGACAGGCAAAATGAAATAAAGAAGGCCCAATATGACGCCATGGTTGCCTATGCTACCAGTCACAACCAGTGCAAAAGCCGGATGATCCTGGATTATTTCGGAGAAGATACCGATACAGATTGCGGCATCTGCTCCTACTGTCTGGGGCTTGAACGAACCGTAGAAGACAGTAACGCAATATCGTCTAAAATACTGGCCTTACTCGAAACCGCACCACTTACCTCCAGGGAAATTATAGAAAAACTAAACACTAATACGCCACAAACGCTCGCCGCGTTACGCATGTTGGCCGAGAATGAAAATATTGTTATTAATTCGCTCAATCAATACAGATTAAAATAAATGAAAACATTACGCATTGTTTTTATGGGCACGCCCGAATTTGCAACCGGTATACTGGACGCTATCTATCAGCGGAACTATACTATTGTCGGGGTAATAACAGCTCCCGATAAACCTGCAGGCCGTGGCCAGAAAGTAAAGTACAGCGCCGTAAAAGAATATGCGCTGGAAAAAGGGTTAAAGCTACTGCAGCCCACCAATTTAAAAGACCCGGCTTTTCTGGAAGAACTAAAATCGCTTAACGCCAATGTTCAGGTGGTAGTGGCCTTTAGGATGCTGCCCGAAGCCGTATGGAAAATGCCGGAACTGGGCACCTTCAATCTTCATGCCTCCCTTCTTCCGCAATACCGTGGCGCCGCGCCTATCAACTGGGCCATTATCAACGGCGAACAAAAAACCGGGGTTACGACATTTTTTATCGACGATAAAATTGATACCGGCGCGATGATACTTAAGGAGGAAATAGAAATCAGAGACAATGAAACTGCCGGCGAACTGCATGACAGGCTGATGGACATTGGGAAAGATGCGGTGATTAAGACGCTCACGCTTATAGAAACCGGTAATGTAACTACTACATTACAGCCTTCAACTTCCGACCTGAGAACAGCCCACAAGCTTAACCGCGACAATTGTCGTATCAACTGGAACCTGCCCGGAAAAACCATCCATAATCTGGTGCGCGGGCTTAGCCCTTATCCTGCTGCCTGGTGTTTTTTGCATAATAAAGGACAGGAATGGAACGTAAAGATCTACGAAACTACTTTTACGCCAGAGGTGCATAGCCTTAGTATCGGCGCTATTGCAAGCGGTAAAAAAAGCATTCGCATAGCGGTAAGCGACGGATTTATCGAAATACTCAGCCTGCAGCTACCCGGAAAGAAACGCATGAGCGCTGCAGAGCTGCTTAATGGAATACAACTGGATGCTGACGCCTATGCATCATAAGCCCCTGTAAACACTAAGGTTACCCATTTTTTGGATTTTACAAGCCCTTTTATTAACATTCAGACCAAAATTATCAACATTAGTAACGAAAACACCCGAAAACACTTGTGTAATTTGATTTTCCTATTAAATTTGTAAGACAGGAATTGTGAAACAATAATTTTAACCAAACAATTAATAACAATTATTATGAACAAATCAGAATTAATCGACGCAATGGCTGCTGACGCAGGTATATCTAAAGGTGCTGCTAAAAAAGCGCTTGAGTCATTTATCAGCAATGTAGGCGGCGCGCTGAACGATGGAAAAAGAGTATCGCTTGTAGGATTTGGTTCTTGGTCAGTTTCAAACAGGGCCGCTCGTGAAGGACGCAATCCTCAAACCGGCAAAACTATCAGCATCGCTGCAAAAAATGTGGTTAAATTTAAGCCGGGTGCAGAACTTGAAGGATCTGTGAACAGCAAGTAATTACATTACAATATTCAATGAAAAGCCCTCTTTGTGAGGGCTTTTTTATTTAATCTTTTGTAAATTTTTTTTGGGAGTGAATTTTTTTTAATTAAATTTATTTCAAATTGCCACTCTATGATATCACTCAAACCAAAAAAAGGGCACTTGCTTATCGCAGAGCCTTCATCAGTTGGGGATATTTCCTTCAACAGGTCGGTACTTTTGCTGGCAGACCATAACAGCGAGGGCTCTATAGGTTTTATCCTTAACAAGCCTCTGGGGTATACCATACACGACCTTATCCCCGAAATAAAGGGCAACTTTAAAATATACAACGGCGGCCCTGTAGAGCAGGACAACCTGTATTTTATACACAACATACCCGACCTTATTCCGGGCAGTATTGAAATATCCAACGGCATCTATTGGGGCGGCGATTTTGAATCGACTAAAGAACTCATCAACCAGGGCCTAATCAAAAAGAGCAACATTCGGTTCTTTTTGGGGTATACCGGTTGGGCGGCGCACCAACTCGAGGACGAACTTGAAGATAATTCGTGGATCGTGTCTGAAAATAGCTATGCTAATAAGATCATTGGCAAAAGCAGCACATCATTCTGGAAAGAGAAGATAATGGAGCTTGGCGGCGAGTACCTGATATGGTCTAACGCACCCGAAAACCCGGCGCTGAATTAGCCCAGCCTTACCTGTGCATTCAGCCTTTTCATAATTTCTGAGGAGGTATTGTAACCATATTCTTTTTTGCGATAGCGTGTCACGGGCTGTATGCCTGTTATTACATTCGTTACAAAAAGCTCATCGGCCTTTTGCAGGTCGAATGGCGAAATGGATGCTTCAGACACTTCCAAGCCCTCCATTTTACGCGCAATAGCCAGCACCTGTTTACGCATAATTCCGTTAAGGCACCCGTCTGAAAGCGGCGGCGTTATCAGCCTGTTGCCCATAAGCATGAAAATATTACCGCGCAGCGCTTCTATAACATTTTTTTCGTCGTTGATAAGGAAGCAATCCTGCAACCCGTTTTCTGCAGCGTATATGCTCCCCGTAATGTTTATAGCGCGGTTGGCAGTCTTTAATGTAGAGAGCAATTGCTTCGCCACATAAAAATCGCGGTACAGGTCGGCCTCATATGGCAGTTGCCCCGAAACGTATACCGCATCAGTTAATGGCGAAGCAGTTATTATAAAGCCTGTATCATTCGTTTCAGGAAGGTAATACCCCCCGCCCTGCCTGTAAACCGTAAGGCGCACGCGCCAGGAAGGTGCATCACCCATTGCATCCAGGAGCGCTGTCACTTGCTGCGACATATATTCAGGTGTGAAGTGCATCGGGATCTCCATCCGGAGGATACGCATGGAGGCCATCAGTCGGAAGTAGTGGTCTTCGGCAAAAAGAATGCGGCCGTCGAGCACCCGCATTGTTTCAAACACCGCATCGCCGTAAAGAAATGCACGGTTATTCTGTATTGCCGTTTCAGGCTGAGTCGTTATAGTCCCATTGAAATTTACCACTACTAAACAAATTTGATTGAAAATAAAACCCTAACTGCATGGTTAACAGTTACGGTTTGCTTTTGTAGCGAAGACGGGAGTTGAACCCGTGACCTCAGGGTTATGAACTCTCACCTACCCGTTTTCGCTATTTTTTCTAACTAACTGCCGTCTGAAAGCCAGGATTATAACAATTAATTAAAAAAAATGAACAATTATGTTCTTATATGTTCTGCAAATATATCAATTTAAACTTTACCGTCCCGCCTTTCCACACTTGCGATGTATCCCGCCGGCAAACTATTATAGAGACCGCTTACCTTATTTGGAAGGGCGATCATGTACTCTACAATTATGTTTATAAGCTCAAAAATTTTAAGAACAGTCTCAAAGTTATCGGTATCAATTTGTCCAGGATGAACTGCATCATTTCCTGTTACTCGCACGATATCTAAGGATTGTTGCACAATGACTGGAAGTCCTTTCTTTACAAGTTCCTTAATGTCATTGTTAATATTTGTACCACTCTCACCCAAGTCTCCACATAACGTTTGAACAGCAAGCCGCAATAATGCTGCTGCGCCTCTCGGAGAATCATTACAGATATTAGCAGCTTCTAAATATAGACTAACAATATTAGGTGGCATTGAACTATTAGGTTGTGGTACAGGCAAAGATTTTGGAAAAATCATCTTCTTATTAAACCATATACTTATTTCGTTGCAAGAAAAACATCTTGCAATTGCAACGATGTTATCCGCAGACAGTTTAAACATAGTCTGCCCATACTTATCAAGGGTATTCCATGCTTGTTGGGACAGTATCCTACAATGCGGACAAACAAATGTTGGATGGCTATAATATTTATCCATAAAGCTATTTAAAATCAATTACATCTGCTTTGCAAGTAATTTTATTTTCTAACATCTATTTAAGATATTCTTCAAATAAATTCAACTCGATATCATTAAAAAAAAGAATGTTCAATAGTGTATCGTTCGATGATTTAGTTCTGTGATTAATCATATATGCCCGATAGGAATTTAATTGATCGGGAGTCAATAGCTGTCTAAATGCACTTTCGTGTTTGACTAAAGCAACCATTATATCTTTATCGATTCTAACTTTTTCCTTTACAAACGATCTTTCAGTTATAGTATAAAACTCTTTTACCTGTGAGATAAACAAATTTTCAAAAACCGACTTTTGACTTTCGGGGATTTTAGCTATTGCAACAGCTCTCGATTTTTTTGCTTTAGCTAAGAATTCAATTTCAGTCATCCCTTCCAAAAGATTTTTCTCGGACTTACCTTTCAATGTCAGTCTAACTGTTTTAGTTCGAAGGTTATAATAGTAAATTAGAGAGTCTTTTGTTTGGGCAAAAGTTGTTACTGCAAAAAGCAGTAGCATGATCGTAGTAAATTTTCTCATATTAGTTAGATTTAAAAACTGTCCAGGTGATCAGGATGCGTTGGCCAGCTGATTGCGTAAAGTTTCGATTAAGGCCTTTTTGGTTTCAATTGTTTCGCGCATTGAGGCAATTAGTGCTTCGTTATTTTATTTCCATAATGTGTTGCAGGTTCGTTGGCTGCCGGTTGCGAATGGCCTATTTGCGATATTTCTGCTGTGAAAGGTCTAAATTAATAAAATCGCCTATTGTATAGTGAATTAGTTACAAATTTTCGGAGTTGTGTAAACTTGGAGACCAACTTACTTTTATTGTCGAATTTACCACAGCTTGAATTCTTAGCAACTGGGACATAAAAAAAAGGTTTTAAGTTACCCTAAAACCTTTCATGCCAAGCATATTGCTTTTTGTAGCGAAGACGGGAGTTGAACCCGTGACCTCAGGGTTATGAATCCTGCGCTCTAACCGACTGAGCTACCTCGCCATTTTCAGCAGATTTACTGCCTTTATTGCGGGTGCAAATATAAGACGAAATTTGTAGGATGCAAATATATTTTTCGAAAAAAAATTATTTTTGAAAACGCTTTTTTATATATGTTAATTATTATATATTTCCCGAAATTTAAACCACACCGATGGACGAAAAAGTAAAATACGAGCTTGAATTTCCTATAACCTCATCGCCGCAATTGCTATATCAATACATATCAACACCCTCCGGCCTTTCTGAATGGTTTGCAGACAACGTGAACTCCCGCGGAGAAGTATATACCTTCATCTGGAACGACTCTGAGGAAAAAGCAAAGATGTCTTCTAAAAAAACCGGCGAGAAAGTGAAATTCCGCTGGATTGACGAGCAGGAAAAAGAAAGTGAGTATTTTTTTGAGCTTCGGATACTGGTAGATGAAATTACCAAAGACGTTTCGCTGGTAGTGGTAGATTTTGCCGAAGAAGATGACCTTCCTGAAGCACGACAGCTTTGGGAAAATCAGGTAGCCGACCTGAAGCATGTACTCGGCTCTGTATAATTGTTATTTACATCTTTAGAATATTTTTTCCCCGGCCATCCTCCGGGGATTTTTTTTCGCATATAAGAGCTACTGCCTCCTTACGCCACAATTAAGTTTTAACTTTATTTTAAGGAAACCATAAATTTGTTTAGCTTTGACGCTTAATTAATTGCAACGGTTTATACCCCTCAAAAATTATTGTAAACATGAGTAAAACTACTTTTTTCAGGTTGTTTTTATTTTTCTCAGTTCTATGTTCGCCGATGCTGCGGGCGCAGGTCGCGGTAAATGAAGTCATGGCTTCCAACCTCAACGTGCTGGCCGATGGAGATGGCGATTATAATGACTGGATAGAGATCTACAATTACGGCACAACGCCTGTAGACCTTACCGGATATGGCCTTACCGATACACCGGCAATCCCTTTTAAATGGGTTTTCCCTACGGTAACCATCGCGCCAAACCAATACATGCTAATTTGGGCATCGGATAAAAACCGGGCAGTTGCCGGGCAGCCGCTACACACAAATTTCAAAATCAGTTCTGGTGGAGAATCTATCGTACTCACAGCACCGGGTGGGTCTCCTTCAGACAGTGCCCCTGCCGTTCCATTGACTGATAACGTATCGTATGGCCGCCAGCCCAACGGAACCGGATCGTGGCTTTATTTTTATACCGCAACGCCGGGCGCTTCAAACACGGGAACGGGATTGACCGAGCCTTTGGCCGCGCCTTCGTTTTCGCACAATTCGGGCCTGTACACCCAGGCATTTAACCTGACGTTATCGCACACGAACCCAAATGCGGTAATTGTATATACGCTTGACGGTTCTGAACCCAGGCTGGATAACATCACGGGCACCACGTACAACTTTAAGAACGCTTACAAACTCGAGGCTACGGATGTAGTTGGCCCAATGCTTACAGATGCCTATACCTCTAACACCTATACGGCACCGATAAATATTTATGATAAATCGCCCGAGGCAGACCAGCTTGCCAATAAGAACACAAGGCAGAATCCGCTCTATACGCCGGTAAATTTTGTCCGCAAGGCGACTGTGATCCGCGCGAGGGCTTACGTTAACGGAGTTCCTTCTGAGATCATCTCTAAAACATTCTTTGTATGGGCAGGCGGAAACCCGTACCAACTGCCGGTTGTATCGCTACAGATACAGGAAGACAAGCTGTTCGATTATCAAAACGGTATCTATACTGCCGGAAAAGATTTTGACGACTGGCGTGCCGCCAACCCATCCAACAATCAGTGGTACCGCCCAGAGTGGTGCAACTACTGGAGGAGTGGCGACCTATGGGAATATCCAATGAACATCGAATATTTCGACCCTGTAACGCTTACGTCCGGGCTAAGCCAGGATGCAGGCTTCCGTATCCACGGAAATAACTCACGCGCACTGGGCATCAAAAACCTGAGGCTCTACGCGCGTACAGATTATGACAACACCGATGTATTCGAACATCAGTTCTTTAGCCAGCAGATACCGGGTGCCGCAAACCCGAACAATAACAAATACAACAGATTGATGCTAAGGGGCGATGGCGCCGGCGGATCGATTGCCTATGACGTAGTTTTCAACCGCTCGATGCAGCCGGTTTTCAACGGTATTGGCCGCATACAGCAGGCACTGCACTTCATCAACGGCGAATTCTGGGGCATAACAGCCCTTAGGGATAGGATGGACAAGTATCACTACGCCCGCAATTTCGACCTTGATAAAGACAACATTGTACTGATAGAATGCGGTGGCAGCAACTGTGACCTTGGAGAAGGCACCAATGCTGACTACCAGGGATTCATAGACTTCCGTAACTTTATCATGCAGAACAATATGGCAGACAATGCCGTATATGCACAGGTTGCCAATCAAATGGATATGGGCTCTTTTATAGACCACATGCTATTGGAAATCTACGCCTGCAACGACAGTTATGAAAGGACATTCTGGAAAGTACGCACACCGGGAAACCAACAATATGGCGACGGTAAATGGCGCCTGTCTGTTCAGGATTTTGAGGCTTCGCTAAAAAGCAGCACTAACTGGCTTGCCTACTGGGCAAACACAACATCGGCAAATGAGTCGATGTTCAAGTACCTGATTGCCAACACTGGTTTCCGCAACCAGTTTATCAACCGTTTTGCCGATATGCTTAATACGGCGCTGAATACTACACGCTTTAACAGCATTGTAAATGACACCTTTAATGAATTAGCGCCATACATGGCCGAAGATGCCAACCGTTTCCCAAGGCTTAACTTCTACAAGAATTCAGAGAAGACTAACTTGCTCAACTGGGGAACGGCCAGGCCTGCAATTCAGCGTGAGCAGATACGCACGCAGTTTAACCTTGCCAGCACTGTAAACCTGGTACTGAATGTATCTGATACTGCTGCCGGTGTCGTGAAAATGAACACGGTTACCATTCAGCCTTCTACTCCGGGAGTGCCTCAAAACCCATACCCGTGGACAGGTGTTTATTTTAATGGTGTCCCGGTTACCGTTGAGGCCATTGCCAACAGCGGCTATGTATTCAGCCACTGGTCGGGTGACGTGAGCGGTACCGACCCGGTGCTTACCTTCACGCCATCAGCCAATATGTCGGTTATTGCCAACTTCTCTCCCGTTGCAGTACCGGATCAGGTGGTTTACTTCTGGATGATGAACAACTCGATACCTAATGATACTCCATTGACAGGGCTGGCAGCAACCTATGCAAGCAATTCGCTTACTGCAGGCATCAACTATATTTCCTGCCTTACAGGCTATCCGTTTAACAGTGCCGATACCAACTGGAGGAAAGCCTCTATGGAGCGCAAAAACGTACCTACCGCGCTTAACTACCGTCCGGAAGCCAACAACGGCGCAGCCTACGCGAGCGGCAATATGAAAGGCATTCAGATAAAGCAGCCTTTCAGGAGCGGCACACAGGAAAACATGATAGAGTTTGCCATGCCTACAACCAACCTTCAGAACGTGAAATTCTCGTTTGCAGTTAAAACGGACGGCGCTGCAGATACTATAATCACCGAGTACTGGAATGGTACCGCATGGTCTTCTACAGGGCTGGCTAATGCACAGGTGCCAATAGGAACTGACTTCGACGTTAAGCTCTTCGATTTTTCTACGGTTGCGGCTGCTAACAACAACGCAGCCTTTAAAGTGAGGCTTAGGTTTAACGGCGCCGATATGACGTCAGATACCGGAAAGGCAGTTCATTTCAATAACATCGCTTTTGAAGGCCAGCAGGTGCTGGGCATCGATAATCCTTCGGCACAGGAGTTTACTATGAAGGTGTATCCTAACCCGGCAGATAACGAAATCAATATCATTACAGCAGACAGTATACAGAGTGTAACGATGTACAGCATCTACGGGCAGGTTGTGTACCAGGCGAAACCGAACGGTGCCAGCTGCACTATTAATGCAGCGAACATTCCTGCGGGTGTATACTTCGTGAAAGTGGCGGCATCGCGCGGAGAAAAAACCGCTAAGGTTATCAGGAAATAATTCTTCTGTTACCCCATAACAAAAGCGCCTTCCGGTTTGGAAGGCGCTTTTTTATTTTCAGGCAGTCAGTTTGATCTATTCGGTTTCCAATATGGGAGATTCTACTTCTCCCTGTCCTTTCTTCTCCTTTTTCTTCCGGATCTTTTTCAGCATTTCGTCCAGCGCAAGCTGGTATTTGATATTGAAAACATACCTGTCTTTCTTTACGGTGCTGTAACGGTCTTCATAGAAAAACGATAGCCCTACGGTGTTGCCGTATTTCAGGGCGTAGTCAGTTCCGGCAATGTAACGCACGCGGTCATAGTGTACACCATGGCCATCCCAGTCAAAAAACAGTTCAGGGCCGGCATATACCGAAGCCTTCACTTTAGGTATGTTATACTCTACCAGTATTTTTTCACGTACGTATTCCTTAGCGGGGAAGTCATCCATAAAATCGCTGTTGAAACGCTGCGTGCTGTATTGATACCGCGTACGGGCGCTTACCGAGAAGCGTTTTCCAAATTTCTGATCGAACGTCACCGAAGTATAGATCCGGTGCATATCCTTATCATACGCAGTGGTAAATCGGTAGCCCAGTTCTACTGACCATTTTTTCGACAATTTGTAGTCGCCGTAACCCTGCAACATACTGGAGCGGAATACTGACATATCATGATCGAGCGCATACCGGTAATCAACCCCCGCCTTAAATTTTTTGGTAAACCTGTAGGTTACCGATGGCGAAAAACGCAGCTGCCCATCCGGCGCCTGCTGTGCACCTGCCGCCATTACCGCGCAAAGCGCTGCCGCCGTAATTATCCTCTTAATCATTGTCTACAGATGCAGGTAAAAAGTTTTCGCTTTCCTTAGAATAATAATACGCTTTGAGCAGCACCGTGTCTTTAAGGTAATTGATGGAAAGAATCTCCACCCTATGAATGTTGAGCCCGGTTCTGGCACGCAGGTCGGCTATCAGCTCTTCGCGCTGGTCGGGCCTTATGAGCGAAACGTTATCGTATATAATATCCTTAGCGTTTTCTGTATTGATAAAGTTCAGCCTTTCCATAAAAAAGGTAAGCGCCAGGATGATGCCGTTGCATACCAGCAACAGCACGCCGTTGTCTGCGATAGAGGCAAGCGAGTTAAGCATCCCAAGGGTTACACATACGAAAAAGTAACCCATATCTTTGATCGACACCATAATTGTACGGTACCTGATAATGGAGAATATCGCGAAGAGCCCGAATGCAAAGCCTATCTTTATCTTAGCGGCGCCCAAAAGATAGCACAGCATAAAGATGATCACATTAAAAAGCGCGAATGTAAATACGAAATCCTTATTCTTATATTTTGGATAGTAGATGAACCCGATCAGGATAAACATCACTACAAGGTCTGAAAGTGCGCGTATGGCAAAATCATTGAGGTCAAGCATAGTATTAGTCTTCAATACAGTCATTATTTTAAATTGTTTACATTTTTCAGCAAGGGCAGAAAGTTGTTCTTACGCACATCCTTTAGGGCCATCATTCCGTAAATGTATTTACTGAAGCCCTGCTCCCTTACCCCTTTCTTTTTTAGTGTTGCCGAAATTGCCGACATTCCCCCCGCACGCGAACGCTTAAGCTCGAGTATGTAGACACCGCCGAGGCTTTCTTCCTTTTGCCCATCAGTAAAATGGATATTAAAGTCGAGCGTTACCCTCTCGGTCTGGTCATGGTTTACAAATGTTACGCGGTTGAAGCTGTTTGTCAGCAGCACCTTAAGCCCACTCACGTCTTTGCGCGACATGGCCTGAACAATCTGCTGGCGGCTTTCGTCCAGCTTATCCAACACATCGGGCACCGATTCGCGTATCTTGTTGGTGCGCTCTACCTTCTCCTTCTTTTTTATTTCGAAAAAGGCGCTACCGGTTTCAAGATACTTGCGGCTTCGCACCTTCATGCGGTTTACATACCCGTTGTGATGGTCATAGTAAAACTGGTAATCATCGGTATCAAAATAGTTATTCTCGTAAGTAAACGAGCGGTAGCCATTTATATCGAGCACTTTGTAGCCAGAAATAATTGCCGGCAGGATATCATCAAGCTGCGCGCGGCTGAGCACATACTTGCTGTCAATGCGGTTTTGCAATGCAACTGCATCCAGCCCCTGAAGCGTAACCGCAGGCATCTGATGTATGGCAGATAATAGTTCAGCCTGCATTTTAGAAAGAAATAACCAGGTCGTCGGTAGTTACTGTTTCTTTCTTGCCCACTTCTACGGTAACAAGTGTGTACACCTGATCCCAATCGCAATAGTCACAATCCCCATATACCCAGATATCGTACGTCCCTTTATAAAGGTTTTCAAACTTGAATGAGCCATCGGGTGTAGAGTTCATATTGTCAAAATAGGCGGTTTCACCATGCTTTGCGATATACACCTTGACGTCGCCCCGGTAGCCCTCGCTTACAAGCACACCGTGCGAATTGTAATTTTTACCATACACCTTGCCCTGTATTGTAGCAAGCCCGCCATATCCTTCATCATGCGAACACGAGCTGAGTGCCAGTATCAGCACCAACATAAATCCTAAGATCTTTTTCATCAACAAACTTATTTAACGATAATTATTTTTTTGGAAAGTCCCGCATAGTTCAGCACATATGCACCCGCTGCCAGGACCGATGTATTCACGGTAGTATTTTGCTGTGGTTTCACAGAGAGCACAAGCTGCCCCATTTGATTATAAAGCTTTATATTCTCGCCTTCATCAACCTGAGAAAGCGCAATATGAAACTCGTTCCGGGCCGGATTCGGGTATATGGTAACCATAGCATCCTTATCTACCCTCACCACAGAGAGTGGCGAATTGTTAGCATTGAATGTTGTGGCCTGTGCGGTAAAGCTGCCGGTTCCGTTAGGTACCCTGGCATAGGCCATATTTGCGGTAATAGCAGGGAATATAATCTGGTCTACAATATTCTGGGAAGGCGTAGACAGCGTAACAGATTCGCCACTTGCAGACAGCTTCCATGTTGCGTGAAGGCTTCCTTCGGCTGCTTCGTCATCGCACCACACGATCAGGTAGCCATTCGCTGGGATGGTAGTACCGGCAGGAATCTGCCATTTATTCAGCATAGCAGTATTATCAGAAAGATAATAGCCGCCAATATTTACCGCTGCGTTATTATTGTTGTAAAGCTCTACCCAGTCTTCATAGTCGCCAGCTTCATCTGTGGCGCCTGTTGTGTTGGACGATACCAGCTCGTTGATCACAACGCCGTTGGCAGCGCTGGTCTGGGCCACATTGTACACAAAAATATCATGCTCTGCACCCGTAGGCAGATAGGCAGCGCTTTTTGCCGTGTTGTTGGCAATAGCCTCTACATAATATTTAACAAGGCTGCTGGCCGGTGCACCGGGTATCTGGGCGCCATAAGTACCGTCTGAAGCAGCGCCGTCATTATGGGCACCATCATCATACATTTGTACTTTGGTAAAGGTACTGCTCACGCCTACGCCGTAATAAAGGTATACTGCGCTAATCCCGCTGGCAGAAGACACAACCGCTTTTATATTAGCAACTTCGCCCGCAGTTGGCGCTGTATATTCGCTCATCGCCGCGTTATAATATTTGGCCGATGCAATGGTCGGTGCCACCTGTGCTACCTCGGTATTGCTCAGCAGGTAGTTGCGCCTGTTGGTTACAAAGGTTACCAATGCTGCAATATCTGATGTGTATTGCGCCGTAGTGTAGAGTTTTTTAGTATCGGCGGCCACAAGCGCCCCGATCTGGGTATTAAATTCGTTCACCATTGCAGTTACATTGGCCGTAGTGAACGTTTCATTCAGAATCGTGCGGTAGTGCGCCAGGTAGCGCTGCCTCCATTCCGGGATAGCAAGTAGCTTGCTAAGCAGCGGATAGTTAGCATTGCTGGCATTCATAAACGGATTCCACGTAGTGCTGGTGGCAAGGCTGGTCTGGAAGGTAGAGTTTCCGTCATAGTCAAGCGTACCCGTACGATTCGTCTCGGCATCGATATACACCAGATAGTCCATCTTGCCTTTCATCACATAGCTGTCATCATCGGTAAAAATGTTTTCGCACGCCAGGTGCCATAATATCCTGTCAACATCAAGTTTTGCTTTTACAGCATCAACCGTAGTAGCCGTAGCGGTGCTAAGCACAAGGCACGCCTCACGCAGTTTTTGCCACGGATTTACAATCACGTCGTTCGACTTCAGGCTATAATATTGCTGATACGATGCATCGGAAGTACCAAGATAGTTGAGCGCTGCGGTTCCGTCTCCCCAGTTTGCCTGTGGCGGCATACCTGTAGTTTCTACAGTTGCCCTGAAACGTGCACCATCATTGGTAAGGTACCATTCACTTAAAAAATCTTTATTGTTTTCCTGTACATTGGCATATACACCCCAGTCTACATTATTAAGGTAAAGATGTACGAAATTCGCCTTGGCCACCGGCATATGCCTTGACGCCATACGGTCATATAATACCTCGCGCATAAAAGACGGGTCTTCGTGCGCATTGTTGAATTTAAGCGATTTATACCCCCCAACGGTTTGGTTTACATCGGTAAAGTCGGCCTCTATGCCAAACGATTTTTTTTGCGAATTACCTATCTGCATATACGAAGTATTGCCCCTGAAACGCACACCCACGCCGGGATAATTAGTCCCGTCATAGATCATCGTAGCCGCAATATTGGTTTCGGATGAATAGTTGTTGGTTAGCAATGTCCAGTAATTGGACTGCGAAAAGTTGAGGTAAACATTTTTTACCGAAGACTTATCATATACCCCTGTGGTAGGCGCAACGCCCCCCGTGTACAGTATGCGCCCATCGGCAGAATAATGCATTTCACTTGGTAAAGATTGCGCAACGGCAGGTAGCGCCATCGCTGTGGCGAACAAAGTAATTATTTTTCTCATATTTTTGACCGGGCTTGGTTAACACAAAATTAACTAATTATTAACACAAACAAAGCTTTAGAGGTAAAAACATTAAAGATAGCGGTTAACAATCATCGTGTTACGCCCGATTTTTCAGATTGGCTTAACAAAAAAGCCACCGCAAATGGGTGGCTTATTCCTAAAATATAAATATATCTTTAATGTGCATCGAGCATATTTAGATAACGTTCTGCATCCAGGGCCGCCATACAACCTGAACCGGCCGCAGTAATAGCCTGGCGGTATTCTTTATCCTGAACATCACCGGCGGCAAAAACACCCGGCATGTTCGTTTTTGTGGTTTTGCCCTGGGTAATAAGGTAACCCGTATCATCCATATCCAGCTGGCCTTTAAAAATATCGGTATTTGGCTTGTGCCCGATAGCAACGAATAAACCGGTAATCGCAATTTCGTGTTTTTCTCCGGTTACATTATTTACAACGCGAAGCCCTTCCACAACCTGGTCGCCCAGCACTTCATCTACTTCGCTATTAAACAGTACGGTAATGTTAGGTGTATTCTCTACCCTGTGCTGCATTGCCTTACTGGCACGCATAGCATCTTTACGCACAAGCATGGTTACATTTTTACAGATGTTGGCGAGGTAGGTTGCTTCCTCCGCCGCGGTATCCCCTGCCCCCACTATGGCGACATCCTGTCCGCGATAGAAGAAACCGTCGCAAACCGCACATGCCGAAACACCGCCTCCGCGAAGCCTTTGCTCGCTTGGCAGGCCAAGGTATTTTGCGGTAGCACCCGTAGAAATAATTATCGTACGAGCCAGCACTTCTTTGTTATTATCAATCGTTACTTTGTGCCAGCCGCCGGCTTCACGCGATAGCTCTACTGCGGTTGCCATCCCGATGCGCACCTGCGTACCGAAGCGCTCAGCCTGTTGCTGAAGCTGTAGCATCATTGTTGGCCCGTCTATACCTTCGGGATATCCCGGAAAGTTTTCAACCTCGGTCGTTGTAGTAAGTTGCCCACCGGGTTCCATCCCTGTATAAAGAACAGGCTGCATATCGGCGCGCGCAGCATATATAGCGGCAGTATAACCCGCCGGGCCCGACCCAATGATCAGGCATTTTATCTTTTCTGTTGAATCGTTCATGAGGATAGTCAGATTTGCTTTATTGCAGTACAAATTTACAATTTAAAAGCAATGCATGTGAGCAACAAAATCACTTTTGATGATTGTAAAATAAATTTGCTTTATCTTCTTTGAAAATTAATTTAAACTACTATCTTTGCAACCTCATTTACGGAATACATACCAATTCGGGGTGTAGCGTAGCCCGGTCATCGCGCCTGGTTTGGGACCAGGAGGTCGCAGGTTCGAATCCTGCCACCCCGACTTTGAAGTCTTTCACTGGCTTCTGTTGGCCCGCAAATACTCAGTATTTGCGGGCTTTTTCGTTTTATACCTTGAAATGAAAATGGCATTTACATCAATATTTTTGTGAGTAATTAGGTGAGTAAATTCCACTGTAGAAAAATTTTACTCACAAAAACAGTTTTAAAAAATTGAATAACAATTTGTTACGGCGTTTTTTTAACATTTATTACTGCCAAATGTTGCCTCTTGAAGCCGCTCACGATTCGCAAGCCTTTTGAATCGGTACTTAATGTCATGTTTAATTTAAACCACATTTGGTATGAAGAGCACAAACACCTTTGGTATCCAGCTCATCATTGTAGCAAGGCAACAGCGCATTAGTTTTAATGAAAAGCATTTCAGGATAGACCTGGTGTTCTACAATCGTATTCTTAGGTGCTTTGTACTTATTGACCTAAAAATCGGCGAACTTAAGCATCAGGATATCCGGCGAATGCAGATGTACGTTAATTTCTACGACAGGAGAATGCGGCTTCCTGAGGAAAATAAAACCATTGGTATTATTCTATGTCAGGACAAAAGTTAAGCGGTTGTGGAATTGCCTGAAAACAATCAGCAGATATTTGCAAGTAAATTTACGACGGTGCTGCCCAGTAAAGAGAGTCTGGCTAAGCTTTAAAAATTTAGACGTAATCACTGTTATATTTAGAGATAAAGAGCCTTTAAATTATTTTTTAAAGGCTTTTTTGCGTTAAAGTAGTCACCGAAGAACACGAAAATATAAAAGGTTCATGTTTTGAAGGTAGCTGAATTTTCTTATTTATTGTTTCCGCCAAATAAGTCGATCGCCCTGGCTCAACAGTAATATATGTGGTAGAAGCTACAATAAGCTATATTCTTAAAATATTCCCTATGTAATTGCTTGCATTCTCTTTTTGAAAGTAAACATTCTCCCTGTTAAAATCCTCTACTTCTAACTCTCCCTTCCAGTTCACTTCTAAATATGAAGTATTAGAAACAATGTAAGAGTTTAAAGTAATGTTATCCTGGTTTACCTGTGGCTGGATCTTTTCCTTTAATACTTTATGAAATTGAATCTTTGGGTCAGTTATACCTTTGCTGTTACGAATACCTTTTGGATCAATGAATTTAATAAATTGTTGGTCGCCTTTAATTATCCACAAGATAAAGTCAGGATAAAAATTATTTCCATCAGTAAAGAAGCCAAGGCCTTTTTTGCTTTGGTTCCTTAATACATGAATCTCCTGGTCAGCCATATCAATCTGATGAACGGAAACAAAATTCACTAAGTCATCTAAAAACTGTTTTTCTGATGCATCTAAAGCTATAGGACTTACCTGTATAAGGTTTGAATAATTCTTACCTACATATATCAAAGGTTTATACAGATGTAAAATATTTTCAAAAGCTACAGCATCTGAGGCTATTTGAATATTTGTAAAAGTAGGCTCAAGCACTTCAGTTTTTAGTCGCTCAACTTTCTGCTGATACTGTACAATATCTTCTTCAAGATTTAGCCTTACATCATACTCAATGATAAAGTTTTCGTCTGAAGGATTTAAATATACAGATTCAACATGATCAGAGTGAAACTGATTTTTATAAAACAGATAAAATTGTTCTATATATTTTTTAAGTAATGTGCTCACAAGCTCTTCCCAAATAAATACATTTCTAAATGATGTTAATTCGAGCTTGTTTTTTGGGATCAGCAAACGATACCAACTCACCTTTGATGCGATATCTTTCAGAGTTCCAAGATCAAGCCCTAAATTGTAATAACCCTTATCTGCTTTAAATGTCTGTATTTCCAGGTATATTTTATTCCAGTCTATGACCTGTAGATGCTGTCCACTTAAAATTCCCTCATCTTTATTTGCACCTATCGAAGCTCTCTTGTTTTCGAATACCTCAATTTTAGGGTACCAGTCTATCTCTATTAACTTACCGTCAAATATCTTTTTCTCATATAACAGTGGTACAATTACCTTCTTTTTAAAGTTTTCTGCTTCGTTTACACGAATTATTTTGAGTTTGTTTTCATGAACAATATCCTTTTGAACAGTAGGTATTTTAACTGTTATCCAGGAAGAATCATTTACCGGCAAACCTTCTTCTTCAAGGAACTGCTTAAACTGCTCCATATAGTCAGCCTTTACGCCAAATATTTGCAGTGTTTCTAAATGTTTGAGATATAGTTTTACCTCTCGTATATTTTGTGGTTTTTGGTAATCATCAAGACCTGCTGAACGTTTTAAGCTAAACTCAAATCCTTTTAGCCTCACACCACGTCCAAAAAGCTGTATAATTTGAGAACCCTCACTTTTTCCTACATTCATTAATCCCATTGAGCTTACACGCCATGAAGACCATCCTTCAGAGAATTTCTTAGAGCCTATTAATAGATTGACAGGTGAGTCATCATCATTAATAGCCTTAAATAAAGAGTCTGAAAAGTCTTTTTCTGTACCCGATACCCCATTTTCAACTGCAAAAGCATATAACTTTTTTGTATCATGAACATTAATGACACCGAAATAACTATTATTTCCTACACGTAAACCTATTTCCCCATCTACACCTTTTAAGTCATCTAAATATAGATTGGCACCAATTGTCGCATTGTTAAATATGACTTCGTTAATGCCTTTAAAAATGGTATTGGCATCCAGATTTAGCTCATGCAGATAAGAGAAAGAATCATGGAATATGGAATTTCCTTTTTTATCTATCAGTCCGGCATCATTGTGTAAGACCTTTTCGATATTACTTATGGAGTCAGCAGGCTTCTTTAAGAATTCGGTAAGAAAATAAATAATCTCAAGCACATCAGATGTTCTTTTACCTTTCTCACTGCGTAGAGCGTTAACACTACCGCCTACAAAAACCCAAAGCGGTTTGTGCAGCATAAATTGCTGTATCAGTTGCTTTTTATCGCGATATAGTAATTGCTGCTGATAAAATGATAGTAGGTTTGCCGTAAGATATAGCTGTTGATAAGCAGATGAATCGTCTTTTAAATTTAAAATGCGATAATCTTTACCATAACCATCTTCATAAAAATATTTGTATGAATAGTCAAACAATATGCTCTTTGCATATTCTTGTGTAAAATCTTTTTGCTTAGTGCCCGATGCTGCATTAATAGCCTGCCCAAATGTTGCAGAATACTCGAATGCAAAACCTGTCTCGCTCAGCTTGTCCCTAAACCTTTTCCACTGGTCGCCAGACATGCCTCCATGCCCTTCGTCAATTAATACAAGATTGTCAGTTTCAAAACTGTCTACTGCTACTGTCTTATCGCCGCTATTCTCTGCAAGCTTTGTTATTTCTAATATCTCAACTTCCTTACCACTAAACATTCCCGAGGTATTCTTGCTGAAAATATTAGCAGGAATGCCTGATGCTTTAAATTCTTCCAGATGCTGTTTAGATAGGGCCTCACCCGGAGTAATAAGCAACACCTTATTTTGATGGTGTTGGTTATACTTGCCTGCATAATGCATATACTGTTTGATATTTATATGCATTATAAGCGTTTTACCGGAACCTGTAGCATTCCAAAAAGCAAGCTTATTTAAAGTCTCAAGTGTAAACGGTTCAGCTAAAAAAATATCTTTTGGCTTTTTTTTGCCCGGAACAGGTTCTGCCTGTTTAAAATTGAAGTTTTTTACAAACTCATTTAATTCAGCAAGTAATTTAACCTTGTTGCTAAAATACTTGTCAAGGTATATTTCGGTGAACAATAGTGAAAGGTACTGAAAGTATTTCCAGGTGATAAGCTCACTACGCGATTCTGAGATCTGCTTAGTGTAGCGTACTATATTTTCATCATACTGCTGTAATTGCTCTTTGCTTATATGTTCGGTTGTATATAAATGGTTGAGGAAGCTTAGAAGATATCTTGTATTACCTTCCTCGGTATAGCCTTCGTTGATTGAATATTTTAGCTCACTAAAAACTTCAACGCCATTTTTGCCTATTATTTTTTTACCGATGCTGTCTATCCCGAATAATGACAGCATGTACTTATTGAGTACAAGTTTATCGTGAAAGTTTGCCATTACAATTCAGAAATATTAAACATCTTTTTAAAGAAGGTGTCTTCAATAAGTTTTACTTTATAAGTATCATCTCCCTGGCGTATATTTTCAAAATGGTGGTCGCCATTTATGTATATCTGTTTAAATTCAGATGTACGGGTACTATCATACAGTTTCCTGAAAACTTTTTCAGTTTCTTCATTCGTAGTAGTTTCTGTATTGCGCCATATAACTAAAGTCTTTTGGCCTTCACGTGTAGTCCCCTCCACCAGCTTTATATCTTTAACACGCTGTATGCGTTCTATATATAAACCAATGAGATAATTAAATGTTTCCACAAGGTCTACCTTTTTAGCAATTAGCTCATTGTTTTCAGTCACCTTGAGCTGGTAGTTAAACGGGTTACGGAACATCTCAATGTTAAACAGATGGTCACGGGTTTCTATATCAAGCATGTAGTGCAGCAGGTACTCTTCCTGCGCCTGTTCATCAAAGCTAAGTATTGGATTTTTTGAAGCTGTTGCTGCTAACTGTAGGTTATTAAGCGTGTCTTCATAACTTTCCAAGATCTGGTATTTAAACATTTGTGAGATGCCTTTTTTATCTTGAGGGATACCGTTTTTCCAGTTATCTGAGTAAATTACTTTTTGGATACGAGGTTTGGTTACAGTATCAAAATAACTACCCATTTCTACTAAAATATACTTACGCTTGCCACCGTCTTCACGGTTTAATTTTATAATTGCGTGGCCTGTGGTGCCGGAACCAGCGAAGTAGTCTACTATATGTCCATAATGTGAATTATTTAAACCAGCATCTAAACAATCTTTTACAGTATAGATTGATTTTGGATATTTGAATGGATTGTTTGGAAGTATATTATTTAGGATAACACTTCCCCAACTGTTTGCACTATAACGCTTATCACTCCATAAACTTTTATACCTAAATTTACTTTTTGTTCTAATTATGTCATAGGTTTGTTTCTTTGAATCAAATTTAACAGATAACTCATCTAATATAGACTCAACTGTATCTCTGGCAAAAACCCATTTGCTTTCAATATTGGATGGATCTATTGGATATATTGCTATCACACCGTTGTCCTCAAGAATATTAACTGAGCCTGGGTGAAAATCTTTATCACAGACTTCTCCAAAGCCGATTATTTTATCACCTTTAATATAAATAGGATAAAAACAATTAGCTGCTGACTCTCTTAGATGGTCTTTTCCTGATGAAACATTTCTTAGTGGGCGTATATCAGGATCTGAATCCCTCGTTTTATCATCCCTATTTTCTAAACCTATATAGTTTCCATTGCGCGGATAAATAAAATGGGCAAATTCATGGGTAAATGAAAAGTTACTCCCTTGTTGACCAGTAGGATTATGAACTATGGAAACTGTTGCGTTTTCATTGTCCGGGAATATATTATTAAGGAGTTGACCGAGGTTGAAATTCTCAACTTCATCAATTGCGATAATATTTACAAAATTGTCATTTAATAACGGTAAAGAACTACCAATCCTATTTTCCATTAGTGAAATCCAAGAAGAATGCTTGAAGCTATTTTTATAAGCAATTTCGCTTGATTTCGCATTATATGGAGGGTCTATGTAAATGACATCAATTTTCCTATTATACTTCTCTTGTAAATTATTTAATGCTTGAAAATTTTCCGAATTAATAAGTACACCTTCAGTTTCCAGATCAAGATTATCAAACTCAGCAAGTAACCCATCTTTAAATTCTTCTGTAAAATGCTTGGTATCCACTACTAAAAATGGTTCGTCAACAAGCTGTGCAGCAGCGGTAATAGTTACATTATACATTGCTTTCCATTCCGCTACTTGTGCTTCATTTGCTATAATTTCCTCATGGTACTTTACAGGTATGCGGTCAATGGTAATACAGTAGTCAGTGCTAATAACAAATTTCTTCTTCAGCCACAGCTTTTTCTGGAAATCTTCTATCTGGGCCAGGAAGGTTATAATTTTATCAGCTACTGTTTTTAACGCTTTTATTTTATTAAGCTGTGCTGTAAATAAAGCGGGAGACTCTGTATTTATATCATCAATAAATAACACTTCATTTTTTATATAAAAATCAAGCTCGCGCCTTAAAAAACCTCCCAGGTCTTTATGTATAAAGTAATCAAACGTATTGCGTGATATGAAATCGTTTACATGCTTCTCGATTAAGGTACGGTTCTTATTCTTTTCTGTAGGTGCTTTGTCAAAGGCGTTAGCAAACTCACCGGGAATAATGTTAGCTATAACATCCAGGGCTTTCTTTTGCAGGTCGTCCTGTTTTACTGCCTTCTTGTGGGGTTCATAGGTAAAATTAACGTACAGTTCACCATCAATAACTTCTATAGGCAATTCTTCATATATGGCAAACCGGCGTTCTGCATCACCCTGTGTCTTGTTGTTATTTTGTTCTGTAGAGGCCTCTTTTAACTGAAAGTGTACCTTTTTGCCATTGCTTAGCTTAAAGGTATAGTTCTTCAGGTATTCAGATGTTTTAATATAATACTGGTCATGGTTTGCCCAATGCATTTTTACTTCTTCACCTTCATAGGGTATGGCATAAACATCTTTTTTGTACCGGCGAAGGGAAATAAAATCACCATCTTTATAGTAACGCTTAAAGAAGTTAGCTAAATGTGAAAAAACTTCCTGTTCTAAAGCAGTAGTGTCCTGCTGGTTTAGTTGTGCAAGCAGTTCCTGGTACTTAGGAGCCGACTCCCTTGGAACACCTGCATCATCCAGTGATTTACCAAGCTTATCTAATTGTTCTCTTAATTGGCTTTGGTTGCCAGACTGTGTTTCAGATAGAATGATTTTTATATCCTTAGGCAAATGACGGTCTATAAAATCCGTCACTTGCTCTCTTTTCTGGTTCATGATGCGGTAAATCCCAAAATCGAGATCCGCCTTATCCATTTCAAATATTTCTTTTAGCGTTTCCTGTAATTTTAAATAATTACTCATTGGTTAATTTTATTATATAAGTTCAAAAGAAATAGTAAATACTTCCTCTTCTGTAATTGTCCTGTTCAGCTTTTGTTTTGCTTCCTGTATCATTTTATCACGTTGCTCCTCTATTTCATCTTCTTTTTCAAATATTTCACGGCGCAGTCTTTTTACCCTTTTTTCTATTTTATCAATTCTTTCCTGGGCACTTATAACCTCTGCCGTTGATAAGCCATCCTGGTTCAATGCACGTTCAGCTTCTTTTTTCTCCAGGCGGGCCTCTTTAAGTTCCAGGTTTATTGCCAGGTTTCGGTCTTCTGCCCAGTTATTGAACTTTTGAAACTCCCTCCTTAACAATATGGCATCAGTATCTTCAAGATAGTTAAGACGTTCAGACTTAATTGCCGTGTGCAGATCATTGAGTTTAGACAAATCGCCTGCTCTTGTTTCCTCTACAAAAGAAGAAAGTGATAAAATATAGCGGCAAATATCGTCATTTAAGCGTTCTCCGGCAGCTGTAACACCAGAAAACAACAAGACACTATGAGCTTCAATTTCTGAGGAAACTTCAAGATTTGTTATTCGAATTAAACCTGTTTTAGATTTTAATTCCTCTATGTCTTTGTATTTTAATCCCGTATCTGAAAAATGAAATTTTAAATGCGCGAAAGGGGTCTTTTCACGTTTACCCTGTTCGATTATTTTTTGTGCTATCTTTCCCTGAATAAAGAAAGGTTTAGCATCTTCACGCTTTTTATTTAATGTGTATTTTTCACCATTTTCTAAAACAAAGGTAAAATCATCATAAATAAATTCAGCTTTGCCTTTTAGGTAATGTCTTGTTAGCTCCCAAAGCCACTTTTCAAATTTTTCAATAAATGTCTTAGTCTCAGACATTGTTATTCGAAGCTTATTAATTACAGAAGCCTCAAAATTTTCAAATAGTACTGACTGTACATTTTTCATACGCTCATCTATTTGCTCTTCAAAATCCTTTTGAAGCTGGTCAAAATAAGCTGCGATTTCTTCTTTTGTACGGCACTGTTTGTAAACTTCTATAATTCGTTTTTCAAAGTCGACACCGCTTTCAATTGCCCCTAAAACATGGTCAGAAGAACCAAAAACACCTTCAAATAATTTATATTTCTGTTCAAGAAGCTCAAAAACCCTTGATTCTACTTCATTTGCAGCATTAAGAAAGTTCACTACAACCACATCGTATTCCTGGCCATAACGATGACAACGTCCTATTCTTTGTTCAACACGTTGAGGATTCCAGGGTAGGTCATAGTTTACGATCATACTACAAAACTGAAGGTTGATACCTTCGGCAGCAGCTTCTGTAGCTATCATTATATCATAATCTTCGCTCTTAAATGCATCTACTAACGCATTACGTATATCAACAGCTTTAGAGCCGGTTACCTTTCCGGCATTTTTTGTATCAGCAACCCATTTTTTATAAATCTCAGAAGATATGGGATCATTATTGTTGCCATTAAAAAGCAACACCCTGCCATTATACTTTTCCTTCGAAAGCCGCTCAAACAGGTAGTGTTGTGTACGGGTAGATTCAGTAAAAATTAAGGCTTTTTCTTTGGCTCCAAGCTCTTTTAATTTTGAAAATCCATTTTCTAAGGCAATTAATAATTTTTCTCCTTTTTCATTATGTTCAATACTTTTAGCAAGTAAGAGAAAAGATTCTAACTGTTTTATTTCTGCTTCTATAGCAAGTTTGTCTTCTATAGTAATTTCATTTATTTCCTGTATGTCTTCTTCCTCTTCCGATTCATCTATTTCGTCATCTAGATTCTCATACTCTTCAAGAAACATCTGGTAAAGTTCATCTTCTATTACAGTAGAGTTTTCTAGCAATTGTTTGAGGCGTTTAATAAGAGATTCTAAGGTGCGGCCAATAGCAAAAGATGATGAACCGAGTAATTTAAATATAACAGATTGCATCAAATGTCTTTGAGCAGAAGGAAAAGCATAGGTATCTTCCTGCCGCAGATATTCTAAAACCTGGTTATACAGGTCCTGCTCTTCTTTTGTGGGAGTAAATTGCTGAGTAATTGGTATTCTTTCCCTATAGGGCACAAACTCTCTTACATCTTTTCTTAAAGTGCGATGAACAATATCCTTTAATCGCTCTTTCAGTCCATAAATATCTTCATTGCCGGAACTTAATACATAGTTTCTCCTAAATTACTTTATGTCCCCAAAAACATCAGGATCTATAAAACTTATTAAACCATATAACTCATCAAGACGATTTTGGAGCGGGGTTGCTGTCAGAAGTACTTTCTTGTAGTCTCTTATGGCATTTTGTATCTGACGGGCGGTAACATTGCCAGGTTTATATGAGTTTCTTAAATAATGAGCTTCATCCAACACTATTAAGTCCCAAGAAGTAAGCTGAATCAATTCACGCTTTTTTCTTGCAAATTGATAACTACAGATTTTAATCGTATCTGTAGAATCAAAAGGGTTTTGAATACCAGAGCTGTATTTTTTATTAAAGTTAGAGTTTTCTAATACTTCTGCTTTTAAATAAAATTTGTCCGCTAACTCGTTTATCCATTGTTTACGTAAGGCCGACGGACATATAATTAATATACGTCTTTTACCTTCTGCCCATTTTTGACTTAATAGAATTCCAGCCTCGATAGTCTTACCCAAACCTACTTCATCAGCTAAAATAGCACCTTTAGAATAAGGTGATTTAAAAGCAAATAGTGCTGCTTCAACCTGATGAGGATTGAGTTCTACTTTAGCATCCATTAAAGTGGCACCGAACTTTTCAGCAGAATCGGAGGCCGCTCTTTTGGATAATTCGTACGCGTAATATTTAGCTTGGTATTGGTTGATTATCATTGCGTTAAGATTAAATGGATCTGCCAATATTATATATTAAATCTTTGCATTACATGATTGCTAATCGTTCTCAATAAACAATATTAACAAATCTATTTTTATACATGTTTTTAAATCATCACAAATTAAATTTAGTTCGAATTCCAAATATAATGTTTTAGTATAAATGCCCTTTAATCAAAGAATGCATTCATCCATATCGTGCTGTAAATGATTGGTCAACTTATTTATAAGACAATAATAGAATTAACTATCCGGTCGGGTCAATTTTTAGATAGAAAATATAGAAAACTTTTCCCAAGATAAAGCGGTAAAAGGCAGCTAATACATTGCAGGCAAAGCCATTGGTAAAAGCAAAAGACTACGTCATAATGGCTTTGCTTGCCCACTCACAAACCCACCCCCTGTAACTTTTTCCGTTTCCTTTTGTTTTCCCGCTTTACCCGCACTGTTTACCTGCTTTCTTTTTGCGGTTTTCTTTTGGGAAAAAGTTATGCGGAGCGCAAGCGAGCAGGACTGTAACAGATTAGAGGACTGGCAGAAGATACAAAAGGATTGTATCATTTAAACAACAACGATTATGACGATTATCGGAGAGTGACAAGGGATGCCGAGGTACGCAGCTTGTCAAACAACAAAAGTGTCGTGAGTTTTTCAGTAGCCGTGACCCACGACTACAAAGCGAAAAATGGCGAACGTGTAACCCAAACGGAATTTTTCGACTGTGCCTATTGGTTTTCTACAGGCATAGCGCAATACCTGACCAAGGGCAGCCTTGTCGAACTTGCAGGGCGTGTGTCTGCCCGTGCGTGGATGGGGGCAGCAACAAAGCCGAAACGCAGGAAGGACAGCCGCAAACAGAAAAACAGGCACAGCCTCTAATCAGACCGCAGCAAACGCGGCACCCGTGTACGAAGCCGAAGTAGTACCTAATGGTACAGCCCCTGACGATGACCTTCCATTCTAAACTATTTAACCTTTAAATTTTAATATCATGGCACATAATATAAATTTCAATAAAGCAAACAGGACAACACGCATTTGTGAGCGTAAAACAACCCGCATGGCATGGGCTTAGGCAGATAGTGTAAAACTACCCTACAAGCCGTGAAGCAATAGCCTTTGCAGGCTTGGACTACGAAGTAAGCAAAGCCCCCATTTTCGAAGGGGGTGCAGGCGATTTCGACACCTACCCCGTACCCGACCGGCTTGCCACAATGCGCACCGATACCAAAGCCGTGTTTGGCGTGGTAGGCAAGGACTACCAAATCGTGCAAAATAGTGATGCGTTTGCTTTCTTCGATGCTATTGTAGGTGGTGGAGACAGCATATTGTATGAGCCGCAGGCGCACTCGGCAACGGGAAGGCATTTTATTACCGCTAAGCTGCCCGGCTACATTCGTGTCGGCAATGGCGATGACGTAACACAAAAGTATATTTTCCTGACCACCTCCCACGATGGCAGCGGAAGCATTACTACAGCCTTTACGCCTGTGCGTATCGTGTGCCAAAACACGCTTAACGCTGCGCTTCGCACCGCCACCAATGTAGTACCGCAGGGGCTAAAGAAAGATTGGAACAGGCGCACAAAGTGAGGAGTGTTGCCAATAACCTGTCGTTGAAGTTAGAGGGCATCTTTAACCAATGGGCAAGCGTGCGTATTGAAGATAAACAGGTAAAGCAATTGACAATTAGCACTCTGCCCGAACAAAGAAACCTACAACCTTTTAAAGAAAGGGGCTACCGATGAACTTTCGACCCTGTACAAAATGCCTGTGATGCTGCCTTTGAGTACGCAATTGCAGACGAACCCAGCCGATAGCTACAACCAAAGGCACCTTGTTTGGCGCATACAATGCTGTTACGGGCTACTACCAAAATGTTCGCAGCTTAAGACGGGCGAGGACAAACTAAAAAGCATCTGTTTGGGCGGTACAGCGCAGGCACGGGGACAGAAAGCCTTTGACCTGTGCGGGGGCTTTGCTAAAGATGGGGCGGTTGCCCTGCAATTCAACAGATAATTAACCGCTGCACTGCTTAGCGGTGCAGCATAAAACTTTATTGTTATGAGCATATTAGCACAAACCACGGAACGCAAGCCAGTAACCACACTAAAAAAAGTACTGCCGATATGGAAAGGCTTGACCATGTTACCATGAGCGCAGCAGATGCCTTTGACACCGCAACCGCCCCGAACCTGATTAGACGCGTTACTGAAAGTAACCCCGAACCGAAACGTAAATACAAAAAATAAAACGTTATGCCAGTTACAAATTTTTTCGTTCATATCGCAGCCATCCCGTTCGAGGGCTGCCTGAACATTACAGTTAGAAAGGACAGGAAACAACTAACTACCGCTGTACTGCTCCAAAATGATGGCTGCCGGGATGCCGCCAAAAACCATATACCGCCCCTGCTAAAGGGCCGCGCAAAAGAATTGTGGGAGGGCTTTTTTGATGCCATTATCACACCGCTAACTGAAACCTCCAAACTGCTCGCGAACATGGAGCAGTACCTTAAAGGACAGGAAACCGCCAGGAAAAATGCAGCGATGGAAAAGAAGAAAACCGAAAAGGCAGACAAAGCCGATAAACCTGACAAGCCCACCATGCCCGAAGAAATCAAAGAAATGAAATACAAAGGGATTATTGCGGAAGTGGATAAACTCGAAGCAGCAGGCAAATACAGGAATGCATGGATAAAAGTGCCACAGGCTTACGAGTTCCCCGACAAAACCGAGAAAAATCCAAAACCGCAGGGCAAGCCTGTCGGCTAAATTCAGCCTCGACCTGTTCGCAGCAGGACAGCCTGCCACAGCAGTAAACAATGTTGAACCTAAAACCGAGAAAGGTGCTACAGACCACACTGATGACGAGGGTATTCCTGATGAAGGATAAGGGCAATGAGTTTGCCCTTACTGACCCCGACCCCGAAATGGAGCGTAGAAGCCGTGACGTATTTCTATGAGAATACCTACCCGAGCCTGACCACCGCAAAAGCGGTGGGACCTGAAATAACTAACGATACGATACAGTACCGTTTTGAAACCACAATGAGGACTAAAGGATAATTATAAAACCTAATGTATGGAATATGCAACAAGTAGTAACGGGGCAGCTACGGCTGCCCCAAAACAAAAGGCAAAAGCTGCTTCACAAAAACGTAGGCGAGTTCCTGATAAACCTGCAGCAGGAAAGACACCGCCGAAGTGCTTGCCGACCGGACGAGGTCAGCCCCGCAGGGGCTGCTGCCTATGGTTTTCTGAAAACCAGTTTTCTGACCCACTACACGGGCAGGCAGTCGCAGGCGGTAAAGAGAAGACAGTTTTTTTGCCGCAGCTTCGCGTTGCTTTGCAACCATTATGGTATACACCCTGTAGACACCAACGGGTATGCCTATCCCTATGGCAGGGAAGTTGTCCTGCACGAAGCAGGAAGGCTGCTCAACCAGAAGTACCCGCAGCATATTGAAATGGAAGTGCTGGAAGATAACGGAAATTTCATAGTGCAGGCAACTGAAACCTGCTATACGGGCAATACCTTATATTACATTCCTGTGCTGCCTGTGTATAAAATGATGCAGGATAAGAGCCACCGAAAAGCAGCACGGTTGCTGCTCTGTGTTTTCAGCTACCTGTACCACACACCGCACGTATTCCTTATTACACAGAAGATAGCTTCCTGTACTGGCAGTACGAGATGGTATCGGAATGGGTAACAGGTGACCCCGATGACTGGGAACAAAAGAATATTACGAGTATGTGAGCCAGTTACGGGCTGCCCTGCATTACGGGGAAACGAAGTTGCGCAGGCTGTGGAATACCGTACATCTTGACCGCTCCGGGGAATGGCTTGCGGATTTTAAATCCAACGACCCTTTTGATACAGTGTGCCACCGCATTTCCCAGAAATTTTACACCCTGTGGCAGGACTATCCTGAAACTTCCATATACCGCCATGCCGATACCGACTGCCTACGTGATTTGGAAGAGGACGGATATGATGATTACGAATGTATTACAATGGAAAAATATATCGGGTTTCTTGCCTGTACTGATGGGTGGCTGTATGACAACGTACAACAGTCGGTTAACGCCTACTTTAACGAAAGCGTGTCAAAACAGGAGCCTGTCCTGAAACGCTATTTTGACGGGCAACCGCAGTACACGGACAACCTTGATTTTGAATGCCGCCTGTTTCCGCTTTTAAATGAATTGTGCTACCTCTTAAACAGCTATGATTATGGCAACGAATGTACAACTTAACCATCCTAAAGCCGCCCTTGTGGTATTTACAACAAGCGGTCATACTGCCCCTTATATCGAATATTACGATATGGACGAGACTGGCTGCCCTGTAAACCCACACCCGCTTACGGTCAGGGAAGCGCAAAGCCTTGCCAAAGCCCTAGATACCCGAGAGCAGGCAGGCAAGGCTTTCCTGCGACCCGAGGGCATACTGCCTGAAAATGTGCTGCACCTCGACCCGTCCGATAACGGCAGTGTGGTATGGTACACCAAGCCCCAACACCAAAAGCTGTACTTTGCCGAAAGCCTTGGATTGGAAAACGGCACGGTTGCCCTGCCTGCACTGGTTTGGAAAGCTAATAAAAAAGAGCTGCAAATCTTTGCACTTAAAGGCACAGCCAAACCCAAAGCCGAAACCCCTTTATATCATGGACCGTTTTTTAACCTCTACCAAAAAGGCTATGTCTGTATGGGAACGGTAAATATTGCCATTAAATCCGCTGCCAGTTTGGAGGAATTTATTACCGCATGGCACGCCTATTTTTTTGAGAGCTATTTTTCGCACCACATAAACGAACATAACCCCGTTGGCATAAACCTGTTTAATCTCTACAAAGAACTTATGGCATACCCCGAAAAGACGTTCCCGACCGATACCTTGAGAACCACACCGCTAACCCCTAAAAACCTTTTGTAATGGAAACGAAGATAAAAGCACATTTTACCGCACCCGAACTATTGAACCCCACCAACCCTGTAACGGTATGCCTTATCGGGGCAGGCGGTACAGGCTCGCAGGTGTTGACAGGACTGGCACGGATGTCCCACAGCCTGCAACAGTTGGGACACGCAGGCTTTCAGGTCAGCCTGTGGGACGATGACCACATCACCGATGCCAACCGTGGCAGGCAATTGTTTGCCGAATGTGAAGTGGGTTTATCTAAAGCCACAGCCCTCATTACACGTACCAACCGCTTTTTCGGCACGGCATGGAACGCCATTGAAAAACCGTTTACTGCTGATACTGGCACAGGCAGGAATATAATTTATATTTCCTGCGTGGACAGTGCAGCAGCACGGTTTGGGATAGCCGAAGTATTAAATGATTTGGATTTAAGCTCCCACCGAGCCGATACGCCCCGATATTGGATGGATTTTGGAAACAGCAAAGACAAAGGGCAGGTTATTCTCTCAACCATTGGCAATATCAAACAGCGTTCATCGGATAAGTTCGTGCCTGTGGGCAGCCTGCCACAGGTTACGGCAGAATATGTCGAACTGCTCAGGGAGGGTGACAGCGAAGACCTGCCAAGCTGTTCCCTTGCCGAAGCACTCGAAAAACAGGATTTGTTTATCAACTCCGTACTGGCGCAGATGGGGTGCAGCCTTTTGTGGCAGCTTTTTAGGCAGGGGTTTACCCTTGAGAGGGGTCTCTTCCTGAATTTGGCAAGTTTTCGCAGCCAACCGTTAGCGGTTGGCTGATTAGCCCGCACCCCTGCGCAAAAAAGCAATCCCTCCCTTACGGTCGGGAACGCCTTTTTGCGTTTTAAAGCGGATGCGCCCGCCCAGCAACAGCATCGGGGAAACCCCTGCTGCATTTGCTGCCGTGCGCGTCTGTATAGTACGGATTTCTAAATCCTTATTCTTTCGAAGAAAAATTTACTTTGAAACAGTAACAATAGTATATGTAAGCATAGCCTATTTCTTCTCAGTTATCCACATTTGCAGAAAATCATTAACAATAGTGATATAATGGACAGCATCCAACCTTGATTTTGTATGTCCGGGATGTGCAGCAGAGTTCCTTACGGTACGGATCTCGTCAAGAAGGTCTATCCTCAAATTTATCGGCGAAGTAAATTTGTTAGCTAATTCAGCGACTAGTGTTGCATATTGGCCTCCTATACAACTTTCCAATGCCGTAGAACTGTTTTTAAATTTTTCTAAAGACCCCTGCATCTTGGCAAATGTAAACTTACTATTGGGGTCAACAACATGAAATAAATCCCTTAGCTCATTTTCAACAGCACGCCCGTACTGGAGTATTACAGGAGAAAAGTCACCACCACTACCGGTAGTGTTTAGCATGAATTCAGCTGATGCCATATAGTCAGCTGAATGAGGAGAAAGTTTTGACGTGTCAAAACGCACTCCTATTTCACTGCGATAACGTCTCAGGTCTAGTTTATCTGTAAACTGGTCAATTTTAATCTGCAGTTCAGTAATCTTATCGTCACTTTCTTTTTTCTCCACCTTCAGCGCTTCAAATTCGACCAGAAATTTATCCCTCTGAAAATTTAGCAGGCCCAATTCGAGGTTGTGACTCTCATCAAAGAAGCCGCCATCAAAAACCTTGTAATTGATACTACCGTCTTCTTGAATATATAATGTTGAAAGCTGTTTTTTGTTAGCCGGGATTTTTTGCAACCCCCTGAGGTAAAAAATTTTAATATCTTTACCATTAATATCTTTCGCAGCTACCAGGGTCTGAAATTTTCGTATCAGATATTCACTGTGCGTCTCAATGATCATCTGGATTTTAAATTGGTCATTTGCCTCAGCAAACATTGCTGCCAGCAGGGATTGCCATTTGGGATGCAGGTTAGTTTCCGGCTCTTCAATCAGAAGAAGGCTCGGATCATAATAGTCATGTGAATACTCATTGCCTTTGTCATCATACTCATCTCGGTTCTTCCTGTTCTTCTCGGCTAGAACGCTTATCTGTATTAGAATTAATATAAGCTGCTTGATACCGTAGCCATAATCAACAAGTTCACGTTTCCGCCCATCCATCCCGATAACCGAGACTTTCACCAGTTGATATTTTAGCTCGTATTCGACCTCAATCGCTTTGCCTATCTCGAAAGCTGTTAAATATTTATTTATGAAAAAACTTGAGCTGTCTAGTGCCAGTAAACTATAATCTTTCAAAAGGTTGATGAACGCTGAATCATTCGAACCGAGATAAACCCGTGAATTTGCCTCCCTTATTGTAGATATGTAGTGCGTAACAGAGATTCTTTGGATTAGGTACTTCCATGTATTTTTGAAACACTCCTCTAGGACAAAAAAAGCCCCATCCGCCTTATCAGGGTTCTTCCACGGCAGTTGTGCACTAAGGATCCTAAGTGAGAAGTAATACAGTACTTCTTCAATTTCAGGTGGAGGGTAATAAAAATCTTCTGACTGTAGGTCATCTTCGCCCACCGGCTCTTTGCCGCTTTCTACCGATTTTCCGTTTAACCCATTTTCAATGAACTCTTCCCACTTTTCTATGTCCAGCTCTGTTTTAAATGAATTTACCAGAATTGAGGGTGCAAAAGGTAATTCAGCTGCAGCACTATCTAATTTTTCAAGAATCTTCCTATCCCTTTTCCTTTCCAAATAAAATTTATAGAATTCTAATGCTTGTCCCAGGTAATTCTTGAGTTTTGGGTTATCGAGAGTCCACTCCACATATCCTACCAGTGGATTATCTGATTGAGGGACAAAGAACTCTAAATCAAATATGCTTTCAGATTTATCTTTGGCTTTTTCAGCACGCCTTTGCTCGTACTCTGCACGTCTTGCTATATGGGCAGCACGCTCAGCTTCTACTTCAGCTTCTGTTGCTTCCCTGTAAGCAAAAGAAAAAACGATGGCATCATCTTCACGATCAATAACTTCAATCTTCCTTAATTTTGCCGAATAGGCATCTGGTGCGGAGGGCACGATAAATGATAATGAAACATAAATGTTCCTCATCCCCAGAAAAGGAAAAGGCAGGGAAAAAACGATACTCCGGTTCTCTTTATTAAATAAGATATCGTCAAAATCGCCTAAAAGGTGCTCTTGTTCACTGAGGTCCAGATCGAAAGGAAATTGTTTGCGATTGATGCTGTTTTTAAGCATCTGTAGCGATTTTATAATAGAGCTTTTTCCCGAATTATTAGCTCCTGTCAATATATTTATGGAAGATAACTCTTCAAGAAATCCATCTTCATCATTAAAAATTCTGAAATTTTTTAAACCAATAATATCTATAGGCCTCATTTTGTTTTTTGATAGTTAGGTTTACAATACAATTGTTAAATGTAAGTAAATATTATCAAATGTAAAATATCCCGCGAGGCCTGCTGGCTACTATTGCTGCTGTCGAAAATATCCTAAGGGCTGCACTCAATGCTTTTCCATAGGTCAAATGCTTCGAAAAGCTCCTGGATTTGTTCAAATTCTATGAAAGCGGCTAACTCTTTTTTACACTGCATTTTAAACCCCTTAAAACAGGTATACCGTACGAGAGGTATGGCGGCAAGGTCATTGACAGTCATAATTTCGGCTCTGGTAAAAAAATTTTGCATTCTTTTACTAAAATGAAATGTACTTTCCGAGAGTTTCATTTGAAGTTTTGCTGCCACCATACCATCGAAATATAAATGTGGTGAGTGCAACAGCCTAATCGCTTTGTTCCTAAAAAAATAGGCGCAGACCACTACACTTACGGACACTGAGGCACTGGTATACCTAGACTTCGCATAAGCGAGTGCCCACGCCGTAGCATGAGCGTCTCTACTTAGCCTCGAAGTCTTTAAAAATTACCAGTTTTCAGTGTCGAGACTTAAAGCAAAAACACTTTAAGATTTTCAATATTTACAACAAAGATAGCAACCTTTGACAAGATGTGCAATGCTGCACTGGGGATTGCCAACTTAGATTTTCAGCCGGAGCTTTGTCAGGGGCTCTGCTTTTAAAAGGTCCGAGTTCCTTACTTTAAGCCGCTGCCCACGGCCGCCGTTCTTCTCTACCAGTTCAATTTCCAGTACCTGCCCTTTGGTTAAGGTAAAGACATCCAGCAGGTACACATTCCTTTCTTTACTGTGGCCTTCAACAGTAAGGAGTGGTTTGTATAAACGCAGGGGTTCCAGGGTACGCTCCTGGACTACGGTGCGCTTGGCCACCTTTCGGTCAACAATAGCGAAGCGTATAAAATCCGGCGTAAAGGGAACATGTGTGGTATTTTCAGTTTGGATATGGAAATAGTACTTCCCGCCATGTATATAGATGCCCCGCAGTGAGAAGGCAATACCATAGCCTTCGGATTTAACTTTCAGCTGCCTTTCGTTCTTGTTATAGAGTGCCTCCATTAATAAGCCTGTCAGCGTTGCCGGCGTTGTGCCGAGCGATTCAAAACGTATGTCAGCAGCCTCTTTCCTTGAAGATGACCGCATGCCTTTCGAAAGGTTATGGCCGAGAACTACGGGGTGATCGCTATAGCACACGTCAAAGCTATAGAACTGCCCATCTTCAGTGATAACAGAAAAATTGCTTTCGGTTGGAAAGCCTGTTACTGCCGCTTTCACGCGCAGTACATTATCAGCATCTTCTGCCTTCCCCGCGACAATGTTGTCGCTTCCCAGATCCACATACCGGATGCCGGAGGGAAAAATAATATGGGAGGTCTTTTCATAGGTTACTTCTATGGCATAGGGTTCCACTTTTCCTAAGGTAATCACCTCATCAGGGTGTACCTGAGCCTGCGTGTTATATGTGATACCGCATAGCAGTACGAGCATTGCGATGGTAAACTGTTGTATTTTCATTGGAATTTTAATTTAGTTATTTTTCTTTTGATACCAGGAACAGCTGGTAGCCTGCAGTGAGGTTCGCCTTCTGGGGCTTTACCCTTTTGGAAAAGTAGCCGGAGATGCCCTGTAGCAACCCCCTTGTAGCATCTGAGGTGAGCTGTTGCCCGGCATTCCTGTTGATGGTGAAGCTGCCGCCTGCAGCGTTACCCATATTGGCAAGGGTACCATTCACTGCGGTTACCTCCGGTGCGTATGGCTGGTTGAGCCCTTTCTGACCGTCAAGGTCATAGGCCGAGGTCTACCGGTATGATTCGGCCATTTACTTCAAGGGATACTACCTGCAGCTGCAGGCAGCTGGTTTGGAATTTCGCCGTAGCCGTTACGATAAATCCTGCAGGAAGGGTGGCGCCACCAAGCCTTGCAGGCTACAGCAGGCGCAATTGTACGCTGCCCTCACCGGTAATTTTCACGGACTGGTGCACGCAGGCCCTGAGCGAGTTGACAGGCTGCACCATAGGCGCCGGTTTACCCGCCGTATGAAAATTACTTTGGGCTGCAAGCGCTAATTTTTGTAATGCCAGCGAGTCCGGGACATTTTGTACAAGACGGGATACTATGGACTTCTTTGCCGGTTGCACTTCCAGGTAGTTATGATTATCTTCCTGTTCGGCTTTACTGCCGATGCTGTCTTTAGCCACAGCTGTTCCAAGGAAATATTTCGCTGCCATCTGGTACGATTTTTCCATGAGCTGCAGCCGGTCCAAGGTCCCATTACGGGGCTGGCTTTCCTGCCCGAGCTGCTCCCTAAGCTTCTCATTTTCCTTACGCAACATTTCCTGCTCGGGGTTTTCCCTGTAAAAACTGCTAAGGGAACGTTACATATTCCGGTAGCTGCCCAACGCGGGGTTATCCGCCCTGCCTCCGTGGGAGCATCAGGCGCTTCTTCTACCAAGTCGGGCTCTTTAGTCGCACTTGCAGTGCTGTCCGCATGCCAGTAGTCCGATAAGGTCATTAGTGCTTCCCGCTTTGCCCTTTCCTTTTTCCTGAGCATTTCCTGCTCATACGCCTTGCCCTTATCCGCCGGCAGCCCATCTTCCGTTGCCTGAGGTAACCCATCCGAACCTGTAGGTTTGCAAGTATTCTTCAATGATCTCAAGAAATTTTATACATTTGTTTTAATACGTCACTAAGTAGTGATACATATTAACTTTACACAGTTTGCAAAGGTCTGCGTGAACACTGAAGGGTTCAAAATAAAAAGGCTAAAGGCTTTTAATATACGTTTGGACTATTCCTGTTTCTAAATCACTATGATCAGCTTTGTGAGGATAAATAATGACCCACAAAAAAGATTGTCAAACAACACTATCAGAATGAAATATCTAAGAACATTTGCATTGTTGATCGGCTTCACAATAATGAATATCCCGGCACAAGCCCAACCGGGGCCTCAGGAAAATAAACGGGCCACCGGATTAAACAACGAGATATTTAAGATCATTCGGAAAAACTCGTTGTTTACAGATAAATTGAACTGGGACGATATAAAATCAGAAAGCAGGAAACTGACATTTACCGGGAATGACTCCATCAACGAACAATTAATTTTTGGCTTTTACAAACAAAAGTTGAGGGAAGTGGGAGACAAACATTCATTCTTTATTTCCTCCAGAAGAATAAATGAGATCCGTAAAGCACCGGTAACAGAGGTGCCACAGGGTGAATATCTTGGTAACGGGATCGGATGGATAAAAGTGCCGCGATTAATGACATTTGATAAAAATAAAGATATTGAATTCGCCAATACTATACGAGCCATCATTGAAAAGATTGATACCGAGAATACCGTTACAGGATGGATCGTGGATTTGCGCCATAACGGCGGCGGTAACATGTGGCCGATGATTGCCGGATTAAATGCATTAATTGATGATGGTACGGCAGGCTATTTTGTTCAGGGAAAATCCAGACGGGCATGGGCCAATGAAAATGGCAAAATTGATGGACAAACCCAGCCACTGAACACCTACAAAATCAAAAACAACAAAGTGAAAATTGCAGTTTTGTTTGATGCGCAAACGGGCAGTAGCGGAGAGATGACTGCTGTTTCATTCCTCGGACTTCCAAATGTGAAAACTTTCGGACAAACCACTTCAGGCTATATTACCGCCAATTATACCTTCCCATTGTCTAACGGAGGGCAACTGTTGTTAGCCAGGACCTACGTAACGGATAGAACGGGAAAAAGCTATCTAGAAGGCATTATACCTGATGTAATTGTAGATGACTTATCAAATACTAAAGACGATAATGTTATCAAAACCGCCGTAAAATGGCTTAAAGAGTTGTAACCGTGGCACCTTCCCTCCAACCCGCAACCACAAATGATATCTCCGCCATCTGGACTATCCTTCAACAAGCCATCGCCCGCAGAAAAGCGGATGGCAGCAACCAGTGGCAGGACGGATATCCGAACCCCGATGTTATACGAAATGATATACAGAACGGAATTGGCTATGTACTTACAGACGGGAATAATATAATCGGCTATTGCGCCGTCCTGGAAAATGACGAGCCGGCTTACCGTGCTATTGAAGGCAAATGGCTTACAACGGGAAATTTTCTTGTGGTGCACCGGGTGGCGGTTTCTGATGCCTATGCCGGCATGGGCATGGGAAAAATAATGCTGGAACATATTGAGGAACTCGCCCGTTCCAGAAACATCTTCAGCATAAAAGCCGACACCAATTTTGATAACATTGCCATGTTGCGCACTTTCCAAAAGCTGGGTTATACTTATTGCGGAGAAGTGTATTTCAGGGGGAGCGCAAGGAAAGCTTTCGAAAAAGTGCTGCAACGCTAACCTGTTGACGCAGACCCCTCCTGTTATTGTCCGTTATGCACCCATTTACGCAAAGGCTTATCTCCTACCTTAGCATTCTAAATATAATGCGATGCAAAAAATTACACCCTGCCTGTGGTTCAATGGGCGCGTACAGGAAGCACTTGAATTCTACACCTCGGTATTTAAAGATTCGCGGGTAAAAGGCGTAACACGCTATCCGAAGGGAAGCCCTATGCCCGAGGGTGAGTATATGACCGCTGTATTCGAAATTCAGGGACAGGAATTTATGCTGCTTAATGGCGGCTCCACGATTCCATTCACTTGGGCCGTATCGTTCGTAGTGAACTGCGCAAATCAGGGCGAAACTGATTACTACTGGGAACGATTAACTGCCAACGGTGGCAGTGAACAACAGTGCGGCTGGGTAAAAGACAAATTCGGCTTGAGCTGGCAGGTGGTGCCCGCCGGACTGGACAGGCTGTATACCGGCACAGCTGAGCAAACCGAACGCGTGATGCAGGCTATGATGAAAATGAAAAAACTCGACCTGGGGATGCTTGAGGCGGCTTTCCACGGATAAATTCAAAAACCCCTGCAGCAGCGCCGCAGGGGTTTCCTGAAAAAAACCACTAAATAATAGTTTAATAAACCACCTTTTTGCTCACAGTTCCTGCAGTAGTATCTACTTCCACTATCAGCAGCTGTTGTGATGCCTCAAGGCCTTTTATTATAGTTTCATTTACATCAAGGTTTGCCCTGTTATACAGCATCCGGCCGTTAAGGTCATAAACTTTCAATCCTGTTACCTGCATAGACCCGGCGTTTACGCTAATGTCCTGACCTTGTTTCCAAACCATAACGTTGTTCACATCTGCTACAGGCTGCTCAACATCAAGTGCAGTTGTGTTATACACAATTTCGAACCTGTCGGTAAATGTACCGGTAGCAGTTGTAAAGTTGTAGGCTCCGTCATTTAGGTTGGTAACCGTACCGTTGAACTTATCCCTAAGGTAAATTGCCTGGCCATTAGCGAAGACACCATCTGCTGCGTTAAGCGCGATGCTATAGCTACCTGCTGCATCTGTGCGGAACATCAACGGTACAATATCTGAATCAGAGAAAGGAAGCGCCCTGCCCTGCACGCTAAACTCTTCACCATCTACATATGATGCAAGTGCAACGGCGCTACTTTCAAAATCTTTTCCGTCCATTCCGGGATCCTTCGCCGAGGTTGCCCCTGCGATGTATGAAATAGCCATGTTTCCTACTACTCCATTTGCGTCATTCAGGTTCAACCATATTCTGTGTTTTTCAGCCTGCGCAATTGATTGCTGTTGCATCCTGAAGAAGTTACCGTTAACCGATTTACGTTGGTTATTTTTAAAAGTAACCTGGCTTGCCGATGGCATTGCTTCTACGATAAAGCCTTGTCCCGGTTGTATATAAGGCTCGCCCGGGCCATTGCTAAATGTTCCGCCGGAATAAGTCACGTAAGCCGAACCGGCAGCACCATTGGTTTTCCTCCAATACCATATTGTACCGGTCACCGAGTCGATATTATCGATAAGGAAATTATCTATTTCCAGTGCCGATGCGTAAGGGTTGCCAATGAGGTTGTAGCGCTGTCCCTGTCCTATATTTTGTAGCGGTACCGTGATATCTCCATTGAGTGGCACTCCGGTATAGGTTCCTGCCCACACTGATGCCGTGGGAAAAGCTGTGTGATTGTCGGGTGTACGGATAAGGTAACCTTTACCGGTAGCAAATGAATCTGTCTCCGGATTAAATGAGCTGTTGGTAGAGTTCATGAAGATGTTCTGTGCCGTGTCGTAAATGTAGAACCTGTTGCTAAGGGTTTGTGGTGAGAACTGCTTTATTGTTTGCGTACTTGCAACAGGAGAAGCCCACATGGTATAGTCCAGCCTGTAAAGGGCATTGCTGTTCCGGTGTACGATAACATTACCGGAGTTGGCTACCGTTACATCATCGGTCTGTATGAAGTGGCCATCGTTCATAACCTCGAAAGTTGCACCATTCCCCACAACAATCTCATTTCTTAGCGTAACAGATGTACCAGGGTTAACTACTACGTTACCAGCCATCAGCGTAAGGTTATAAGCAGTTATATTCCCATGGGTACCTGTGGCATAATTACCATTAATAACAGCCCGTTCATCGATTGCCGGAGGTGTTCCTAATGACCATGATGATCCTGTCCAGTAATTGGGAACTTTAATTGTTATCACATTGGAATTACCCGTGGTAAAACCCGACGCATACGCACGGACGCGGTAATAGTAATTATTTACAAGTGTAAGTACACCGGATATATCTAGGTAATTTCCGGTAACCTCCTTGTTATTGTAGCCTACAACGAGCGATGTGATGCCAAAATCGGGGCTGGTAGCCACATCAAGGTAATATTTCTGGGCGCCCTCTGCGTCTTCCCAATTGGCGCGGAAGCCTGTAGAGGTAACATAATTAGCAGCGATCGCTTCGGGTGATTGCAGCCCTGCAGTAGAGAATGATGTCTCTGTACCATAGGTGATGCCCCCATCATTAATTGCGTATGCCTTTACAAAATAAGTAGTGCCTGCAAAAAGCCCTGTAGCTGTTACGCTAAAGGCACCTGTTGATGTATCCGGATGCATAAGCTTGGTTACGCCCGGTCCATTTACCAATACGCCGGCCGATGTACCATAAACCACGCCTTTCTCTGTAATGGCACTACAGCCGGCAGATGAAACGGTTCCTCCCATTTTAGCTGATGAAGCAGTAAGCGCATTGGCATAAGTACCGTTTACAGAGGGCGCCGTGTTTACACCCATCCCTCCCGTATTTACTACAATAGAAGCCGCACCCCCGCCAAGCACCGGTATCTGGGTGCTTGTAGCACCGGTGTCATCAGGGGCAAAAACCACATACACCGTAGCCGAAACATCGCCCCCGCCATGCGAAATGCTCACAGAGCTGGTATAACTTCCTGCCGCACCCGTAAGGGAGAACTTATAATCTCCCGAAGGACCCACCTGAATGTTTGCGGTAGTGAGGTCGGTTCCTGTTATCGTCAGTTCCTGGGCGTCTGAAAAAGTGTTCACACACACGTTACCAAAATTCTGCAGGGCAGAAGCCTGCAATGTGGCTGCCTCTGCGGTGCTTCTTTTCACATTTCCCTTCCCGATGCCCATCGGTGTTTTGCTTACCGGCATCGCACATAGGCTGGTGCTTAGGGAAAAGGCTCCCGCACACAAAGCCGCAACATACATAGGTAATTTCAATCTCATATCAGTGTTCTTTTGGTTTATAAATCCGTGCTGAATTCTATTCCAAAATTACTCCCCGCATCTCGCAATCACTGGTAATGCCTTCACAAAACATGGTTAATACAATGTTATTAATGGAACATCGAAAACACATAAACCAAATTTATTTAACAAGTACCTACAATAAAAAAAGCCCCTGCCAATGGCAGGGGCTTATCTGTATAAATTTAAGGGATCTTAGTAAACCACTTTACGTGTTGTCTTACCGGCTTCGGTAACTACTTCTACAATGAGAAGCTGCTGTGCCGGATGAAGGCCGCTTAGTACAGTGCTGGTAGAATTTACACCCTTCGCAGCATATACCTGCCTGCCCCTCACATCATAAACGATCACATCTTTAATGGTAAGGTTTCCTGATGTAACATTGATACCTGTGGTGTTTTGGTACACAACAATGTTGTTAAGTGACAGTTCCGGATTGTTCGTGCCAAGTGCTGTAGTGTTAAAGATAACTTCAAACCTGTTGGCAAAGGTACCGGCGTCACTGGTAAAACTATAGTTGCCATCATTAAGGTTTTGTATTGACCCGGTAAGGTTGTCCTTAATGAATACATCTTGGCCATTGGCAAACAAGCCCTCTACATCGTTAAGCGATATGCTGTAATTACCTGCCGAAGTAAGCCTCAGGTTAAGAGGGATAATATCCTGCGGAGAGAATGGCAGTGCACGGCCCTGTATGATAAACTCTTTATCGCCTATTACCATATCCAGTACGTTTCCGTTATCATTGATATAACGTGAATCGATACCGTTATCTTCACCCATAGTAGCTCCTGCTATATAACCTGCATAAAGTTGCGAAATGACTTCGCTGTCTTTCTTCAGGTTTATCCTCATACCGTGGCGCTCCGGCATGCCCATCTGGGCTGTGGCCTGGGCGTTCCTGAAGAACTGGTTGCTTGTGTCTGAAGAACGCATAGCATTAGTAAAGGCAATGCTGTTTGATGCGTTTCCGCTTTTTACTTTAACGATAAAGCCTTGTCCCTGCCTTAGTATGGCATTAGGATTTTCAGCTTCGGGCTGGCCATTGCCTGCGTATGCGCCGGCAGCATTGATCGTTACATAAGCAGATCCCGTTGTAGAGGCATTCTTTTTCCTCCATATCCATACCGTGCCATCAACCACAGTGCTGTTTCCGCTAAGGAACGCTGTAACATCTATTGGCGACGGATAAGGGTTGCCCACCATATTATAGCCGTTAAAGGCAGTTGAAAGCGTTACATTCAAATTACCGTTATTTGGCACGCCTGTAAAGGCGCCGTTGAATGTCATAGTATCTGTACCCTGCTGATACGCTGCCGCCGTAGAGGTAACAGTTCCGGCCGGGGTGATATTGTCTGACCCGAAAGCGCCGTTTGGCATACGGATAAGGTAGCCTTTACCAACTTCGAAGGTTGTCGAAGGGCTGATAGCGGCAAACTGGTCGTTTGATGTGTTGTAGGTATAAAAACGCCCTGTAAGTGTGTTTGGCGAGAAGGCCGTAAGGGTTTGACCGCTAACAGGCGACGACCACATGGTATAATCCTGGCGGAAAAGCGGTGAACTGTTGCGGTTGATCGTGGCGTTGCCACTGTTTGCAACATTATTCACCTGAACCAGGTTCCCGTTGTTTTCAGCGATGATGGTACCTCCGTTGTTTTTTACCTGGTTGGTAACGGTTACCGTGGTGCCACCTGCAATAGTTACCGTACCCGAGTTCACCACAAGGTCATATACGTTGCTAAGCCCTGTATTGGTGCCGGTATTGAAGTTGCCTTGTATCACAGCAGCATCGGTACCGGTTGGTGGTGTACCCGCTGTCCATGCATTACCATTCCATACATTGTTTTTACCGGTGGTAACGCTGATTGGAGTAGAGCTTGCCGAAGTTACGGATCCGTTTACGCCGCGTACCCTGTAATAATATGGAGTGTTGGCAGTAAGGCCGGTTACATCTTCAAAAAGTCCGGATACTGTCCTGTTTTTATAGTTAGTTACAAAAGTATTTACCTCATAGTTAAATACAATATCATCGAGCCTCCACGGTGAGGTTGTAGATGACTCTTTTCTGAATCGCACATAGACTGCTGCATTGCTGCTGTACGCAGAAAGGTCAACTGTATATTGGTTATAAGTTGCCGATCCTACATTATTGTGGTCATAAGTGGCAACGGTAACAAAGTCATTAGCGCCCTGCCCTGTAGTAGAAACCTCTACATAAAGGGTTTTCGCTGTTGGGTTGTTACTACGCCCCAGGTAAAACGACACCGAAGTAGGATTGGCAATTGCCGGTGATGTCAGGGTTCCGGTAAAGGCACCGGCAACAGCTGCTGCAGGCCCTGAGTTATAGTCTGTTGAACCTGTGCTCCTACTCCATCCCGAGTTAGCTGCCCATCCTGTCGGCGGGAAGGTAGTAGCGGTAAAGCTTTCTGTTAAAGTGCGTGCTCCGAAAGCGCTCTCTGTACTAACATCAAGCCTGTAAGAAGATGCACCGGTGAGAGCATTCCAGTTAGCGCGGAATGAGGTCGGTGTAATGTTAGTCGCAGCAGTTGCTACAGGTGTATCCAGCACTTGCTCTACGCGTACTGTAAACGTATAGGCTGTGAGGCTGCTATAGTCGGTATAGTCGTAAATACGAAGATAATACGTTGTATTGGCCGCAAGCGACGCTGTAAGGTACTCGATGTTGTCTGCCGTATCTGTACATGCTATATTGGTACCGTCGCAGGCGCCGCTGCGAAGGTCAAGAACCAAGTCGAGCGGGTCGCCGCCATCTGCAGTTATTTTATAGTTTCCTGCCGTAGTGGTTGTAAATTTGTACCAAACGTCCTCGTCCGCACTACCTGCAAGTCCGGCACACACTATAGCAGCGATAGATTGGGTTGCACCCTCAAAAGTGCCGGTTACGTTGGCTGCATTTATTGTTAACGCAGTAGCGCCGGTACAGTTATCATTTGAAGGAGGTGCAACAGCTACTGTTCCTGAGGCCGAAAGCGAGCTTGAAGCTTTACCACCCGCAACGGTAACGTTGCCGGTATAGGCTGTTGCAGAGGATGCAAGGCCTGACTTAAGGCGAACCCAAACCGTATTGTTTGCAAATGTACCGGTCCCCGTATACGTTAATGTAGCCGATGCACCGAAACCTGTGGTTGCATTTGTAGTAGAAACTTCAAAATTTGTAGGGGCAGTGATAGTAATTGTCCCACCGCCCGGGCTAAGGTTGCTGCTGCTCACGGTAAACGACTGTGCAGCGCTTGGCCCCGAACCTGCCGTGTAGTTAAGGCCGGTAAGAGAAGTAGGCGCAAGCGTAAGAGCTTCATTTACGGCAGTAACGGTAAGGGTATTTCCTGCGGCCACCGAAGTTGAAGGATTGGTTACCAGCGCACCCGCCTGTACAGTAACGCCCATTGTAGCATTGCTGTCAATATCATTAGTTGTTACATAAGCGAGTGTAAGGGTGACCTGAGTTGCAGAATCCCTGTTTACAGAAGCTATAGTAGTACCGGTTGGGGCTCCCGTAAGCGCAAAGTTAGAAGCGGTAGGCGATGCAATAAAAGTATCATTGGCAATAGTTACCACTATAGTACCACCATTTAGCGTAGTTTCAGACAATGTTCCGCTGATAGAAGCGGTTGGAGCCGGGTTGGTTACAGAACCGGTTAGGCTTACGGTTTTTGTTGTGGCACCGGTACTTTTTACGTCAACGCCGCCACTGTAAGAACCAACAGAAAGGCCTGATTTAAGGCGCACATATATTACCTGGTTGCCCACAGTGCCGCTGCTTGGCGTATAGCTAAGAGAAGAACCATAGGTACCATTTGCAGATGTTGCAATTTCATAATCAGTAGTGGTAGGGCTCACGACAAGATCTGCGGTAAGGTTACTGCCACTCACGGTAAAGTTCTGGTTTCCCGAAGGGCCATTACCTACGATATAAGTGAATCCGGTAAGTGACGTAGCAGTAGAAGTGACTGCGGGAGTTGTAGAAGTCGCGCTACTGGATACAGTAATTTCGTCCACACCCAATTGAGGGCGTGTTCCTGTGGTAGTATTATCAGTCTGGTAAAATCTCCACATTATCTGGACTTCAGACTTATTCTCCGCATCTGTAGGCAGAGTTGTCGAAAAGGTCTGTGTGGCAGAAGAACCTGTGTAGGTAATAGTGGTTGCTGTACCATTGGCATCAACAAAATTGCCCGTATTACCAACACGATACATCAAACGAATTACGTACGGACGTGCGCCTGTCGAAATTCGTCTTCCTGTCCATGCTACCTGAACACTTGTCCTTCCGGTTGTATTTACAGACAAAACAGCAGAGCCAATACCTGCACCGCCGGTGTTGTCAAAATAAAAACCATTAGTACCATTACCCACAACTTTACCATTTGCTGCCGAATAGTTTGAATTCATATTCGCACTTTGAGCAGTAGTGAGCACAGGATCAGTAGTACCGTGTTTCCAGAACATCATGTTGGCATTGGTAGAGTTACTGGCAACACCTGTGGTAGTGTTAGATCCTGTGGAGCCATTAGCAGGATAGGTTCCCGCAGTGTTTGACGCCGACCAACCGGTAAGTGTCCAACTACCACTGGAAAGGCTATAAACCGCCCCCGGATTCGTCTGCCCTAAAGCTACAATCCCCGACATTAGCACCACAAAAAGACTTAACTTTTTGATAAGTAATAGTTTACGCATAAAGCACTATTTTAAAGATTTGATTAAGTGTGTGTTACAAAATTAGTGCAAAGGTATCGTATTTACACAAAAAAAACACTGATAAAAATTAGCATAATGCCAACACAACATTATGAAATTGTTAATAACCGTGCGTTTCGCCGTTATTTTACGGCACTTCATCGCATTTTTTGTTAGCAAAGTTTTAACAATTATTTATAATTTGACTTGCCAACCACTACGTTGATCATCATAAAAAAAGCCCCCTTCCAAGGGAGTGAAAGGAGGCTGGCCGGCGCCAACGCCTTACTGATATTGCCGGCCGTATTTTTAAACAATTTCATAGCAAATTCTCTTCGTATATGCAGCCCGCATCACGCACCTCCCTCTTATGGATTACTGCATACATATTCATATACGAAAGTTTCACGGCCTTGGTTTCGAACTATTCAAAAAAAAACTCCTGCATTTGCAGGAGCCTATAGTAACTAACTAAAAACTTTAAAAAACTATTTTTTTGACGGTATGCCCACCCGATGTGGTTGCGTCTACCAGCAGCACCTGCCTCTGCTCCTGCATTGGCACCGTTACGCTATTCGCCTTAAGTCCGGCATTGCTGTACAGCAGCCTGCCCCTAAGGTCGTATATTTTTACCTCGGTTACAAGTTGTGCGCCGGAGTAAACCGTGATACCCGAAGCGTTGGTATATACCGTAGCCCCCGCGATTGCCTCTGCTGCCGCATTGCCCAGCGCTGCATCCTGGAAAACGAGCCTGAAGCGCGACGCCATGGTGCCCGCCCCTGCTTCAAACGTGTATGGGCCGTTGGCAAGGTTGTGCAGGATGCCTTGTTCGGTATCATACAGGTAGGCTGCCTGCCCCTGGGCAAAAATACCGGAGGTATGGTCGGCAGCGATAGTATAAGTGCCCGGACCTTCAACACGCACCTGAACCGGTATCTGGTCGTTGGGGCTAAAAGGCAGCGGCCGTGTTTGTATCGAATATTCGCCACCTTCAATCAGGTTGCTCAGCACATTCGGCGCATCATTAATATAAGGTACATCAAGACCCTCATCTATCCCAATGGTGGCGTTGGCGGCATAGCCCGCATACATCTGCGAGAACAGGCCTGCATCGTTGGTAAGGTTTAGCCAGATGCCGTGATTATCAGTTCCTGCTTCGGCCGCGTTGTTGCTGTTCCTGAAAAACTGGTTGGCGGTATCGGCGGTGCGCATAGCGTTGGTAAATTGTAAAGTGCTGCTGGTGTATCCCGATTTCAGCTGAACAAAAAAGCCCTGGCCCGTGCGCACTATCCCCGATGGGTTGATTTGCGTGGCATCGCCATTGCCCACATAAATGCCCGAACTGTTTACAGAGCAGTAGGCGCTATTAGCGCTGTTGTTCTTTTTCCTCCAGAACCATACGGCACCGGTAATGCTGTTGCTATTTGCTGCGCGTAGGGCCGACAGGCTTATCGGTGAAGGATACGGGTTACCCACAAGGGTGTACTTATTGCCTCCTGTACCAAGGGCTACATTTATGTCGCCGTTGTTGGGCACCCCGGTAAATACCCCGTCAAATACCATAGTTGCAGTGCCTTGCTGGTAGGCTGCCGGTGTGCCGTTTATGGTTCCGGCCAGCGTGGTATTGTCGCTCAGGTAAGAACCGTTCGGCATACGGATAAGGTACCCCCTGCCTGCCGCAAAATTGCCCGTAGCGCTTGTGGCGGCAAACAGATCGGTACCGCTGTTGTAGGTATAGAAACGTGACGAAAGCGTACCAGGCGAAAACGCCTGAAGCTGCTGTCCCGCCACCGGAGATGACCAAAGTGTATAGTCCTGCCTGTACAGCGGCGAACTTTCACGGTGCGCCGTTATCGCCCCGGAATTGGAGACGTTGTTCTGCTGTATCAGGTTGCCATTATTGGCAATGGTAAAAGTACCACCGTTGCTAAGTATATTTTTTACCGTAAGTGTCTGGGCAGCAGCAATATTTACTGTAACACCTGCACCTACAGTAAGGTTGTTGCCCACTACAAGGCCGCTGGTAAATGATTTGGTACCCGAACCCGAAAGCACCAGGTTGCCATATTCCTGTAAAGAGTTGGGCGTAGCCACAGTTTGCGCCGATCCGGCATACTCTACAGTACTCGTGCTGCCGATACTGTGCGTGGCATAATTGGCCGGGAAGGGATTGGTCCCTCCTATTATTAGCGTAGCCCCGTTCGACAGCGTGAGCGTACCGCCTGAAGTGGTACGGCCTATTGTGTTAGTACCGAGGTTAAGCGTGCCTCCCGTTACAGAAAGGGCTGCTGCGCCATTTACGTTTCCTGCAAGCGTGCGCGTACCGGTTCCTGAAATGATAAGGTTTCCGTATGCCTGCCCGCCCGCCTGTGCTATGATGCTGCTTCCGTAGTATTCTATTGTCGACGTAGTACCGAAGGTATAGGTTGTAAAATTAGACGGCAGAGTGCTGGTACCTCCTACTTTTAATGTTGCGCCGTTGGCAACCGAAAGCGTTCCGCCCGCAGCAGCGCGCGAAAGCGTATACCCTGCAATATCGAGGGTGCCGCCATTGATGGTAAGATTTCCGGTAACCGTACGCGAAGCCGGTAATGTGATTGTACCACTGTTTACCGTTACCGATGCAGGCCCGTTTGATGCCGGCCACTCTGTAGCCGCTGTCGCACTTCCGCTTAGGGCATAAACCAGAGTTCCCCCCGTTCCGAATTTCACCGAAGCGCCTGCGCCCAGCGAGATCAGCCCCATGCTGTTTACGGTAAGCGTTCCGTTTATCGTGAGTGTTTTGCCCGCAGCTACAGAGAGGTTTCCGCCCGTAAGGGTAAGATTGTTTATCGTTTCGTCATTATCTACCGCAAAGGTGCCCGATTGTAAGGCCACTGTAGCAGCATCAGGGATTATGTTGGCCGCGCCTATGCGAAACGTACCACCGTTAATAGTATAGGATGCAGACGACATTGCCACAGTAGAGGAAATCTCGCCGCCAGTTACAGTCGTTGACCCAGAATAAGACTGGGTTCCGTAAAGCGCTAACGTACCTGTCCCTTGTTTTACCAGACTGCCCGTACCGCTTATAGAGTTTTGGTATATGGTACCGCTCCATCCCCCGGAAAGCGTTAGGGTAGCGCTTCCTAGGCTTATCGTTCCGCCGTTATTGCTGCCGGTTTCCTGCACTGATGCTATCGTGGTGTTTACGCCGTTCAGGTCGAGTGAGCACCCATTGCTGATATATACGTTAGACCCCGAACCGAGGGTTCCCGATCCGCTAAGCTTCAGACTGCCACCATAGATGCGCGTTGCCCCTGTGTAGGTGTTGGCTGCAGCAAAAGTAATGGTGCCCGTTCCTGACTTTATAACTTCATTTGCGTTTATGGTAGTGGTAGAGTTTGGTATCAGCCCATCGGTGATTGCACCATCAAAAGTAGACGTTCCGTTTCCATTACCTATTTCAACCGTTCCGGTAGACTTTAAAACGGCGCCTTTCCAGAACATGTTATTGTTGCTCCCGCTAGATTGATTCCAGATTGCAAAACTCTGGATATTGTTTGACGCGCCGAGGGTTCCGGCCAGGGGCATATCGTAAGTGGTAGCACCATTAGCAGAACTAATAGTCATGTTTATCGTTTTGGCCGACGTAAGCTTAATTTTAAATGTCACATCCTGACCCGGAGTTGCGTAACCTGCCGCGGAGTATGTAGTGGCACCAAACCAGTTGCCATTTAGCCCCCCGTCATATTTATTAATCTGAAATCTAGCTCTCTGGTTGGAATAATAATTCGAAACTGTTGAATTGGACGTTCCGCCGTTAAATGAAATACCGGCACTGGAATTATTAAAGAATGAAGTAGAGTTTCCT
>JAGKWW010000018.1 GCA_021151665.1 Flavobacteriaceae bacterium
GCTAAGTGCACGCGGTGCCGACATCCTTATCAACTACCATAGCGACGAAGACGGCGCAAAAGAGACGGCGGAAGCTGTAGAGAAGAACGGCAGCCGTGTCGTTATCTGCAAAGCGGATGTTGGAAGCTATGATGGTGTGCTGCGGATGTTTGGTGATGTCAAACAATTAGGGATGCCGTGGATCCTGGTGAACAGCGCAGGCGTAAACGAGTCGGGCATATTTGCCGATGAAATGGACATCGAAACTTTTGACCGTACCATTCGCACCAACTTATACGGAATCTTCTACACCTGCAAAGAATTCATCAAAGCACGAAAAGCAAACGGCAACGGTGGGAAAATTGTAAACATCTCATCGATACATGAGGAAGTGTGCCGGGCCGGAGGCGCCGACTATTGCGCCAGCAAAGGTGCAGTGCGTAACTTTACCCGAAGCCTGGCCTTAGAGTTAGGCCCGTTTGGCATCAATATCAACAATGTGGCGCCGGGCATGATACTAACGCCCATGAACCAAAAAGCGCTGGACGACCCGGAATATCTAAAGGAAGCCGAGAAGCACATTCCTTACGCTTAGCCCCTACGTTTGGCAGGAAGAAGGGATTTACAAAATGCTGATCAGGGCGGTGAACCCTGCCCCGGATGTAACCCTTGAGGCAGCACGAATTTACTATGGCACCTCTGAAGACGGCATTACCTTTAAGATGGATGACGGGCCCTGCTTAGCGCCCAGCACATCGCCATTCGACAAGGATGGCTGCGAAGACCCATCAGTTATATGCTTCAATGGGAAGTACTATGTGTACTACACCGGATGGAATGTCACCAAACGCGAAGGCCAGCTGATGCTTGCCACCGGCGATGATCCGCGGAAACTGACCGTTCGGGGAGCCTCGATTAAAAGTAACGAACCTTACCTAAACCCTAAAGAAGCCACACTTTCGCGCCTTAAGAACGGCAAATGGGTTTTGTTTTTTGAATATGCCGAAGATGGCCGGTCTAAGTTGGGGAGGGCTTTTAGTGATAGCCCCGATGGCCCCTGGGAAATAGAAGGCGAATTCCTGAAAGCGCGTGAAGGTTCTTGGGATTCCTATCACCTGAGCGCAGGGCCCGCCTTTATCGACAAAGATTACGAAACCGTAATGTTCTATAACGGGTCTAACGCGCAGGCGCACTGGCGCATCGGCTGGGTAGAAATGGACGACCATGGCAACATCACGGCCCGTAGCGAGGAGCCGCTAATCACGCCACCATCCAGTAAGCCGGGACAAGTAGACATCGCCTTCTCGGCCTCTAATATTCTGGTTGACAATGAAATATGGCTATACTATTCTACAGAAGACCAGCATCCCTTTCTCGCGATTATTTCTGTAGAAGATTGACGACTAAATGACGGACAGTTTAACGTTTGGCAATCCAAAATTTATAATTTACAATTCAAAATAGTCTGATGTGGTTCGTAGCTTTGCACCCTACATTATGCAACGCACACCCCACCCTATTTACAATCTTCATTTCGGACTTGTATGCCTGAGTTCGCTGCTGTTCTCTGCCAGTTTCAATATGCTTATTCCCGAACTTCCGGCGTATCTCAGCAGCCTTGGCGGAGCCGAATATAAAGGGCTTATCGTGGCATTGTTTACTCTTACGGCAGGCCTCTCGCGACCGTTTAGCGGCAGGCTGACCGATACCTTGGGCCGTGTGCCGGTAATGGCGTTTGGCTCAATCGTATGTTTTGTATGCGGATTTCTTTACCCGGTTTTGGGCACCGTTGCCGGATTTCTGCTGCTTCGCCTGCTGCACGGATTTTCGACCGGATTTAAGCCAACAGCCACTGCAGCTTACGTTGCAGATATTGCCCCACCCGAACGCTGGGGAGAAGCCATGGGCATTCACGGGCTTTGCTTCAGTACCGGAATGGCAATCGGCCCGGCCATAGGCAGCTACATCAGCCTGCACTATTCGCTCGACGTTCTGTTTTACACCTCATCGGTTTTTGCGCTGCTTTCGATACTTATCCTGATGAACATGAAGGAGACGCTTATCGAAAAACAACGTTTCAGCCTTTCCCTTTTAAAAATTTCACGGAAAGACATCATTGCTCCCGAAGTGCTGCCTTCGGCTATTGTAACGTTTCTTTGCTACGTGAGCTACGGCGCGATACTTACGCTAATTCCTGACAGGTCGGGCTACCTTGGTATTGCCAATAAGGGAATGTTCTTTATGGTGTTTACGATATCATCTTTGGTTATGCGGTTTGTTGCCGGAAGGGCATCTGATAAATACGGCCGCACACGGGTACTGACCATCGGCCTCGCCATTCAACTCATTGCACTTGCCCTTACGGGTTATGCCGAGACTTCATTTTTGTTGCTGACAGCTTCCGCTATCTACGGAATTGCACAGGGTGTACTCTCTCCTGCTATCAATGCATGGACGGTAGATATGAGCCACCCCGAACACCGCGGTAAGGCTATGGCCACCATGTATATTGCTTTGGAAGCGGGAATTGGGCTCGGTGCGCTAGGCGCGGGCTGGTACTACGCCGACGTTATAGGCCGAATCCCGATGATCTTTTACGCCACGGCGATTACCACATTTATGGCATTTATGTATATGTTGTTACGAAAGAGAACGACCTTAAGTCAGGATAATTAGTCAGCCGCAATTATCTCAATTCTGCGACGTATTTCATTACCTTTTTCATCTGTCACGGACAGGTAGTATTTACCTGTTCTTGCCGCAATGGCCATCTCATGGAATTGCTGCGTTTCACCTAAAAACTTATTGTCGAGGTACCAGAACAGCTTCGCGTTGGGCTGCGAATGTGCCGCCTTGATAATGACCGGCTGCCGCTTGCCTTCAAAATTTTTGGTAAGGTACACTTTCCCATCTTCCTTCGGGTAAATAAAATCCATATAGACTCCACCCACTCCGGCACAGTCGGCACGGAAAGGAGGCAGGGGACGATAATCCAGGTGCAGGCCTTTGTAGTACCATTCCATTACCGGCGGCAGTACAAACCATGTTTGGGTGAGCATATTTTCAACACTTTCGCAACTACTGTTCACACGGTATAAACCTGTAGGGTCAAGGTGTATTTCTTTGTGATAAGGGCAGAGCTTCGTCCTGCTTCCGCTAAGGGGGATCCACTGTTTGGCAACAGGGCAATGCTCGCCGGCAAGGTGGCCGCTCACGGCACAAACCTCAGCCTGCTCCAGGTCGTTATACGGCGGGCGGAACCAAGCAGTTTTCGGCAACAGGTTAAACACATCAAACAAGATCGGGGCTGCGCTGCCCACGCCTGTAAGCGACGGCCTGCCCTCTCCCGAAGCGTTTCCCACCCAAACGCCGACCACATAGCGCGAACTCGTACCAATGGCCCAGGCATCGCGGCTGCCAAAGCTTGTCCCTGTCTTCCATGCAATTTCCAAAGAGGAATCGTAAAACTTCCAGGCTTCGTCGCCTTCCGGCCTGTTTACTTCTTTCATAGCATTATAAGTAAGCCAGATGGAACCCGCGCCTATCTCGGGTTTGTTGTAAAGGTCTTTTCCGAAGTCTCTTTTATCGTTAGCATTCCAGTTCAGTTCGGCAAACTCATGGCTCCGGTATTTTGCATCATTATCCGTAAAGTAGTTAAGTGTCGAAGTCAGTCCCGCATAAGTCCGGCACAAATCCCAAAGGTTGCTTTCAGCGCCACCCAGTATCAGGGATAATCCATAATTATCGGGCTTGCGGTTAATATCGCGGAGCTTAAAATGCTGCAGCTGGTCGTAAAACCGGTGTACGCCGTGTTCCTTTAGCATCAGTACCGCAGGTATGTTGAGCGAACGTGCCAATGCACGCTGTGCGGGAACGGCGCCGTCATAGGTCATTTCGTAATTCTTAGGGCTGTAGCCGGCGATCATGGTTGGTACATCGGCTACCAGCGTATTAGGGAGCAGCTCGCCCGAATCCAGCATCGAAGCAAACAGCAGCGGCTTCAATATGCTCCCCGTGCTTCGGGGCGCTGTGATAATATCTACATCCTTTTGGTGCGCTTTATCAGTAGGAGCATTGCCGGTATAGGCGATAATGTTACGTGTCTTTACATCCACTACCATTATCGCCAGATTGTGCACCTGCGTATTCTTATATTCCCGGTAATAACGCTCTGCGATCTGGTTGACGCGCTGCTGCAGGTTGTTGCTCACGGTTGTTTTTATCCGCTGCCCTTCCCGTTCTTTCGCAATGTGTTGCAGCAAATGCGGGGCATCCTGCGGGAGGTCAAAGGGCTTTTGCGGAAGCGGCTCCTGTAGCGAAAGCTCATAAGTAGCCTTGTCGATGATCTGTTGCAAATACAGCTGCTTCAGCAGGCGGTTACGCTTTTGCAATAACAGCTGCTGGTTCTTGCCCGGATAGATAAGCGACGGTGCATTGGGCAATACCGCCAGCGTAGCCGTTTCTGCCCATGAAAGCTGATGCGGCTGAACGCCAAAGTACCGCCAGGACGCCATTTCAAGCCCAACTACATTGCTACCAAAAGGTGCATGCGCCGTATACAGGCCTAAAATTTCATCTTTGTTATGGCGCAACTCGAGCCGGGTAGCCTGAATCAGCTCTATCAGCTTTTCGAAATAGCTGCGCTTTTTATGTTCGCGCGAAAGCCGGATCACCTGTTGGGTAAGCGTACTGCCACCCCGCACCACTTTTCCCGCGGCGCTGTTCTGCCGTATGGCATTCGCAATCGCAACCGGGTTGAAGCCGGGATGGTGGTAAAAGTGCCGGTCTTCAAACTGTACGATGCACTCGCGGAATTTATACGGTACGCTGTCCTGCGCCGGGAAACGCCATTGCCCATCCTTCGCGATACGTGCGCCCAACAGTTCGCCCTCGCGGCTTTCTATGACGGTGGAGTACGGTTCACTAAACAGCTCGCCCGGCAGGCAGAAAAGATAGGCGATTAGTAAAAGTGCTATCGTCCATCTTACCCTCTTTTTATTGATATGGCGGAGAAACGACCTTAGCCGCTTCCCCATGATATGTTGCATAAGATACTATAACATTGTTATACAGATTACAGCCTGGTCATTCCGTACATTACATATGGTCTGTCATCTATTATCTATCGTCTATTATCTTCTATCTTACTTCTCCTTCACCACTTTAACCCATTGCCCCTTGGTGCGCGCAAAGAACGAATTGTCATACATCGCCTCACACTGCGTACCCGGAAGATAATATGTTCCCGGGTAGGAAGCATTAAGCAGCAGCCTGAACTTCTTGGTTTCTTTCGCTTTCATTGGGAAATAATAGTTGGCCCTGTCATCACGGATGTCGGTATAATCCACCGTGTTGCCGGTATTGTCGCCAAATTCGGTAAACCTTGTATTCACGATCTCCCATCCTGACGGAATGATCTGCGTAAGCGCAACATTATCTACATTCTCTCCTTTCATATTGCTCACGGTCACTTCGGCAACAAACTCGGTGCCCTGGGTTAAAGATGCCGGATTAATGGCTTTGCCCGCCCTGTCTTTATACGTAATGGAGGTTACCAGTTCACGCTGCTCCGCCTGTTCCCTGCCTACAGGCAGTATTCCGCTATAGATCACTTTCACGTAGAGCGTACCTTTCCTGTTATTCTTCACATTGATGCTGTTACTGCTGCTTACGGCAAGTGTTCGCGATGCAAATGTTTTGGCGGTTTTAATCGTTTCCTGTTTTCCGCTTGAAGTGAACGAAGCATCCACGCCTTTCTCACCGTTGGCTTTAGCAAATTTACTCATCGCATAAAGGCTGTAGGCTGTGGTTTGAGTGCTCATCCATTCGTTAGAGGACATTGCCTTCGCCAATTGCACCGCCATATTGTACGCCTTTTGCTTCTGGCCGAGGAGTACCAGGGTTTCCAGCGCCATCGCACGGTTGCGTTCCGGTGAGCCAAAGTAATAATAACCATACGGACTGTTTACATCCAGCGTGCTTTGCGAAAGCAGCATCTGCCCGGTACTTTTCTGTCCGGCCAACGCATAGGCGGCAGCCAATCTCAATCTTGACTCATTGCTTATGCCCTGCGTTTCGCGAAGCCTGTTCATCGATGAAATATCCGGCACACCCGCAAGCGCCAGCGTATACAGCCTGTATGCCTGCGCAAAGTCGTTGTGGTAACGGTTGTCGTAACGCCATTGCCTTGCGGTTTTCTGCTGATAACTAAGCCATTGCTTCTTGCTGTTGAGCGGCAGCGCGTAGCCCTTTTTCTCGGCTTCGATGAAGAAGTGGCCTACATAGCTCGAGCCCCAGTCGTCCGGCTCAGGCTGCCCCTGCCAGTAGGCAAATCCGCCCGACGGCACCTGATACTGCGCCAGTTTTTGAATCGCAGCGGTAACATTGGTTTGTATCTTTTGGCGGCGTGCGTTGTCTACATCGGCAACATCGGTGAGGTAAAGCTGCGGGAATGCCGAAGAAGTAACCTGCTCCAGGCAGCCGTGCGGATATTGCACCAGGTAATCGAGCCTGCGGTTAAAGTCGATAGACGGGAACGAAGATACTTCGAGCCTCGCCGCATTAGACCCTGCTACACCAAACGCATTCCAGTTGATGGTTCCGCTTTTGCCCGGCTCGAGCACCAGCTCTTTGTAGCTCTGCGTCACCGGATTCGGGTTCACGATATCCAGTTCCACATCGTAGCTCGCTTTTTCTTTTCCGGATGTTGCTATCACCGTGACTTTGCCGAGCCCCGTAAGGCTGCCTACTTCAAGGTCGAAGTATGCCACCTTCTCATCCGGTTTTGTAAATACAACCGATTGCACCGGCTTACCCAACACTTTGATTCCGTTATTCGTTTTTACCTGAAGTGTTACGTTCTTCACATGGTTTTCCATGGCGAAAAGCGTTACCGGTAACGTTACCTTTTCGCCCGGCGTCACCTTCCGCGGAAGCGAGGCCAACAGCATCAGTGGGCTTCGCACCGGCGTTGTCTTCTCGGCCATACCGTAAGCGCTCAGGTCGGCGTTGGCAGCAACTACCATCGTACGTACCGATCCCACATAATTCGGCAGCTTGATATCATGTACACGGGTCTGCCCTTTACCTACAGTATACGGACCCATAAAGATAACCACAGGCTTAAAGCGGTTTGCTTTCTTGGCTTTGCCACCACCGAGGTCGGCATCTCCACCAATGCTGAATACCTGGTTCACTTCGCCGCCATAAGCCCCGATAACATCATCATAAATATCCCATGTTTTTACGCCAAGAGCCTCGCGGGCATAGAAGCTGTCCCATGCATTAGGGGTTTTAAACCGGGTAAGGTCAAGCAAGCCGTCGTCTACAATTGCAATGGTATAGGTCATCGGCCTGCCGTTCTTTTCGCTGACTTTTATGGTTGTTTTTTGCGAAGGTTTCAGTACCTCCGGCATTTTTATCTGCGGTTCAAGGACTGTATTCTTATCAACCACCTCTATCGGCACAATGCCGTACAGGCGGATGGGTGAATCATTTTTGGTAGAGGCGTGCGGTTGCAGCAACGTGATGTGCACGTAAACATTTGGCGCCATCTTGCCTGTCACAGGGATCGAGACTTTAGTTTCCCCTTTTGTCGTTTTCGCCCAGTAGGTCTGCACTACGCGGCTGCCATTCTCAAGAGAGATAAGCGCCCGTCCGCCTTCGCTGGATGGGAACGAAATAACCGCCTTTTCGCCAACAGCGTATTTCTCTTTATCGGTAGTAAACATCAGCATGGTTGCTTCTTCCGGATTGTCATTATGCGTGCGCCCGGACCAGTAAGGGTAATCTATATATACCGTCTGCCCTGCCGAGTGGCCGCTTTCCACATCGGTAACGCGAATAAGATATCGGCCCCAGGCTTCCATATCGGTACCGAAGCTGAAGTTTGCTTTACCCGAAGCGTCGGTCGTAACCTGTTGCGAATAGACCGCCAGCCTCGATTCGGTAGAACTGTAGGTGCTAAGGTCGTCGTTTGAAGCATCCCACCACCAGCGCCATTCTATTTTATATACGCGCACATCGAGTTTTCGGTTAGCCCGCGGCTGGCCTTTATCATTTACCGTGGCGAGGTCGAAACGATTGGCTTTGCCGGTTTCGAGCATGCCATACTTGTTGCCTACTGGAGCTTTTACACCCACGTAGGTATCATACGGCGAGTAGGTAGCCGTAACTACGTCGGTGCTAAAGTCGCCGCCTTTCTCGTATGCTTTGGTTATTATGGCTGCCTTCAGCAACCCCGGCGCACGCACCTGCAGCCGCGGCTGAAGTGACACCTGTGCCACGCCGCTAGCATCCGTCTTGCCGGAATACAGGTTTACTTCTTCCGTTCCAAAGGTCTGCGTAGGGTCGTCGAACACGTAGTTGAGGTAGCCCTTGAATTTCGTTTCCTGCTTCATGAACTTGGCCTGCATCTCTACCTTCAGGTCACGCGCAATCGCACCATGCAACCAGGCTACGTCGAGTGTGGCGTTGTTTTGCCGTGAGGCGTAAATGGTTTTGCCGTCGAGGCTGTTCTTTATCTTGAGCCTGTTCGGCTTAATGGTTTCGATCTTTATCGCCTTATAAAAGTACGCCCCTCCTACCGACACCATTGCTTCCCAGCTGCCTGTAGGCACTGTTGGCGAAGTAGGTACAATAAACCGGAAATGGTTCTTGGCATTATAGCTTTGCACCGCTTCATATACCATCTTTCCGTTAGGGTCGCTAAGGCGCAACTTAATAGGATGTTGCTGTGGCAGCCTCGAGGCCTTATCAGTCAGGATAAAGCCCAGGAATAACGTATCACCAGGCCTCCACACGCCGCGCTCGCCATACAGGTAGCCTTTCAGTCCCTTTTGCAGTTTGGCTCCATCCACATCAAAGTTGCTGAGCGATTTCGAATTGCCTTCGGAAAGCTTTACATAGGTTGTGTTGTTGCCGTTTTTAACGACGGCAAAGAATGGCTTTTTATCCGATGACACCATTGCGGTACCGGTAGCGCCTGTGGTGGTTGAAGCCAATTTCTGCTTCTGGTAATTGTACAGGTCAATCTTTGCACCGGCAACAGGCTCGGTGGTGGTAATGCTTGCCACCGCAAAAAAGAAGCTGTCGTCTTCGCCTTTTTTAGCGATAACGCCAAGGTCGCTCGCCAGCACGTTGGTGCTTACCTGCCTGTCGTAAAAATAGGAATGGCTGCAAGGGTTATCATGCTGATCCCAGTCATAATCGTACGGATAGTAATCATAGTCTTCATATTCGCTGAAATCCTCCGGCTGCTCTTCCGGCTCCGGTGCTTCGTCCTCGGTAGCAGCGCCGGCTTCGCATTTGTAAAGCGAGTACGATTTTTTAAACGAAATGGTTACACGGTAAATAGCGCCCTGTTGGGGTTTTATCAGCGTCGCAAGGTCTATGGCATAGTAATTCCACTTGCCGTAGTTGAGCATTTTGTTGGTGTTCAGGATCAGTTTCTTTTTGGCAATAGGCAGCGCTACATTACGCAGGCCATAACCATCAGAAAGTTCGCCATCCTGCAGATACTGCAGTACGTTATTCTCAAAAATACGGTACACCCTCACATCGACGGCACTTAGATTTACAGCCTGAAAGTTTAGCTTCAGGTTGCTGGAGGCCGGAAGTATGGTGCCGCTTTTCACAAATTTCACCTCGGGCTTCATCTGTTCAAAAGCGATCTTCTCGGTGTGTGTTTGCCGCATCTTAAAGCCATCAATGCTTTCGATACCCTGAAACACTTCCACCAGAAACTCGCCGTTCAAAGGCTCGCCAAAGAATACCTTAAGCAGGTTGCCCTCCACAGCATACCGAAGGTTCTGAACATTCTCTACTGCAACGAGGCCTGTGAAGTCCTGGTCTTTGCGTAGTGGGTCGGTAAAGTTGATCAACAATGTCTGGTTGTCGCCTTCGGCAGGCTGTACCGAAAGTACTTTGAAGCTGTCCTTGCCCGGCACCTCGAAATCCATCGCGTCTTCCCGGTCTATATCGAATGGCTTGCCGTTCCAGCTTATCTTAACGGTGCTGGCATGCGCCTGCCGCTGTATGCTGTCGATTACAAAATGAAACTCCGTGGCCGAGCCTTCGGTACGGTCGAAGCGTACGGGAAGCTTTCGGCCGTTCTGTTCTGCCGTAACCAGCTTTTTCGCCGTGGCGGCATCCATATCGTCGCTGGCCTTTAGCTGCCCATTGAGGTACTGCCAGTCACGGTTATACGACTGCAAATCCTGCGCGGTTACTATAAAATCCTGTTTTATAGCCCGCACCCGGAAATTGAAGTTGGCCAGGTTTTCCGGCACCTTAATGAATTTGGATAAGTGCAGCGTTACGCGGTATTCGGTATCCTGCTCTAATTTTTTAGCAGGACGGAAGGCAATGCTGTTATCGGCCAGGTAAATGACCTTTCCTTCCACCTGTGGCGAAATGGTAAAGTAGTCTTCATCGAGCTCATCGTTGGCTTTCCATTCCGCTTTCGCGAAGGCGAGGCCCACCTGTATATCTGATTTGGATGGGATGACCCCCGACGAGTAGCTGGTGATGTAATCCCTGTAAAGGGTATAATCGGAATCGAACTCTTTTCCTGATTTAGAACAGGAATGCAGCAGCAGTGTGATGACTGTAAGCAACAGCACCAGGCGCGGGGTTTTCATTTGTTGGTTGGTGTTAGGATTGATTAGTTTAAGAGGTCCGTGTTTTTCGCTATAACTAAAGATGATTCAGAAATATTGTATTAAAAATACAGATTCTTTGATAACTTTCTCAAAATTTTTTACAACCCGTCAAAACACTGGTTCCCAGTAAACTTAACTAACGCCGCTGCCGGAAAAAATCCAGCACCAGCCGGCCAGATTCTTCGGCCATTATACCTTCGGTCACTTGCGTTTTAGGGTGCAGCTTTCCCCCCATAGCCCTGTAGCCCCTTTTTTCATCGGCTGCGCCGAAAACCACTCTTGGTATCTGGCTCCAGTATAGTGCGCCGGCACACATCTGGCAGGGTTCCAGTGTAACATACAGCGTACAATTCGATAAGTATTTTCCGCCCAGGAAATTAGCGGCGGCGGTAATGGCCTGCATCTCGGCATGGGCGGTAACGTCATTGAGCATTTCGGTAAGGTTATGGCTTTTGGCAATCACGCGGTTATCTACTACAACCACTGCGCCTACGGGAATCTCTCCACGGCCATACGCCGCCTGCGCTTCCCGGAGCGCCATCCGCATAAAATATTCGTCGTCAAAAATATTTTTCATGGGATAAAAATACTACTAATCGTGTAATTTCCGTTGTGATAAAAATTACCTGCCATGAACCGCTATGCTATCTCTATTCCAAAGCCCTGCCATGAAGATTGGGCGGGTATGACCGCTGAAGAAAAAGGCCGCTTTTGTGCCGTATGCCAGAAAACCGTGGTAGATTTCACCGCGATGAACACCAAGCAGGTTGACGACTTTTTCGACACTAATGCCGGGACGAAGGTTTGCGGGCGTTTTAGCAGCGACCAGCTTTCGGAGCCGGTAAAGATCGAGATACCGAGAAAAGCCTTATTCATGCAACGGAGTTTCCTCAATGTCTTCTTATTGGCCTTGGCAATCAGCATGGGCACAACCCTATTCAGTTGCAAAAGGGCAACGGGCGAACCAGCCGTTGTCGGTGAGATTGCAGTGGTAGATTCAACGGCGATTGACACCGCAACAGCAAAAATTCCTGAGAAACCTGCGAACAGCGGCACGATAAAACATCCTGTTAAGGGTGAAGACAAGCCCATTAGGATGGGTATGGTAGTTGAACCCGAGCGGGAACACCTCACCGGAGATACCATCGTGGAGCCTGTTAAGGGTAAAGTGAAAGTCAGCGAATAACGCATCACAGATTATTATCGTATTTTTGTGCGAAAGCGCAGCAATGGCAACCAATCTGTTATCGCATATCGATTCTCCCTACGACCTCAGGAAGCTTAATCCCGCCCAGCTCCCGCAACTGGCCGCAGAATTGCGCGAATTCATTATCGATATCGTTTCAGCAAAAGAGGGCCACCTTGGGGCAAGCCTGGGTGTGGTAGAGCTTACTATCGCGTTACATTATGTATTCGATACTCCAGACGACCTTCTGGTGTGGGACGTGGGCCACCAGGCGTATGGACATAAAATCCTTACCGGGCGGCGCGACCGTTTTGATACCAACCGGCAGTGGGGCGGCATCAGCGGCTTCCCGAAACGCACCGAAAGCGAGTACGATACCTTTGGCACAGGCCATAGCAGCACCTCGATATCTGCGGCTCTGGGTATGGCCGTTGCTTCTCAATTAAAAGGAAATAAAGAAAAGGTACATATCGCTGTTATTGGCGATGCGTCTATAGCGTCTGGGATGGCCTTTGAAGGGCTGAACCACGCCGGGGTAACGGATGCCAACCTACTGGTGATACTTAACGATAATGCTATAGGCATAGATCCAAGTGTGGGCGCATTAAAGCACTACCTGACCGAAGTGAAAGAAGGCCGGAACCCCCGCCAGAACAACATGATCAAGTCGCTGAATTTCGACTACAGCGGACCGATAGACGGGCATGACCTGCCCGCGCTGCTTACAGAGCTGGAAAGGCAAAAGCACCTTACGGGGCCACGCTTTCTTCACGTAATTACCACCAAAGGCAAAGGGCTGAAGAAGGCTGAGGAAGACCAGGTAAAGTACCACGCCCCCGGAAAATTCGATAAATATACCGGAGAAGTGCTGGCGAAAGCCGAAGAAGGCCTGCCGCCAAAATACCAGGATGTTTTTGGGCTGACACTGGTAGAGCTTGCGCAGCGAAACGACAAGATCATCGGCATAACGCCGGCTATGCCCTCGGGCAGCTCGATGAAATTTATGATGGAGGCATTCCCCGACCGGGCTTTTGATGTTGGCATTGCCGAGCAGCACGCTGTTACGTTTGCCGCAGGGCTCGCTACGCAGGGGATGGTGGTATATTGCAACATTTACTCTACATTTTTGCAACGCGCCTACGACCAGTTGATACACGATGTGGCGCTGCAAAACCTACCCGTGATCTTCTGCCTTGACCGGGCCGGGCTTGTCGGCGAGGACGGTGCTACCCATCACGGCGCTTTCGACGTCGCCTACCTGAATTGTATCCCGAACCTTATCATTCATGCGCCGCTGGATGAGCGTGAACTTCGCAATATCCTGTACACGGCGCAGCTTGACCTGGGCCATCCTATTGCAATACGATATCCGCGCGGGCGTGGCGAGCATGCGGAATGGCAGTTGCCGTTTGAAGTAATTCAGGTGGGGAAGGCCAGACAATTACGGAAGGGAAAAGACATTGCTGTGCTTTCGACGGGAACCATTGGAAATAATGTGATCAAAGCACTGGACCAAATTTCGGGTGAAAACAAATTCTCGCATTATCACTTTGGTTTCGTAAAACCTCTTGACGAACAGGAGTTGCATTCAATCTTCAGCACCTATGCTAACATAATAACAATTGAAGATGGGGTAACCATCGGTGGGTTTGGGAGCAGCATAACGGCTTTCGCTGCAAAGCATAATTATAAGTCCGCTATAAAGGTTTTGGGGCTCCCTGATGAATTTGCAGAACACGGAACCGTGGCACAGCTACAACATTACTACAACATCGATGTTAAAAGCCTTACGGATATTTTTTCGGGTTACTGAAAATACCGATTTTTGCACCGCATCTGCAAACCCATACACACATGAATATCAGACTCTGCCTTGCTGCCCTGTTATTTTTTGCAGCATCAGTAGCCAAAGCACAGGTACTTTTAACTACAAGCACACCCGATTCAATCACCTATTGGGAACGAACCAATACCGTGGGGCTCGACGTTAACCAGGTTGCGTTTGTCAACTGGAGCGTGGGTGGTAATAACTCCATTTCGGGCCTCGCGAAAGCCAATTTCCTGCGCCGTTATACACGGGGCAACGTGAGTTGGGTAAATGAACTTATACTTAAGTACGGTATCAACAGCCAGGAAGGCCAGGAACTGCGCAAAACTGATGACCAGATCCTGCTCAACTCTACTTTCGGTTATCGCACTGATTCTATATCTAACTGGTATTACAGCGCCAAGGGAAGTTTCACTACCCAGTTTGCCAATGGTTATTCGTACCCGAATACCACCGAAGCGATATCCGGGCCATTCTCTCCCGCTTATATTTTCCTCGGGGTGGGTACCGAATATATGCGCAAAGACCTCGGTCTATCGGCTTACTTTTCGCCGCTGACTGATAAAACCACACTTGTGCTTAACCAACGGCTTGCAGATGCAGGAGCCTTCGGTGTTGATGCCGCGGTTTATGATGCGGATGGAAATTTAATCAGTCACGGAAAGCGGTCGCGCACCGAAGTAGGTATCCTTGTTACTAACCAGTTTAAAAGGCAGGTATTTAAGAATATTATGCTGGACCACCGCCTTTCACTCTATACCGATTACCTAAACAACTTTGGCAACATCGACGTGAACTGGCAGCTGCAACTGGACATGACTGTGAACGAATATGTAAAGGCCAATATCGGCACCCATATTATTTACGACGATGACATCAAAGCCACCAAGGAACGGGATGGCACCGTAGTGCAGACCGGCCCCCGGATACAGCTAAAGCAGCTGCTGGGAGTGGGGCTCAGTTATACTTTTTAATAGAGACTTTTAGATGAAAGATAATAGATGTGAGACGAGCCTTTCCTGGATCCCGCCGGTGTCTATTATCTTCAAGTCTACTTTCCCGTTATTGTATTATACAGCAGCAGCGCTTTGCCATCGGTAAGCGTAGATACGAAATGGCAGATATGCAGGAGCCTGTCATAAAGCGTCATTTTTTCGGTAACGAATTTTTCGGGCAGCATTTTTAGCACTAATGCATCGTAGTTACTGTGTGTACCTTCAAACTTATTATTATAGGCTGTACAGAATGTATCGAGCAGTGTACTAATGATGCGATAGCCGATCACTTCTTTTTCTACTACTTCGCGGCTTTGGTATATGTTCTTTACGCTAAGCTTAATGATATCATTCATCTGGGCAGAATATCTGCTTTGGTCGGTTAGCGCGTGCGGATATTTTCCGGCAAGTATCGCTTCCTCATTTTCAAGGAACACATTTACAGCATCGTTGATCAGGCTGCCTATGGCCAATGCGCGGAGATAGCCCAACCGGTCTTCTTTGGTGGTAAGCGTGCTGTATTTAGATGCATCGATCGTATCCTTGACCAGTTTGATAAGGTATTCCAGGGCAAAGTCTTCATCGATGACACCCAGGTTGATGCCGTCTTCAAAATCGATTATCGTGTAGCAGATGTCATCGGCGGCTTCCACCAGGTAAGCCAGAGGATGCCGTTCGTAGCCGATATCGTCGCCGGTTTTGTTTGGTATCATACCGAGCTCTTTCGCTACTTCCTGCACAAATTCCTTATCGCATTGAAAGAAGCCGTATTTTTTATCGGAAATGTTATTCGTCGGCTTTTTAGGCAATGACTCTTTGGGGTATTTCATGAATGTGCCCAGGGTTGCATAGGTGAGCCTTAGCCCACCGTCGACACCGGGGCGCGATGCCGTAAGCAGGTTAAACCCGTTGGCATTGCCCTCAAAATCGATAAGGTCCTGCCACTCTTTATCCGTAAGATGCTCTTTATACTGATGCCCCCTCCCTGTCTTGAAATACTCGCCGATTGCCTTTTCACCGGAATGCCCGAACGGCGGGTTGCCGATGTCGTGAGACAGCGCAGCAGCGGCCACAATAGCGCCGAAATCGTTCATGTGGTAGCCGTGTACTTCGCTCAGGTAAGGATGTTTCTCGATGATCCGTTTTCCGACTAATCGGCCAAGCGACCTTCCCACCACCGACACCTCAAGGCTGTGCGTAAGGCGGGTATGCACAAAATCGGTTTTAGAAAGCGGTATGACCTGTGTTTTATCCTGAAGGCTGCGAAAGGCTGAAGAGAAGATGATCCTGTCATAGTCAACTTCAAACCCAAGACGGGTATCGTCCTGCTCGCGGCGGAGCCTTTTGCTTGTATCGCCCTGCCTTTTAAGTGACAGCAGCTGTTCCCATTGCATCATAGTATTAATAATCTGTAGTGCCTATTTCTTCAAAAGACTGTTTCATTCTTACGGCGTGCTCGTAGGCATTGATGTCAATCACATATGTATCCGATAGCTTATCGTGGAGCCCGCGCGAATAGTCGCCAAAAAACGTAAAGTGTTCAAAAGGAATAAAACGGCAAACGCTGCGAAGCAAAATTTTCCCGAACGGAGGTTTAGAACCGTCTTCCATCACAACACGGGTGCGTGTAATAAATTTTCCGGGAGTGCGCTGTAGCAGTCCTTCGAAAATAGAATAGAATACAAAACTGATGGCCCATCCCAAAAGGTATTCTTCTATCTTGCCCATTTCAGATATCCAGTTGTAAAAACTATCGTATTCAAAAAGTTCGTACAACAATACTGCAACCAGCCCCAGCCCGTAGCTGAGAGCATACTGTATAATCAGATCGATCACGTAATTACCAAAGCGCTTTCCGCCTGAAACGAGCATGGTATCGTCAACGTATACTTTCTCCATAACTTAAAGCCCAGCCCACGGGCCGGCAATTTCTTTTTTTGCGTTTAATTCCTTTTGCATGGCCTGACCGCGGCGGTATTGGTATATATCTACCACATAGGTATTGGCGAGGCGGTCATGAAGCCCCCATACTTTTTCGCCGAAAAAACTTATGCATTCAAGTGGAATGAGCCGGCAAAAACTGCGCGTAAGCACGGCAACCAACCCCGGCTTCTCGCCCTCTACCGTTACCACCATAGTGCCTGTAACCAGTTTCCCCGGGGTACGGCCGATGAGGCCTTCAAAAAATATATAATACACTACGTGGATCGTTAACAGGAAGAAGACCGCATCTCCGCGGTCCATCTGCCGGAACCAGATGTACAGGGTATCCCACCCGAGCATCTCTCCGGCAACTACCGAAATAAAGCCTACAACATACGCCAGCACGGCTTGCAACATAATATCGATAAACAGGTTACCAAACCGCACTCCCGCGGGGGCTATCATATATTCTTCTACGTAAACGGGTTTCATGTATACAGCTATTAACCAAATAAGGAGCAAAATGCTCCTTATCTGTTTGTAAATATAACCTTTTTATAATTATTTTAAGAACCGCACATTTCGCAATCTTCCGGCCCCGAGTTGCGCGAACGCTCCAGCATGGCCTGGAATTCTGAAACCTCCATAGCCTGTGGTTCGGCTACGGCAACAGCCTGCGGTTCCGGCTGTTCTTTTTTATCGTTGTTCAGCGTAAACTTAATCGCATCTACGGCGCTCTTCGTTCTCAGGTAGTACATACCCGTTTTCAGGCCGCTTTGCCATGCATAGAAGTGCATCGAGGTAAGCTTCGCAAAATTGGCATTCTCCATAAACAGGTTGAGCGACTGGCTCTGGTCGATGAAATAGCCCCTTTGGCGCGACATATCGATAATGTCTTTCATACTCATTTCCCAAACCGTTTTGTACAGCTCTTTTATATCCTGAGGAATGATATCGATATCCTGTACCGAACCATTAGCCCTCATGATTTCCTGTTTCAGGTTCTCATTCCACAAGCCAAGGTTCACAAGGTCTTCCAACAGGTGCTTGTTCACCACGATAAATTCGCCCGAAAGCACCCTTCTTGTATAAATGTTGGAAGTATACGGTTCAAATGCCTCGTTGTTGCCAAGTATCTGCGACGTAGAAGCTGTAGGCATCGGGGCCATCAGCAGCGAGTTGCGAACGCCATGTTCCATTACTTCTTTACGAAGCGAAGCCCAGTCCCAACGGCCACTCAGGTCGGCATCGGTAAGGCCCCACAGGTTGTACTGGAACTCTCCCTGCGATATTGGCGAACCTTCAAATGTTGAGTACGGCCCTTCCTCTTTTGCCATTTCCATAGAGGCGGTAACAGCAGCAAAGTACATGGTTTCGAATATCTCCTGATTAAGCTTTTTTGCCTCATCGCTGGTAAACGGAAGGCGAAGCAGGATGAACGCATCGGCAAGCCCCTGCACCCCGAGCCCTACAGGACGGTGGCGCATGTTGCTGTTCTCTGCCTCCTGTACAGGATAATAGTTCCTGTCTATTACTTTGTTCAGGTTGCGTGTTACACGCTTGGTAACCTGGTAGAGGTAGTCATGGTTGAATTTGCCATTCTCAATGAACATTGGCAATGAGATAGACGCCAGGTTGCATACCGCGATCTCGTCTTCCGAAGTGTACTCCATGATTTCGGTACACAGGTTAGACGAACGGATAACCCCAAGGTTCTTCTGGTTCGATTTCCTGTTGGCCGCATCTTTGTACAGCATGTAAGGCGTACCGGTTTCTATCTGAGACTCCAATATCTTCTCCCAAAGCTCGCGTGCCTTAATGGTCTTGCGGCCTTTGCCTTGCGCCTCATACGATTCGTATAACGCTTCGAACTCCTCGCCGTACACATTGTACAATCCCGGGCATTCGTTAGGGCACATCAGCGTCCATTGCCCGTCTTCCTGTACGCGTTTCATAAACAGGTCAGAAGTCCACATCGCGTAGAAAAGGTCGCGTGCACGCATCTCTTCTTTACCGTGGTTCTTCTTAAGGTCAAGGAAATCGAAGATATCGGCATGCCATGTTTCAATGTAAACAGCGAAGCTGCCTTTACGCTTGCCGCCACCCTGGTCTACATAGCGTGCGGTATCGTTAAATACACGCAGCATCGGCACAATACCGTTAGAGGTACCATTTGTACCGCGGATATAAGAGCCTGTAGCCCTCACGTTATGAATAGAAAGGCCTATGCCACCCGCCGACTGCGAGATCTTGGCAGTTTGCTTCAGCGTGTCATATATTCCGTCAATGCTGTCGTCGCGCATGGCAAGCAGGAAGCATGAAGACATCTGCGGCTTTGGCGTACCTGCGTTGAACAACGTTGGCGTAGCGTGTGTAAAATATTTTTTTGACATGAGCTCATACGTCTCGATAGCCGACTGGATATCATCCAGGTGAATGCCTACCGATACACGCATCAGCATGTGCTGCGGGCGCTCTACAATGTTGCCGTTAATGCGCAACAGGTAAGAGCGCTCCAGGGTTTTGAACCCGAAATAATCGTAATTGAAATCCCTGTTGTAGATGATGGTAGAATCCAGTATCTCAGCATTATCCATGATCACTTTATATGCCTCGTCTGAAAGGAGTGGCGACTCCTGACCTGTACGCGGGTTTACGTAGTGGTACATGTCGTGCATGGTTTCAGAGAACGACTTTTTGGTATTCTTATGAAGGTTAGACACCGCAATGCGCGCAGCAAGCTGGGCATAATCGGGGTGTGTAACCGTCATGGCAGCAGCAGTTTCTGCAGCCAGGTTATCCAGTTCTGATGTAGTAACGCCATCATACAACCCTTCAATAACACGCATAGCCACCTTTACGGGGTCTACCAGGTCGTTCAGCTCATAGCACAGCTTACGTACCCTGTCGGTAATCTTGTCAAACATTACCGGTTCTCTTCGGCCATCTCTTTTTACTACATACATAGGCGATAATTTTATTGGGTTAGTATAATGGTGGCGCAGTGCGCACTTGGTTTAGTTATTAAAAATCAGCATCGAAGCTTATCTTCTGCGAATCGGAATCCTTGTTAAGCACGCCCGCTTTCTGATACTCCGAAACACGCTTTTCGAAGAAGTTGGTCTTACCCTGCAGCGAGATCATATCCATGAAATCAAACGGGTTGCCCACATTGAACTGCCTTTCGCAGCCCAGCTCTACCAGCAGCCTGTCAGTTACAAACTCAAGGTACTGCGTCATCAGTGTGGCGTTCATCCCGATAAGGCTCGCAGGAAGCGACTCGGTAATAAACTCGCGTTCTATAGCCAGTGCATCAATGAGTATTTCCTTGATCCTCGACTTCGAAACCTTATTTACAAGGTGGTGGTTATGCAGGTGCACCGCAAAATCACAATGTACGCCTTCGTCGCGCGAAATCAATTCATTAGAAAAGGTAAGCCCCGGCATGAGCCCTCGTTTCTTGAGCCAGAAGATCGAGCAGAACGCACCTGAGAAGAAAATTCCTTCTACTGCTGCGAATGCGATCAGCCTTTCGGCGAAAGAGTCGGACTTGATCCATTTAAGGGCCCACTGCGCTTTTTTCATAATAGCCGGGAAAACCTCGATCGCATGGAACAGCTTGTCTTTTTCAACCTCATCCTTAACATAGGTATCTATAAGCAGCGAATAGGTTTCACTATGGATGTTCTCCATCATGATCTGGAAGCCGTAAAAGAACTTAGCCTCGGGATACTGAACTTCATTTACAAAATTCTCTGCCAGGTTTTCATTTACAATTCCATCAGAGGCGGCAAAGAACGCAAGGATGTGCTTGATGAAATATTTTTCGTCTTCGCTAAGCTTCGTATTCCAGTCGGTCAAGTCCTGATGAAGGTCTATCTCTTCCGCGGTCCAGAAACTAGCCTCCATTTTCTTGTACCAGTCCCATATATCGTGGTGCTTGATGGGAAAAATGACAAAGCGGTTTTTATTTTCCTGGAGTATAGGCTCGATGACAGACATAAGTTTTTGACTTTAACGGTATTAAAAAAGATGTTGATTGGTGGTAATCGTGTGGTACAAAGATTGGCAATTGAAGGGTAAAATGAAAGTCAAACTTATTCACAATCTGCCCTAGTTTTTAACAACAGCTTAAACTGTTAATAACATTAACAAAATTCTATAATAAGTTGATTTAAAGCTAATTGCTAATTACAATCTTATTAGGATTTGCGTCGAAAGACGTGTAAAATAAGGAGGTTTTAACTGTTTAGCGCCTTCTGCCCAACGGTTGGTCTTTGAGTTCCTCAGCCACTTTTTCCAACTCCGTATACCAATCGATTCCGAACTTGCGGATAAGGGCTTCTTTAACGAATTTGTACACCGGGACTTCCAGTTCCTTACCAAGAGCACAAGCGGGATTACAGATATCCCACCGGTCATAATTGACCGCAGAAAATTCACTGAAATCTTTTACCCGGATAGGATACAGGTGGCAGGATACCGGTTTCTTCCAGCTTACAAGCCCCTGGTTGTAGGCCTGCTCGATACCGCAAAGCGCGGTTTTCCCATCAAAGATCACATAGGCGCAGTCTTTATTATCGATCAGCGGGGTTTCGAGATCACCATCGGTGCCCACTACCCATATACCCTGCGCCTCGATGGCAGCAATCCCTTCTTTGCGAAGGAATGGTTTCACAACCGGATAAATATCTTCAAGTATCTTTGTTTCCTCTGCGTTCAGCGGAGCGCCGGCATCGCCATCTATACAGCAGCCGCCATGGCACGCCGAAAGGTTGCAAACAAATTCTTTTTCGAGGATATCTTCTGAGACGATGGTTTTTCCGAGCTGAAACATGCCGCAAAGATAACCAATCCCTGTCAAATGTGGATGTAGCCTTTCACTTCCAAAAATTAACACCTGCTTAAGGCAGTTCCCGGAAACATGCCGTAATTTTGCACCATCTTAAAAGACAGCGGTATGGGCTTTGACTGGAAGCAGGTATTTACGGTAAGCATGGTGCTATTTGCAGTGATCGATATTGTAGGGAGTATTCCTATTATCGTAGCACTGCGCAATAAACTGGGACACATCCAGAGCGAAAAGGCCTCCATTGTAGCACTTGTCATCATGGTAGCTTTCCTCTTCGTAGGTGAAGAAATCCTGAAGCTTATAGGAATCGATGCCAACTCATTTGCTGTGGCTGGCTCATTCGTGCTCTTCTTCCTGGCGCTCGAAATGATACTCGGCATTCACCTGTACCGCGGCGATAATCCCAGCACTGCATCTATTGTGCCTATTGCCTTTCCATTGATCGCAGGCGCCGGAACAATGACTACCATCCTGTCGCTTCGCGCAGAGTATGACAAGATAAACATTATTGTTGCGATCGCCCTCAACGTCATCCTTGTATATGTGGTGTTGAAATCATCGGCGAAGATAGAAAAGCTGCTCGGCGCAAACGGGCTGGAAGTCATCCGCAAAGTTTTCGGCGTAATTCTCCTGGCGATCGCCGTTAAATTATTCGCGGCCAATGTAAAACAGTTATTTGCGTAACCTTAGTTTTTGTAACTTTACCATCTGATTACAGTTACTACTTTTCGCATGAAAATATTTGTTTACATACTAATGGCGCTTGCTTTTGCACTCGCTATATTCAACATCACCCAGCTTGATTTTGACCACCTTACCGAAGGCAACAGCATGCCCGCGCTTATCGGCGCGATAACCTCACTGTGTGCTGTTCTGATCCTGGCTATCTTCCGGATGGCTAAAATAATCGACGAAAAAACAAAAGGCTAATGTTTGATGTTCTTATTATAGGCGGGGGCGCTTCGGGCGTTTCCTGCGCGCTTGTATTGGGTTCGGCCCTTGGCAAGCCTTATGCTGCAGGTAAAAAAGTAGCGATACTTACCCACCAGAAAGCCTCGGCTTTGCAGGATGGCATATACAACAACGCATACGGAATCGCTCCCGGCACATTGGGAAGCGACATCATGGCACAAAGCCTGGAACATCTTGCCACACTCTACCCTCAGGTGGAACAGATTCCGGCAGAAAAGGTGATGGATGTGCAGGGTGAAGCCGGAAACTTTACGGTTACCACCAATAAAGGTACTTACCAGGCCGCCAACGTAGTTGTTGCGATCGGGTCTGCCAATACTTTTGCCCTGGACGGATTAATGGAATTTGTGATGCCGCACCAAAAAGCGATGCCGGAAAAAAACCGAATACAGTTGCGCAACAACGACCATCTTGTAAAAGACGGATTGTATGTAGCGGGGACACTCGCCGGGCACAGGAGCCAGCTTGCCATAGCAGCCGGCAGTGGAGCATCAGTTGCTACCGACATCCTTACACTCTGGAACAATGGCATCCCCAGCCAGTACCACGATAGCACGCGGAGCAAATAATTTCAGATTTTAGAGATGCCCGATAATTATTTGGGTTGGGATAAAACTGCCTTTACCATATTATCCTCTTTCAGGATCATTTCGTAGTACGCTTTCTCGCCAACAAGCTGGCGTACAAATTCTGCCGCGAGGTAACGTTTCACTTTATCTTTATGCTTTGCGAGTTTAAAGTCGAGCCCGCTTTTTTGCAGGTACTTTCCAAATGCATCATAGTACTTGTCGGTTCCCGAAATTTTAGTTTCGATCTGTACGGGTGTGAGTCCGGCCAAAGTATTGCGCTCCTTATCCAGCTGCTCGAATACAAAGTAGCTCACTAAGCCGCTTTGCATAACCATAGTCACCGCCTCGTCTCCATGCTTGCCTTCGAGCGGAACAAAGATATCCGGTATGATGCCGCCTCCGCCATATACGATCCTACCCTTGCTGGTCTTAAATTTAAGCGTATCGGCAATCTTGATGCTATCGGCAGCATAAAGTTCGCCGCTCGCATAGCGTTTCTCGAAGTCATTAAAGTATTCAGCACCGCCATGCGCATAGCTCCGCTGGATAGAACGCCCTGATGGCGTATAATAACGCGCCACAGTAAGCCGCACTGCAGACCCATCGCCCAAAGGCATCTCGCGCTGCACAAGCCCTTTACCGTAAGAACGCCGCCCCACAATGGTACCTCGGTCGTTATCCTGAATGGCACCTGCCAATATCTCGCTGGCACTGGCGCTGTTCTCGTTGATCAGTATATAAACCTTCCCCTGCTCAAAAATACCTTCGCTGGTGGCATACGTTTTGTCCTGCTGGTTTTTTTTATTTTTGGTAACTACGATCAGCTGCCTGTCCTTCAAAAGGTCATCGGCAATCTCCACCGCTTTTTCAAGGTAGCCGCCGCCGTTGTCACGCAGGTCGATGATAATCGATTTTGCGCCGCCTTGTTTAAGGGAAGCCAACGCGTTGTGGAATTCTGTAAAAGTTGTTTCTGCAAAACGGTTTACCTTAATGTACCCGGTGGTAGCGTCGGCCATTACCGCAACATCTACGCTTTTTATAGGAACAACATCGCGTGTCACCTTTACCTTAAACGTTTTGTTGGCGCTTTTGCGGAAAACCGTAAGTAGTACCGATGATCCCTTTTGCCCTTTAAGGCTGGCAAAAAGCGAGTCGTTGGGCAGCTTGCGCCCAAAAAGCTTTGTGTTCCCCGCATAAAGTATCCTGTCGCCTGCCCGTATGCCTGCTTTATCAGACGGTCCCCCGGCAATAGGCTTTATTACGGCAACCGAATCTTTATACATATAAAAGTTGACGCCCACCCCCACAAAGTCGCCCTTCATGCTCTGGGCCACGCCTTCCATTTCTTCTTTGTTGATATAGACCGAGTGCGGGTCGAGCTTTTCGAGGATACTATTTACGGTGAGGTCGACTATTGAATCAGTGTTTACATCATCAATGTATTCGCTGTCGATAAAATCGATAAGTTTTCCCAGTTTACCTTTTGGCGATGAGGCGGAAATGAAATTGCGTTTCCCCGAAGGAAAATTAAAAAAACTGCCGATCATGATTCCGCATGCCAGCACCAGCGCTACCAGCAGCGGCAGCAAATACTTATTGATTTTCATAAATTACTTTTCAGCAGGCATGTGCTCTACTTCCACCCCGGCTTTCATAAGGAATTCTATACCCGAGTCGTCTTTATATCCCTCAAGATAAACCACCCTTTTTATACCGGCCTGGTGGATGAGCTTGCTGCAGTCCTTGCACGGCGACATCGTGATATAAAGCGTTGCCCCTTCGCACGACTGTGTGCTCCCGGCTACCTTTAATATCGCATTGGCCTCGGCATGCAGCACATACCATTTGGTTACCCCCTCTTCGTCTTCGCAGCAGTTTTCAAATCCCGAAGGCGTACCGTTGTACCCATCGGAAATGATCATCCTGTCTTTCACAATTATTGCGCCAACTTTTTTGCGGCGGCAATAGCTCAGCCGGCCCCATTCTGCAGCAATGCGCAGGTAGGCCTGGTCATATTTTGTACGTTTCTCGGTCATTGTTTAAGTGTCGAATAGTAATAACTGTTACTGCCAGATCTTATTATACAAGATCATAGGCAATACCACTCCGGCAACAAAAGATGATAGTACGAGTGTCCAGTCGCGCTTACTGAGGCGGAAGGCATAACTGACCAGCCCCCAAAGCAGCAGTACGCAGAAAGCTACTGTAATGTGGGCGGTTTCTACCCCCAGCGCAAACTCGGCAACCGGCAGCAGCCTGTCATCCTTTTTATCGCCTAAAATTAGCATAAAAAAATCAGACAGCCCAAAGCCATGGATGACTCCAAAAACGAGCGTGACGATTGCCAGCCTGTTTATATTCAGCCGTGTGACATCTTTGCCGGACTGAAGGAAATTATTGATTGCAGCGAGAAGGATGGTGCATTGCAGCAGCAGCTCTATTACTTCGCTGTCAAACGAGAGTATTTTGTAGACCACCAAAATAAGGGAGCACGTATGGCCGATTGTAAAAAGTGACAGCAACAAGAGTACGGTCTTCCATTGGCGAAAGGCGTAGGGAACGGCAAGCGCAATAATGAACAGGGCATGGTCCAGCCCATGCGGATCGAGCACATGGCGAAGGCCCAGCTTAAAATACAGGAAGAAATCACTTTCCACGTAAGGGGGCATTTTGGTTTATGGTAAACTTAAGCATTTTTCTTAAATCATTCTAAAGTTGGGCGGTTACGTGGTAAAAATCCTAAAAAAATTTCCGGCACCCCAAAATATCAAGTTATATTTGCTTTAAATTCAAATCACACTAAGACTATGTCAATATCAGATCTATTTGATAGCGGCTTTAAAGACAGGAACAAAGGCCACTTTTCGGCGATTGTGCGCGTGGCAATGGAAAACGGGCACCTGAGCCATGAAGAAAGGGCGTTTCTTGATAAGCTTGCCAAGCAGCTTGAAATATCTCCGGAGGAATATGAGGAGATCCTTGCTAATCCCTTCCGTTACCCAATCAATCCACCCCACCTGTATGTGCAGCGCCTGGAGCGCCTTTATGACCTTTCGCGCATGGTGTATGCCGACCATATACTGGGGCCTAAGCAAAAAGAAATCCTCACCCGCTTTGCACTTGCACTGGGCTTTACACCCGGCAACGTACATTATATTGTAGACAAGGCACTTTCGCTACTGGTAATGGGTGTAGACTCTGATACTTTTGTATACGAAATGCAGCATATGAATAAGTAGCGATCAGCTATCAGCTGCTGAGCGCTTAGCTACTAAGTCAAAAAACAAAAAGTCTCCCGAAAAAGGAGACTTTTTGTTTTGCACTAAGATTTCAACTTCGATCTTCGACTTTAAGACTTTCGACTTTGGACTTCTATGCTTTTCGCCATAAACTCCTCTGCCTTAGTTACCATGTTATAGCTTCCGCAGAAGAAAGGCACGCGCTGGTGCAGCTCTGTAGGCTGTAATTCCATGATACGCGTAAAGCCATCTGAAGCTTTGCCCCCAGCCTGCTCAGCAATAAAAGCCATGGGGTTGCATTCGTACAGCAGCCTCAGCTTTCCTTTCGGCGCCTTAGAGCTTGTTGGGTAGATATAGATGCCGCCCTTGATCATATTGCGATGAATATCGCTCACCAGGCTGCCGATGTAACGCGAAGTATACGGCCTGTCTTCTTCCTCAAGCTGGCAGTATTTAATGTAATCTTTCACGCCCTGCGGAAAATGCACATAGTTGCCCTCGTTGATAGAGTATATGTTGCCGTCTTTCGGGAACTGCAGGTTGGGGTGCGAAAGGTAGAACGTACCGATTGCCGGGTTCAGCGTAAAGCCATGCACACCATTCCCTGTAGTATAAACAAGCATGGTCGAGGTGCCATAGATCACATAGCCTGCCGCCACCTGGTTGACACCCGGCTGCAGGAAATCTTCGGTTGTTACCGGCGTGCCCACCTCTGTTACCCGTCGGTACACAGAAAAGATGGTTCCTACCGAAACATTCACATCGATGTTGGATGATCCGTCGAGGGGGTCTATCAGCACCACATATTTATTATTATGGCAGCCGTCGTTGCCCTGCACCGTAATGAAATCATCATTCTCTTCGGACGCGATACCACACACGATCTCGCGGTTCACGAGCGTTTGCATAAAGACCTCATTGGCGTATACGTCCAGCTTTTGCTGGTCTTCGCCCTGTATGTTCTGTTCGCCGGCTTTGCCTACAATGTCCACAAGCCCGGCTTTGTTCACTTTATAATTTACTACTTTGGCCGCCAGGCGTATCGAGTTGATAAGCCGCGAGAGCTCGCCCGACGAATATTTAAAATCTTCCTGTTTTTCGATGATGAACTCACCGAGGGTTTTGTGTCTTTCTTCCATTACGAAAACGATATAGTTGTATTGTGTGGCAAATATCGAAAATTTTAAGACAACAGGAAGATTTACCGTGTAAATACTTTGTAACCTTTATTTTTGCAGAAACATTGTTTATGACCATCCGTAAAGGAACCCCCCAGGACATGCCCGCGGTGCTCGGGCTTATTAAAGAACTGGCTCATTTTGAGAAAGAACCCGATGCTGTAGTTATAACACCAGATGACCTGTTGCGCGACGGCTTTGGCGAAACCCCGCTATTCCATACATTTGTGGCAGAGGCCGATGGAGCCATCATTGGGATGGCATTGTTCTATTACCGCTATTCGACCTGGAAAGGCAAGACCATCCACCTTGAAGACCTCATCGTAAAAGAGGCCAGCAGGGGCACCGGAGCCGGAAGTGCGTTGTACCGAGAAGTAATACGATTCGCTAAGGCCGAAGGCGTTCGGCGTGTAGAATGGGTGGTACTCAACTGGAACGAAGGAGCCATCCGCTTCTATGAAAAGTCGGGTGCTGCAATACTGCAGGACTGGCGAACGGTGCAAATGGATGAGGCCGGGATCACGCAATTTACATTGAGTTTATAAAGACATAACAGTATATGAGGGTTTTTAAATTTGGCGGCGCATCTGTTAAAGATGCCGATGGCGTAAAGAATGTTTACAGCGTACTTGAGCAAGTAGGACACGAAGATGTGCTACTGGTGATTTCGGCCATGGGCAAGACAACCAACGCGCTTGAGGTGGTGATAAAGAACTATGTAGATAAGTCTGCCGAATTGCAGGCCTCTGTACAGGAGGTTAAAAAATACCATATACAGATACTGCTGGACCTTTTTGAAGATGACAGCCACGAAGCCTTTAAAGCAGTAAACCGGATTTTTGCCGACCTGGAAGCGTTCCTCCGAAACAACAAGTCGCCCAACTACAATTTTGTGTACGACCAGATCGTGAGCCTTGGTGAGGTAATATCGACCACTATAGTCAGCCACTACTTCAACTATCGCGGGCTGACGAACCAATGGGTAGATGTGCGCGAGCTCATCAAGACAGACAACACCTACCGCGATGCCCTCGTAGACTGGGAGACCACGCAAAAGAACATTTCGCGCAACGTAAAGAAAAAAAGCCTGAACATCACGCAGGGCTTCCTTGGGTATGACGACAACCATTTTACCACCACGCTCGGGCGCGAAGGATCTGACTATACCGCAGCTATCTTTGCGTATTGCCTCAATGCAGAAAGCGTGACGATTTGGAAGGATGTGCCCGGAGTACTCAACGCCGACCCACGTTATTTTGAGAATGCAGTTTTGCTCAACCAGATATCCTACCGCGAAGCTATAGAGCTCGCATTTTACGGGGCAACGGTCATTCACCCGAAAACACTGCAGCCGCTGCAACGCAAAGAGATTCCGCTTTATGTAAAATCGTTTGTAAACCCATTACTGCCGGGAACCTGTGTAAGCAAGGGTGCCGACCTGGAGCCCCAAACCGCATGCTTTATCGTGAAGAAAGGGCAACTGTTGCTATCGCTTTCATCGCTTGACTTCTCCTTTATCATGGAGGAGAATATCAGCGAGATATTTGCGTTGCTCCATAAATATCGCATTAAAGTAAGCCTGATACAGAACTCTGCTATCAGCTTCTCGGTATGCGTAGAAGATAAGTTTGGTAATTTCGGCGAACTCAAAGCTGTGCTTTCCAAGAAATTCAAAGTGACTTATAACGAGAATGTTTCTCTATACACAATTCGCCACTTTAATGAAAAGTCGGAGGATGCCGTATCGAAAAACAAAGAGGTACTGGTAAAGCAGATCAGCAGGGAAACGCTTCAGCTGGTAACGCGGGAGATGTAGGGAGAATAACTTAGTTATTTTCGTGTTCAATTTTCTTTCGTTCTTCTTCCGCCTTTTGCTGAAGCAGTTCGTTTTCCGGATTTTCGGCAGCAACCTCTGCGGCTTTAATATAATCCGGGTATTGCCTGTACCTGATCTTTAAAAAGGTATTGAAGGGAAGCATATAACACACAACACCAAGGGTTACGAAAACTGCTGCCCGGATAAAAATACGCTTTGCAAAAAGCGAGCCCGACACCGCCATCCGGATTCCGGTTATTATTGCAGCAACGGTCACAAACATTGAAGGCAACAAGAGCATTACAGATGCCCCCGGCCACATCATTATTTTAAATAGTATGCCAAATACCAGAAGTGAGAGCATAATGCCAAACCCTATAGCTCCTATAATTTTTACGGCCTGCACATCCTTATATGATGACTTCTTAAAAATAGCGCGACCGCCAATATTGTTGAACAGGGCGAAACCCAGCCAGAAATAGAGTAACGACAAGCCGAGCATTGCGAACACGGTAAGCGCCGTACTGCCCGGAATTGGAATAAGGTAAAGAAGGATACCCGTAAGGGATAATGCGGCAAGAGCTAATTCAGTTTTTTTCATGTTAGGGAATACGGGTATTCGGTATCTTCTGCTTTAATTGCGAAATAACCTTATTTACATTTTTCTTTACGATGGATTCAGTCTTCAGCCTGCTAAGATATTTCAAAATATCTTTCCTGCGTGAAGGCACTTAACTATTAAGCGTCCGAAGATTTTACTGATTTACATTTTTCATTGAGTAACCGCAAACCTGAACCGAAAACTTATTTATCTCAAATACACTACTTTTGCGGTTTTGTAGTTATAGTACCGTATGCGTCTACCGGGTATCCTGCTGTGTTTTTTATGCTGTTTTTCCGCGCTTTACGGCCAGGAAATACCCACGCCCTATAAAAACCGCAGAATCGTTCCCGGCCGTGATACCATCCGCATAGACAGTGTCAGTATCAACAAAAGCTTTTTTAAGATTCAGGATCGCGATGGCAAAGAGATCGACTCCTCTTTTTATAAAGTCGATTTTTCGCGTGGCATGCTTGTTTTTCGCAATGGCTACACAGCAACCGACACGCTTACCGTTCGCTACTTAGCCTTTCCTGATTTCCTCACCAAAGAATACAGTATTTACGACAGCCGCCGTGTAGTTTCCAATAACTCGGGCACCGAAAACCGCTTTGCAATTAAGCGCGATGCAGTCAGTACATTCCGACCTTTCGAAGGGCTTACCACATCAGGCAGCATTACCCGCGGGATAACGGTAGGGAACAACCAGGACGCCGTGGTCAATTCCAACCTCGACCTCCAGATCACCGGAAAATTATCCGATAAAGTCAGCCTGCGCGCCTCAATACAGGACAGCAATATCCCATTGCAGGAAGGCGGCTACTCGCAGCGGCTCGACGAATTCGACCAGATATTCATAGAACTGTTCAGTAATAACTGGAGCATCCGGGCGGGCGACCTCTTCCTGGAAAACCGGCAATCGCGTTTCCTCAACTTCAGCAAAAAGGTCCAGGGATTATCAACAACATTCTCGTTCGGGAAGCCGGAGGCTAAAACTACTGTTTTTACCGCGGCGGCATTAGTACGCGGGCAATATGCGCGAAGCACGTTTACCGGGCAGGAAGGCAACCAGGGACCTTATAAGCTGCGGGGCCCCAATAACGAATTATACGTGCTGGTTATCTCGGGCTCAGAGCGTGTGTATGTAAACGGCGTATTGCTGGAGCGCGGCGAGAATAACGACTACATTATCGATTACAATGCCGGCGAGATCATCTTTACTTCACTATTCCCCATCACGTCCGAAATGCGCATCAATGTAGAGTACCAATATAGTGAGCGCAGCTATAGCCGTTTTGTTACCTACGGTGGCGTTACGCACCAAAATGAAGGGTGGAGTATTGGCGGATATGTATATTCTGAGAACGACATCAAGAACCAACCTTTGCAGCAAAATCTATCTACAGAGCAGGTTTCTGTATTGCAACAGGCGGGCGATGATACGTCACTAATGACAGCGCCTTCGGCCTACCTTGATACCTATTCGGAAAATAAAGTACTTTACCGTAAGGTCACTATTGATGGAGTAGAGGTATTTGAGCAGTCTAATGACACCAGTGCCGACCTGTACAACGTGCGCTTCAGTCTGGTAGGCAATAACCAGGGTAATTACATCCTTGTCAATGCGGCTGCCGTGGGCAAGATCTACCAATACGTGGCGCCTCTAAACGGGATTCCGCAGGGTAATTATGAGCCGATTATCCGCCTTACCCCACCGACTAAAATACAGATAGCCACCGTGATGGGGAAATACAATCCGGGTGAAAAAACGAATGTAGACTTCGAGGCCGGTATCAGCAATAATGACCTCAACCTTTTTTCGCCGATAGGTGATGCGAACAATAAAGGTTTTGCAGGGAAGATCAATGCAAAGCAACGGCTCTATACTGGCAAATGGGAAATTGACGGATTTGCAAACTACCAATTCATCAACCGTGATTTCCGGACTATTGAGCGTCTTTTCAATATCGAATTCAGCCGCGACTGGAACCTTACCGATGTGAGCACGACAGCCGGAAACCAGAGTTATCTTGTAACGGGCACTACTTTCCGCCTGCCCAAAAGGGGCGAAGTAAACTACCAATTGGAAAAGCTCGATTTTTCACACGCTTTCACAGGGCTTCGCCATGTAGTGGACGGGCGTCTTAATTTTGATAACAAGCTGGTAGTTCAAAACCGCGGCAGCTGGCTCAACAGCAACAGCACCTACTCCGATTCTAAATTTATTCGCAATGAAGCGCTTGGCAAATACCATTTCGGAAAGAACTGGGTGGGCGGCTCGCTGCGCCTTGAAAATAACCGCGAGCGCCTGAAAAGTACGGGCCAACTCACCAACCTCAGCCAGAGCTTTACAGAATATGGGGCTTTTGTGGGCCGCGGCGACAGTACAAAAGTATATATGGAACTCGGCTACCTGCAGCGTACCAACGACAGCCTTGTTTCGGGCATGCTGCAAAAGGTAAATACCTCGCATTCCTATTACCTGAAATCGCGCCTCGTGAAAACCGAGAAGAGCGACCTCAGCCTTTTTGTGAATTACCGTAACCTTGATTTTACCGACCCTGCCGTTCAGGATGAACCTTCACTCAATTCGAGGCTTATGTATACCGACCGCTACTGGGATCAGCTTGTGCAGGTAACCACGGCCTATGAAAACACTTCGGGCACCATCGCGCAGCAGGAGTTTACGTATCTTGAGGTAGAAGCCGGGCGCGGAGTATATACCTGGAATGACTATAACGGCAACGGAATACAGGAACTTCAGGAATTTGAAGTGGCCCCCTACCCCGACCTGGCAAAATATGTACGTGTGTACCTACCGAGCCAGGTGTTTGTGCGCACGCACCAAAATCGTTTTTCGCAATCGCTCACCCTTAACGGCCAACAATGGCAAAACAATCAGGGATTTTTAAAAACATTATCGCATTTCTACAATCAGTCGGCTTACCTTATCGAACGGAAAATAGCACGAAACGGCGGCAACTTCGACCTGAATCCTTTCTCCGGAACAGAGGACAATTTGCTCGGCTTAAATACCAATTTCCGGAATAGCCTTTTTTATAACCGCGGCAAGCAGGATCATTCGGTTACCTATACCTATATAAAAAACCGCTCGCGCAGTTTGCTCAATGTCGGCGGACAGGAGAATGGCAACAGTACACACCAATTGCAATATGCGCACCTTGTTCAGAAGACCTGGCTTTTTGCCGGAAATGCACAAACCCTTCGATCGAGTGCCTATTCAGAAAATTATGGCAGTCGCAACTACAAGATTTCCGGATATCTTGCCGGGCCAAAGGTGTCGTACATCTTTTCGCGAAATGCCAGTTGGGATATATTCTACGAATTCAGGAAAAAAGAGAATACCATTGGCGAACTTGAAGAACTGGGCCAGCAGCGGTTGGGTACCTCGTTTAGTTACGCCTCAGAAAAAGGCTTTACTACCAATGGCGAATTCTCGTTATACAAAAATGATTTCCAGGGGAATGCACTTAGTCCCGCTGCCTACCAGATGCTGGAAGGGCTGCTGCCGGGCCAGAACCTCACCTGGCGTCTGCTCCTGCAAAAGAACCTTACCCAATTCCTCGATGTAAACATCAATTACCAGGGGCGTAAAAGCGAAACAAGCAAAACCATACACACGGGCAGCGTACAGCTCAGGGCGTATTTTTAATTTGTACATTTGACATAAACCAACACGATGAAAAATATACTGATCCTTTTGATGGCCCTTTCGGCCACTGCTGTTTTCGCACAAGCTGAAAAGCAGGATTTCCCTAAAAAATACTTTCGCGATATTGCAAAGTTCAATAAGGCCAACGATTCTACCAAGGCTGAATTCTATTACAAACGCGGAGGAATCCGTCAGGATTATAGTGATAACATTGCTTCGGTAAAAGATTATGACAAAGCATTGGAGATGCATTATCCTGACCCCGTGAAAGTGCTTTATAATAAAGGAATGGTAGTAATGGATCTTGATCGTTACGAAGATGCCATCCGTTTGTTTACCGATGCAATAGCACTCGATCCGGAAAAATCATACGCTTATAACAACCGCGGAATCTGCAAGTACCATTTAAATGACTATGATGGGGCGTTGTCAGACTATAATATAGCTTTAAAAATTAATCCCGAAGACGGGCTGGTTTACAATAACATTGGCGTCATTTATGCAAAAACAAGCCGTATTGAAGAAGGCTGTAAATACCTGCGTAAGGCATACGAGCTTGGCGATAAAGCGGCCATGAAGAACATTAAAAAGTATTGCGAAGCTAATTAAATGCAGCTTTTTCTTTTTCGGTAAATGCATCCGACTGAACTACATACGCCTTCGCGAAGGCCTTTAAGTCCGGAGACTGCTTAGCATAGTTGGCCACAAGGAATGCCTTATCTTTCTTGATAGCCGAGGTATATCCTGTTATCCACGGCACATTGTCCTGGATATTCAGGCGGATAAGCCGGGCTTCAAAATCGGCCGGCGCCTTTGCAATAGTGGCATCCAGCAACTCCGTACCGCGGTTAAAGAGCTTCGCTTTGGCAAAAAGTCCACTTTCATACCGCGCCTTTAAAACTATCGAGGCCGCTTTATAAGCAACGATCGTACTGTTAGGATGCGAATCTTCAACGGTTTCCAGCCTCGAATAAAACTTTCCGGCGCCCACCTCTGAGGTCGCTGCATTGACGTACGACTCCCTGATGCCGGACATCTCATACCGGGCAGTAATAATAAACATAGTAGCGGTCAAGGCAATTAACTTCAAACCCATACTGTTAAAATAAATCTTTAGGGTGCAAATATGCAAAAACACTGCCACTTTTTTGCAAAATTTTAGCGAGTGTTGAAGTACAAATAATTTAACAGCCCCCGCTCTTTTCTTTTAAATTAATCTTATACATTTGCGCTTATTTAGATTAATTAAAAACAACAACTAATGAATAAACTTTATATTTACTTATTGCCAATCGTGTTTGCGGCGTTCTTTTCGTGTAAAAAAGAAGATAATAAAAGCGTAATTGAAGTAACCGAACCCGCTGTTGCCGCCCAACGGATAGTATCGCTTAATGGTGCCGTTACAGAAGTCCTTTCGACGCTCGGCCGCGAAACAGAAATAGTGGGCGTAGACGTTACCAGCACCTACCCGGAGTCGGTAAAGAAAACCGCAAAAGACCTGGGCCATGTGCGCAGCATCTCGATTGAAGCCATCCTTGCACTAAAGCCTACGCTAATACTGGGTACCGATAAAGACATCAGCCCGGAACTGCTCGAAAAACTCAAAGCTTCCAAAATACAGACAGAACTTTTTCACCAGGAGTTTAGTCCGGAAGGGAGCAAAAAGCTGATTGGAGAAGTTGCAGCAGCTATCGGAACTACAGACGGCGTAGCGCAGTTGCAGGAAAATATAAACGCCAGTCTAAAAAATGTAAAGCCTTTAGCAAAACCGGTAAAAGTGCTGTTTATATACGCACGCGGTGCGAACATGCTGATGGTAAGCGGAACGGGCACGCCTGTTGATAAAATGATCGCACTTGCCGGGGGAAAAAACGCGGTAACCGAGTTTGAAGACTTTAAGCCGTTAACGCCTGAGGCCTTGATAAAAGGCAACCCGGATGTGATCTTAATGTTCGACTCGGGGCTTGAAAGCGTTGGCGGTAAAGAAGGTATTCTAAAAATACCCGGGGTAGACAAAACCACAGCCGGCAAGAACAAAAGCATCATTAATATGGATGGCGCACTGCTCTCGGGTTTTGGGCCGCGCACGGGAGAAGCTGCATCGCAATTAAACAGCCTGCTTGCGCCATATGCAAAGTAAGCTCTCTGCATATATGGTTATAAGCGTGTTGCTCCTGGCTTTGCTGGCGGCAGCTTCGCTTTATATGGGCGTATATGCATTTGAAAAGCACTCTTTTTTCGAAATTTTCCGCAGCCTTATTTCGGATGTCGGGTCGCTTTCCGATGCCGATAGGTTTGTACTGCTTGAATTGCGGCTTCCGCGCATTGTCATGGCGATATTAATGGGAAGCGCACTGGCCGTATCAGGAACCTGCCTTCAGGGAATGTTCCGCAATCCGCTTGCTACGCCCGACCTGCTGGGCATTACCTCAGGCGCATCGTTGTTTGCGGCGCTTTCCATAGTGCTGGGCAGCTCGCTTAAGCCATATCTTCCCGAAGCGGTTCAGTTCTCTATGCTCAGCATTATGGCTTTTGCCGGGGCGCTAATAACGATGGTGGCAGTTTATAATATCTCTACTACCAATGGCCGCACCAATGTGGTGATCATGTTGCTGTCGGGGGTCGCTATCACAGCTCTGGGTTTTGCTGTCACGGGTTTTCTGATCTATATTTCGAAAGAGGAGCAACTGCGCGACCTTACGTTCTGGAACCTTGGAAGCCTGTCGGGTGCCACATGGAGCAAGAACCTTATACTGGCCATAATCATAAGCATTGCCTACCTCGTACTCATCCGGAAAGGAAAAGCGCTCAACGCGATGATGCTGGGCGAACGCGATGCGCAGCACTTGGGCATTCCGGTAGAGAAGATCAAAAAACAGATCGTGCTCTTTACAGCGCTCATGGTTGGGACATCGGTTGCCTTTGCCGGGACTATCGGATTCGTTGGGCTTATCGTGCCTTACATATTGCGCCTGCTCTTTAAAAGCAACTATAATATTATACTTCCACTTGCCGCAGTAACGGGGGCTGCGTTGCTACTTACTGCCGATACCATTAGCCGTACGGTGGCGGCTCCCGGCGAAGTGCCCATCGGCATCCTAACAGCCTTCATGGGTGCGCCGATCTTTATTGTCATCCTCATTAAAAACAGAAAATCACTTTAGCCATGCTGCATGCCCACCAGGTATCTTATTCGCAAAAACGCACCCTTATCCTTAAAAAAATGGATGTAGCCGTTGGCTACGGGGAGTTCCTCGCCATCGTTGGGCCCAATGGCGCCGGCAAGAGTACGCTGCTAAGCCTTTTGGCAAACGAGCTGGGAAGCTCAGAGGCACCCATAGTTTTCAAGAAAAAGGCTTTCGAAGAATGGGAACAGCGAGAGCTCCCCCTGCACAAGGCAAAATTTTCCCAGAGCAACAGCCAGGATATTCCGTTGCAGGTAAAAGACGTAGTGCTGATGGGCCGTTACCCCTACTTTAATGCAAACCCTTCTAAAGAAGATATAGAGGCTGTACACGAAGCAATGGGCAAAACGGATGTGACAACACTCGCAACCCGCGATTATAATACGTTATCCGGCGGCGAAAAGCAGCGCGTGCACCTGGCGCGGGTATTGGCACAAATAGATAACCCGATTGCCCACAAGTTGGTCTTGCTGGATGAGCCGCTGAACAACCTCGATGTGTTGCATCAGCACCGCATACTTCATACGATAAAAGATTTTACGGAAACAGGCAATACTGCGATTGTGGTACTGCATGACCTGAACCTTGCGGCGCAGTTTGCCGACCGCGTGCTGCTGATGAAAAATGGAGGTGTTGTATCGCATGACATGCCCCAAAAAGTCTTTACAAAAGAAACCCTAAGCAGGGTATATGACTTTCCCTGCACCGTTTGCCCCCACCCGGTGAACAAGAACCCTATGATCATTTTCGGAATTTAAACATTACACATATGGAAACCACTACAAATAATCTAAAATCCCAATGGGCTGCCCTTAAGGAAGCAAACCCCCACCTGCGTATACGCAATGCCGCCGACATGCTTGCCGTGAGCGAAGCAGAGCTTCTTGCTACCCAAGTGGGGGATACGGTAACGCGCCTGCGCCCTGAGTTTGCCAACATCCTTCAGGAGATCGAAAAGCTGGGTAAGGTAATGGCGCTTACCCGTAATGAGGAGTGCGTACACGAACGAAAAGGTGTTTACCTCAACCCCGACTTCAGTAGCCCGTTTGCGGCACTGTTCGTGGGCGAAGATATCGACCTGCGGATATTCCTTTCACACTGGGCGAAAGCCTTCGCGGTGCGCGAAACGAGTCAACACGGCGACAGGAAAAGCCTCCAGTTTTTTGGAAAAGACGGCTTGGCCATCCATAAGATCTACCTTACGAAAGACAGCAACGAAGCCGCTTTTGACGAACTGGTGGAAAAATACGCATCGGATGATCAGGGTACCGAAGAACCGGTATCGGAAGTTCCGCTTACCATAGACGAAAAGCCCGATGCCGATATTGATGTGGCAGGCTTCCGCGAGGCTTGGGCGAACCTGAAAGATACGCATGCCTTTTTTGGCCTGCTGAAACAATTTGGCGTTACGCGTACACAGGCGCTTCGCCTTGCGCCACAAGGCGGCTATGCCGACCCAATACAAAAAGAATCTATTGTAAACATGCTGGAAGGCGCTGCGTCACAAAAGCTGCCCATCATGGTATTTACCGGCAATCGCGGAAATATACAGATACATACAGGGCTTGTGCGCAGAACCATGTGGCACAACCAATGGTTCAATGTGATGGATCCCGATTTTAACCTGCACCTCGACATGAGCAGGATCGCACAGGCATGGGTGGTGCGCAAGCCTACCGAAGACGGCGTGGTTACTGCCATCGAAGTATTCAATGAAATGGGCGAGATCATCGTACAGTTTTTCGGCAAGCGCAAGCCCGGTATCCCGGAGCTCAAGGAGTGGCGGGAACTGGTGGCGACTTTAAACTAAATGTTTGGTTAGGTTTTGTTTTTATTGGCCGCGCCCGTTGGGGTGCGGTTTTTTATTTGAAATAAGATAGCCCGCAAAAAAAATCCCGGAAGCAGACGCCCCGGGATTGCTTTAACAAACTAACAAAACAAAACTATTGCAGCAAAGTGTACTCAAAAACAGGATACCCGCGTTCGCCATTTTGGTTGGCGCCTCCGGTAAACTTCAGTTTGTAGTAATTTCCGGCCGGGTCTTTTATCACATAAAAACGGTCTGTCTTCAGCACAAACTGAGATACAGGCACACCGCCCGGGCCCATTGCGCTGGTACTCCTCCAGTTGGATCCAATGTTGCGCTGGTCGTTGGTAAAATTGCTTTCAACAACATTTGCTTTCGCGAAGCTGTCGTATGCAAAATCTGAAGTAAGAACCTGGTACGACCTTGCGCCGCCTTTGGTATTGGTCAGCACGAAATCGGCGTAAAAATACGGGGTAACCCCGCCCACCACATTCGTAAACGGAGTGAACGCGATATCCCAAAGATATTTTTGCGGTTCAACAGGAACCGTTGTATTTGTGGTAAGGCTAAAGAAAGTGTGATTGTACGAAGGATTTTTGCTGATGGTCACTTCCTGATGTGTGGTAGCATTGATATCGGCATATTGTATCTTATAGTCGTTTCCGCTCCTTAGCACACGTATCTTTTTCCAGCCGCGATGCGCTCCCGAACCGGCGCCCTCGGAACCAACTGCCGGCGCTGTAGCCCCTGGGCCGTTGCCAAGGTTAATAAGGTATACCTTGTTATCCGAATCTGTCGCCGCTACAGCCGCGATAGCTGTAGTATTGATATTGCCTGACGGATCGTCTATCTGGTTAACCGAACCCTGCCCCTGGTTGATGAGCATGGTGTCGTCTGGCGCGGCTACGTCATCGATATTAGTAGTAGCAAGCTGCTTGGCCGACATTTTCAGGGAACTGTTCAGCACCACGCGGAAGTCGGCACCGGAGTAGAACCCAAGGTCCCATGACGTGCGCGGGGTATTGTTAGCTCCCTGGCTGCTCAGGTCGATGTATACCTGATCGGGCTGGTTAGGGCCGCCTACAAGCGCATTGATTTGTGCGCCGAGTGAAGCGGTTTCATTAAAGTTGCCCTGGAAAGATGCATTACCGGTAACCGAATAATTAACCGAAACGCCTGTAATTGTAAACACTACATTTTTTACCTGGTTGGTAATGCCTTCGATAAGGCGGTTAACTATGAAAGTGGCTGATGTAGCGCCCGCAGTAAACGGAACGGCTAGGGTGCCCGAAGCAGCAGCAGGCGTTGTGCTGTAATCTGTACCATACACGACGCCGGTGTTGGTAAGGCTTAGTGTAATCGTTCCGTCCTGCGGGGCGGCAGATGCAAATAGTATGGTTACGGTGCTCTGTGGCTCGGTAAGGTTGGCCGATGCATTGGCAAAAGACATTACAACAGGCGCTGCCGGAGCCTGGGCATCGTCATCATTGCAGCCCGCAAAACCGAGCAACAATGTGGTGAAAAGGAAAATGAAAGTTTTTTTCATAGGTATTGAAATTTAATGGATATTAAGGTTGTAAGTCAGTTTTAGGAAATAAGAACGCCCGTAAGCAAGCATCAAATTAGAAGATTCGCCGCCGTGAACGCCCGCTGTACCGCCTGACTGTGTTGTCTGGAGATTACCGACGTTTAGAATATTTCGCGCCCCGAATGTTACATCAAAGCGGTTGTTGAAGAACGTGCGCCGCACGGAGGCATCCATCATGCTGTAGGCAGGAATCTGTGCAATACCAAAGGTGACGTTGTTCTGCAGATCGGTATTGTAGGTGACCTGATTGAAGCGGCCTGTATACTTGTAGAAAAGTGCAAATACTGTTTTGTACCTGGGCCATGTATAGGCAAGACTGGCGTTGGCCTGTGCCGAAAACAGAAACTCATCTCCCGAAACAGCATTCAAAGCCGCAAGGTCAATTTGCTGTGAAATGCCTACCAAAGAAAATCCTGCTTTCAGCTCAAGCTCTTTATAAGTGAGCTGATGCGAAGTCGTCGCGTTGAGTATTCTGTATTTGTCAATATTTAAATACGTGTAGGCCAACATCGGGTCTACCGCTACAAGCACCTGTGAAATCCTGTCCTTTACATCAATGTAGTTAACGGAAAGATTATCCTGGAGCCTAAGCCCTGATGTAAACGAGGTGCTCTTCTTCAGGCTGGCTTCATAGGAAAAGCTTTGCTCGGGGTTAAGATTGCCGTTGCCGGTTACATTATGGTTAGAGTCGACAAAGCGGGTATAGAGTTCATCGAAATTCGGTGTTCTGTAAGACTTGCCGACAGTCAGGCGGGCTTCAAGATTTTTGGGAAGCAACTTTCTTATCCCAAGTGACACCGCACTTTGGTCTTCATATTTTGACTGGAAAGAGTACCGTATTCCCGGCCGTAATGCCAGCGTTTCGGAAAGGTTTATTTCGGCCGACGCATAGACATCGATGTTTGAGATTGTTTTATGCAGGTCGGTGTTATTGTTGGTATCGTCGCGGAACAGCCCGGCTGTTCCCGATGCGGTGCCACTTTCGCTTACCGCTTCGTATCCCGCCTGCAGGTCAAAGTTTTTCCCTTTAAGGAAATTCGTCAGGCTTCCGGTAGAGTACAATACCTCCTTTGAAAGATAGGTGTAGCGTTGGTTGAGCGTTTCTTCTCCGCTAAGAATGTAGTAATTAAAGCTTTCGCGATCACGCTGCTGTTTCTGGTAAGAGGCCGAAACATTATACACAGCCTTTCCGGAAACATGTCCGTATGCATTCAGATGATGGTAAAAGCGCTGTGTAGGGTAACGAAGGTCCTGAGAATAGTAGGTAGTTTGAAACGGATAATTTGACACGGGCACTACCACAGGGTTATAGTAGTAAACCAATTCCTTATAATAATCGAATTTATAAAATACCCGGAAGTCGCCGCGCCTGTACCCTGCGGTAGCATTAGCGGTAAGCTGTTCTTTCGGCAGCCAGCTGTAGCCGCGGAGCATATCGCCATTAGTATCGATATATTCTTTTCCCCGGCGGCCGTCGAAAAAGCCTGCAAACTGGTTGCGGTTAGCCCCTACAGACGCAAACCAGTGATCTGAAATGTTATGTGAGATTTTGAACGATTGGATATGTCGCCCTTTATCGAAAAAAGCAAACTCCCCTCCTACGGTTTCTTCCTGCAGGTTAGCGGTAATTTCCCATCGCGCAGATGCCGCTTTCTTTGTAATGATATTCAGGATACCCGTTACGGCATTGGCGCCATGCGTTACACCCATGGAGCCTTCTATGATCTCGATACGTTCTACGTCGTCAAGGTTGATTTGCGTAAGGTCTACATTCACACCCAACCCGGTATCGCTAACAATCGGGACATTATCTACCAGTATCTTAAAATATTGCGAATCCAGCCCGAACATCGATACCGTAGAACGGCCATCACTGCCGCTTGGCCGCACACTGATGTTGATATATTGGTTAAGGACGTCGGCCAGGTTATTGGCCGCCTGCCGCCTGATGTCCTGCTGCGTGATCACGCGGACATTATATACCGACTTTTTCAACGATTGTGGTTCATACTGCCCCGTTACAACAACTTCACTAAGCTGCTTTGCGAGGGTATCGGCAGGTTGCTGAGCATACGTGGATGCAGCAAAAAGTAACAATAAAAGTGCTTTTGTTTGTACTTGCATTTAGTTAGACTAATTCTAAATTGCAAATCTAAAAGCGACATTTAATTTCTGCAAATTATTTTTATAGATTCTAAATAAGGTTGTGTTATTTAGAATCAGCAGATCTTATCCATCATTTATTGGCGCTGAAAAGCATTTATTATTGCACCGGTTACCAATGCACCAGCCAGATAATAGCTTACGGTAAGGGCCCTTGTCCTGTTGGTTTTGTTTACGGGTTTCGGATCGAGCCCGATCGGTTTTGGCAACGCCACCGCACCCACGCCACCTGCAAGTCCCAAGGATATAGCGCGCGGCCAGACGTTATTTCCGCTTCCCGCTCCAATCATGCTATAGTAAATAGCATTACTGAGCAGGTCACTTATTAAAGTAGTATTGTAAAGTTTTCTTTTGTCGCTTATCTCCGCGCCAAATGGTTCGAGGACAGCTTGTACTGCCTCTTCTCCTACCAGGTCTACCCTTGGCATATCATACGCTTTTCTCTTCAATGATTCATGCAACATAGTGAGCGTAACTGCTCCCGCAAGTCCCGCCAATAAATTCAGTCCTTTGCTCATATCGTTCATTTTAATCATATAAAGTTCTTTATTTATAAAATGAGGATTAGTTACAGAAGGGTTAAATAGTGTTGGGCAAATCTTAAAAGTGTAAAGCACATAAAAAAAACCCCGGCTTGCGCCAGGGTTCTTTCACTATTTAATATACAACTTAACTATTAGTTCTTAATAATCTTTACGGTTTGTACCTGGCTGCCGGTTGCCACCCTTACAAGGTAAGCACCTGCAGGAAGATGTGCTATATTTAGAGACGCTTCACCCGCACCGAAAGTTTTTACCAGCACTTCCTGGCCCATCAGGTTGTAAAGCGCTACAGAAGTAATCTCGCTGTCATATGACAGATTGAGCACATCGTTTACCGGGTTCGGGAATACTTTAAGCGCATTTGTTGCAGTAAACTCCTCGTTAGAAAGCGCCGTAGGGCATGGCATCGCTCCATAGGGCTGAAGATCTGTTACCGTGGTGCCATCTCCTAATTGCCCCACATCATTTTTACCCCAGGCGAAAAGATGGTTTTCTGAATCTACAGTGTACGATGAGCCTCCACCATTCGATACGCTCAGGTAACCTGCAGAATTCGTGATCAGCCATGGTGACGTTAGTGTTGTCGTGCCTTCGTTGCCTGCCTGGCCTGTAGCATTGTAACCCCAGCCATATATTGCGCCGTAGGTACGCGTAGCGGTTGCATGGTAATATCCTGCACCAATAAGATCCCAGGTGGTAGCAGTACCCACCTGTGTAGGTACATTTTTATCAGCTGCAACGCCAAGGCCCAGCTGTCCGTTATTGTTTTTACCCCACGTCCAAAGTGTTCCGTTGGTACATGATCCTATACTAAAGTTAAAGCCGCCATCTACGTACTTCCAGTTGTTGGCCGTACCGATTTGCGTAGGAGCATTGCGCGTGGTTGACGAACCATCACCAAGCTCACCATTAGCGTTATTGCCCCAGGCCCAAAGCGTGCCATCCGTTTTTATGGCTAATGAGTGGATTTGGCCTGCGCCAATACCCTGCCATGTGGCTGTACCTATTTGTACGGGAGCCGTACGGTTTGTACTTGTGCCATCGCCAAGCTGCGAATTCGTATTGCGGCCCCACGTCCAAAGTGTACCGTCTGTTTTGATCGCCATACTGTGGTATCCGCCAGCAGCGATGTTTTTCCATGTAGTAGCCGTACCCACCTGAACCGGTGCATTTTTGGCAACGGTAGAGCTAATGCCTAATTGTCCGTCGGCATTGGCGCCCCACGCCCAAAGTGTACCGTTATTTTTGATTGCAAGCACGTGGCTTTCGCCTGCTGCAACATCTTTCCAGTCAGATGCCGTACCCACTTGTACAGGGGTTAGCTTGTTTGCGGTGCTACCCACACCAAGCTGCCCGCTTGAGTTAAGCCCCCATGCCCATAATGTACCGTCCGTTTTTAGCGCGAGGGCAAAATCAGTTCCCGCCGCAACTTTCTTAAAGCAGGTGGTAACAATAGGCACAGGCGTTGTAAAGGTTCCGCCTAAAACCCATACCACAGGATCACACGCTGAAGCTACCCACCAGTAATAAGTAGTCCCGGGCTGAAGCCCATCGATCCATGCCGATGTCTCGCTGGTAGTACTTTCAATTCCGCCGGCAGCATTTACCGTATTGTAACGGTACCTGTATCCCTGGCCCGGAGCCGGGTTTGGCGCTGTCCAGGTAAGATTTACCACAGCACCTCCCTGTTGAATTTCTGCGGCAAGGTTTGTTGGCTGGTTGCATGGTGGCGGCGTGTCAGAATAGGTCATTTTAACAAGGCCCTCTTCTGCAGTACCTGCCCATATTACGTTAGAATCTACCACATAAAGTGAAGTTACATAGTTATCAGGCATACCCGAATTTGAGCTGGTATATGAAGTACATCCTGTAAAGTTTTGTACACCACCCGAATAGTTTCCGCATGTCTGAAGGCCGAGCCATATCTTGTTGGTATTGTCTATTCCCAGTGCGTCTACAGAACAGCTGGCAAGACAGGAACTACTAGTCCAGTACATATCGGTGTACTGATTGTTTACCATTTTGGCAAAACCATCAAAAGTATCTATGTAAACAGCATCAGCTGTAACTTTAAGTATCTTCTCTGCCCCGTCATTTACCGCCGTAAAGGTGCTGCCGTTAAATTTAAGCAGCATGCCGTTTACGGTTAGCCACACATTGTTAGACGGATCTACCGCAAGCGATGTTACGTTGTTCGAGCCAACAACGGAAGTTGGCGCATAGGTTGTCCACGTAGTTCCGTTAAATTTTGTAAGCCCTGAAGCTGTACCCACCCAAAGGTTTCCTGCCGTATCTGTTGCAATGCCCGATGCAGTATTATTAGGAAGTTGTGAGTTGGACGTCGTGTAGCTTGTAAACGTAGTACCGTTATAAAGTATAATACCACTGCCGAATGTAGAGGCGTACACCTTAGTACCGGTAACTGCAATATTCTTTAGGTTATTTGTCGCGATTTGCGAGTTAGAAGTCGTGTAATTGGTAAACGATGTGCCCACCATTTTAGACAACCCGTTATTAGTAGCGATCCACATCGTTCCGGACGTGCTCACTTTAAAGTCATAAACGTGGTTAGACGCCAACCCCGAGTTGGCGTTGTATACCGTAAAATTATAATACTGCCCAAAGGTGGTAGCCGATAGCAGCATTAAAAACAAAAAGTAGAGTTTTTTCATAAGGTATTGTGTATTGGTATTAAACAGAAGAAGATCAATAATCACTAGCTATTATTGAGTTTTAAGGTAATTTTAATAATTGCGGTGCAAACATAGAACTTTTTTGTCACTAACCGGTGTCTTACAGCGTTCTATTTAAGTTAACTTTCCTGATAGTATATAAATTGGTACAATAGTACATATAAAGAAGTTGAAGATTTCACCCAATGTACAGGCGTACCTCGTTAGCGGACGAACGTCTGCTTTTAAAAGAAAACCGTCTTTAAAAAAAGGGAGGGCTAAAAACTGTCGAGCATCACCAGGAACTCATCTTTTTTGCGGACAGAAAGCGGAATGATCTGCTTGTTTTTCATCACAATACGGTTGCCACCTTCGGCCTTGATGAAATGATCTACAAAAGCCATGTTGATAAGGTACGATTTGTGTGTGCGGAAAAAGTTATGAGGCGCCAGCATTGACTCATATTCCTTCAGGTTAGTAGACACTACCAGCTGTGGCGCATTGATAAAATGAAATGTTGTATAGTTCTTATCCGATTCGCAGGCAACTATATCCTGAATGTTGACAGCATAAATCCTGTCGGCGGTTTTTAATACAAGTTTCTGGAGGTTCTTGGGCCGGTCAAGGTTGGCAAAAAGGTTATTAAGTTTTACGTCATACGCTTCCCTGTCTACAAGGTCAGATGCCTTTTTTACGGCTTCGGCAAGATCTACGGGATCTACGGGCTTCAGCAGGTAATCAATTGCCGAAAAACGGAATGCCTTTACCGCAAAGTCTTCATGGCCTGTAATGAATATCACTTTAAATGTAAAGGGCCGCATCTTTTGCAGTAAGTTAAAGCCTGTGCCATCGCCCATCTCTACGTCGAGGAACACGATATCGGGCGATTCCTTTTCGATAAGCTTTATGCCGGACCCCACCGAGTCTGCCTGCCCAACAATAATGATATTAGGGCACGTTGCCTTGATGATTGCAATATTCTCCTTGCGTATTTGTTCGATATCGTCAATTACAACAGCGCGCAGCATAATCTTTAATTTTCGTAAAGGTAGGAAATCCTCAAGCTTTCTTACCACAGCCCTTTTATTTTTATCGGGACGGGAAAGTTAATAACAGATCGTGGACAAACGCAGGTATATTCGGTTTTCCTGACAAATGAAACAAAGTTGATCGAAATAGCAGCCTGAATGTCCACCACTTCACCAGATTTTATTGCACTCGTTATTTCTGCGCAATTTCGCTTTCGACGGCGCGAAATATGTCATCGAAAATGAATTCGTTTTTAGCTGCCTGATCCCTGTTGATTATCGCATCGCAGCTGTCGCCCGCGCCCTTATAATGATAATTATAACCCCCATCAGAAAAAAGATAGATACAACTTTCCTGTTTTGAAGCAAAATAAAATTGTGCTTCCCTCAGTTCAAAACATACGTTTCCAAAATCTCTGCGGGCGCCTTTTCGCACACCTTCAGCTTCAGAACGCAGCACACTATAAGCAGAATCCGCCTGCGACTTACTTTTCAATTCGATTTTTTCTATAATACAATATACCAGATCTTGCTTGTACAGGTAATAGGTGGTCGTTCTGAACTGCTTTTCGGGTAGTAAATTTTTAAAGCAATGGTTAACCTTCAGATCAAAGTAATGGGCTTTATTCTTAGTAAATTTCGTTATTCCCAACTGATTTTTATGCCTTTGGATAATCCTATCCAAGTCTAATTTCCGGTGAGTTTCCTTAACTACAAGAGCGGCCACAACTATATAAATACAAAAAACAAGGACTTTCATATTGCCGTTTTATAAACCCATATTTGCAATGATAGGAATTAAACAGTTTACAGACGACCTTTAAAGCAATAAAAAAACCGCAACATTTCTGCTGCGGTTTTTGGTGGAGAAGATGGGAGTCGAACCCACGACCTCTTGCATGCCATGCAAGCGCTCTAGCCAGCTGAGCTACATCCCCGATTGGTTTTGCGTGGGCAAATATAGCATAATTTTTTTCCAATATGCAAGTGCGCATGGCAAAACTTTAAAAATAGCAGCAAACGATTTTCTGTATTGCTGCAAAGGCTTATTTTTACGCCATAAACCATTCCATTTATGACCACTACACGCCCTAACGGATCGTTATATTCAAAAATAGAAAACCGAATTGCAACCATAGAGTTTGGCCACCCGGCAAGCAACTCCTTTCCGGGCGAATTGCTTCAGCGGCTAACAGACGAAATCGATACGATAGGCAGTAACTCTGAGGTGAACATCATTATACTTCGCAGCGAAGGCGAAGGTGCCTTTTGTGCGGGCGCTTCTTTCGATGAACTCCTTGCCGTAAACAGCCTTGAACATGGTGCGGTTTTCTTTTCGGGATTTGCGAATGTTATCAATGCCATGCGCCGTTGTCCCAAACTTATTATCGGGCGCATCCATGGCAAAGCTGTTGGCGGTGGTGTGGGCCTCGCTGCAGCCTGCGATTATGCATTGGCAACCGAAGGCAGTGCGATAAAGCTTTCTGAATTTACAATTGGTATAGGGCCTTTTGTGATTGCACCGGCGGTAGAGCGCAAAATGGGAACGGCTGCACTGGCCGAGCTTACCCTTGCCGCCCACGAATGGAAAAATGCCTACTGGGCACAGGAAAAAGGACTATATGCAAAAGTCCTTGAAAATGTAACTGATCTGGACAAGGAACTCGACATCCTGACTTCAAAACTGGCGGCTTACAATCCGGATGCACTAGCAGCTATGAAGAAAGTGTTGTGGGAAGGCACACAAAACTGGCATGCACTACTTGCAGAGCGGGCTAAAATTTCGGGGACATTGGTCCTGTCCGATTTTACTAAAAAGGCACTAGCACAGTTCCGTAAATAGTTAGCGGGTCTTTATCCAGCCGGTAATGCTCAGGCGGTCGCGCTTTACGGGTTTCACCTCGTGCTCCAGTTCCTGGCTTTCAAAAACCACCACCCTGCCCCTCACGGGATAGATATCTATTGCCTGTTCTGAACCGTTTACATTGGTATAAATAGAAAGTTCGCCGCCGTATTCCGGTTGCCAGTTCTCATCGTTCAGATATGTGACAATAGAAAGTTTCCGTCGGCTGTCATTTTTAAAAGTATCCAGATGGCGCTTATAAAACGTTCCGGGAGGATATACGGCATAATGAAACTCTTTTTCCGCAAGTCCCATAAAGCAGGTACGGTTCATATAGGCCATGAAATCATTGATCTTATCAAAGAATATATTTTCTTCGGACCCGGCATTTTCCTCGTCCATCCATAAGATAAAATCGCCCCGTATAGCTCCAATTACCTGCCCATTAGACTGGTTGCCAATAGCCGACTTCCTGAACTGCTCCTCATTATATTTTTGCAAAATACCTGCCCGCAAAGCCTGCACTTCATCTGCCGAAAAGAAATCATCGGCGACAGCATATTTATCAGCCATGAGGCCGTCTATAATTTTCTCATAAAGCGGGTTGAGTTCCATATCGTAATATCGAGCTGCAAAGGTACAGGTTAAAGCCAAAAGGCGGCCTTATCATCTGGCAATTTATTTAATACCTTTGCATCTCAAAACTGCACCATGAGCAACATCAGGATCACCAAGCAATTTACGTTCGAAACCGGCCATGCACTGTATGGCTATGATGGCAAATGCAAGAATGTACACGGGCACAGTTATAAGCTGTCTGTGACGGTAATCGGTAAACCGATTTCAGATAGCGCTAACGTAAAGTTTGGGATGGTGATCGATTTCGGCGACCTGAAAAAGATCGTGAAAAGCGAGATTGTCGACGTTTTTGACCACGCTACGGTATTCAACAAAAATACACCCCACATCGAGCTGGCCAACGAATTGAAAGAACGTGGGCATGATGTAATACTGGTTGAATATCAACCTACCAGCGAAAATATGGTGATCGATTTTGCCCACCGTATCAAAAGGCTGCTGCCCGAGGGTATTAAGCTCCATTCCTTACGGTTGCAGGAAACCGAAAGCTCCTTTGCCGAATGGTACCAAAGCGATAACGAGTAACCTCCGATAAAATGTCTGCAATTCGCTGCCGATGGAAAAGCTGATTGAAGAGATACGGACTTGTTCTGCCTGCAGCGCCCACTTATCGATGGGTGCCAATCCTGTAATACAATTGTCGGCAGATTCTCGTATTGTCATTATCGGCCAGGCGCCAGGAAGGATCGTACACAATACAGGGATACCGTGGAATGACCGCAGTGGCGATACTCTTCGCAACTGGCTTGGCGTGACCACTCAAGAATTCTATGACTCCGGTATATTTGCCATAATGGGTATGGGATTCTGCTATCCGGGAAAAGGCCCGTCGGGCGATCTTCCCCCACGAAAAGAGTGTTCTGCACTCTGGCATAGCAGGATCATGGCAAGTTTCAGCAAGCCGCCACAACTTATACTTCTTATTGGGGCTTACGCCCAACGGCACTATTTCGAAAATAAGAAGCAGGATCTTACCTCTGCTGTTAAGGCCTATAAGGATAATCTCCCGCATTATTTTGTCCTGCCTCACCCGTCGCCAAGAAATATGGGCTGGTTAAAAAATAACAGTTGGTTTACTGCAGAAGTGCTCCCGGAGTTGCGCCGGATAGTACGGGAAATAATAGATGAAAAGGACCAGGCACCACACCCCTGCTTGTAACCGTTTCCTGTCGCGTTACACCGCCTTATACCTCCCCTGCCATAATAAGTTCCGTCGAAATTAGGGTTTTAGGGTTGATTCCTGTTACGTTAACAGTAAGGGCTGGTTTGTGTTATTGCCGTAAAAGATAGCACACTACAGCCTCTACTGCGAACTAAAAAATATCCTATGCAAAAAATCTACACTTTTGTTTTAATGATTACCGGACTTTCAGTATTTCCGCAAGCGGGCTTTTTAGACCCTTCTTTTGGCGATAGCGGCAAAGTGCATACCGGCTTCGGCAACAATAATACTTCCAGGGCACGCGCCGTTGCCGTACAGCCAGACGGTAAGGTTATCGTGGGAGGATCCGCATATACTGCTAACACGGTAAATTCATGGGAAAAAGATTCTGACAATACAATACTAATCCGGTATAATACAGACGGAACCATTGACAATAGTTTTGGGACGGAAGGAAAAGTAATGTCTGATTTTTACAGCTTCTTCAGTAATAACAACCGCAACGGGGCCGTTTATGCGATCAGGGTTCAGACAGATGGAAAGATACTTGCTTACGGCTCGGCCGATTCGCAGACCATGCTCACACGGTATAACGCCGACGGCAGCATAGACAACACATTTGGCATAAACGGAAAGGTGTTGAGCAATATGAATACCATTGACGGTGGAAATGCGATAGCAATACAACCTGATGGCAAGATTGTAATATTGGGAACCTGGTGGATACAGCCTACTCCCACAACCTATAATACGCAATTTGTATTAGAGCGTTATAATACCGACGGAACCCCCGACACTACATTCGCAACAAACGGCCGCCTGATAACAATATTCGGTGCAGGTTATGATACCCCGAAAGCTATTACTTTGCAAGCTGACGGAAAGATAATCGCTGTTGGAAAAAGTTATAATAACAACTTTGCTATCGCGAGGTACACTACAAACGGAGCGCTCGATACTACTTTTGACGGAGATGGTAAGCTGATCACTTCTTTTGGTTCGGGTACAACAGGTATTGCAAATTTTGTTACGGCTCATCCCGATGGGAAAATCGTGGTAACGGGCACTACCAGTACTACTACCGGGCCTGCTATCGCCTTTGCCGTCGCAAAATATAATGCAAACGGCAGCCTCGATACCAGTTTTGATGGTGACGGCAAAGCAACAGCCCCGCTTGATGCCGGCGACGCTTCGGTTACAGTGACTGCTGTGGCACGTCAGGACGACGGAAAGTTTCTGGTAACGACTACATCGGCTTTATATGGAATGAATGATGTAAACCGCTTTACTACACGCCGGTACAACGCCAACGGCAGCATAGATACGGGGTTTGGCACCAATGGGAAGGTGGATACTGAGATCGGTTCAAATTTTAGCGAAACGTCGGCAATAGCGGTTCAGGCAAACGGAAACATTCTTGTTGCGGGATACTACCGCGACCCTTCGTCAATGCAAAACAGCTTTGCCCTGGTACGATATGGTAGCAACGGGACCCCCGACGTAACATTTGGTATCGGTGGCAAAGCCATTTCATCGTTCGATTCAACCAATGACGAAAGCACCATCTTATTAGCCCAGCCCGATGGCAAGCTCATTGCAATTGGCACAAGGCGGTACCATACACCTAATAATTACCTTTTTAAGGATATCGCTATCTCACGCTACAACAGTGGCGGGAACCTTGACGCAACCTTTGGAAACGGCGGGAAAGTTGTTTCGGTATTCGGGCAGAATATCAATACTATTAGCAAAGCTGTCCTCCAGCCCGATGGGAAGATCGTCATTCTGAACACCTATTACAACCTGTATGGCGGAGACGGCCTGTACCACTATGAAATCATACGCTATACCACCACGGGGAGCATCGATACTGCTTTTGGAACGAACGGAAAGGTGGTAATGGATATGCCTGCCAGCGTTCTTGTTTCCCAGCCTGACGGTAAGATCATTGTTGGATCAATTAATTATGATACCGAAAATAATACCACTCTTATTCTTAGGCGCTATGCCAGCAACGGCACGCCTGATGCGGGGTTTGGCAATAACGGTATTACATCGGTAGCTATAACTACTTTTGGAGATCCCGTGGCCGTTTTGCAGGGCGATGGTAAAATTTTAGTGGCCTATTCAACACCTAACCCTGAAGGATTAATTAGCATCGCCATAAAGCGTTTTACTACCAATGGCAGTACAGATTCAGATTTTACAGGTGATTTGGCGCTATCACAAAATGGCACCTATGTCAACGCCATTTTCATGCAACCTGACGGGAAGTTTATTGTGACAGGAAAAAGTGTTGGCATAACAGATGGCATCCCTTTTTATCAATTTGTATCTGTCCGCTATACGCCGGGCGGGAGCCTGGATACCACATACGGAGCGAATGGCATTGCCGCAACTATCTCGGCAGCACGTCAGATCCTTACAATATCGTCCAGGCGGTAGTTCGTCAGCCAGACGGAAAGCTGGTAGTTGCATTGAGCAAAGTGGACCCCAATGCTTCATCTCCTGATCCTGATTCCTACGACTTCGTCATCTACAGGTTTAATTCTGAAGGAGGGTATGACAACGATTTCGGTACCGGTGGTAAAGTGATGACCGGATTTTACAACAAATATGATGAAGCATTTGCTATGGCTCTGCAGCCCGATAATAAGATTGTGGTTGCCGGTACTACTGATACCGGGATTAACCGGGATTTTGCACTCGCGCGATATGATAACACGGCTTTGGGCACTCCTCAATTCGAAAATATTTCTAAAATAATAGTATATCCCAACCCCGTGGGCGACACGCTGTATGTATCTGGTGAACTCTTCGGAAAAGAGTATCTTATCTATAACATGGAAGGGAAAATTTTGCTCCAGGGTACAGCATCCCCCGTAGGCATTCCGGTACATGAACTGAGGAATGGCCTTTACCTGGTCCGCATTGGCAGCAATCAGGGGATTAAGATCATCAAACACTAAGGTAAGGAGGCGTACCGGGGGCAGCGAAAAAAAGATTAGTAACTGATGCGGTAAGTCGATATGATAGTATAATCGCGAACTGCAGTGCTAATTATAAACATATCACTGTAAACTTTTTGGCATGCCCCTCCCTTGCTCCGCCAGTCCGCGGGGCCGGGCTGTCCGCTATATCCCTCCGCTGCGCTGCGGGGATGCCGCTTCCATCCCTCATGCGGATCCGCCGGTGATGTGAACCCGATACGCAGGTTTACAACCTCAAAAAGATAAGTAGCAACAAAAAATTCGCGAATCCAAGGCAGCGCCAAACCCTCAACTTATAAACTTCTAAACCAAAAAAGCAGCCTTTTGGGGCTGCCTTTTTGTTAGGTTGGTTGCGATGGGTTATTTCTTCACAATCAGGAACTCGCTTCGCCTGTTCTGTGCGTGCTGTTCTTCGGTACAGTTATCACCGCAAGCCACTTTTGGCTCGCTCTCGCCATAGCCTTTGCCTGAT
>JAGKWW010000070.1 GCA_021151665.1 Flavobacteriaceae bacterium
GTATTAAAATCATCTTTAAAGATTAGAAAATCTTGTAATTTCACAGAGTAGTTTTAAGAAAACTGCATTTAATTCGATAATCTAAACGACTGAATGTTATGAAACTTGTGAAATTTATACTGGCACTCGCAGCCGGTTTCGGGCTTGTAAAAATTATAGATTATGTTACCGAAATTGAAATGAATGAAGAAGAAGAACTGGACATCTATGATGATGAATATCCATTATTCGTTTAATCCGTTTCAATTCTGAAAATACAAGCACCCTTAGGGGTGCTTTGCTTATTATTTCAACCTGTAAGCTGTCCTTCCTGCTATCTCTCCCCCACCATTTTGTAGTCCTTTAACGTCTGATTACTGTGAATTGTAATGTTGCGTTAAACTTGACTTGTTTTAAGATTCCATTAGTACCACTCCCTTATTTCATTGGCTAATTTAGTAGTTATAAATGTGGCTGCTATTACATAGCACCCAAAATAAAGATAACTATGGCAACACATAACGAGAACATTCCGCAACAGGGGGATCAACAAAACCCTGCTGAACGCAACGCAATGCCTGGACGAAAAGACGAACAATGGGAAGGCGATGCTAACCTTAGCAAAAACATTGATAAGAACCATCCTGAAAATGAAAGGCGCAACCTGCAGGCCGATCAGGAAAGGCGCCAGGATTATGGAAACAAGGACAGAGACAACAAATAAAACGTATATAATTTAACCAAAATAAAAACAGTTATGAGTAACAAAAAGTTGATTTTGGGTATCGCAGCGGGAGCTGCAGCCCTGGCAGTAGTAGGAGTTATTTTGAAACGAAAAGGATACCTTGATAATCTTTCTGAAAGGGCTGATGAATTTGGAACTTCGCTGAAAGACAAGTTTGGCAACATATCCGAATCTGCCAAGAAAAAATTTGACGATGTGGTGCATAAAGGCGAAGAACTTGCCGATAAATTCACACATCAAAACCAGGACAGTACACAATCTGCCTCAGCAAACGGTTCGGCCAAAGGCCGCACTGCCAGCCAGCAAGGCGGCATAAATCCTGCCACTGCCTAATCACTTTTGTGGTTATGTATGGAACAGGCTGCTAAAAAAGCAGCCTGTTTTTTTATGTCTTATAGAAATAACTACTTTCTTTTAGTAACTCATCGAGCAGATTTAAATCTATACTCACCGGATTGATGGAATAATATCCCGCGGCATCGCGATAAATCCTGAAGTCGCCGTTATCAGTTGTTGCATGCAGGCTTATCTCATCATTCATCCATACGTCATCATAATCGGCAATGCGAAAATGCACCCCCGAAAAGGCGGCCGTTAGTTTGGCAATGAAATCCTTACCTTCCGGAATGTCAGTAAAGAACAATTTATCCTCGTTTAGTTCGTAATGATATTTCGCGTCCATTTTTAGAATATATCAATGTCACCTTTTCCTTCACGAATAATCTCGGGTTCGGCGCCGGACAAGTCGACTATGGTAGACGGTGTATTATCACCATATCCTCCATCAATAACAGCATCTACAAGGTTTTGCCATTTCTCGAATATCAGCTCCGGGTCGGTTGAATATTCCAGCATTTCGTCTTCATCGTGAATCGAGGTGGAAACGATGGGGTTGCCAAGCGCCTTCACAATTTCGCGTGCAATGTTATTATCGGGCACCCGGATTCCTACCGTTGTTTTCTTTTTAAATTCCTTCGGAAGGTTATTATTTCCCGGAAGGATAAAGGTATAGGCTCCCGGAAGTGAGCGCTTTAATATCTTGAAAGTACTCGTATCGATCTGCTTCACATAGTCGGACAGGTTGCTAAGGTCGTAACAGATAAACGAGAAGTTAGCTTTCTCCAGTTTTATTCCTTTTATACGGGCAATACGCTCCAGTGCCTTGCTGTTAGTGATGTCGCAGCCAAGACCATAAACAGTATCGGTCGGGTAAATGATAAGCCCACCTTCGCGAAGGATATTTACCACTTTGGCTATCTCACGTTCGTTGGGGTTTTCGGGATATATTTTAATGTATTGGGCCATGATGTTATGGTTTCCTGTTTCGAGTTTAAAGTTACGAAGTTGTACGTACAAGAGGGTTAAAACTATCTCAAAATCGAAACCTGATAAATCACACGCTATTCTAATATATCCAATTTAGCAAATCTCAACAGCAGCTTTTTAATTCCTCCAACCTCAAAATGTATCTCCGCTTTTTTATCGGCGCCAACACCTTCAAGATTAAGAACCTTACCTTTACCAAACCTTTCGTGCATCACCACATTGCCGGGTATCAATTTGGTATCAGGCATTGGGGCAGATGGCTGCATCGGTTTGCTGGTCATCGGCTTCAGGCGGCGAATAGCCATATCCGGTTTCGGCTCGTTGTCAGTGACCCATTTCGGCGGCGTAGTGCTCACTGGCTTTTGCTGGCGGAGCTTTGTCTTATCTACATCCCCAAATATATCGGCATTCAGCATTGGCTTGTAGCGGTAATTAGTTTCAGCCGGTGTAAGGTATTCCAGAAATGTATCGGTTATCTCTTCAATAAAGCGGGAAGGTTCACTGTCAACCAGCTTGCCCCAACGATAGCGTGATTGTGCATACGTAAGGTATGCCTGGTGCTCGGCACGGGTAAGCGCAACATAGAACAGCCTCCGCTCCTCTTCCAGTTCACTGCGTGTGTTCATACTCATGGCACTCGGAAAAAGGTCTTCTTCCATCCCTACAATAAACACATGCGGAAACTCCAGCCCTTTTGCAAGATGTATGGTCATAAGGGCCACACGGTCGTCATCTCCGGTATCTTTATCCAGGTCGGTAGCCAATGCCACATCTTCCAGAAATTCTGAAAGCGATCCGCGGGCTCCATCCACTTCCTTCTGACCCTCGATAAAGTCGCGCATACCATTAAGCAATTCTTCGATGTTTTCTATACGGGCAATACCTTCGGGGGTAGCATCTTTGCGGAGTTCCTGCACAAGGCCAGTTTTTTTGGTCACGTGTTCGGCCAGGTAAAAGGCATCATAGGTTTCGTTGAGTACCTGGAAGCTTTTGATCATCGTAACAAAATCCTGCAGCTTATTGCGCGTGCCTGCATTAAGGCGAAGGTCGATCTTGTCAATATTCTCCATCACCTCGAATACCGAACGCCCGTAATGATTGGCTGCCACGGTCAGCTTTTCTACCGTGCTGTCGCCAATACCGCGCGCGGGGTAATTGATTACGCGAATAAGCGCTTCCTCATCTTTCGGATTGATTACAAGGCGAAGGTAGGCCAGCACGTCTTTTATTTCCTTGCGCTGATAGAACGAAAGCCCACCATATATCCGGTACGGAATATCGCGCTTGCGCAACGCATCTTCTATAGAACGCGACTGGGCATTGGTACGGTACAATACGGCAAACTGCCCATTGTGAAGCTGGTTCTGCATCTTCTGCTCGAATATGGTACTTGCTACAAAGCGCCCCTCTTCAGCATCGGTAAGGCTGCGGTGCACTTTGATTTTGTGCCCATCGTCGTTGGCAGTCCAGACAACCTTGTCGAGTTTCGTTTTGTTCTTGTCGATAATCGAATTGGCTGCCTCTACAATATTTTTGGTAGAGCGGTAATTTTGCTCAAGGCGATACATCTGCACATTGTCATAATCCTTCTGGAAATTGAGTATGTTATTGATGTTCGCCCCGCGGAAAGCATAAATACTCTGCGCATCATCACCTACCACGCAAATGTTCTGGAACCGGTCAGACAACGCCCTCACGATAAGATACTGTGAGTGGTTGGTATCCTGGTACTCATCTACCAGAATGTAACGGAAACGGTCCTGGTACTTCATCAGCACATCGGGGAACCGCGTTAGTAATTCATTGGTACGCAGCAGCAGGTCGTCAAAATCCATTGCGCCCGATTTAAAACACCGGTCTACATAATTTTGGTAAATATCCCCAAGCCTTGGCTTTTTGCTCATTGCATCGGCCTCCATTAGTTCAGGATTATTGAAGTACGCTTTTACCGTGATGAGGCTGTTCTTATATGATGATATACGGCCCAGAACCTGTTTAGGCTTGTAAATATCTTTGTCGAGCCCCATCTCTTTGATGATGGCGCTGATAAGGCGCACGCTGTCCTGCGTATCGTATATTGTAAAGTTAGAAGGGAAGCCCAGTTTATCGGCTTCAAAGCGGAGTATCTTGGCAAAGATGGAGTGGAATGTTCCCATCCAGAGGTTCTTTGCCTCAGAAGCGCCTACAATATCCGAGATACGCTTCTTCATCTCGCGGGCTGCTTTATTGGTAAAGGTAAGCGCTAATATATTGAAGGCATCCACACCCTGGCTCATCAGGTACGCAATACGGATGGTAAGCACCCGCGTTTTACCTGAGCCTGCACCGGCAATCACGATCATAGGCCCGTCTTTTTGCAAAACCGGAGCCCTCTGCGCTTCATTCAACTGGTTTATATAATGCTGGATATCCATATAATTTGTGAGAAAGCACAAAAGTAGGGATTAATGGGGATAGCCGCAAGCAATCAGCTGTCAGCAATTAGGTTTTAGGATTAGTAACCAGGCACAAGCCACAAGGCGTTGGCATCCACTAGACTTTCGACTTTCAACTTTCGACGTTTGACTTTGGAATAATTCAAATAATCTAAAGTGTTCCGTAGTACATCGCCTTTACAATACCGTCGCTCAAACCTATTTTCGGAACATAGATATTGCGGGCGCCGCTCCACTTCATCGCATTCAGGTAAATACGCGTGGCATGGATGATTACATCAGCGCGGTCGGGATTAAGGCCAAGCTGTGCTATACGCTGCTCGTATGTCATGCTGTTTAGCAACTGGTATTGAGTATTAATATAGAAATAGGAAAGCGGATGATCCTGCTTTTTGCCCGAGAGTTTAAACAGCTTGTTGATGTTTCCGCCGGAGCCGATAAGCGTTACATTTTCATGAGGTTCTGTTACGCTGCGCACCCACTTCTCAATCTCTGTCCATACCACATCGTTCACCATGTTGTTCAGCAAACGAACGGTTCCATTCTTAAACGATTTGGAGGATGTAATTTTTCCGCCCGCAAAAAGGGAGAACTCGGTACTGCCGCCACCCACATCTACAAAAAGGTAAGTATGGTCGGGCTTTAGAAAGTCATGCAGGTCGGTAGCCGCTATAATAGCAGCCTCTTTTTTCCCGTCGATAATCTCAATATCAATACCTGCTTCGTTTGAAATGCGTTCTACCACTTCCTTCCCGTTATACGCCTCGCGCATGGCCGAAGTGGCGCACGCCATATAACGTTCTACTTTGTGGACTTTCATCAGCAATTTATACGCTTTCATTGCGTCGACCATGCGTTCGATATTCTCTTCGCTTATTTCGCCAACGGTAAACGCATCCTGCCCAAGGCGTATCGGCACCCTCACCAGCGAGCTTTTATTGAACTGCGTTTCTTTACCTTCCTGCTCCACAATATTGGCAACGAGAAGCCTCATGGCATTGGACCCAATATCTATAGCAGCGTATTTTTTGATGTTGATCATTCTCTAAGGGTCTTAGGTTCGTAGTACCTAAGGAACTGTGTTTTAAAGCTCCTCATAAATAACTTCGAGCTTATTCCTGTAATAGTTATACGTTTCTACCTGTGCGCGGAACACTTTCTGGTCGGGGCGCTTGCGGTATTTATTTTCGAGCGATTCGCTGTGAAGCCTTGATTTTACATTGCCTTTCCAACCTATCTCAAAGGTGTCTATCAGTTCCTGCTTTATCTCGGGGTCGTAGATGGGGGTTGTAACTTCCACCCGCGCATCGAGGTTGCGGGTCATGAAGTCGGCAGATGAGATGTACACGTCCGGAGATCCTCCATTGGCAAAGATATAGACCCGGGTATGCTCCAGGTACTTATCTACAATACTTACGGCTTCAATATTTTCGCTCATACCCGGCACGCCCGGTATCAGGCAGCACATCCCGCGGATGATCAGGTCTATCTTCACACCCTCGCGGCTTGCTTCATATAGTTTATCGATCATCCTGTAGTCGGTAAGGCTGTTCATCTTCAGCTTAATATACGCTTCATTGCCCGCAATGGCATTCAAAATCTCGCGGTCTATAAGCTTGTAAAATTTGCTGCGCGTATAGTGCGGCGATACAAACAAGTGCTTGTACCGGTGTACCTTGTAGTTGACGTCAAAAAATTCGAATACCTTGCTTACATCCTTCATAATCTGTTGATGTGCAGTAAAGAGCGTAACATCGGTATAAACTTTTGCAGTAGATTCATTGAAGTTACCGGTTGAGATGAAACCGTACCGACGGATCTTCTTCTCTTCCATGCGCTCGATCACGCATATTTTGCTGTGCACCTTTAGGCCTTTTACTCCAAAGATCAGGTTAATGCCTTCCGTTTGCATCTGCTCCGCATACGATATATTGCTTGCCTCATCAAAACGCGCCTGCAGCTCTATCTGCACAGTCACTTTCTTACCATTCTTCGCAGCGTTGATAAGTGAACTGATAATCTGAGAGTTCTTGGCAAGCCTGTAAAGCGTTATTTTGATGGAGATAACTTTCGGGTCAAGCGCCGCTTCCCGCAGGAACTTGATAATGTAAGAGAATGACTGGTAGGGTGCGTGCAGCAGGTAATCTTTCTTTTTTATCTTTTGAAGGATGCTCCCTTCGAGGCTCAGCCCGGTGATTGGCAACGGGTGGTCTTCCGCATACAGCAGGTCACGGCGGCCCAGAGTTGGGAAGCCCATATAATCCCTGCGGTTATGATAGCGGCCGCCCGGTATGATACTATCGGCTGCATGAATGTGAATGCCTTTAAGGAAAAACTCCAGCGTGTCTTTCTCGATTGCCTGGTCGTATACAAACCGCACCGGCTCGCCGATACGCCTATCGCGCACGCCGGTAGATATCTTCTCCATAAGGCTCTTGCTCTGGTCGCTGTCTATCTCTAGCTGTGCATCGCGGGTTATTTTTATCATGTGGCACGAGATGCTTTCGTACCGGAATATGTTAAAGATGTTGTGCAGGTTGAACCGTATAACGTCATCCAGCATAATCACATACTGTTTCTCCCCCACCGAAGGAAGTATGACAAAACGGTTGATGGTACGCGGCATTTCTACCAGAGCATACCGCACATTTCGAATGAGTTTATCCCCTTCTTTTTTTGGTTTCATCACCAGTTTCACAGCGAGGTAGCCTGCAGTATCCCGTAATAGCGGAAACTCTTCGAGGTCATTCAGGATGATGGTAACAAGCTCGGGGCTGACTTTCTGGATAAAGAAATCTTTAACGAAAAGCTGCTGCTCTTTGTTAAGCTGCGTTTCATTAACCATGAAGATATTCTCCTTCTCTAGCTCCGCCTCAATTGCGCTGAGTATGCGAAGGCTTTCCGACTGCTGCTCGATTACTATATCGGTAATTTCGCGCAGCAATCGTTGGGCCGAAATACCGCCAAGGATATTTTCGCCCGACTGCCCTTCCATGCTTAGCCGCCGGATGGCAGCATAGCGCACCCTGAAAAATTCGTCGAAGTTATTGGAGAAAATCCCGAGGAACCTGAGGCGGTCCAGTAACGGGACATTAGTATCGCCGGCTTCCTGAAGCACTCTGGCATTAAAGGCCAGCCAGCTCTTTTCCCTGTCAATATACCGGTTTTCCGGCGAGTGGTGGATCATGCTTTTTTAAATGGCTTGGAAAAATTAGATTACTCGTGTTACCTTTTTGTATCGCATCCCAGCTGTCAGCATCAAATTCAAGCGACACAACTCCGGCGGTAGGTACATTCTCTACTGCCCGATTTCCAAAGATATTCACAAAATTAGTAATTGCATCATTATGCCCAAAAAGAATAAGGTTATCATATTGATTATCGCACGATTTAATCACCTTTTCCAACGCTTTCTCGTCAAACGTATATAGGCTGTCCTTAAATACAATTGTTTCTAACGGTATCGAAAGGCTCTCTGCAAAGATGTAGGCTGTATTTCTTGCGCGTTGGGCAGTGCTGCTCCATACTACGTAAGATTTTGGCAAATATGCCTCTATGTTGGACGCCATTAAGTGGGCATCGGCAATTCCCCTTTTGGAAAGTGGGCGGTCTTTATCTATAAGAGGAGCATCCCAGCTCGATTTTGCATGGCGGATCAGGATCAGTGTTTTCATACGTGCAGAGTTTTAACAGTTCATAATCAATAATTTAAATGTCTGAAAAAATGCGTGCCCTGTATCCCTAAATGTTGTTAAAGTGCTATTAAATTTACGGCGCCAGCCTTTCCATTTTCCACGAAAAGTCTTCCTGAAGAGCGTATCGTATCCTGTCGTGCATACGGTTAGGCCTACCCTGCCAGAATTCAATCGACACAGGCTTTACAATATAACCACCCCAGTGCTCAGGCCGTACAATTTCTCTTCCTTCATATTCTTTTTCCAGGCCGTGCAGCCTTTCGTCCAGAAACTCGCGCGAAGGTACCACTTCACTTTGCGGAGACGCGATTGCCCCCAGCCTGCTGCCTTCGGGCCTGCTTTCGAAATAGCCGTCGGAAAGGTTAGCCGGAACTTTTTCTGCCGATCCTTTTATAATGACCTGTCGTTCCATTTCGTGCCAGAAAAAAGAAAGGCACACGTGCGGGTTGGCTGCAATTGCTTTCCCTTTTTCTGAATTGTAATTCGTATAGAAAATGAAACCTTCGTAGGTAAATTGCTTTAGCAGCACTACACGTGACTTCGGGTAACCATCCAACCCTATCGTAGATACAGTCATTGCATTTACTTCGCCCGTTCCGCCAAAATCTTCCATTTCCAGGAACCAATTGCGGAAAAGGGTTATTGGGTCTTCAGGTACGATGTCTTCGGTAAGGGCGCTTTTCTCGTACGATCGGCGGTAGTTACTAAGGTCTTTCATATTTAGATTATTGGATGTGTTAGACTATTAGAATTTAGACTGTAAGAGTTTTAGACTGTTGGAGTTCTATACTGTTGGACTATCTTGTATGACCTTTGATTACAAGATTTAGGTTGTTGAATTGCTAATTATCATAAACTTAAAGTTAATAATTTTTAAAGTCTATAGGTCTAATGATCTAACTGTCTAAAGGTCTAATAATCTAGTGATCTAATTATCTAACGGTCTGAACTCAAAAACCTTCCCATCATCTGCCAGTTCGGTATTTTCAAAAATCGTTTTTGCTTCGTCGCGGAAATGCTCTATGCTGTCATACCTCGTGGAGAAATGGCCGAGGATCAGGTGCTTCACATTCGCGGCCCTCGCGGTTTCAGCCGCCTGTTTTGCTGTAGAATGCATGGTCCGCTCACACAGGTGAACTTCACTTTCTAAAAATGTGCTTTCGTGGTACAGCACATCGGCACCTGCTATTTGTTGAAGCATATCTTCATTATACATTGTGTCCGAGCAAAACGCGTAACTCTGCGGTGGTGGCGGATCGAATGTAAGCTCAGCGTTCGGCACAACAGTTCCGTTGTCAAGCAATATATCGCCGCCGTTCTTTATTTTCTGGTAATAACAGGTATCAATACCGAACTCTTCCACCGCAGCGATGTTGAGCCTGCGGAGCCCGGGTTTCTCCTGAAAAAGGAATCCATTCGTGTACACCCTGTGCTTCAGCGGAATGGTTGTAACAATCACTTTCTCATCTTCAAATACTACCTGTGGCTCATTGCCTTCCAGCTCATGAAAATACAGGTTGTATCCCGTCCATGAGTTCGACAACTTCAATTGCAGCAGGATAATTTCCTTCGCCCCTTTCGGCGCATGGATGTGCAGGTCGGTTTGGCGGTTGAGCAACGAAAACGTAGATACCAGCCCGATAAGCCCGTAAAAGTGATCTCCGTGCAGGTGGGATATAAAGACGTGGTTTATTTTCGAGAAACGTATCTTATTTTTACGCAACTGCACCTGTGTACCTTCCCCGCAATCTATAAGGAACATTCTCTCTTTCATCTCCAGCACCTGTGCCGTTGGATTGGTCAATGTGCGCGGTGTGGCAGCATAACAGCCTAATATGGTTAACTTCATATTGTATTGCTTAAGTTTTGGGGCGACGGCAAAATACCCGTTCAGGACCTAAAACCCAAGGTCTCGTTCTATCTCCTCCATCTCTATGATGTCGTGCGCTTCCAGCAACGTGGGCACCACAACCATTTCATCAGGCATATCATTAAAGTCGGCATCGCTGGCCACAATTACAAATGATTTCCGGGCTTTGCGGTGTTTGTTCGATAAATCCAGGAATCCGAGAATCTCATTCAGCCCGAGACTTTTATCATTGCTAACATCCAGGATTATATTTTTCTCCTTAAAGCCTTTATACCCCAAGGCAATATTAGCAGTAAATGCTTTGATATCGCCCTGTGTATCGCGAATAATTACCGTATGCCCTTTTTCTTCTACTTTCATGCGAATGCACTGGTTTGTTATAATGCTAAGATACGAAGTTGCATTTTTATGACCGATATTTTCGCGTGATATTTACGGGCGTATTTTAGAAGCCAGCAGGTAGATCGCTGCCATGCGTATTGCCACGCCGTTCTCAACCTGGTCGAGTATAACTGATTGCTGCGAATCGGCAACATCGCTGGTTATTTCTACTCCGCGGTTTATCGGGCCGGGGTGCATGATCACCACTTCTTTATCAAGGGAATCAAGTAATGCCTTGTCTACACCGTATTGTTTGGTATATTCCCGCGTTGAAGGGAAGTAGTTTACATCAAGTCGCTCGTTCTGTACGCGGAGCATATTGGCCACATCGGCCCACTCGAGCGCTTTGCGTAAATTTGGCTCCACCTTCACCCCGAGTGACTCAATGTACTTTGGCATGAGGGTTTTCGGTCCGCAAACTTTTACCTCTGCCCCCTGCATCTGTAGTGCAAAAATGTTGCTCAGCGCCACGCGCGAATGGAGAATATCGCCAACAATAACCACCTTTTTTCCTGCTACGCCACCAAGCCTTTCATGTATCGTAAAGCTGTCGAGCAAGGCCTGCGTTGGGTGCTCATGCGCGCCGTCGCCGGCATTTACAATACTTGCCTTTACATTTTGCGAAAGGAAATGTGCAGCGCCCGGCTTTTCATGGCGCATGACTACCATGTCTACTTTCATTGAAAGGATATTGTTGACGGTATCAATAAGTGTTTCCCCTTTTTTAACTGACGACTGCGCCGCCGAAAAGCTGATCACATCGGCAGAAAGCCTCTTTTGGGCAAGCTCGAAAGACAGGCGTGTGCGCGTACTGTTTTCAAAAAATATATTGGCAATAGTAACATCCCGTAATGACGGAACCTTTTTTATAGGGCGGTTAATAACTTCTTTAAACTGGCCCGCCGTTTCAAATATCAGGTCGATATCCCCTTTATTGATGTATTTGATGCCAAGCAGGTGGTTTACGCTAAGTTCTTTCATTGTTGTGTTGTGTAGTTAGCTAAATAAGATAAACAGCATCTTCGCCTTCGTTTTCCTGCCACGAAACTTTTACCTTTTCGTCGTTTATGGCATCTACCTGCCTTCCACGGTAATCGGGCTGTATGGGAAGGTGGCGGCTGAAGCGCCTGTCGATAAGCACCAGTAATTCTATAGACGATGGCCGCCCGAAGGATTGTATCGCGGTGAGCGCCGCCCGGATGCTTCG
>JAGKWW010000071.1 GCA_021151665.1 Flavobacteriaceae bacterium
GTAGTGTTCCATGTGGCTTCGCCGAACCACTGCGTTAGGTTTCGACTGAAGGGCAGCGCAGCGGAGACATCTCTTTGTTATTCTGAATGATGAATTTTGATTTATGTTCTTTTGTCTTGAAACAAAAGAACCAAAAATTCAAGGCAGCAGCTTCTTAGGCTACAAATCGTTCGCTACGGCTAAAAGATTTAAACTCGCTATCGCTCAGACACTAAATCTTTTTACGCCTTCGCTCCCGATTTGCTTAACGCCACAAAGCCGAAGGCCTTTGCTGCACTTCAGATGGATGCCCGGCAGGCTCAGCATGACAACCCCAAGTCCGCCTCTCGACTGCGCTCGAGGTGACAACCCTTGCTTCGACAAGCTCAGCATGACAACCTGAAACCTGAAACAAAATCCCCAAAGCTTTCCCTTAGCCCTGATGGCAACGGCATCCTCCCGAAGTGCAACGCAGGGAGATACAGCGGACAGCAGGAAATGCCTTTAAAGAATGTGCAAGCGATGGGCTAAAAAATATATCTAAGATTTCAGATTTTAGATTTTAGAATTGAGTAGTTAGACCTCAGACATCGAACATCCGACATCGGACCTCGGACTTCCGACCTCGGACCTCAGACTTCCGACCTCGGACTTCTGACAAAATAAATCTCAGTACTTTCCGCTCAGCAGTGCGCCACCCATTGGCACTCTGGTATCCAGGCCAAGCTTTTTCAGCATTTCGTAAGTGGTGCACACCGCAGCAGAAGTTACCGGTATGCCTGTCTCTTTCTCTATAGCATCTATAGCTTCCAGCGATGGCATCTGCACGCACGCCGAAGCGACCAGCACATCTACACCCTCAAGGTTCAGGCGCTTGTAAATATCGAGCAGGTTCATCGGGTCCTGCGCGGCCACCTCCAGGTTGTCCGGAATCTCAAGCGCAATAGAATCCACCACCTCAAATCCCTGGTGCTCTATATAGTCTACCACCAGTTGCGTAAGCGGCTTCATATACGGAGTGATCACTGCCACTTTTTTGGCTCCCAAAACTTTCAGTCCGTTGATGAGCGCTCCGGCACTGGTAACTACCGGGGCGGGCGCATCATTCTTTATGGTTTCTTCATGCAGGTTGGTTTCGCTTACGCAATGGTAACCGCGGCCCATGCTCATAATCGCGACAAGGCAGGCATACCCCATTACATCTACACGGGCATCGCTGAGTTCCTGCGCGCATTTCAGGCTTTGGGCATCCATGGCTTCGAGTTCTTCCTTGGTTACCTTTTTCATGCGCATACGGCTGGAATGGAAGGTAAAGCGCTCCGGCGCCACACTTTCGCGCGCGCGGAACAACGCCGGGATTTCCGTTTCCATTGTAATATTTGAGCTGGGCACGATCTGCCCGATACGGTATTTTTTCATGTCTGTGTATAAGTAAATTCGTCAAAACCTCCTCCTCTCCACGAAGAGAAGGGCGGTTTGTTTTCCAATGTCTATTATCCTACGTCTATTATCTAATTATCTGTTCTTTCCTCGCTGTCCACTACATAGTTCTTCAGCGTACCGATGTGCTCTACGGTGGCTTCTACCACATCGCCCGGCCACATCCATTCCTGCGGGCTGCGGCCCGCACCAACACCCGCCGGGGTTCCGGTTGCAATGATATCGCCTGCCTCCAGGGTGAATACGGTGCTGAGGTCGTGTATCAGTTCCGCGATATTGAACAGCATATATTTGGTGTTGGAGTTCTGCTTCTCCACGCCGTTCACTTTCAGCGAAAGGTTCAGGTTCTGCGGGTCGGCAATCGCGTCGCGGGTTACCAGCACCGGGCCCATAGGCGCAAAGGTGTCCTGCCCTTTGCTCACAATCCACTGGCCTGCACGGCGGCAATCGCGCGCCGAGATGTCATTAATGATCGTGTAGCCGTACACGTAGTCCATCGCGTTTTCTTTGGGAACGTTCTTGCCACGCTTACCGATGATCACCGCAAGTTCTACCTCCCAGTCCAGCTGCTGCGTGATCTTCTGGTTATGGATGATATTCTCCTCGGTACCGATCACAGCACTTGGCGGCTTCGAAAAGATCACCGGCTGCTGCGGAAGCTCTTTCGATGTATCGAGTGTCCGCGCACTTTCTGCCACGTGCTCGGTATAGTTCAGCCCAATGCCAAAGATATTCTTTCGCGGACGCGGTATTGGCGCCATCAGGGTTACGTTGCCAAGTGGAAGCGAGCAGTCCAGCAATTCCTCTTTGGTAGCGGTATTCAGGAGCTGCACCGCGTGGTTGATACCGTCGATGCCCAGGTCGATAAAGTCGAGCATGTTATGGGGCAGCGGACTGTTCTTTATTTCACCCAGCTTATGGGCATCTATGACCATGTGTTCGTCTACAAAGCCCAGCCTTCCGGGAGTATGATTGATGCGATAGGTTACAAGTTTCATTAGGGTTTATGTGTTGGGTAAGTTTATATGTTGATTGTTTATCTGTTTATATGATCCCGGGTTTCGGGTTTTCAGGTTTCGTGTTGTCACCTCAAGCGCAGTCGAGAGGCGGATTAGCGTTGTCCTGCTGAGCCTGTCGAAGCGCGGGTTGTCATGTTGAGCTTGTCGAAGCGCGTGTTGTCATGCTGAGCTTGTCGAAGCATCTCCGCGCATCTCTGTTCCTTCTCCGCGCATCTCTGTGGAACAACTAATTCAAAATTTAAAATTCATCATTTAAAATAATTATTGGTAGCAGCCATCGCAGGCGCATTTTCCGCAGCCTTGTCCTGCCCTTGCCTTTATCTGCGGCTCGTTCCTCGCCACAGGATACCGGCGCGGTCAGGGCTAAGGGGAGAGTTCAGGGTTTCGGGTTTCGGGTTCCAGGTTTCAGGTTGTCATGCTGAGCTTGTCGAAGCAAGGGTTGTCACCTCGAGCGCAGTCGAGAGGCTCGTTCAGCGTTGTCATCCTGAGCCTGTCAAAGCGCAGGTTGTCATGCTGAGCTTGAAGAGCCTGATTGCTGATCACTGCCTACTAAACCCTAAACTCTAAACTCATCACCCTAAACCACGTGTTGCCTTCCCTCCGGGTGCGCCATCTCCTGGTACAGCCCAAGCGACTCTATAACCGGTAGGTCGTGAAACGAAAACAGGCAGGCATCTTCGGTATCCGAAAGGTTTACGTGTTCATGGTACGCCCACGACGGTACGCAGAAAATATCGCGCTCTTTCCAGTCGAACCGCTTGCCTGCAATAACCGAATATCCCCTACCCTTTGCACATTGATACACAAACGAACCCGTATGGCGGTGTGCAAGGGTATGCTCGCCCGCCCGAAGCAACTGCATCGAGGCGCCCATGGTCTGCATCACGTGACCTCCCGTCAGCGGATTGGTATAGTGCATCAGGATGCCATCGTACGGCGAACCTTCCTGCACCTGTGCCGCTTCCAGCAATGCAGGGTACACCTTGCTCCAGGAGTATTTGAATAGCGGTGAGTACGGCTTGTCCCAGGCGTTATCGGCAGGGATGAGTCCGGCAGTGGTATAGCTCATCGGCGAATAATTCACGGGCTTTACCAACGGCTGTTTACCGTCATACACCGCATAGTCGTTTGCCTCCAGCGCATTTACAAGCGGAATATCAAGCCCGTCCTGCCAGATGCAGGTTTGCCCGTCAGCTTCCACGCCATGCTCGTGCCATGTGCTGTTGGGCGTTATCACAAAGTCATTGACCTCCAGCATTATCTTATTGCCATCTACCACGGTATAGCCCTTTTGGCCCTCCATAATAAAGCGGAGTGCCGAGGCGCGGTGCCGGTGTGCCGAGGTGCTTTCGCCGGGGCGGGTTACCTGTATGCCCGTGTAGAGCCAGCCTACGGCAGCACTCACATCGCGGCGTTTGTCGTTTACCAGGTACACCACGCGGCGGCCGGCCTGCTCGGGCGTTACCAGTTCGCTGCTTTTCAGCACCAGTTCGCGCAGGTCGTCATAGCGCCAAAGCATGGGCACCGATGAAGTGCGTGGCTCCCAAGGCTCTATATCGTTGGCTACCGTCCAGAGGGCGCCGGCGCCAAGGCCTTCGAGCTCTTTATAGTAGGCTTCGAGTTCGGGGGTGTCCTGTACGCGGGCGCGGCCCAGTACGCTGTCGTCAAATTTTGTTTCCATAGAAAAGGTATGGTTTTAGGGCAGGCGCCTTTGCATTATCATCAGTATTTGCTGCCGATTTTTTTGTGCTTTTCAAAAATAGGGAAAATAGGTTACTATTTTAAGTGATGAATTTTAAATTTTCGATTTGATGGGATTGGAACACGGATAACGCAGACCGGGCGGATAACCGGAGTAGCCTTGATTCCATAATTGTTAAACCCTAAAGTTTCTGCTTTTGCGGATTAGTTAAATGTGTATATTCGGACTAAAAAAAACCAAACTATGAAACACAAATTACTAACTGCCCTTATGCTGTTGCTTACCACAGCGGGTATTGCCCAGGTTGCGCCGCAGCTCCCTGCTATCTACGAATGCGATTATAATGACGGAGCCTGGAACGGATTAGCCATTTTTAACCTGTATACCGACGCACAGATACAGATAATGGCCGCCCAGCCTTTGCCGGCTGACAGTTACCAGATAACATTCCATCATTCCGCCGCCGACGCAAATGCGGGTATTAACATAATAAATGATTTCGACTATTACATCAGCGCCGGGAACAGTGAGCAGATCTATTACCGGGTAAAACAATGGTCTAACAACACTTGGGTGACCGGCAGCGTTTTACTGTTTATAGGCGAAATACCGGCGGATATACCGAATGTGATGTCCTGCCAGAGCTACGTGCTACCGGCGCTTAGTTTCGGAAACTATTACACGGGGCCCAATGGCTCGGGTACGATAATACCGCCCGGGACAGCCATTTTACAATCGCAGATTTTATATGTGTATGCGCCGGGTTGCAACGTCGAGACCTCTTTTGTAGTAACCATCGTTCCGATACCCAGTTTGCAGGTTCCTGGTTATATCACGGCGTGCGGCTCTTATGAGTTGCCGGATTACATGGGTTACGCTTACTTTACAGGGCTTAACGGAACAGGGACACAGCTTCCGGCCGGCACAGTCCTGGTACAAAGCGCTACGATTTACCTGCATGGCACTACCATGTGCACCGGCCCCGATGTCCCGCAAAACATTACTATAGGCCCCGGAGGGACTACAGCGGCAATCCTGGAAACCTGCGACACTACCCCAGACGGTATTGCGCCGACAAACCTTACAACCATATTCAATGATTTTGCCGCGCTCGCGCCCGGTACAACGGTTAGCTACCATACCAATCTGTCCGATGCGCAGGCCGGCATAAATGCCATAGCCACACCTGAAGCGTTTATAAATACGGTACCTTTTGAACAGCAGGTGTTTGTACGCGTGGCCAACGGCAGTTGTTATTTTACCGATACGCTCACTGTAAAGGTACTTTGGAAACAGGTAGCTGCGAGTTACAGTCTGAATGCCTGCGATAGCAACGCCGATGGAATATATTCAATTAGCCCCTCGGAGTTTGCCTCTCTTATCAATACCATTTCGCAGGGAGACACCGAAATGGCCATTAACTTTTTCGCGACACCTTTTGATGCTGAATATGAAATTAATGCGATATCCTATCCCCAGGGATACACCGGTACAGCATCCACTCTTTATATCGGGGCAAGGTATGGTACAGACTGCTACAAGACATCGGTGCTGAACATCACACCCGACACTACATGCTCCGACAACCGTTTTGTGGGAGATATAAATTTTGACAGTAATAACAGTGGCTGCAGTAACCCGGTATATGGAGTAAATGGCGGCCAGGCGGTTTATACGGGTGGTGGCCAAACCATTTATGCGCCCCTGGTAAACGGTTCTTTTGTATTTACCAACCTTCCCGACGGGCAGGGTTCTATAAGCATAGAGGGTGGAATTCCCGGTGTTGCATCTGTATCTCCGGCTGCGGTGAGTGTCAACTTTCCGTCGGGAGGAACAGAGCAGTCTGCCAATTTTTGCGCTGCGCCTGCCGCGGCAACACAAGACCTATCGATAACGCTGGTACCCGTAAGTGAGGCACGCCCCGGATTTATAGCTTCTTACGTAGCTGTCATGGCTGCCGGCGCGGTACCCGTGAACAACGTTACCGCTACTCTTCAGTTCGACAGCAGTAAGGTTACCCCGGTGGGCAGCATACCCGGATGGACCATTTCAGGGAACACTCTTACCGCCACGCTGGGCAGCCTTACTCCTTTTGAATCCACCACGACATTGCCCATTTCCTTTACCGTGGCCCAGCCGCCCGTGGCAGACTCGGGTATAATACTAAACTATGTGGCCGCCATTACTGCTCCCGGAGTAGATGCCACACCCGAGAACAATACCTATGTGCTGAACCAGACGGTTGTAAATTCGTATGACCCGAATGATATCAATGTTGCACAAGGCGCTGCCATTACCCCGGCACAAACAGCAAACGACCTTAACTACACCATCCGTTTCCAGAATACAGGTACAGCAAGTGCAATCCGCGTGCGGGTAGAAACCACTCTTGACGCCAACCTTGACTGGAACAGCTTCCGCTTCGTGGCATCCGATTATGCGCCGGTGGTGCAGCGCAATGGCAATAAAGTAACGTTCCTGTTCGAGAACATCAACCTACCCGCCGAACAAGATAACGAACCCGGAAGCCATGGCTATATTTCGTACCGGATTAAGCCTGTGAGCGGCATCCAGCTGGGTGAAAGCATGCAGGCCACAGCCAGTATTTACTTTGATTACAACCCTGCGGTTGTAACAAATACCGTAACCACAACCGTAATGCAGCCAATGGGTATAGACAACTCATCTTTATCACTCTTCAGCCTGTACCCGAATCCGGCCAATGGCACCGTACACCTGAACCTGAACGGAGAAACAGGCACCGCCACCATTACCGACATTCTTGGCAAAACGGTAGCTAATGCAACCCTGCAGCAGCAGACTTCGGTAGATATATCTGCGCTGAAAAGCGGGATGTATTTTGTGAAAGTAGCTTGCGGTGGGAAAGAAGCTGTGCAGAAGCTGGTGGTAAAATAGATCTTAGATTGTTAGACGATTGGAATTTTAGACTGTTAGACTAATAGCACTTTTTATAAAGAAATCCGCGGGGAGTGATGCCTGCGGATTTTTATTTTGATAGTTGCGTTAGTAAGACTTTTGTACCTATGTGGTTAATTTTTTATCAATGGTTAAATTCTTCTCAATGAGGCGCAAAGGTCTCGGATGCGAATTTCACTAATTTACACTAATCAATTGCGTATGTGGTAGGCCTATGTGTCTATGTGGTTGATCAGATTTCACAAACAATCGCAAAGAAGGCGCGAAGTATCACAAAGACTTGGTTCTGCTCCCCTCTCCTTCTGAGAGGTGGTTGAGGCGCGGCCTGCTCAGCGTGACAACATCCGCGCACTTCCAACATCCGACTTCCGACTTCCGACATCAATAACTCAGCTTATTGCTCACGCTCTTGTTTACGTCGATCACATAGAACAGCGCCTGCACCTCGTCGATGTTTAAGCGGAAGTCGGAGTATTCGGGGCTATCGTTCAGCGAATGGCAGGTAATGTAGCCCTCCTCGGTATTGTGCTCAATGATTTCTTTGAGTAGCGGCATGCGGCTTTGCGTGGTGTAGATAACCCAGTACGGGAAATCTTTAAACCTGAGCTTATCGGCCCAGTGATGGCGCTGCAGCTCGCGCGTGGTTACAATGCAGTTGCGGCTTATGGCATTGCTGGAACCATCGTCCATACTGTCGCCGTTTACGCGGAACGCCACATACCGCCCCTGCAGCGGCTTATCTACCACGATGCCGTGCTGGCCCAGGTCCATCAGGAAATCGGTATCCTGGTAGTTGCCCAGAAAGCCGGCCTGCACATTAAACTCCGCCAACGGCATCAACATATAATACTGTCCGTTGGGCAGCTCCATAAAGCGGTTACCGTTCTTATTATGGTAATCTTCGGCGGGCTTTACCACCTGCATGCCCCTTACAGGCTTATGGTATTCGCTTTCGGGATCAAGCACTTTGTTTAATATTTCACTTTTCGATTTCGGGATAGGCTTCCCTTTTTCGTAATTGATTATTGTTTCCCGACTAGCGCCGATGAGATCGCCCAACTCCTTCTGCGTAAGCCCCATTTGCTCCCGCCGCTGCTTTATTTCGAATCCTTCCATTTTACAAGCCTTTGTGTTAACTGTTGATAACTTTTTCCGCTACTGCGAAAAAAATACTGTTCTATGTTTTGAAATGTGGAATATTGCACATATCTTTGCAACAGATATTTCAACAAAGGTATAACATTGGACTTAATAAGCCAAATATTACACGAAATAAATGTTTTAGAGGCGGTAAAATCATCTTATACTTATTATATGAGATCGTTCAGGGCCACACATGAAGTTGAAAATGCCACCATGATTGAAGCTAACCTGGCGGTCCTCAGAAAAGAGCTACGCGCCTTGTATGCCAGGCTTTACGAACTACGAGCAAAGCGCCCTGCACCGGCAGACACCGGATTGAAGATCATTAAAGAGCCGGTGAGCGAACTAACACATAATGCAATAATGCACTTCAGGAGTGACCGCCGGTTTAAGTACAACGAATAACAGGGATTTTTCTACCAGTTAAATTATGAAAACAACCTTCAGGCAAATAGAGAAAATGGTAGCACGCATCGGCGAATGCGACAGCGAGATCGCCCTTGTACAGTCGCTCCCCTTCTACAGCATCTTCCGGCAGGAAAGCCGCCGCGAAAAAGACCTTGCACAGCTGCGCGCGCTGCGGCAGGAGCTCCTTTCGCAAAAAGCAAAACTGCTGCTGCGCCTGAAAGAGGAAGTGGAAATGCAGTTGACAGTGATCAGTTAGCAGTGATCAGTTTACAATTCACGGTCGGCAGTGATCAGTAAACAGACGAACCGAGCACTGAGCACTGAGCACTGAACACTAAACACTAAACACTGAACACTGAACACCCCCAATTCTTCGGACTTCCGACTTCGGACCTCGGACCCCCAGACATCCGGCTTCGGACTTCCAGCCAAAAAGACTTCTCTTACTAACATCATTCTTTTTTAATCATGAAAATCACAGGAACTATTGAAAGCATTGAATTCCGCAACACCGCGGGCCACGAGAAAAAAGTTGTAACCCTGGTGCCCGACCACAGGCAGCGTGCCTTTATCGAATTCCGCGGACGACGCATGGACGATATTGCCGCCTTTAAGGAGAACGACGAAATTGAGGTAACCGTAACCCTCGAGGGCAAGATCTCGAAAAACTCGGGCATCCAATACAACAACCTGGTAGCGCAGGACGTAGCTGCAAAACTGTATAACTAATAAAGTAGCACCACTAGAAATTACAAGTCATGGAATCAAAACAACAGGAATATACCCTTAAGATACTCAGCAGGCTGCAGACGCTTTTTGAAGGAAGTGAAGACGGCATTGCGATAACCGAACTGGAAGACAACGGCAATGCATCCGACTTCTTTCACGCGCTGGCCAACCTTGCGCCCGCGGTAGTGTACAACAAACTCACGCAGCGCGAAATAGGTACGCTCGACTTTAACCACATCGCCAACCGCCTGTGCTTCCAGAACGTGAGGGTTTTGGAGAAGACGGAGGTCGGAGGTCCGGTGTCGGAGGTCGGGAGTCCGATGTCCGATGCAGAAGCTAATGCGTCAGAGGTCGGGAGTCCGATGTCCGAAGAAAAACAGCAAGCCGAAACAACAGCAAGCTAAAAATACTATCAACTAAAAAAACCTGCCGCTTCCCTCCCATATCCGGGAGGGCTTGTGGTACGGGCCAAAACATTACTATCATGAACTACAAAATAAAAGGCATCATTACCGCCATTGGCGAAGTAAAGACCACCAAAACAGGCATTGCCGTGCAGCAGCTGCATTTTGAGCAAGAAGGCGGCAACCGCATTTTTTACCCTTCTGCGTTAGGTACAGATATCGATAAGCTTGGCGGCTTCCTGCCGGGCGATGTCGCCGAACTGGAGTTCCACATCTCGGGCTCCAAAGGCACATATAACAACGTGATAATTGATAACCTTGTAAGGGTTTAATGGCGCTTTCCAACCAGCCCTACCTGCCGCTGTATGTAGACGACTGGATGAACAACACGCGCCTTAAGATGTGTTCGCCCGCCGCCCACGGCATGATGGTAACCATCATGTGCCTGATGCACAAAGAGCAGGAATACGGCAAAATGTTGCTGCGGCAAAAGTTCCGCCAAAATGAGAATACCGTTCAGAATTTTGCTGTGCAGATTGCCCGCCTGAGCGCGTTTGACAGCAAGGAAGTCATCGGCCCCCTGACCGAGCTGGTCTCAGAGGGCGTGCTGAAAATTGAGGGCGATGTGTTGTACAGCGAACGTATGGTAAACGATAACGGGTTGTCGCAAAAGCGCGCCGTTGCAGGGAAAAACGGCGGTAAGGCTACCAACGATAAGATAAGGAATACTACATCGGCTAAGCCAAAAGAAAAAGAATTTGCTACGGCAAATACATCAGCAAACACCACAGCAAACGCTGTAAATGGAATTGGAATTGAAAATGGAGTTGAAAATGGAGTTGAAAATGAAAATGAAAATGAAGCTGCTCCGGAAAAGGTGGGTTCGGGAGGAAAAACCGCTGCCCTGCTCCCCTGGCCCTCTGCCGCCTTTGCCGAAGCCTGGCAGCAATGGAAGGCCTACCGCCGCAAGGAACACAGCTTCCGGTACCGCAGCGCCGAGAGCGAACAGGCAGCCCTGATGGAGCTTTCGGCCTTAGCTGCCACCGGCGAGGCACAGGCCATAGCCATTATCCGGCAAAGCATGGGCAAGGGCTGGAAAGGATTTTTTGACCTAAAGCAAAATGACGCTACCCCAACAAAAGCAGGAAGCCGCGTGCAGTACAGCGACGATTTCCGCCGAAAGATTGCTGAGCGTTTACAGCCCCGCTAACTGCATGCGCCATGCCGGCAAGCTCACCACCGTTGCCCAGGCCATGGAAGCCGCCGCCCCCACACTCGGCCTGGTACAGCGCGAACGGGGGACGGATTTTGCCCGTGGGTTCGTCATGGCGTGGCTGGTGTACCTCAACGCAATACTGAATCTGAACAAGCCCATGACCGAAGACCAGATCGAGCTGTGTGCCCAGGAGGTGGTCGATACGTTTTACAGCCTGAAGGTAAGCGACCTGACGTTCCTTTTCAAGAAGATCATTGCGGGGCATTACGGCGAGTTCTATGAAAGCCTGACAATCCCGAAAGTGTTGTCATTCTTCCGGGATTATTTTGAGCAGCGGTGCCTGCTGGCCGAGGAGCTTTCGCAACGCGCCCACGCCGACTTCGCCTCCCGCGAGGAATTCAGCATCTCGAAGAATCTGAGGAGGAAGTGGGGAGGTTAGTTTAGAGT
>JAGKWW010000019.1 GCA_021151665.1 Flavobacteriaceae bacterium
GCCGATGCAGGCCCGCGGAAATCCCAGATCATTTTTATTTTTCTCATCTTCTCAGGCGAATGATATTCCAAAGATAGCGTTTATTATATTTACAGTAATAACCTCTTTATTCATAGGTCGCACGTGCTGTCTCATCGAGCGCAGACGAGATGCAGGTTTTAAAAAATTTACTATGCTAAAATATACCATTGCTCTTTATTTCCTTCAGCTGTCACTAATAGGCTTTTCCCAGCAACTCACCACAGAACAGGCCAACCGCCTTGCCGCACTTCCGTTGAAATGCCTGCAGCAGGAATACCCGAACAAGCCAAGCCAGCTCCTGGCCGACAGTACCGAAGTGGCCAACCCGAAAAAACTGCACCCTGCCTTCTATGGGTGTTTCGACTGGCATTCCTCGGTTCACGGCCACTGGAGCCTGGTCTACCTGCTGAAACATTCCCCGCAGTTGGCTAACCGCGAGGAGATCATAAAGAAACTGCGCATCAACCTTTCAAAAGAGAATATCGCAGCCGAAGTAGCCTATCTCAATAAAAAGCATGAAAAATCTTTTGAGCGCACGTATGGGTGGGCTTGGCTGCTGAAATTACAACAAGAGCTAAATGAACTGGCGGGAGAGGAAGAGTTTGCCATCGAGCTGGCAGAAAATTTACAACCGCTTTCCGAGCTAATCGTAGAACGGTATATGGAATTCCTGCCGAAACTAAACTATCCCATACGTGTTGGGACCCATACAAATACTGCTTTTGGAATGTCACTTGCGTGGCAATACGCTGCAAGTATTAAATATTTGCCGCTCCAGGAAAGTATTATGAACAATGCCGTACGTTTGTTTGGTAATGACAAAGACTGTCCCTTTGCATATGAACCAAACGGTACCGACTTTCTTTCGCCTTGTATGGAAGAAATACGCATAATGGAGTATTCACTGGGAACTAAGGGTTTCCTGAGTTGGCTTAAAAACTTCGCTCCTCAGCTCTTTAAAAAGAATTTTACATGGGAACCCGGTAAAGTTTCCGATCGTACCGATGGACATTTAGTGCATCTGGACGGGCTCAACTTTAGCCGGGCGTGGAACCTGTATGAATTGGCGAGGCTGTACCCCAAACGATTAGGGCACCTAAAAGTTTTGGCTGATGCACATATGTCCTATTCATTTCCGGCTATAACTGACGGCAACTATGAGGGTGAGCACTGGCTTGCATCGTTTGCGCTTTACGCATTCGATGCACGAGCATTTTTAGAAAGCAATAAATAATACTTAATTTTGCCCCATGCCGAGAGAACTCCAGATACAGGTTGCCCCCGAGGTAGCTGCAAACCAAGATCTTCTGACTACCCATGTTGCAAAACTCATGCAGATTCGCTCCGAAGAGGTGCGCCATGTTGCCATACTAAAGCGGTCTATCGATGCGCGCCAGAAAGCGGTGAAGGTCAACCTGAAGGTGGCTGTGTATCATAATGAGGAGTTTTCTGAATCTACTATTCCGCTACCGGAGTATAAAGATGTTTCCAATGCACGGGAGGTAATTGTGATTGGCGCAGGCCCTGCCGGTTTGTTTGCCGCATTGCAGCTTATCGAGCTCGGACTAAAGCCCATTGTTTTGGAACGCGGTAAAGACGTACAGCAGCGCAGGCGCGATCTCAAGGCCATCAACCGCGACCATGTGGTAGATGAAGATTCCAACTATTGCTTTGGCGAAGGCGGCGCGGGTACGTACTCCGATGGTAAACTCTACACCCGAAGCAAAAAGCGTGGCGATGTAGACCGGATACTGCGGCTGTTTGTAGCTTTTGGCGCTTCACCCGATATTTTGGTGGAGGCACATCCGCACATCGGTACCAACAAACTGCCGGGCATCATCAAAGCGATGCGCGAAAAAGTCATCGAGTTTGGCGGGCAGGTGCTTTTTGATACCCGGGTGACCGATATCCTTGTAAAAGATAACAAAATAGAAGGCGTGGCTACACAATCGGGCGATAGTATCCGCGCAAAGCAGGTAATACTCGCAACAGGCCATTCTGCCCGGGATATTTTTGAGCTCCTCGACAGGAAGAAGATATACATCGAAGCCAAGCCTTTTGCGCTGGGCGTACGCGCCGAGCATCCTCAAAGCCTTATCGACAGCATACAATACAGCTGCGGGTTTGATGGCCGTGGCGAATTTCTTCCGCCCGCGCCTTATGCGATTGTAAAGCAGGTGCAGGGCAGGGGGATGTACTCGTTCTGTATGTGTCCGGGTGGTGTTATCGCTCCTTGTGCTACCAGCCCCGGCGAGGTGGTTACCAACGGATGGTCGCCCTCCAAACGCGACCAGGCTACGGCAAACTCCGGTATTGTGGTCGAATTAAAACTTGAAGATTTTAAGCCATTTGCAAAGTTCGGCGCCCTTGCCGGATTAGAATTCCAAAAAAGCATAGAGCAGCGTGCATGGCATCTTGCCGGAGAAACCCAGCGCGTACCCGCCCAACGGATGGTAGACTTTACCCAAAGCAAACTTTCGGCAGATATCCCGAAAACGTCTTATGTGCCGGGTACAACCTCTGTAGAATTAGGGCAGGTTTTTCCGGGGTTTATCACCCAAACCCTGCGTCAGGGCTTTGTCGACTTTGGTAAATCGATGCGTGGCTACCTTACTAATGACGCAATATTGCATGCGCCTGAATCACGCACTTCGTCGCCGGTGCGCATTCCCCGCGATAACGAAACCCTTGAGCATGTACAGGTAAAAGGCCTGTATCCGTGCGGCGAAGGGGCTGGCTATGCGGGCGGTATTATTTCGGCTGCCATCGATGGTGAAAAATGCGCGCTCAAATGTGCAGAAGCCTTAAAATAATCTCAAATCCTGATTAGGGATAATCTTCTGAAAGCCAAAAGTATTAACACATGTTCAGCGGCTTTTCAGCGGAATGTGCCGTAAATTTGTGCTATAACTTAAAGCACTTATTATGGCTGTTAAAAAGTCAAAACCCATAGATAAAGACCGTCTTATCACCCTGTATAGCGATTACTGCCTGATGCAGGGAAAAAGGCCGGCAACGGTTTACAAGTTCGCAAAGGATAACGGATTTGAGGAAGCCGATTTTTATGCCTTCTTCAGTTCGTTCGATTCGCTGGAGCGCGCCTATTTTACCGAAATGTTCAACCATTCGCTTGTAGCATTGCACGCATCTCCGGCCTTCCATGAATATGACGGGCTCCAGAAGCTCGCAGCGTTCTACTTCACGTTTTTCGAAATGGCTACGGCCAACCGGAGCTTCGTTACATGGCTGTTGGAAGATGGCAAAAGTATACAGGCATTATCCCGCCTGAAAGGCCTTCGGAAAGAGTTCCTGCAATTTGCGGGGCAGGTATTGGATAAGCCTTTCGACCTGAAAAATGAGCGCGCAGACAGGGCACAGGGCAAAGCCTTAGAGGAGGGCGCCTGGCTCCAGTTCCTTTCTATTATTAAATTCTGGCTAGAAGATACCTCTGCCGGTTTTGAAAAGACCGATATTTATATCGAAAAATCAGTGAAAGCCTCGGCCGATCTGGTGTACAATACGCCACTTCAAAGCATTTTCGACCTGGGTAAATTCCTCTGGAAGGAAAAATTCACCGCCTGATGAAGAAGCTCGATTCGATTCCCACCAACAAAGTGGAAAGGGTAGCCAAGCTCGTGACTACAGGTGTAAAAGTAGGAGGTAATTACCTGAAATATTATAGCAAAAAGGTGGTTAACCCAGACCTGAGCAAGGACACGCTCCATCAGGAAAATGCCGCCGATATTTATGACGGGCTCAAAGAATTGAAAGGCAGCGCGCTGAAAGTTGCGCAGATGCTCAGCATGGAAAAAAACCTGCTGCCGCAATCGTATGTCGAGAAGTTTTCGCTCAGCCAGTTTTCGGTTCCGCCACTTTCTGCCCCGCTGGTTATGAAAACGTTTAAAAAATATTTCGGCTGCGAGCCTCATGTGCTGTTCGATGAATTCTCAGCTGACTCGGTAAACGCGGCGAGCATCGGTCAGGTGCACAAGGCAAGGAAGAATGGTAAGGACCTTGCGGTAAAAATACAGTATCCCGGTGTACGCGAGAGCATCGGGACAGATATTGCCCTGGTGAAGCCCATCGCTATACGGATGTTCAATCTTCAGGGAACCTCCGACGAATATTTTGATGAGGTGGAAGGCAAGCTGATAGAAGAAACTGATTACTCGCTGGAACTTCAGCAAAGCGAAGCCGTGAGGGCGGCCTGCGCACATTTGCGCGGTATCCGTTTTCCAAAATATTACCCTGAGCTTTCGTGCGAAAAGATTATCACGATGGACTGGATGAATGGCATTCACCTTTCCGATTTTTGCCGTAACGAGGTTTCGCAGGAAAAACGAAATGCGGTAGGGCAGGCGCTCTGGGATTTTTATATGTTCCAGATACATGGACTGAAAAACTTTCACGCCGACCCGCATCCCGGAAACTTTCTTGTGAATGGGGAAGGTGAACTGATCGCGATAGACTTTGGTTGCATGAAACGCATCCCGGATGATTTTTATGTACCGTATTTCGAACTGGCAGATCCTGAAAACCTACAGAATGATGCAATATTCCGAAACAAGTTACTCGAGCTGGAGATACTTAAACCGGAAGATACCAAAGCGGAAGCTGATTTCTTTGCCAATATTTTCCATGAGCTGCTTACTGTTTTTACACAGCCATTTCAGGTGGAAACCTTTGATTTTGCCGACACTACTTTTGCCGACCAGATTGCTGCACTGAGTGAGAAATTTGCTAATGACAAAACCCTTCGCAAAATGAACGGGAACCGTGGCTCTAAGCATTTTATCTACGTGAACAGGACTTTCTTTGGGCTGTACAGTTTGCTGGGCGACCTGAAAGCAAAGATTGACATTAACAGCTATGAAAAATACCTTCCGCGGAAATAAATCCTATCTTCCGTCAAAGCCGTGCGAGGCCTGCGGGAGGGAATTTACATGGCGGAAAAAGTGGGAACGTTGCTGGGATGAGGTTAAATATTGCAGCGATGCCTGCCGTAAACATAAATCGAAGCTGTCTTAAAAGGCAGCTTTGTCTTTATATAACGTTAAACGGCTTTCGTTACATAAAGATTTTCTTATTTTTGAAGACTAATAACCAATATGGAAGAAAACGTAATACTGGTAAACCAACAGGATGAACAGGTAGGTGTGATGCCAAAGATGGAGGCACACGAAAAGGCGATGCTCCACAGGGCATTCTCCGTGTTTATCCTGAATTCGAAAAATGAGGTGATGCTCCAGCAAAGGGCTGCCCACAAATATCATTCTCCATTATTATGGACAAACACCTGCTGCAGCCACCAGCGCGTTGGTGAAAGCAATATCGAGGCGGGTACAAGAAGGCTGAAGGAAGAAATGGGATTTGCAGCTCCCCTTAAAGAGCTTTTCTCCTTTATTTACAAGGCCCCTTTTGACAACGGCCTTACAGAACATGAGCTTGACCATGTAATGATAGGGTATTATGATGGAGAACCTAACATCAATCCGGAGGAGGCGGAAAGCTGGAAATGGATGGGGATAGAAGAGGTGAGAGAAGATATGAAGCAGTATCCCGAAACGTACACGGTTTGGTTCAGGATCATATTTGATGAGTTTTACCATTACCTTGAAGACCATAAGCTATGAGGGTTACCGTAAGCAGGCAGGCGCATTTTAATGCAGCACACCGTTTGTATCGCCCCGATTGGGATGATGCGAGGAATAATGACGTTTTCGGGAAATGCAACAACGCTAATTTTCACGGGCATAACTACGAGCTTATTGTTAGTGTTACCGGCGAAATAGACCCTGAAACGGGCTATGTGATGGATATGAAAATTTTGAAAGACCTTATCGAGGAATATGTGGAAGAAGCATTCGACCATAAAAACCTTAACCTCGACGTGCCCGATTTTAAAGGTCTTAACCCCACAGCAGAAAACATTGCTGTCGTAATATGGAACAGGCTCCGCCCACATATTGCTGCGGATAAAGATATTGAGGTGGTGCTGTATGAAACGCCACGAAATTTTGTAACCTACAAAGGACAATAATATGAAACTATACCCACTGGTTTTTGAACCGATATTAAAAGACAGGATATGGGGCGGCACAAAGCTGAAAACCGACCTCGGCAAACATAATTTGCCTACTGAAACCACGGGCGAAAGCTGGGAACTTTCAGCAGTGCCTGGCGATGTAAGTATAGTTAGCAACGGAGAATACTCGGGCAGGCCGCTGGATGAGCTTATCGGGCAATATCCCGACGAGCTTCTCGGAAAGAAAATACACGAACGCTTCGGTAAGCAGTTTCCGCTGCTGTTTAAATTCCTTGATGCAAGGGATGACCTTTCCATACAGGTGCACCCTAATGATGAATTGGCAAAGAAGCGCCATAATTCCTTCGGTAAAACCGAAATGTGGTATGTGATGCAGGCCGATGAGGGCGCGCGCATCATTGTAGGGTTTAAGCACAAATCAAGCCCGGAGGAATACCTGAAGCATCTTGAAGACAAAAACCTGATCGAGATACTTAATGAAGTGCCGGTAAAAAAAGGTGATGTTTTCTTCCTTGAAACGGGAACCATACATGCCATAGGGGCCGGCATCGTGATTGCTGAGATACAGCAGACTTCGGACATTACGTATCGTATATACGACTGGGACAGGGTAGATGCCAATGGCAATTCGCGCGAACTTCACGTAGAACAAGCGCTTGATGCCATGAACTACAATACTACCGATACACAAAAGCAGTATGCCGAAGTGCAGAATGCCGCGAACGTGATGGTTGATTGCCCTTATTTTACCACCAGCTATTTGCCATTATCCGGCAATACTGTATTGGAAAATGATGGGAGCAGTTTCCGGGTCTTTATCTGTACCGATGGAGCTTATAGTGTTACCTGTGCTGAAGGCAGCTATAGCTTTAAAAAGGGCGACACTATCCTGGTTCCTGCGGGATTGCATCGCTTTGAGCTTAACGGCGAAGCCACCTTACTCGAAATTCATATTTCGTAACAAGGCTTTCGCTGTAATATCGTAACTTTGCAAACAAACTAAATTGTAATAAAAAATGGCAAGCGTAAGAAATCTAAAGAAGGATATCAATTTCGTACTTGGCGACATCATCGAAGCAGTGTACATCTGGGAAATGACAACAATTGGCAAACCGTCTGAAAAATCAGAAGCTTTGGTAGATGAGGCGATCTCAGTTTTTGACGGCCTTATCAAGAAACTGAACCAGAAAAACGTAGAGAATAAGAAAGCACACTTCAGCCAGATCAGCAAAGAACTTGAGGAATCTGCTAAAATGCTGGTAGACAAAGTGAACGCCTTGTAAACAAAAAAAATCAGTAAAAAGTGCAGGTTTTTCTTTGGAAATTTCAAACTCAAGATTATATTTGCACTCGTATTGAGACGCCGGTGTAGCTCAGCTGGCTAGAGCAGCTGATTTGTAATCAGCAGGTCGTGGGTTCGAGTCCCTCTATCGGCTCAATAAAAAAACCGCTTAGGAAACTAAGCGGTTTTTGTTTTTTAATCCTGTTTCTTTAATGCGTTATATGCATACCCTATTTTTTTAAGCTTGATACGCTGTAATAGCTTATTTCGCGTGATGTTGAATGCCTCTGTATCCCGGCAACGTGTTTCACTAGTGTTTAGGCTATCTATCCGGTACCTGAAACTAGAACAATAAAGATATAAGGAATCTCCCTTTACTCGCCAGTTACCTTCTGAAACCGATGAGCACGTAGTGTAAGTATAAGAGCTGTCCTTCCTTACAGTAAGTGTGTTACCAATAGTGTAAATTTCAGTGCTAAGTAACGGAGTGTAGGATTTATATTTTCCGGTAATGATAGCGGGTTGGCATCCAAAGAAAATACCCGTCAGCAACAGCGTGAATATTTTAAAGCTTATTGCTGGCAGGTATTTCACTTTTTTTCTAGATTTTATTGCATCTGAGTTTGCTGCGCTTTCTTCCGGTCGGCAATATAAGCTTTCAGTTCTTTTCCATAAAGCGATTTTGCCACTTTAGGCGTCATGCTATTGGCAATGGTATCCAGGTATTTTACATTTTTAATGTCGTAAATCTCCGCCAGGGCAAGATAAGGCGCGATCTCTTTATTGCTGTGTGAAAGCGCAAAATTTACTGTATACAGGTAGCGGCGTGCCATCAGGCGGTCCTGGCTCACCCTCACGCTATCCAGTACTGCTACATTGCCGTCTTTGGTAGCTTCGATGCTTTTCTTTACCAGGTCCAGGTTCTGGCTGGTAAAGCGCGATTTTATTTTCAGGAAGTCTTCGTAGGCTTTCTGGTTCTCAGAACCTGTAATCTTCGCATTCGCAAAAAATTGCTCGTTGCCCGTTTCTATTTTCATTTCCCCCGGCTCTGCAAAAAACGGCAGGTTATTATCTACTGAATTCGTCTGGCCGCGATCAAGGAACATGTAAAGCATTTCCGGAGAATCTATCTTCAGGTAGCTCTCAAAATCCGAATTCCCATTGATAACAATAGTATCGAGTGCTACCAGCGCGGTGTCCTTAAGCTGCTGAATGTATAGTTTACCCTGTTTTAGTCCCTTGATGGTTCCGGTGATATGCAGGTTGGCGTCTTTGTGTTCTTCTTTGTTGCAGGCCACGGTTAGTGCAGCGGTGGCAGCAAGCGCAACAATCAGTTTTTTCATGGTTTGGTTACGATTAAATTTCGCCGCAAAATACTAAAAATTTAAGGACTGGCATAAAGCAAAAAGCTGCCCTTTAAGGCAGCTTTGCTATGTCGTACCGGGTATTATTTAATGATGAGCTTCTTGACGATACGCTCGCCGGCTGTTGATGTAATCTCGGTAAAATACGCGCCGCTTGCCAGCCCCGCAACATCTATCGTAGCTGAGGTAGAGCTGATTTTATCCTTAACGGCTACCAATTTTCCGGTAATGTCATAAATGCGTGCCGACTGCAACATTACGTTTCCATCCTCTATAGTAATGCGGGATTTAGCGGGATTTGGATACAGCATAAAGGAATCAGATGCAAATGCCTGATTGCCCAGGGCAGTTACAAATTCAGTCTGCCACGTATTAGTGGTTACTGCGGGATTGTAGTCGAAGTAGATGTTTACATTGTTTGGTATCACGGTGCCAGGCGTAGTAACGAGTGGCTTTACCCTGAAATAAATATAACCATGGCTTCCAGGTTCGTCGATACTTTCGGGGTTCAGGAAAATGTTGTCAAATCTCCATGTTACCAGGCTGCCCACCCTGTCCATCGTATACGGATGACTTGCCCTTATCACTTCCAGGGTTCCGGCGTTAAGCTGGCTGTCAAGCTGGTCGGTAAGCGTTACAAACTCCGCATAGGTTGTACCGGTATTCTGGAAACGTACCATGTAGTACAGGTAATCACCTGCCGCAAATTGAGATGAAACAATTTGTCTGCCGTGAGCTTCAGTCTTGTCGTTAGGGTCGTAGGATGCAACAACGGTTTGCACACTGGAGGCAGTGTTATTTACCGGGCTTATTTCATCTGCCAAAATATCGGTAGAGGCGGTAGTGGTAAGCAATGTTCCCGAGGTAACGCTGGCAGGTAGCGCCATTTCCACATCAATAGCAGTACTTGAAAGCGGCATCAGGTTTTGGTAGTTGTAGTCAAACCCTGTTGAAGTGGTTGTTACAACTGTACCGAATGTATTGGTTATCTGTGTAAGCGGATCTTTGGTAAATGTCAGTATACCTGATTTTGGAGTAGTACTCAGATTAGTAAGCAGTATTTTATTTTTGAACGTAAATCCAGGCCTTGGGGGCGAAAGCGGTATAATATTTACGCGCAGGTCTGTAAAGGCACTAACGGGTACTACCGGAAAATTATAGGTCTGGAAATTGGATGCGCTGTTTACCGGTACATTTTGGTATCCTGCGGAATTGACCTGAAAATAAGGCGCGTATTCCGGCAGCACACTAAACGTAAAATCGTAGGTGTTGGTCGCGATATCGTCATATACATTTACAATTCCATCGGTATCGGCGTAGTGGTGTATTACTCCGCTGTTGTTTTCTTCAACCGTGAAAGTTCCAAGAAAGAAGTTAGATTCCGAAGCATCTTTCACACCATTATTGTTATCGTCCAGAAATGCCTGCATCCTAAAACCCTGACAATTAATCTGCGCAGTGCTCATACCGTCCAATATTGTGATATTCCCTGCCAGGTTTGAGTAATTGGTAACCATGAGAATATAATACTCTCCCGCATAAACGTTATTCAGCATAACGGTTTCTGTTGCTGCGGTAGAAAAGCTACAACCCTTTATTTTATTCGTAGTAAGGGATGCGCAATTGCCAAGTCCCTGACTGTAAGGGCCATATATTATATAGTCAATATCAAGCGGGGAACCTGTATTAGATTGTTGTGACATGTAAAGACGAAGCGATCCTGACTGCGAGATTGGAACTATGAACCAGAAGGGGTTAGGTTGCGAACCAAGACAGGCATAATCCGGTCCGGCTGTTGCTGCGGGTGAATTAATTGTATTAGGAAATGGTATACCCAGCGAACTGCATAATGATTGTGCATTTGGGCAGGTGTTTGCAGGTTGTTGCGCCACCTGGGCGCTAAGTGTGATTGTAAAAAACACGCTCAATGCGAGTAATATTTTTTTCATAGCTGATGGTTTTCTCAAATATACACTGATTTTTAATATGTTGTTAATAAGAATGCTATTAATAAAAAAAGCTGCCCGTTAAGGCAGCTTTTATATGATAATGGATTTTGTCAATCAGCCAACAGGTATTTTACCAGCTTCAGATTGCTTTTGTTCACAAACTCTACGAATGCATCGCTAATCCCGAACCGCGTATCTACCGCTGTTGTGCAGGGTGGCTTTTGCTCTGCCATCCGGGCCTGCTGCTTCGGTTCTTTATACCGGGGCGCCGCAGCCTCTTTTCGGGAAGTTACGGCAACCGATGATTTAGCGTTGTGTGCGTTTTTTTCGGTTTCGGCCGGGTTAGTATTATTGTCATTGTTGGCAAATGCTGCCATGCCGACAAAAAGCAGTGCAAAAGTGAATAATGTTTTCATATTAGCTGGATTACTGTTCACAAATATAATAAATTATCCTTTCAGCCATGCATTTCGCAATGTAGCTTTTGAAGCATCGGTTGCATGATAGCCTTCAATTTCTTCAACCGGAAGGCTCACCTTCCCGGTCAGGGTTTGCTCTTTGCCGGCACGTTTGATTTTTACAGTGATAGCGTCACCGTCTTTCCAGCCCATACTGCCCATAATGAGGTCATAAATGTTATCCAGGTTGTATGCCGTACCGTTTACCGACACGATAACATCGCCGCCTTTCATGCCAAGCGTCTTGTAGAAAACATTTTCCTGCTCGGCAACCGGCAATACGATGATCTCTTTGGTGTTTGGGTTTACCGTGATGTAAGGTTCCTGCTGGTTTTTCAGGAATGCCGATCCGCTCTTTTTTATCATGGTTTTAGTAACGCCAACCTTTGCAAAATACTGGTCGTAAGGTATGGGTGTATTTCCTGCCACGTAGGTTGAAAGGAATTTCCCGATCTCAGGCCCGCCCAATGCCGTTACCCGCGCAAAAAGGTCTTCGTCATTAAAGGGTTTGCCTGCGCCGTATTCTTTTGCCAGGTCTTTCATCAGCTGTAATATGCCGCGCTGCCCGTTGCTGCTTTCGCGAAGCTGGATGTCAAGGCACATGGCAATAAGCGCACCTTTCTCGTACACGTTGTTGTAAGAGCTTTTGTATGGCTCCTGAAGCACGTTGCGGCTCATGGTAGTGAAAGGCATCGTATCGTCAAAGCTTTTCGCCTGTGCTATTTTCCCGGCGATACGCTCAAAAAACTCGTCTTCGCTGATAAGCCCCTGGTTAACCTGGAACATCTGCGCAAAATATTCGGTAATCCCTTCATACATCCAAAGGTGTTCAGACATCTTAGGAGTGTTGAAGTTAAAATACTGTATCTCTTTAGAGTGGATATTCAGCGGTGTTACGATGTGGAAGAATTCGTGAGATACCACGTCTTTCAGCATCGGGATAAGCTCTTCCATCGGCATAGCCTCGGGCATAACTACCGTAGTAGAAGTATTGTGCTCAAGGGCTCCAAAGCCACGCGCATCCGGTTTTTCCATATCCGACATGTATAGCAGCACACTGTATTTTTTTGTGGTGTTGAAGCTGCCCAGGAATTTCTTCTGCGCACGCATCATCTTTTCCATTTCGGGAGTGATGCCTTTGGCGGTAATTGCGCCATGCGGGGAATAAACGCTGATGAGTATCTCCATTCCGTCTACCGTAAAGGTGGTGTAGTCCGGCTTAGAGTACATTATAGGATGATCTACGACATCCGCATACCTGGGCGACGCAAACACATCGTTGTCGTCAACTTTATCGGTATCGATCAGGGATGTAGCCGCCCAAAGCGTGGCAGGGTGCGAAACTGTAAGCGTATAGGGTACTTCGCCCTTTCCGTCAAAATAACCAACAAAGCCATGCATGTTCAATACGAAGTTTTCGTTGGCCAGAATATTAGTGCCGGCAGGCGAGAATATCTTATCCTTACCACCGTTGCCCTCTGAATCATAGGTGTCATTTACCAGGTAAGTAACTTTTGCCAGCTTTTTGGCATCCTGTATCTTCCAGGAGTTATCGTCGGCGCGGGCCACTGTAAGCTCTTTTCCGTTTTTGTCGTATGCCTTCAGGTTTTCGACCATTTTCCCATAGTTGTCTTCAGAATAAGTACCCGGAACAATCTTAGGGATATAATAAGTAGTTGTAGCTTCTGTCATCGCGGGCGGGGTTACGGTTACCATCACTTTGTCATCGGTAACGTTCTTAAGGTCTATCGCAACCTTTACCTCATTCGTTTTTTGGGCATTCGCCGAAAGCACAGCCAGCAATAGTGCAGCCGAATAAAAAAATCGTTTCATTTTTAACGTTTAGTGTATCTATTAGAAGAGAAAAGCGCTGCATTGTTACAGCTTTTTCAAATTATTTTACCTGTTTTTGTACCCATCCCTGTATTTCTGCCAGTGCTATGGGCGAAATGGTTTGTTCTATTTTGGCATATTCCGAAGGCTGGCCGGTGGCTGCTTCCTGGAAAAGGTGGTTGAGCCCGGGCAGCGATATTACCGTAACCCTTTTGTTTCCGCCCTTTTCGGTGGCGCGGGTTATTGCCGGAAGGTTCGCTTTAGCAGAAACTTGCAGGTCCTTATCGCCGTTTATGGCAAGGATGGGGCATTTTACCTTTGCAAGGGTGGGTGCGGGATCGTATTTAATAAAATTCATATACCACGGCGAGGTCAGCGTGTTTACCTGCATATCAATGTATTCCTGCACTTTTTCAGCAGGCAGGTTTTGCAGGGTAAGAACCGGTTTCAGCTCTGCAGCATAAAGCTGGTTAAGCTTGCTTTCCACATCGCGTGGATTGCGTTCCTGTTTAATAATATTGTAAGCCTGCCTGTTTATCGCCGAAAGCTTTTTCAGTTCTTCTTCGGGCATTCCGCCGGCCTTTCCAATGCTATAGCTTTGCAGCATCATGAGGTCATCTCCGGGAATGGCAGTGCCTGCCATGAGGACAATGAATGCTACTTCCGGATTTTCAACCGCTACCATTGGAGCGATGATACCACCTTCGCTGTGGCCAATAAGCCCGATCTTTTTCTTATTGATATCCTTGCGGCTGTTCAGGTATTTAAAGGCCGCCGCGGCATCATCGGCAAAATCCTCAGTGGTTGCGGTTTCAAAGTTGCCTTCGCTTTTGGCAACACCGCGGTCATCATAGCGTAGTACGGCAATTCCGTTTCGGGTAAGGTAGTCGGCCAACACCAGGAAGGGGCGGTGGTCCATCAATTCCTCATCCCGGTTTTGCGGCCCGCTGCCCGTAATAAGCACCACGGCAGGATAAACACCCTCTTTGGCAGGCAGGGTAAGTGTGCCGGAAAGTTTTATGTTTCCACTTTGAAAAGCGACTTCCTCTTCGCGGTATGGATAAGGCTGGGCAGGATCCTGCGGGCGTTTTACTTTTACGAGTTCGACTTCCTCGCGTCCCAGCGTAAGTGGAATGGCAAAGCCGTTTTGGGAAAACGTCCCTGTAAATCCCTTGCCGTCGTACTTGCCTTTGTATTCTATTCCGCCGGCGGGGATGGCAAACATAAGATCATTGTTAGCGAAAGTAATTGTAGTAACGGGAATGCCTGCCGCGCCCTGGTCCGGGCTGTCCATGGTGGCGCTGTAGCCGGTGGCCGTTTTTGTAATGTTTATCGAAAGCCTGAGCTGCCCGCCCGTAAACTTCAGCAGGCCGTTCCATTTTCCGTTGATGTCCTGGGCAAAAACTGTTGCAGAAAGAAACAACAGCAGTAATACTAGTGATTTTTTCATTAGAGGATAAGTATAAAAAAAAACTCCCTTGGTTGGGAGTCGTAAAGTTATTCAAAATTTATACCATATAAGGGTTTGGATGCGCACTATTGAAATGTATGCACGTAATGCCACGCCCACCATATGAGCACCAGCTGTAGTGGAAGCCGCAGCAACCGGAGCCATTTGGGCAGGCCGAGCGATGCTTCCTTATTCGTGTACATATACACGTTGGCAGGAAATACCGAGATGAGAAGAATTATAAGGCCAAAGGCTGCGGCCTGTGTGCAGGCCGGAATGCAGAGCAGTATGCCTAACAATATTTCAGCGGCGCCGCTTAGCTTGCCTAAAAGTGCAGGTGAGGGAAGCGATGGGGGAATCATCCGCGCATAGATGTGCGGTACCCGGAAATGATTAAGTCCGGCCAGAATGTAGATGCCGGCCATGAGGTAAAGATGCCAGGGTAGGGCCATAATCCTTTGGTTTTAACCAAAGTTAATGAATTTGCCCTTTACCTTGTGTGTTAATATTCATAATTACAATGGCTGCAATTATGAGTGCGATACCACTCCATTGCAGCGCTGTTACCTTTTCGTTAAGTATAACGAAAGCCATGGTAACCGAAACAGGAAGCTCTAAAGAAGAAACGATACTGCCCAGCCCTATACCGGTGTGGGGGAAGCCTGCGTTCATGAGTACAGGCGGAATAATCGTACCAAATACCGCAAGGAAGATGCCCCATTTCAGGAAAATGTCAAAGTTGAACGTTCCGGGAAAGGTATATGCCGCAAAAGCAAAAACCAAAACCGCCCCGCCAAGCAGCATGAAAAGGCTTCGCTGCGCAGACGATAGATGGGTTGCAATTTTGCTTGAGGTAAACATAGTCGTTGTAAACGATGCTGCTGCGGCGAGCCCCCATGCCACCCCGCGCCAATCGGGCAACGAAGTGCTTTCTACAAGGTTAGTGGCAAGAACTGTCCCGCCAAGCACGATCAGCACCGCAATGACCTTACGCCCTGACGGAGCCTTGCGCGTAAGGATCCATTCGAGCACTACGCCCATCCAGACGGTTTGCATCAAAAGGACAATGCCGATAGAAACAGGTATGTATTTTACAGCAAGGTAATAGAAAATACTGGTCATACCCAATGAAGAACCTGCCAGCATTAGCTGTTTGATATCTTTTGAAGTCGCTTTAACCACAGCGGTACCTTTTCGGGATTTCTGAAATGCATTGATCAGCAGCATACCGATAATCCCGAGTATGAATTGTGAAGTGGTTACCTCTGCCGTTGTATAACCTTCGCCATAAGCAAGTTTTACAAATGTAGCCAGCATTCCGTAGCTGGTGGCCCCAAGGCCTACAAGGGCAACCCCTTTAAGTATATTATTATTATTATTATTCATTTCTGTAAAAATAAAAGCGGGCAAAGATAAGGATTGTTTGTTATATGGCTCAGAAAGTGAAAATTATTCATAATAATTGTACAACTTCTTAGCAGAGCTTTACTACCACGATACAAACGGGTGGTTGGATAATATCCGGGATGCTGTAGAGGAGGAAGAGATATATCCGCGCTATTCGCCGTTAAGCTGGGGATGCCCCGCAGTCTCAGACGCTTTTATGGTAGAGTTGGATGCAATGCTTCAGAAAAGCAGTAAGCCCGTATTGCTCTGGATCATTATGTAGTTTCTTTCGCTTCCTCTATCAGGTCGCTAAGGTGCACGCGCAGCGCTTTTACCGAAATACTTATTTCCCAGAACGATACCGCCAACGACGCGAGCAGCAGCAACAAACTGAGCCCGAACATATAGGCACCCCAGTCGTTAAAGCCGGTGAACAGCAGCGCCATGGCAAACACCGAAAAGAAAAGGCTTAGCACACCATACATCTGCATGTGGCGTATTAGTGTCAGGCGCAGGTTAAGGTTTTTGATCTCGACCAATATGCTTTTGTTGCGGTTTTGCTCATAACTTACTTTCAGCCCACGCACAATGCCGGCAATGGTTAGGAAACGGTTGGTATAGGCAAGCAAAATTAGCGATGTGGCCGAAAAAAGCAGGGCAGGGGTTTCTAATGAAAGCGTCATGAGTTTGCGTTGCTATAAAAAGGTTAGCCAAAAGCCTGCGGGTTCACGCCAAGGCTTACTTCGGTTCCCGCCGGTATTTCGCGGATGTGCTCAAAAAATATTACCTGCCTCCCCAGCGCTGATTTTACAAGATAGCGGCTGCCCTTAAAATAGCATTGTTTTACCACTACTTTCAGCGGCCCGTCAGCAGCCACCGTCAGTTGGTGCGGATAGATAAGAACAGTCTCGTCGTGCTTATCGGTAAAGGTTAGCAATTCGAGCTTTATTTCGTTAACTTCGCCAAAGAGCGATGCAGTATATTTGTCTTTTGGGTTAAAATAAACCTCTTTTGACGGCGCCATGTCAAGTACCTGGCCTGCCTTTAGCACAATGGTTTCATCGGCAAAAGAAAGGGCGTCAGTACTGTCATGGGTAGCAACGATACAGGTAATGTTCTTTTGTTTCAGATAAGCAAAAAGGTTTCGCCTCAGCGCGTTTTTCCTGAAATTATCAATGTGGCTAAAGGGTTCGTCAAGAAGCAGCACTTGTGGCTCATTGGCCAGCACCTTGGCCAGTGCAATACGCTGTTGCTGCCCGCCGCTAAGGTGTTTCGCCTTTACGTTGGCAAACTCCTGCATTTCTACAACCTGCAATAGCTCAATGATGCGCTGCTGCTTTTCTTCCGGATAGAAATTGGATAGGAAGGCACCCACATTTTCGGCTGCGGTAGTATAGGGCATCAGGTCAAAATCCTGCGCCAGGTATTTCATATAGGGCATCCCCGGTATTAGGTGATGTTTAGGGCCGAGCACTGGTTCGCCCTTAAAGGTAATTTCGCCATGCTCAAGGTCGAATAATCCGTATATCAGTTTAAGCAGCGTGCTCTTGCCGCATCCGCTTTCGCCAATCACAGCAATGTTCCGCCCTGTGCGTACATTGAAGCTTATATTGTGGAGAATGGTTTTTTCGGTATAACCGAATGACACATTTTTAACTGCAAGCATAATTCCGATAGAAATAGATCACAAAAATATTCAATTTAAAGGGGATATCGTTACCAATTGACACGGTAATATACCTACGGCGTAATGCATTATGAAAAATTTAAGAATACAGGCAGAACTATCTATAAACATTATTTGCCATTAGGCTCTAAGGCAATCTGTTGTAATTTTGTTAAAAATTGTATAACATATTTTTAACATTGTTTTAAGGGAAATACTTTTGCACCAAAATTAACTCTATGAAAAAGTTTGTTGGTGCTACGGCACTGCTTTTGTCGTTTTTGTGTAACGCCCAGAAAGCTGAGCCGCAATATTCTATTGAGGCAATGTACGGGATGAACTCCGCCACCCCGCCAACAATTCAGGGATTTAGCCATTTTGATATCGGTGCACGATACATGTGGGACGAGCTTTGGGGCGTTAAAGTTAGCTATGGCCATGACAAATTCGATCCTTCGCTTCCGGCAAACGGGGGCACCACATACAGCAGGTTTTCAGTTGAAGGAGTACACAATCTCGGTCGCACGCTCATGGTGCCCGACTATACCAATGGCTATGGCAACCTGCTTGCGCACGCCGGGTTGGGTTATTCCGCCCTTACTTCCAACATCAATGATGGCGTTGATAATATAGGGAATGTGATCGTGGGCCTCACGCCGCAAATTTACATTACAGAGCAGCTTACATTCAATCTGGACGCATCATTCATACTAAACGTGACACAACACTTCAATTTTGACGGAACGTATCCCAACAACGCGGATAACGCCCAGATGTCGTTCAACGGAAAGATGTTTAACCTCTCTGCAGGCTTTACTTTTTACCTGGGTAAAGGCAGGTCTGATAACGACTGGCGCTAAAATAAAAAAGCTGCCACATGGCAGCTTTTAGAACTTATTTTATAGGAGCCGGATTATTGTCCGGCTTCTTTTTTGGCATCTTCCACCATTTTCTCATTGGCAGTAATGGCAAATTCAACACGCCTGTTCTGGCTCATGCCTTCTTTGGTATCATTGCTTGCTACAGGGTCGGCCTCGCCTTTTCCAATTATGGTAAACCGGCTCGATTTCAGCCCTTTGCCTGCAAGATAAGTTTTTACTGTTTGTGCGCGCTGCTCGCTAAGTTTCAGGTTGTAGTCATCCGCACCACTGCTGTCGGTGTACCCGAAGATCTGGATGTCGGTGTCAGGGTATTCATTAAAAATAGGTACCAGCCTGTCCAGGTTTGCTTTGGCCGTAGATGTAAGTGATGCCTTGTTCAAGTCGAACCTAACAGAATTTTCGCCGAGGGTCAGCTTTATACCTTCGCCTACACGCTCAACTTTAGCGCCAGGTACCTGCTCGTCTATTTTACGGGCCTGCTTATCCATGCGGTTGCCAATTACGCCACCCACAGTACCGCCTACCACGCCACCGATGATAGCGCCCAATGCAGTATTGCCTTTGCCTACGTTATTCCCTATAACGCCGCCTATCACGGCACCCGAGGCAGCGCCTATGCCCACGCCTCTTTGTGTGTTATTTGTATTTTTTACAGCTTCGCACGAGCTGATGGCAGTACCTATTAATACGGTAAATGCCAGTAAACAGATCTTGATCTTTTTCATGAGTTTGTGCTATTTGATTAATTACATTTTCTGGAACTGATAAACCACTTCGGTAGCCTTGCCGCCAACCGTGATGTTGTCTACAAGCTGAAATGATGTGGCGCTCTGGTTGCGTACGGCCAGAACGTATCCCTGAGTAACGCGCTTTGCTTTTTCGCCTTCAGTGATCTTTAGCGTAAAACTTCCCTCTTTGGTTACAGACCATACAATAGGGCTACTGAAAGATGGGCACCCCGCCTTGTTGATATTCATCTCGCCTTTGTTATTGTTGGAAACAAATTTCCACGTGCTCCCTTCAAGGCACTTCGCGTCGGCTACATCAAATGAGGTAACCTTTATAACATCTGAGTTTGGATAAGTGACCTGGCTGATAGTCCAGTTGCCGTTGATGCCCGACTGTGATTTGGTATCAAGCGATGAACACGACGCAAGTCCTGCAATCATGAGGGTAAGGATTAAAAACTTTTTCATGGTAGTGTGCTTTTTGTTTTCTTGTTTCGGTGAATAAAGTTACAACCGATACTGCCATTCATACAAGCACCGTACCAATTTTTTAACAGGAACAGGGTTTAATAATGTAAGGTTTCAGGCGGAATAGGCCCCATGCATACTGTAATTGCGAAGTTTGTTTCGGTATTGCCGTGAAGTATTAATGTTTTCTTAAACGAGCTTTTTTTAAGATTAGCAGGATTGTGTTATCACGCTCATAACGTTTTTTGCTCTTTTTTAAAGATAAGGGTCGAAACGAAAATTGGTCAGAGAGCACCGGTATTCCGGGGAAGGGCGCCGTTTGTTCATCTGCAAAAAGAGGAGTTCGTAAAGTACTTATCTTTTCCGCCGGATTAGTTTCTGTTACAGTCTAAGCATTATACAAACTGGTTATGAAAAGTTATGATCTGGATATCGTGGGGCAGGTAAGCCCTGAACTCGCATTAATGGAGGCGGCCTCGGAAATAAAAGAGGAACTCGGAAAGAGATTTGGAAATGACTACGACATTACGGAAGGCCCAATAGCACCTCCGGAAACAACATGGAACCATGAGGTTAAAATCCGGAAAGGCAATAAAATCGGAGTTGTGGTAACACTCAGATGGCACAACCATACTCCCGCTGTAATTCAGCTCAATGCGGCAAATTCTTCAAAACTGGGGTCGTTACTATCCTATGTGGTTATGATTGGATCTTCCATTTTGGGTGCGGTTCTGGCCTATAACAATGTCGTGCCACTGCGATTTTTGCCGGGTAAAACAATAGCCGCCGGCCTTGGCGCGCTACTGTTTCTGATGCCGGTGTTGCAATCACTTATATCAGTAAAAAAATAATTTTTAAGGATGTGAAGAAGGAAAACGAAGCCCTTTTAGAGGAAGTCATTAATTTCCTGACTGCGCTTTAACCGGATATAGCGGATTGTCTTTGGTTGTTGTTTGCTTAATGCCAAATTGTCACAAATGCTTATTTGGTATTTCTTTTGAGAAAGCGTAGTCATCAATCTTAACAACAAAAGCAAACAATATGACAACAGGAAAAATTAATGTTTCGGTAGAGAACATCTTTCCACTCATCAAGAAATTCCTTTACAGCGACCACGAGATCTTTTTGCGTGAGCTGGTAAGCAACGCCACAGATGCCACGCTGAAACTAAAGCACCTTACCGGTATAGGCGAAGCCAAAGTAGAATATGGCAGCCCGATAATCGAAGTGAAAATCGATAAGGAAGGCAAGAAGCTCCACATCATTGACCAGGGTATAGGTATGACAGCCGAAGAGGTTGAAAAATACATTAACCAGGTTGCCTTTTCCGGTGCCGAAGAATTTTTAGAGAAGTATAAGGATTCGGCCAAAGATGCCGGTATTATTGGTCATTTCGGCCTTGGCTTCTATTCGGCTTTTATGGTGGCTGAAAAAGTCGAGATCATTACCAAATCCTATAAAGATGAGCCTGCCGTACACTGGGTGTGCGATGGCAGCCCTGAATTTACATTGGAGCCGGCAGACAAAACCGACCGCGGTACCGAGATTATCCTGCATATCGCTGAAGATTCAACCGAGTTCCTGGAAGAATACCGCATTCGCGAGCTGCTGAAAAAATATAACAAGTTCATGCCGGTGCCTATTAAATTTGGTACCCGCAAGGAACCACTTCCTACTCCTGACGATGCGCCCGAAGATTTTAAAGCGGAAGAGGTTGAGGTAGACAACATCATCAACAATCCTGAGCCGGCATGGACAAAACAGCCTGGCGACCTGACAGACGAAGATTATAAATCGTTTTACCGCGAGCTGTACCCAATGCAGTTCGAGGAGCCACTTTTCAACATCCACCTGAATGTAGATTATCCTTTTAACCTGACCGGGATCCTGTTCTTCCCTAAGCTATCGGCCGACCTTCAGGTGCAGAAAGATAAGATACAGCTGTACCAGAACCAGGTATTTGTTACCGATAATGTTGAGGGTATTGTACCGGAGTTCCTTACCATGCTGCGCGGTGTGATAGACAGCCCGGATATCCCGCTGAACGTGTCGCGCTCCTACCTGCAGGCGGATGGGAATGTGAAGAAGATATCAAACTATATCACGCGTAAAGTAGCCGACAAGCTTAAATCGCTGTTCAGTGAAAACCGTGAAGATTTCGAGAAGAAATGGAACGATATCAAGATCGTGCTGGAGTACGGTATGCTAAGCGAGCCGAAATTCTACGAGAAAGCCGGAGCGTTTGTACTCTACCCAACGGTAGATGACAAATACTTTACCCTTGAAGAGCTTAAGGAAAAGCTGAAAGGTAACCAGACCGATAAAGACGGCAAGTTGGTAGTATTGTATGCTTCAGATAAAGATGCGCAGCACAGCTATATCGCTGCTGCCAAAGATAAAGGCTACGAAGTGCTGCTGCTTGATTCACCTATCGTTTCGCACCTGATCCAAAAACTGGAAGCCGATAACGAAAATCTGACCTTTGCCCGTGTAGATGCCGATCATATTGATAAGCTTATCAAAAAGGACGAGGAGCAGATATCAAAGCTGAGCGATGAGGAAAAAGACAAGCTGAAAGCCGTTGTTGAAGAAGTAGCGCCTAAAACTACCTACACGGTACAGCTTGAGGCTCTCGATAGCCAGGCAGCACCATTTATGATCACGCAGCCGGAATTTATGCGCCGTATGAAGGACATGAGCAAAACCGGCGGCGGGATGTTCGGTATGGGCAGCTTCCCGGATATGTACAATCTTGTGGTGAACACCAACCACGAGCTGGCAACCAATATATTGAACAGTGATGATAAATCGCATCAGGAGGCATTGGTGAAACAAGCGCTGGACCTGGCGAAACTCAGCCAGAACCTGCTGAAAGGCGAGGAGCTTACGGCGTTTGTAAAAAGAAGCTTTGAATTGATTAAGTAAGACGTTTAGATAATAGACGAGAGATAATAGACAAAACCTGCGGTGCGAGCTGCAGGTTTTTTGTTTTTTCAGGTGTTGCTGAGGACACATTTAGAAACAAAATGTTTCTAAATAGAAACAATCCTTTACATTTGATATATGGATAAACAGTTAGCCATAATCCCCTGCAATTTACTGGACGAATATGTGTCCGGATTTGACGTTGCAGTCAAGACAAAATTTGATAGACTCCGGGAGAGCGAACTCAGCACTTCAGATTTTAGTTTTTATACTTCGGTATCGGCCGTCTTTTCATCCAAGATAGAAGGTGAAAACATAGATATCGACTCTTTTGTAAAGCATAAAAGATTTGGTGTCAGGTATGAACCGGATTACACTCAAAAAATTGACGACCTTTATGAAGCCTATTCTTTTTCTGCCGGGAATAGCTTAACGCCTTTAAATATCGAACGTGTTCACAATATTATCACCAAAAATATTTTACATCCTTCGCTACGGGGGAGCCTTCGCAGGGGTAATATGTTTGTGATTACCGGCGAAGGTAAAATTGAATATGTAGCGGCATCTCCGGAAATAGTAGACAGCGCTATGCAAAGTTTCTATGCCGATCTTTCTGTTTTGCTTGAAATGCACCTGACATTTGCGGAAAGCTTTTTCTTTGCTTCGATGATACATCTTGTGTTTGTGAAAATCCATCCGTTCGAAGATGGGAACGGCCGGACGGCACGGTTGATTGAAAAGTGGTTTCTTGCGGAGAAATTAGGGACTAAAGCATGGTTCTTACAGTCGGAAAAAATGTACTATGAAAGGCATTCGCAGTATTACGCTAACATAAGGCAACTTGGCCTTGAATACGAAACATTGAACTATTTAAATGCGATGCCGTTCCTGCAAATGCTGCCGTCATCGCTAAACAATACATTATGACCCTACCCGAAATCATAACCTACTTTAATAATGGCGGCAGCTATGAAAACTTTGTAAAAAGCTGTGGTTTTGCGGCGGATGCCGACAATGTTGCACTATACGCACAAAAGCCATTTGGCCTAAACAGCAAGATCGAATTCTTTTCGGAAGGGGAGACAGCCGGCATGGCAGAGCACAGCTATAACGGTTCGGATTTTTACCGGTTGTTCGAATTCACCTATCTGCTAAATGCTATAAGAGAGGCAGGCCGAAACGAGCTGGATGACATTGCGCTCACCCTACGCCTTCTGGAGCAGGCCGAAGCGGCAGATAGAAACTGCGGTTAAATATCCTGTTACCATTAAAACCAGGACATGTTTAAAGAATTTAAAGGAAGGTTGCGGCTGCCCGAGCAAAAATGGGACGAATACGTAAGCTGCTTTGAGCGGATCAAAGTTCCCGCCCGCACAATACTTCTCAGGGAGAATGAGATGTCGCAGAGAATGTTCCTGATCGAAAAAGGCTGCATTCGGGTATGGTTCAACAATAACGGAAAGGACGTAACCGCACAGTTCTTTTTCGAACACGAGATAGTAGGCTCTATTGAAAGCGTTATCAGGAATGTTCCCAGCCCCGCTTTTATAGAGACAACAGAGCCGTGTACCTTATGGTGGATATCCAAAAACGATTTTAACAGAATCATTGAAGAGGTTAAGGAGATCCCGCATCTTCGGGATATGTACATTAACAGGATATTTGACCGCACATTCGATTACATGAACTATTTTTTTTCATCGATTCGCGACACACCCCAGCAGCGCTACCTCGACCTCATCAAGAACCGGCCGAAAATTGTACAGCGGGTCCCTCAGCATTACATTGCGTCCTACCTTGGTATTAGTACCGTACACCTCAGCCGCATCAAAAGCAAGCTGGTTAAAAGCCGATAGGTAATTGATAACAAATGTTATTGAAGCCAAAGCGCTGCCCCCGTAGCTTTGCGGAAACATTAAATCATGAAAGCAGCACTAGTATTCCAAAAAGGCGAATTGCCACGATATGTAGAGGATTTTCCCGAACCCCGGCCCGAGAACGAGAGCGGACAACTGTGCCTGGTAAAGGCATCTGCCGTAAAAAATCTCGACAAGATGCGTGCCAGCGGCAAACATTACTCCACCGAAAATGAAGTGTGGCGGGCAAAAGTGGTGGGGGGAGATGGTGTGGGTTTCCTCGAGGACGGCACCAGGGTATATGGTATAGGTTTAACTGGTATGATAGCCGAGAAAGCTGTTATCGAAAAAGATAAGATGGTGAAAGTGCCCGCGAGCCTAGACGATGCCACCGCAGCCGCATTGCCAAATGCCGTAATGGGTTCGGCACTGGCTTTTGCGGTTCCGCGCGGGACTTAAGGCGGGCCAAACCGTGCTTATAAACGGAGCCACCGGGGTTACGGGCAGGGTTGCCGTACAAATTGCCAAATATTATGGTGCTGAAAAGGTCATCGCTACCGGCAGGAATGTGCAGTCGTTAGAAGACTTGTTGCTGCTCGGAGCCGATGAGATAATTACCCTTACCGGCGATAATGATGCTTTAAAAAGCCAGATCATCCAGGTCCACCAGCAAAATCCGATAGATGTGGTCATGGATTATTTGTGGGGTCCCAGCGCTGAAGCGATTCTTATGGCGCTGAAGGGAAATGGCGGCTTCTCGCACCGTACCCGCTATATTACGGTAGGCGGAATGACGGGAGACACTATCACGTTGTCTTCTTCTATATTGCGTGGCACCGATATCCAGATTTCAGGCTCTGGCCTTGGTAGCTGGACCCGCGAAGAGATGCGGGCCTTAATTACAGAGATATTGCCTGAAATTTTTGAACTGGCGGCCAATGGTAAAATAAGAATAGACACAATCAGCATTACTGTGAAAGACATAGAAAAGAACTGGGGTAAAAATATTGACGGAGGCTCAAGGCTGGTCGTTCATATATAAGATGATCCAGTATTTGTAAAAAATAAGCTCCCGTTAAAGGAGCTTATTGATTAAGGTGCTACGTGGCCCTCAATACTGTCATCATACGTTTGCCCGACGATGGCGCCAAAGGCCGTTTTTATCATCGCAATGGCGTTGCCGTGCTTATTGTCCCAATAGTATCCGTCAGATGGTGTAAACTTAATTACCGATATGCGGGGATCGTCCTTTCCTTCGGTAAACCATACTTTAAGGATTGGGTCCCAAAGCTCTTCAATCTTTTGTTTGTCCTCAGAGATCGAAGCTTTTCCATACAGCGTAAGAAAGTCACTATGCGCCGAGCCCTGAAACATAAGCTGTACTGCCGGATCTTCCTGTATCTGGGCATTCTTGTGTGAGTCGTTGGCGCTCAGGAACCAAAAGTTGCCCTGGTCATCTATCTTCTGCGGCGACATAGGGCGCGTTTCGATGGCTTTGCCTGTAGAGATCTTAGTGCAGAAAAAACAAGAACTTGCCGATTTGGCGATTTCCTTGATCTTATCAATACCTTCTTTTCCTACCAGGTCTTCAAAATTGTCTTCGGGTTGTTGCTGGTTTATCGAATCCATAGCTTTTTAGTTTTTTGTTATTACCTAAAATTAGCTATAAAGAAGTTCGACACCTGTTAGCATAATGATAATTAATATTTAGTAATTAATAATTACAGATTTTTCTCAAAGCAGACGCTGCTTTCCACACCGGCATATTGCCCGTAATTCGGGATAATTGCATAGCCGCATTTCTTGTAAAGCCCGATAGCCTCCGGTTGTTTCTTGCCGGTTTCAAGGATGCATTTTGCATAGCCTTCTTCCTTAGCCCAGTACTCCAGCCCGGCCAGTATGGCCGATGCAATACCCTTCCCGCGAATTGTGGGGGGAACATACATGCGCTTTATTTCCGCTGCGCCCGGACTGTATTCTTTAAACGCCCCGCAACCTACTGCCGCACCCTCGTGGTAAGCTACAATCACGTGCTTAATAGCATCGATCTTATTGAATTGTGCGAAGAAGGCGTGCTCGTCACCATCGCGTATTGCCAGGTCTTTATCCAGCGCCGTTACCAGCAGCCGGAAATCTTTATTTTCAGAATTTGTGCGTTCTATTTGAATCATTTGTTTAGGAATGTGTCACCGCCGCATTTTTTAGTTCGGGACGAGAGCATTTAAAATTCAAAATTTATAATTTAAATAATCATTTGCGGTTCTTCACATATTTATCCAGCCATTGATCCTGTTCCCATAACAGATGCAAAATGTTCTCTATGGCTGCGTAGCCGTGGCTTTCTTTCGGCAGAAGCACCAGCCTCGCGGGCGCGCCAAATCCTTTTAGTGCATTGAAGTAACGCTCACTCTGCATCGTAAAGGTACCGGGATTGTTGTCGGCTTCACCGTGTACGAGGAGCAGCGGTGTTTTCATCTTGTCGGCATGCATAAAGGGAGACATTTCGTTATACACCGCCGGTACATCCCAGTAATTGCGCTCTTCACTCTGGAATCCGAACGGGGTAAGCGTACGGTTGTATGCACCGCTTCGTGCAATTCCAGCCGCAAAAAGGTTGGAATGGGTAAGCAGGTTGGCCGTCATAAAGGCGCCATAGCTGTGCCCTCCAACCGCCACACGGTTCCTGTCGATGTATCCTAATGCGTCTACAGCATCTATTGCGGCTTTGGCATCGGCAACCAACTGTTCGATAAAGGTGTCGTTCGGCTCTGTTTTTCCTTCACCGACAATAGGGAACGCAGCATCGTCCAGCACTGCGTAGCCACGCGTTACCCAGTATACCGGCGAACCGTAATTGGGATAGGTAAAATCGTTGGGGTTAGATGTGTTTTGCGACGCGCTGTTTTTGTCTTTAAACTCTGCGGGGTATGCCCACATGAACATCGGGAGCTTTTCTTTTTTCTTCTTGTCGTAACCCGCGGGTAGATACAGCGTACCCGAAAGCTCAAGGCCATCGGCACGCTTGTACTTAATAACTTCCTTGCTTACGCCCGCAATCTTCAGGAACGGATTCTCGAAAAACGTTACCTGTTGCGGCTTCGAATTTTTCTTTAGGACGTTCATTATGTAGTAGTTCGGGTAATCGTTTTTCGATTCCAGGAGTACCAGTACATCGCCCTTCTTTGGGTCGATCAGGGAGTTGAGCGTAAGCTTTTTATCGATGTAAGGCGATTGGTACAGCCTCGTCTTTTGTTTCGTTTTCAGATTGTATTTGTCGATAAACGGAAACTGCCCTTTTGCTGTAAAACCACTACCCACCAGGTAAGCGTTATCACCTTCAATATTCAGTACGTAGCGGCCATAACTGTTTCGTTTCGTATCGAAATCACCCGGATCGCTGTAGACGTCCTGGTAATTCAGGTCAAAAATGACTTCAGGCTTTTGCGCAGCGTCAGACGGGTTGAAAAGGTAACTTTTAGAGTTTCGTGTATTCCACCAACGGTCGGAAAGAAGTGCAATGTTGTCGTTGCCCCAGATTATCCCTGCATACCGGTTAATCGTCTTTACAAGGCTTTTTGCTTCACCGGTAAACGGTGCAGGCCATTCAAATACTTCATCGCGGTATTCGGTTTTTACTTCGGGGTCGCCGCCATCCAGCGCTTCCGCCCAGAATAGTGTTGCAGGTTTATCTGCCCTCCAGCTGATGCTTCGCCTGCCTTTTTCCACAGCCATAAATCCTTTTGGCAACACTTCATTTAACGGCTTATGCGCCACAACAGCCGCGGGCTTTCCGCCAATCTCGTAAACGCCAATAGTGCTGGGAAAACGCTCATAGGTTACGAGGTAAGAGAACGGTTTGTTAAGCGTGCTCAGCATTACGTAATTTCCGTCAGGAGAAACCGAAGCTCCCAAATGCATTGCAGCATCGCGCCACAGGGTTTTCGTGCCATCCAACCCAACTTTATAGAGTTCCGAAGTTACGAGCGTTTCAAAGTTCGCTTCGTCGTTCTTATTCTTTAACAAATCCTGGTAGGTTCTGTTCTGGGCTTTGCTGCCATCGCTAACCGTAACGGTCGGGCCATTAGGCAGTGATTGTGCGGTATTGATAAGTGGTGCGCGGTTGGCCGGCAGCATTTTTATAAGCATTGTCTTGCTGTCCTTTAGCCAGCTTATGGGGCTGCCGATATTGGCGTTCAGCGTCGCTTCAGTAATTCGCGTGAGCTTTAATGTCGCGATATCAAGAACCCAAGCTTCCACACCGGTTTCGGTTGTATTAGTAAAAGCTACTTTGGTTTCGTCGGGCGACCATGTAAAATAGGCCAGCCGTGGATTTGCAGGCAAACCGCTTATCTGCACCGGTTCTTTATCGCGCAGCCTTTTGTAGCGGATGTTATTTACATAAGTAAGCGTACTTGATATGTTCGTTTTCGGGTTGATCCGGAGCCCGCCAAGCTTCATTTCATCTTCACTAAGCTCTGCCAGCGATTTGTAAGCGTTGCGGTACAATAGGAGCATGTGCTGCTTTTTGCTATCCATACTCACCGAGGGCGCCCGCTGTACATCTACCAGTTCGAGTATTTCCTTTGGCGGTTTTTGATAGGTAACATTTTCCTGTGCCTGTGCCTGCCATACTAATGCCGTAAATAGCACGGCGTAAACGAAACGTTTCATAGTGTTGAAGTTGGTCTAAATTTTGCCTAAGATAAGTCAATCCGGTTAAATCTGTTATGGCGGCTCGCTGTTAATTTTGCAAAGAAGCTTTCAAAATAGTAGCGCTGCGAAGGTTTACTATTACGGAATGTTTATTTTTACACCCTTGTTTTTATTAAAATAGTCAATTCATGTACCACTCTAAGATAACCGGCCTCGGCTACTATGTCCCTGATAACGTTGTAACCAACGACGACCTTTCTAAAATTATGGATACCAACGATGCGTGGATCCAGGAGCGTACCGGAATAAAAGAACGCCGGCATGTAGTGAAAGGCGATGGCGACACTACTACGACCATGGGGGTAAAAGCCGCAAAGATCGCGATTGAGCGCGCCGGCCTTGATAAGGAAGATATCGATTTTATCGTATTTGCCACCCTGAGCCCCGATTATTATTTTCCGGGACCGGGTGTGTTGGTTCAGCGCGACCTCGGCATGAAGCGCACTGTTGGAGCGCTCGATGTACGCAACCAGTGTTCAGGATTTATCTACGCACTCTCTGTGGCCGACCAGTTTATTAAAACCGGAATGTACAAAAATATCCTGATCATCGGTTCAGAACTGCATTCTACCGGGCTTGATATGACCACGCGTGGACGCGGTGTATCTGTCATATTTGGTGATGGGGCAGGAGCAGCGGTTCTTTCGCGGGAAGAAGATAATACGAAAGGAATCCTGTCTACACATCTCCATTCTGAGGGCCAGCATGCTGAAGAACTTTCACTGATAGCTCCCGGTATGGGCAGCCGTTGGGTAACAGATATTATTGCCGATAACAATCCTGACGACGAAAGCTATTATCCGTACATGAACGGACAGTTCGTGTTTAAAAATGCTGTAGTCCGTTTTAGCGAAGTGATCATGGAAGGCCTTAAAGCGAATAACCTGCAGGTAGCGGATATCAATATGCTTATCCCTCACCAGGCGAATCTCAGGATATCGCAGTTCATCCAACAGAAATTCGGGCTTAGCGATGACAAGGTATACAACAATATCATGAAGTATGGCAACACCACAGCGGCCTCTGTCCCTATTGCCCTTACCGAGGCATGGGAGCAGGGTAAGATAAAAAGTGGCGACCTGGTGGTGCTTGCGGCCTTCGGGAGCGGCTTTACATGGGGAAGCGCCATCATACGCTGGTAACAGACAAACGAAATATCAAGTGCCTCCGCAAACGGGGGCATTTTCTTTTTGTATAGATTTGTAAAAACCGATATCGTGAAGTTACGTATGACGCTGTTCCTGATTCTCTTAATCCCGGTGTGCCTTGCGCTGTATTATTTTTACCCATCGCCTAAGCTGCCGCACGGGTCGGTTATCGACAGGCTGGTGGTGTATAAAAGCGAAAGAAGAATGGAAGCATGGAGCGGAAATTCCCTTCTGAAAACCTACACCGTTTCATTAGGTAAAAACCCTGTCGGGCACAAAGAGTTTGAAGGCGACTGCAAAACTCCGGAGGGTGTTTACACGATCAATGAACGAAACCCGAACAGCGCCTACCATAAAAACCTTGGGGTCTCTTACCCTAATGGCAAAGATATTACCCACGCCGCCTCATGGGGCAAACCGCCTGGCGGACATATCAAGATTCATGGGCTGCGCAACGGGCGTGGTTACATCGGCAAATTCCACCGCTGGAAAGACTGGACCGCAGGCTGCATTGCTGTAACCAATGCCGAGGTGGATGAATTGTACTCTGCCGTGAAGGAAAACGCGGTGATTGAGATATTGCCTTAGATAGCTATTAGCTGTCAGCCACGGGCTACAAGCGAGCCACACGCAATTATCAATTCGGCACTACCACATTGACTCCTCTCTCCTTCAGAGAATGGGGGGGGAGGTTTCAACCCGAAACCCGAAACCTGAAACTCAAAACCCAAAGCCCGGAACGCGAAACCCTATAAAAAAGCCGGCCCCGGAATTACTCCCGGGGCCGGCAAACTACTAAACCTAATTATGAAAAACAATAATTCATCTGTTGTGAAAGAGCAGAACGGTTAGAACATTCCGCCGCCGCCCTGCTTGGTGTTGTCATCACGCTGTTTGCGCTCCATAGCACGGTTCTTGCCACCGCCAAACCTGTAGTTTAGGGCAACGTAAATCGTGCGGCTTTCCCACCCGAACTGCCCGGCTTGCGGCCATGGGTACTGCCCGTCGAACCCGTAATGCATATTTTTAAACATATCGTTAAAGCGTACGCTGATGCTCATCGCATCGTTCAGTAGCGAGTAGCGTGCGCCGGAGTCGATCTTGTACATTTCGTGGCTGTTGTTCTGTACCCCATTCACCGGCCCGCGGTAAAACCCGAATAACAGGAAGCTAAGGCGCTTGTTTACCCTGAAGTTGGAGTTCATCCTCGCGTTAAAGGCATTTGCGGTAATTTTGCGGGTTACAAAATCATATTGGTCGGTTGTGCCTGCAACAAGTTCAGATACAAGCCCCTGCTGACGGATGCTTGAAAAATCGATAGCCGGTTGTATGTCCCACCATTTGAATATTTTATAGTTGGATGAAAGTTCAAATCCGTAAGCATTGTTGTGCGAGAAGTTGCCAAAGCTCATGATCTGGTCGTTCTCATTGGGTGTGCTCTCGTTCGGATACAGAACGCGGTTGATCTCGTCATTAATGAACCTGTAGTATACACCACCGGTCAGCGACGAGCCGTTTTCAAACATCCGTGTATAGTTGGCTTCTACCGAGTTGGTGAACTGCGGCCTTAGTGACGGGTTTCCGTAAGAGGTAACAAGTGGCGTAGCAAACTCCCTAACGAGCTTGGTTTGGTCGATGCTCGGCCTGTCTACACGGCGGCTGTAGCTCAGCTGGTACATGTTCTTTTGCGTAGGCGCATAGGTAAGGTATGCCGAAGGGTACACTTGGAAATAATCGTCTTTAAACGTCTGAAGCCCACGGTTAAAGTTGGCGCTCACCCTGTAGCTTTCAAACCTGGCACCCAATTGGTAGCTGAATTTGCCCAGTTTCTGTCCGAATGTTCCGTAAGCCGAATAAATGTCCATATCATAAGTATAGTTCACATTCTGCTGCTCCGGTTCAGCATCAAAAGCAGGGTTATTCGTTAGATAATCGTTATCAGTACGGTAGATCCTTGCCTCAGCGCCCAGCTCAAGTGTGCTTTTCTCGTTAAGCGGATTCACGTAATCCAGGTTAGCCGTCAGGTTCTGGCGCTTATCTGCAAGGTCGTCAAAATAATTATAAGCCGATGGCTGTGTAGTTGTATTGTAATAATTTACATACTGTGTGTCCTTGCTGTCGTTAAAGTTGGTCTCAAAATCAAGCGTGTGTCCTTCTTTTTCAAATTTGTGCTTGTAGGCAAGGTTGTAGGTATTGTTGCGGCTGTCGCCATCCAGGTAAGAGCGCTGGAAGATATCAAATTGCATGGCGGCCGGTTTGTAATAAATATCGGTACCGATCACGGCATTTCCCGTAAAGTAATTTTGGTTAGTGTATACCGAAAGGGTGTTGTGATCGTCAATATAAAAGTCCATGCCGATCTTGCCCAGAACCCCTTTGTTATCATTTACCACATCGATGAATTGCTTTGAACCCCTTTCGTCAAAACGCTCCACGTGGCCGCCGTTAAACTGCTTACCCATGTTGGTGCCAATGTTGCCAAAGAAATTCACTTTGCCCTTGCGGTAGTTCATATCAAGCGAGCTGTTTAGCTTTGGCGTGATACCGAAGTTTACGCCCGAGTTAAAATTGCCGTTAAACCCGTCATTTGAGTTTTTGTGCAGCACAATGTTGATGATGCCCGACATCCCTTCCGGGTTATATTTTGCGCTCGGATTGGTGATGAGCTCTATCTTTTTGATGGATGACGCCGGTATCTGCTTAAGCAATTGCGCGGCATCAATGTTAGTAGGGCGCCCGTCTACAAGGATGCGGACGTTCTGGTTGCCACGAAGCGAAACATTACCGTCCTGGTCTACGTTTACCGATGGTATGTTGTTCATGATCTCTGAAGCGGTACCGCCGGCTGTAGTAAGGTCTTTACCAAGGGTAATTACCTTCCGGTCAAGTTTCTGCTCTATCGTCGATGTTTCCTTTACGATTTCTACCTCGCTGAGTTGGGTAGCTTCTTCAGTCATTTTCTGAATGCCGAAATTTTTGGAAGGGTTGCTGCCGTCCAGCGCCGCTTCCATTGCCACGGTTTTATAACCCATGAACTGAAACTCTACGCTTAGTGTTTTAAGCGGAAGGCCTTTTACGGTAAAATCGCCGTTGTCGTCGGTAATGCCGCCCGTGAGGACCGTGCCATTATCTTTTACAATTATATTAACGTAGGGTAAGGGCTGGCCCGTGGCCTGGTCCTGGACTTTTCCGCTTATGCTGCCCGGGTTTTGGGCATGCGCAGAAATGAGGCTCCCGAAAAGGAGCAGAAACAATGCGTAGAATTTCATGTTCGTTAATTGATTGATGATTGATGTGGCAAATGTACAGCTAAAAAATCTATTATGCAATACAAAGTACCATTTAATGCAAATACTGTGTTTATTGTTATCGCACCTTTATTGCACTTGATAATAGGACTTATGACTCGCTGATTTGTTACAGGGCAAGGCCAAAATTTTACATTTTAACATTTCCGGGTGTTTAACATTTTATTTAATCCTTCGCGCTACAAGGCGTTAGCAATTAATTTTTATCTTTGCACGCTTAAAAAAATACATCAGTAATGGCGCTTACGCAAATACTTACCGCACAGATAGAAACAGCCGCAGAGGCATTGTTTGGCATCACTTTAGACAAGGTTGAGCTTCAGGCAACGCGAAAGGATTTTGAAGGCGACATTACAATGGTGATATTTCCGTTGCTAAAGCTTGTAAAGGCCAACCCGGCCGACCTTGGCGGCAAGATAGGCGCGTGGCTTCAGGAGCATAGTGACATCGTAGAACGTTATAACGTTGTGGCAGGTTTCCTGAATATCGTAATAGCAGACTCTTACTACCTTAGCTTTTTTCAGGAAATAAAAAATAACCCCTCCTTCGGTTTTAGTCAGCCGGAAGATGGTGGCAAAGCCATTATGGTAGAGTACGCCTCTCCCAATACCAACAAGCCGCTGCACCTGGGCCACGTGCGTAATGTGTTGCTGGGCTATTCGGTGGCGGAGATACTCAAGGCTTCGGGTAAAAAAGTATACAAAACCCAGATCGTAAACGACAGGGGTATCCATATCTGTAAAAGCATGCTGGCGTGGAAGATGTTTGGCAACGGCGAAACTCCCGAAACCGCTGGTGTAAAAGGGGATAAGCTGGTTGGCCATTATTATGTAGAATTTGACAAGGCCTACAAGGCGCAAACTAACGATCTTGCGGCTGGCGGAATGGGCGAAGAAGATGCTAAGAAGTCTGCCCCGATAATGCTCGAGGCGCAGGAAATGCTCCGCAAATGGGAAGCGGGCGACGATGAGGTTGTCGCGCTATGGAAAATGATGAATGGTTGGGTGTACAGTGGCTTCGACCAGACTTTTGCGAACATTGGCGTTGACTTCGATAAAAATTATTACGAAAGCGATACTTACCTTTTGGGTAAAGATGTCGTAGAGCATGGCCTCGAAATAGGGGTGTTCTATCGCAAGGAAGATGGTTCGGTATGGATCGACCTTACGCCCGACGGACTTGATGAAAAGCTGGTGCTTCGCCGCGATGGGACTTCGGTTTATATGACCCAGGATATTGGTACAGCCATTCAGCGGGTAAAAGATTTCCCTGATGTAGGCGGTATGGTGTATACCGTGGGCAATGAGCAGGACTACCACTTTAAGGTACTGTTCCTTATCCTGAAAAAACTCGGCTACAGCTGGGCAGAGAGCCTTTATCATTTGTCGTATGGTATGGTAGACCTTCCTTCGGGCAAAATGAAGAGCCGTGAAGGTACCGTAGTAGATGCCGATGATCTGATGGACGAAATGACGGCAACAGCAAAAACGATCTCTGAGGAGTTGGGCAAGCTTGACGGCTACTCTGACGAAGACAAAGCACGGTTGTACCGAATCATAGGCCTTGGTGCCCTGAAATATTATATACTTAAAGTAGACCCTAAAAAACGTATCCTGTTCAATCCGGAAGAGTCGGTTGACTTTGGCGGAAATACGGGGCCGTTCATCCAGTACACTTACGCAAGGATACAGTCGCTGTTGCGCAAAGCAGGAGCTGCCGCCGGTGCCGATATTGAAATTAAAGAACTGCACGAAAAAGAAAAAGAACTGCTTAAACTGTTGTCACAATTCCCGGATGTCATTCAGGCTGCGGCTTCGGGCCATAGCCCCGCGTTGATAGCCAATTATACCTATGACCTGGTGAAGGAATACAACTCTTTTTACCAGAGTGTACCTGTGCTGGGTGCAGAAAATGAGAATGAAAAAGCATTCCGTGTGCAGCTGTCTAAAAAGGTGGGCGACACCATCAAGTCTGCTTTCGGGCTGCTCGGCATAGAAGTGCCGGAGCGTATGTAAACCAATGCTGTAACTGCTGTGGAGAATAACAAATCATATTTTTTTCATTCGTTTGCCATCGTGGTGCTTTCTGCGTTGGCAATGCTTGCATTCAAACAATTCCTTCCGCAAAAGATCTTTACCGAAACTACGGGTAACACAAAGAATGTGGTGGTAGACAGCATGATGCTGGAGGCTGTGGAAGCGGACTCTTCGGCAACGGAAACCGATACGCTAAGCAACAGGAAAATTACATTCGAAAGCTATAACGGGGTGAAATTCCCTACCGAAACTTTCGAGGAATACAAAGGCTACCAACATCTGGTGCCCTTTTTTGAAAAGCTGCTACAGCTGGAAAAAGGAAAGGGTGGAAATGTGCGCATTGCGTACTTTGGCGACTCTATGACCGATGGCGACATGATCGTGAAAGACCTTCGCTCAACCCTTCAGGACCGTTTTGGCGGCGAAGGGGTTGGTTTCGTTAACATCACATCTGAGTCGGCGCCATCGCGTAGCACGCTTACGCACCAGTTTTCGGCCAACTGGAAAACACTTTCCTACCTGAATGTAAAACACCCCACGCGGCCGTTCGGCATTAACGGGCATGTATTTTTTACCAAGCACGACACTGTGAACCCTATTTGGGTGAAATATAAAGCGAATAACGTTCGCCACCTGACCACGCTCAATAACCCAACATTGTTCTACGGTAAGTCGGGCAACCGTTCGGGCAGCGTAACTTTTATTGCCGGCAACGATACCATCCGCAAGAAACTGAATCCGTCATCGCTTGTCAATACACTTCAGGTATCTCCCGGCGCGCTAAAAGGATTCCGGGCAAATTTCGTTTCGTGCGATACCATACCGTTCTACGGCTTCAATTTTGACGACGGAAAAGGCGTGCACGTAGATAACTTCAGTAACCGTGGCAATTCAGGCCTGCCTATTTCAACGTTCAATACCAATGTGATGAAGGCTTTTAATGAAAAGCTGGGCTACGACCTGATCATCCTGCATTACGGTACTAATGTATTGAACTATGGTTCATATAACTACACCTGGTACGAAAAACGCATGGCCCGCGTGGTAGACCATCTTCGCGAATGCTTTCCTGGCGTAGCGATATTAATCATTTCCACGGCGGATAAATCGACCAAGTACAATACCGAGATGAAAACCGACTCGGCGGTTGTGCCGCTCACGCTGGCACAGAAACGCTACGCGGTGAAAACAAATTCTGCCTACGTAAACCTGTATACCCTGATGGGCGGCGACGGTTCTATGGTAAAATGGGTAGAAGAAGTTCCGGCGATGGCCAATAAAGATTATACCCACTTCAACTTCCGCGGGTCAAAGCGCATCAGCGATATGATCTACAACCAGTTGGGGCAGGGTTACGAACAATATAAAAAACTTAGGGACGGGGCGCCTGTGGCTAAAAAGCAGCCGGTAAAACGCGATTCGCTGATCCCTGAAACCGACTCGACACATGCACAGTAAATTCTTCTATATAATCGCGCTTTTTGTCCTGATGTGTTGCCCTCTGCATGCACAGACCGACACTACCCGCGTGGTAACCGACACCGTTGCCGTAGTAATGGATACAACGGAAGTTGTCGGGCAGCATGTGGTAACCAACACCTCGGCCCTTAAACTGTTCTTCGAAAAGCTGTATGAGGTAGATAAAGAAAAGGCAGGGAAGATTAATATTGTGCATATCGGAGATTCGCACATACAGGCAGATGCCATGACAGGTTATATACGTAAGGCATTGCAGGACCGGTTTGGCAACGGCGGTGCCGGTTTTGTTTTCCCGCATAGGCTAGCCAAAACAAACGGAAGCCAATATGTACGTTTTGAAAGCAATACTTCCTGGGCATCGCGCCGCAATATCTATGCACCGGAGCCCGGGCTGGATGTGGGCCTTAGCGGGATCGCACTTAAAACCCGCGACCGTGATTTTGTGGTAGAGCTTACCGTTCGCGACAGTGCTTATAAATTCAACTGGATAAAGATTATCACGCCACAAAACTATCCGCTTTTTGATGTAGCGACCACCAGCCGTACTATTGTTCTGGAATCTAAAACGCCAAAAAAAATAACCCATAAGATAAAGAATGGAGAAGTGCTGGGCAGCATCGCCAACAAATACGGCGTTTCTATTGCTGAACTGCGCCGTGCGAACGGCCTGAAGGGCGACAACATCAGGGCAGGTAAAACCCTTAAGATACCTACCGATGAGATGGAGCGTAAAGAAGTGCGCCGCAGTGAGTTCGATCAACTTTCGCTGACGCTGGATCCATTGGCTAACTTCTACTATAGCCCGAAGCCGCTTTCTAAAATCTACCTGCTTCCCAACAAAGGGCAGAGCGAATTCAACCTGAACGGAATGGTGCTCGAAAAAGACGCGCACGGCATATTGTACCACAGCATTGGGGTAAATGGCGCTAAGGCATCAGATTATAACAAATATCCATTATTCTTTGAGCAATTGCCGGCCCTGATGCCCGATCTGGTTATCGTATCTCTGGGTACCAATGAATCATTCGACAAGCTTACGCGCGATGAGTATACCGAGCAGCTGAATATTTTTATTGCCAAGATAAAAGCGAAGAATCCGGACGTGTGCGTACTGGTAATGACGCCCCCACCTTCGCTCTTCCGCCGCCGTACGCCAAATACCTATGCCGCAGATTATGCCAGGGTAATACAGGGGCAGGAAACAACGCAGGGTTATGCCTCGTTTGACCTGTTTACCGAAATGGGCGGTTTGTACGGAGTGCCGCGCAATGCAAAACGCGGGTTTATTAATAGTGACAAGGTACATTATACACAGGCAGGATACGAAAAGCAGGGGAGCCTTTTCCTTGATGCTTTTTTTAAGGCTTATGAAACTTTTAAAACAAACAGGGACAAATAATGCAGCTTAGTGAATTAGTGCCGCAGTTTACCGCCGCCGACTTTGGGCGATGGTTTCTATACAACCCCGATGAGCCCATGCTGTTCAATACAGCAAAGTTCCTCAGGCTGTTCACGATATTTTACCTTGTTTATGTATTGCTGAAAGACAGGTTTAAATTTAGGATCGCGTTCACAGCCGCGTTTTCTATTTACTTTTATTATCTGTGTAGCGAAAGGTATTACGTTCTGCTCTTGTTTTCCAGCGTGGTAGATTATACGCTCGGCTATTTCCTTTACCGGGAAACGAGTGATGCCATGAGGAAGATCTACCTTTGGTTTAGCGTCATTGTTAATCTTACTTTTCTCGGCTATTTTAAGTACACTAATTTTATAATTGAAAGTGGCAGCGTGATGTTCGGGTGGAACTACACTTTCCATAAGATCATACTTCCGGTAGGTATCTCATTTTATACCTTCCAGTCCATCAGCTATATTATTGAGATATACCGCAAAGAAATCACTCCTGCAAAGAATTATGTAGATTACCTTTTCTTCGTGTCGTTTTTCCCGCAACTTGTAGCCGGCCCTATTGTTCGTGCGAAAGATTTTGTGCCGCAGATCTATGCAAAGCTTAACCTCACCAAAGAACAGCTTAACTATGCGTTCTTCCTGATCATCGGCGGGCTCATAAAGAAGACGGTGATCTCCGATTATATCTCGATAAATTTTGTAGACAGGGTATTTGATTCGCCCAACAGCTATACCGCCTTCGAAAACCTGATGGCAGCTTATGGCTATACAATCCAGATCTATTGCGACTTTTCGGGATACTCAGATATGGCAATCGGTATTGCGTTGCTGCTCGGCTTTAAGCTGCCTACCAACTTCCGTACACCTTACCAGTCAGGTTCGATTACGGAGTTTTGGCGCAGGTGGCACATTTCACTCTCTACCTGGCTAAAAGATTTCCTGTACATATCGGTAGGGGGCAACCGCCACGGCTCGTTTGCAGGCTTCTTGTTTCCGGCAATTTTCTTTTTCGGGCTTACGCTTTGGGGAATCACCTATGCGTCTGTAAGTATCGTGCCGCTGGTTATTAGTGTATCGGGACTTGTTTTATTTGCGCTTACGTTCCTTCTGTCCAAAGACAGGCATAAAACTATGGTAACGAATGTCAACCTCCTTACCACTATGCTGCTTGGTGGGCTTTGGCACGGCGCAAGCCTTCGCTTCATCATTTGGGGTGGGCTGCATGGTATTGCATTGGCTGTACATAAAATATGGTCAGAATTTTTCCCTGCCAGGGAAAAGCATACGGTGGGCACCAGGGTATGGAACTTTATTTCGGTATTGATAACATTTCATTTTGTTGCGTTCTGCTGGCTTTTCTTCCGGGCACGCGATTTCCGTACGGCGCTGGATGTGATACATAACATTGGCCAGGTGACCTTCAGCCCCGACCAATGGCAAACCATTATCCTGGGGTATAAAAACGTGTTTATACTGATGCTAATCGGGTATGTTTGGCATTTCCTTCCGGAAGGAATCACAATCGCAATGAGGCAGGCATGGGGCAAGACACCACTTTTAGGAAAAGCGGTTTTACTAGGCCTTGTTTTCTGGCTCGTATTTGCAGCGGCTTCTGCAGGGCCTCAGCCGTTTATTTACTTCCAGTTTTAGTGGCTAAAAGCTCAACAGAATGCGAGCGTTTGGCGTGCGGGTAAGCGCGTAAGTGTTTACTTCTTCCACCGCGTTGCCGGCATTGTTTACCCTGTAGTAACGGTTTAGGATATTGCTCCGGTTAAACAGGTTCTGCACCGATACACCTGTTAAGAGAGTTACTCCTTTATCGATTTTCCAGGTATGCGATGCAGAAAAGTTAACCTGGAAAAAATTCTCGTTGCGGCGGGCGTTTACGGTATCGTAACTAACTGAAGGGAAACCGGGAATCGTGACAACCGGTTCACTGCTCATCGCTGCCGTGTACGGCCTTCCGGTATACCATCTTGAGCCAAGCGCCAGCTTGAAATTATAAAGTTCGTATATGATGGCAGAATTAACCGTATGGGCAATTTCGAAATTACTGTCGAATCGCGAAGGCGAAACCCCATCAAAATGATAGCGGTTATTATTCCATGTGTAGCTGAGCCACGCGTAGAATCCTGAAAATTGTTTCTGAATAAGGAATTCGGTTCCGTATACGGTGTAGCTTCCTGTTGCGGCTACATCTTCGAACTGATCCTGGAAAGACTGCCCGAGCGTGGTAATTCCGTTTACTTTTTTGATGAAATTATCGAGGGACAAAAGCCAGCCCCTGTTGCGATAGGAAGCCCCAACCGACCCCTGGCTGCTGCGCTGGATGGGCAGATTGGCATTGTTTGCCAACACCCACCGGCGGTTTTCTATGCCAAGGTAATCGTCCTGAAGCTGTACTACCTGGCTCGCCGTCTGGCTCTTTCTTTCGCCAAGCAGCTGGAGGTTCCATCGGTTATCCGGCGAGAAGTTAACCTGGAGCCTCGGCTCGGGATAAAATTTGGCGAATTGTTCGATATAATTATAGCGTATCCCGCCTTTGGTAAACAATTTCCCATTTTCAGAGTTGTATTCGAGTTCACCGATGAGCGCATGCGTCCGCAAAACCGATTTTTGGCGTTGCTGTACGGCAAAGAGAATGGATGTTTCGCTATTGTCTATGCTGATCTCGTTGTACTGATAGCCGGTATTAAGCCGCATTAGTTTATTAAGGGCGTTGCTGTTGGCCAACCTGAGCCCGCGGTCATTTATCTTATTTTCCTGTAACACCTCACTGGTTGATTCAAGTGAGGCATTGGTGGCGTTGAGTGCGTAGTAAGAGGTGTATCCACCTATTTCAGCATTGTCGGCAGCGTTGTAGCGCATCCGCCAGGCAAAAGTTCCACCGAGTGTCAATTGGTCGAGCCGGCTGGTTCGCACGAGTACGTTTGCGGATGCCACCGTTCCTTCGGTAAAATCGAGTTTGTTCTTTATACCGATAAAATTCAGGTATACGTCATTCCGGCTTCCGATTTTTTGATGGTATTGGCCCGTAGCATCGTAAAAATAAAATTCCTTGTCGCTTTTGTAGTTAATATCGGCACTGTTGCTAAGCTGCGTGACTACGGTGTTCTGGAAAATACGGTCAGAGTACCGGTTATAGGTGGGTAGCGCGATTACATCAGTAAAAGATCGCCGGGCCGATAGCTCGACATCTGCTTTGAGCGACACACGGATGTGGGTAGTAAAGCCTGCATTGATCATATTGCTGCCTACACGGGTTAGTGTACTATCTATCGTCGCACTTCGCGAAGAAATGTCTACTGCGCTTGAAACACTTTCGCCATAGAAGGCAGAGGTGCCATTTTTTGCGATTTTGATATCGTGGGTAAGCATGGGGTTGAGCGCCGAGATCAGGCCGAAAAAATGCCCTGTCTGGAAAAGCCTTATACCATTCCACATAAACAGGTTCTGGTCGTGCGTGCCGCCACGTACATTGATATTAGATACGGTTTCGTCAACGCTGTTTACGCCGGGAAGCTGCTGCATGGCCAGGAGTACATCGGGCTCGGTAAGCCCGGGCAGTATTCCGAATTGTGCGGGTTTAATTATAAAGGTGCCGTCTTTCTTTTTCGAGATACCGGAAGTAAGGTAACGGTCGGCCACAATTTCCTCCAGCATTACAGGCTGCAGCTGCAAAACAAATGTGCTGCAATCGGGGCCGAAGTTGTCTTTATCTGCTGATATGGGTATATAACCCGGCATTGTAATGGTGATATCTCTTACTTCGGTATACAGCAATTCGAAATAACCATCTGCCCCGCTAGTGATTTGACGGTCCTTGTCGTAGGCGACAACAGCATTCGCAATGCCGGCGCCAGAATCATCGGTTACAACCCCGCAAATTTTGCGTATGCCCAGCTTTGGCCCTGTAAAGATGACGATATAATTACCTGTTTCTTTATAGCTTAAGCCCGTTCGGTTAGAGATGTAGGTAAGCTTTGCTTTAAGCGGAAGGGCGGGGGGCGGCGGGAAGAGTACAAACGGCCTGACATCTTCTTCAAGAAATGCCAGTTTGATATCGTGCACCCGTCCTATTTCTTCCAGTATCTTTTTCAATGGTAGCGCCTCCCCGTTATCCTGTGCGGAACAAACGGAGAAAAGCAGCAGGGTAAGGGTTAGTAGAAAATACCGGAATTTCAGGGTCATTCACCAGTTAATATGATCGTGTTGCCTTGTTTTTCAGTTCTTAAATTGTATGCAATTTCAAGAATTTTAATGGCATTATCAAGATCATTGGTGGGAATTGTTCCTGTAAAGCGTTTATTTCGTTCGGCTGTAAGTTTAATAGTAACATTATACTGCCTTTCAAGCTCAGCAGTGATGTGTGCAAGTGTTTCAGCAGTAAACTCTGTTTCGCCGGTTGTCCATCCGGGCTGTTGCAATTTTGTTTCGGGCAGGTTTTTAAGAATGCCGTCTTCGCAGGCAATACTTTCCCCGGGAGTCAGCAGTATTGTATTTCCATTGCAGGTAACGCGGACTTTTCCTTCATAGCATGTCACGTCAAGACGGTTGCCACGCGATTTTACGTTGAACTGAGTGCCAACAACGGTTACAGTTCCCTGTGGTGTAACCACGTCAAACGTTTTTCCTTTGGCAGCCTTGAAATATGCTTCGCCATTAAGGGTCATCTTACGGTTATTGCTCCAGTTCCATTCTTTAAACGAAGCCTCGGAGCCGGCGTTCAGTGTAACAGACGAATTGTCCGGAAGCGTAAAGGAAGCCGTCTGGCCGAAACCTGAAAATTCCTTTGAAACGTGTATTGTGTATAAGTAAAAAGCGGCACCAAGGGCGACAAAAAGCACGGCGGCTATCCTGCCAATCCATGGGTTAAGCCTTCTTACCTTCGTTTCTTTCGTGCGGTTGCGTACAATTTTATCGTAAAGCGGTGCGGCATCATAAGCCGGAGCCTGAAGCTGTGCAGAATATTCTTTTATACGGCGGTATGTTTCAAAGCCGGGCGAAGCCATGAATTCCTTCAGCTCCTGCTCGTCCATTTCATCATTGAGCCAACGCGCTAATGTAACATCCTCTTTCATTTTTTGTTCGCTTTATAACAATAACAGCTTATTTTATAATTACCCTACCTTAGTTGCTCAATTTCTTTCCGTAACTGCGTGAGGGCTATATGAAGGCGCTTTTCTACAGCCTTTACGCTTATGCCCAGCATTTCGGCAATTTCATGGTATTTTTTGCCTTCTACCCGGTGCAGCAGAAACGCAGTGCGCTGGGCCTCGCTGAGGTTGCCAATTGCCTTTTGCAGCTTGTTTTTAAACTGCTCTTCTTCCAGGATAAATTCGGGGCTCAGGTTATCGGTGCCCGAAACGTTGCTCTTTTTCTCGTATTCCAATACTACTTTCTGATGAGCGATATGGTTCAGCGAAGTGTTGTTGGCAACGGTGTAGAGAAATGACTTCGCTTTTTCTGGAGCTACCTTATCGCAATTTTCCCATAGCTTGATGAAGGCCTCCTGTGTTACATCCTCTGCCTGCTCTTCGTTGCCAAATTTATAATACAGATAGTTTCGCAGCGATTTGGCATGGCTCCGGAAAAAGCTGGAAAAAGTATTCTCTTCGCAAATACCCTGTGTTGGCAAATTCTTCATTTGGGCGGATAAAATGTGGCGGTTAAATTAGCAATTTAGGCTTTACCGGATACTTTCGTGCAAAAAAAAGTTTTTCGTGGCCGCGCCGAAAAACTACAAAAATGGAACATCCTGTGCCCGGCCACAATCAAAATAGTACCAAAAGTGTGTAATAAAACGGGCAATTTTGCGTCTATTGCAATAATCAACAATTAATAAATACCATGAAAAAAATGAAAATGGCTGTTGCAGCGTTAATTTTGGCAGCAACACTTGTATCCTGTTCTGATGACGACAACAACAATGTAAACCCCGTTACGCAACAGATACAGCAAACGGTGTCTAATGCCCAGTCGGGAACCTGGAGGATTACCAGCTATATAGACAGTGGTAACGTAGAGACTACGGATTTTACAGGCTACAACTTTACATTTGGCGCTAACAATGCGCTTTCGGCGAGCAACGGGACCAATACCTACGCCGGCTCATGGTCGGTTACGCAAAGCGATAGTATGGATGACGATGATTCTGAAGATATCGACTTTAATATTGTTTTCAATACGCAGGCGCCATTGAATTTCCGCGAACTTAATGACGATTGGGACCTTGTAGAAATGACTGCTACAAAAATCACTTTGGTTGATGTAAGCGGTGGCAATGATAGCTACGATTACCTGACATTAGAAAAAAATTAAAAACAAGGGTAGGGTAAATGCACGGATGGCTGTTTTATAAACATCGCGACGAGATAACAGCATTTGTGTCAACGGCATTTGCTACTGTATAGTGAAAAAGAAAATCTGATCCCATCAGCAGGAGCGCCGGCAAGCTATGAGCCGGCATCCTTTTGGGAATTTACCTGAGTTGTGTTTTTTTTTAAATATTCAGTTTTTGAAACCGGCCCGCGCCGGTTTTTTTTATTTTGAATTCTAAGTGGTTTACGGTGTTTGCTAAACAGTTGCTGCCATATCCTAAACGGATAGCCAGTGTTACGCAACGCGGTATCATCTTGCAGCATCTTATAGCAAACCATAAATTTTAATCCATGAAAAAAATCAGACTTTTCGTTTCCGTTTCATTCCTGGCTGCTATGGCCAGCTCTTGTAACGATGATGCCGCCGTACCCGTAAACAATCCCTCAGCCGCCTGCCTGCCACAAAGCCTGCAAAGCGGACTTATCGCTGCCTATCCTTTCGGTAACAGCGGTTTTAATGATGCTGCCGGAAATGCCGACCTTACAGCATCGCTTGCAACACCGGCCACGGACCGTGATGGCAATACCAACTGCGCTGTGCAGTTTCAGGGGAATGACTATTCGTACCTGATGACGCAGGACACCAACTGGCTTAACAACCTAAATGAATTTTCAATTGCATTATGGTACCAGCGGCTGGGCACGCAAAACGGTTATGAGTTGCTGGCCGGCCGGGGAGATGGCCTTCATTGTCCCGATACATTCGGTGAGTGGTCTGTAGGGCTTCACGACATGAGGAGAGCGGTTTTCGGTCATGGCAATTCGGTTTGGGAACAGCCAACTGCATCCGGAGTTACCGATGCATGGAAGTTTGTAACTGTAACCTGTAACAAGGCGGATAATACGCTGAAAATTTACATGAACGGACAGCTAATGGAAACCAAAACCGGATTGGGCGATTGCGGTATTGGCCCCGTAACGGTGAGCGATATGGGAAATTTTTATCTTGGTACAAATTTCAACGGAAAGATCGACGATGTAGTTATCTATAATCGCGTGCTCGCACCCGCCGAAATAAATAATTTATTTGACTTAGATCCCTGCTGCGGAGGATAGAAATTGAACCGGCCTCGTGCCGGTTTTTTTATATAGCTAACCGCCGCTCTTCAAAATCAAATCATTAAATTTGCACCTCTATAAAAGAAAGCGCTATGTTTGATAATTTGAGCGAAAAGCTTGATAAAGCTTTACATATATTAAAAGGGCACGGAAAAATTACCGAAGTAAACGTTGCCGATACCCTTAAAGAAGTACGCCGTGCATTGCTTGATGCCGACGTTAACTTTAAAATCGCAAAGGATTTTACCACCAAGGTAAAGGAAAAAGCGATGGGCGAGAACGTGCTTACCACGTTACAACCGGGTCAGCTGATGGTTAAGCTTGTAAAAGACGAGCTTACCGAGCTTATGGGTGGCGACGCTACCGGCATCAACCTTTCGGGTAATCCGGCAGTGATTTTGATGTCGGGCCTTCAGGGTTCGGGTAAAACGACGTTTTCGGGTAAACTTGCCAATTTCCTCAAGACAAAAAAGAACAAGAAAGTTCTTCTTGTAGCGTGTGATATTTACCGCCCTGCGGCTATCAACCAGTTGCATGTGGTTGGAGGCCAGGTTGGCGTAGAGGTGTATTCTGAAGAAGGAAACCGCAACCCGGTAGAGATCGCGCAGAACGCCATAAAGCACGCCAGAGCCAATGGATTCAATGTAGTTATCGTTGATACCGCCGGCCGCCTCGCGGTTGACGAGGAGATGATGAACGAGATTGCCAATGTGCATAAAGCTATCCAGCCGCAGGAAACGTTGTTTGTTGTGGATGCCATGACTGGGCAGGATGCGGTAAACACGGCAAAAGCTTTCAACGACAGGCTCGACTTTGATGGTGTTATCCTTACTAAGCTTGACGGTGACACACGCGGTGGTGCTGCCATTTCTATTAAATCGGTAGTAAATAAGCCGATCAAGTTTATTGGTACCGGTGAAAAGATGGAGGCGATAGACGTGTTCTATCCGAACCGTATGGCCGACCGTATCCTTGGTATGGGTGACGTGGTATCGCTTGTAGAGCGTGCACAGGAGCAATATGATGAAGAGGAAGCACGCAAGCTTCAGAAGAAGATCGCGAAGAACGAATTCGGTTTTGACGACTTCCTGAACCAGATACAGCAGGTGAAGAAAATGGGTAACATGAAAGACCTGATAGGCATGATACCCGGTGCCGGAAAGGCGCTGAAAGATATTGAGATAGAAGATGATGCGTTTAAACACATCGAGGCGATAATCCACTCCATGACCCCTCAGGAACGCAGCAAGCCCGCAATCCTGGATGCAAAGAGGAAGAACAGGGTTGCAAAAGGTTCGGGCACTTCTATCCAACAGGTAAACCAACTCCTTAAGCAGTTTGACCAGATGAGTAAAATGATGAAAATGATGCAGGGAGGCGCAGGCAAGAACATGATGCGGATGATGGGCGGCATGAAAGGCATGAGGCCGTAAAAGTTAGGTTAAGGTTTAAAGTTTCGCCACGGAATTTTAAACCTTAATTTTTTTATTACATATTCAACAACAACAACACAACATGGGTTGAGCGCCGGATAATAATCCGGAACTTTAACCCGAAACCTGAAACAAAATGACTTTACTCGACGGAAAAAAAACATCGGAAGACATTAAGAATGAAATCGCCGCTGAGGTGCAGCGCATGCGCGATAATGGCGAAAAAGTACCGCACCTCGCCGCAGTTATTGTGGGCAATGATGGCGCCAGCCTTACCTATGTGGGCAGCAAGGTGAAAGCCTGCGAACGGGTAGGCTTTGAGTCGACCCTGATCAAAATGCCCAGCACCACATCGGAAAGGGAATTGCTGAAAAAAATTAAGCAACTCAACGAAGATGACAATATCGACGGGTTCATCGTGCAGTTGCCATTGCCTAAGCAAATCGATACGCAAAAGGTAATTATGGCGATAGATCCGCACAAGGATGTGGATGGGTTCCATCCGGAGAATTTCGGCAAGATGGCGCTGGATATGACCACGTTTATCCCGGCAACGCCATTTGGCATATTGGAACTTTTGGAACGCTATGGCGTACAGACCGAAGGCAAACACACAGTAGTAATTGGCCGCAGCCATATTGTAGGCAGGCCGATGAGCATATTGATGGGACGGAAAGGCTTTCCGGGCAACTCTACGGTAACGCTTACTCATAGCCATACCAAGAATATCAACCAGATTACCACACAGGCAGACATCATCATCACGGCGCTTGGCGTACCCAATTACCTAAAGGCTGAAATGATAAAAGACGACGCCGTGGTTATAGATGTGGGTATCACGCGCGTTGCAGATGAAACATCTGAGCGTGGCTACCGCATTACCGGCGATGTGGATTTCGAGAATGTGAGTAAAAAAGCCTCGTTTATTACCCCGGTGCCGGGTGGTGTAGGGCCGATGACCATTGCTATGCTGCTTAAGAATACGCTGCTTGCAAGGGAGCAGGAGCGGGAAAGGCGATAACATATATACAAAAATGGCTACCAACCGGTAGCCATTTTGATTAAGCCTGCATTGCAAAATCGGTACTGGTACTTACCTCCCTCCAGCCGTCTATTTCATTTTTCAGGAAATCCAGCTTTTGTTCTGCCATGTTCACGGCATCACGGCCCAAAAAAAAGTAAAGCGGCGCGGTTTCGGCTTCTGTCATTTTCATAACCTCAGCTACACCTTTTACAGGGTCGCCCGGCTGGTTTCCGCGTATTTGCTCTTCATGTGCCTGCTGCATGGCGCGAACTTCGGTATATTCCTGCATTTGATTTTGCGGAGTTACTATAGAATCCGATTCCAGAAAGTTCGTACGGAAATACCCCGGCAAAACAAGCGTGGTCTTGATCCCGAAAGGTTTCGCTTCAAGAGCCAGTGCTTCGGTAAAGCCGTTTACCGCAAACTTTGTAGCGCAGTAGATCCCGAATGCAGGGAAGCTTCCTGTAACGCCTGCAATGGAAGAGAAGTTCAGGATGTGGCCTGAACCCTGTTTGCGAAGCTGGGGCATTGCTGCCCTTATCACATTCAGCGAGCCGAATACGTTTACGTCGAAGTTACCGCGCGCTTCGGCATCGGTAAGCTCTTCCACGCCACCAACAAGCCCGTAGCCTGCATTGTTAACCAGCATATCAATTCTGCCAAAAGCCGTGATAGTTGCGTCAATCGCTTCTTTTACACTCAGTTCATTTGTTATCTCCATCTCCAGCGGAAGGAAATTTTTATTATCTGTTGCGGCGGCTTCTTTCAGTTGCGAAAGGCTGCGCGAGGTGGCGGCAACGGCGTCGCCTTTGGCCAGCAGTTGCTTAATAAATTCCAGTCCGAAGCCCTTAGAGGCACCGGTAATGAACCATACTTTTTTTGTACTCATGATGTTGTTTTTAGTTGTTGTTGTAATCTGTAGAAGCGGCAATATCTTTCCCGGCTTCAACTTCTTTTTGCAATGTTTCAATCTTTATAGTTGCCCGCCTGTAAGCATCGCTTCCCAGGATAAGGCGTAGCGGTGGGTTTTTGTCGAACGCAGTCTGAATGATTAGGGCAGCCGCCTTTTCAGGGTCGCCCGACTGTTTGCCATCAAGCTGCAGGAGGCGGCTTTGTGCTTCGCGCATGGACGAATAGTCTTCTATTGTTCTTTCTGCGATGACTATCGAACCTTTGTCAAGGAAGCTGGTGCGAAAGCCACCAGGGAGCACAACCGTGGCCGCGATGCCCAGTTAGCGTACATCGTCGGCCAGGACTTCGGTAAGGCCTGTAACTGCAAATTTTGTTGCGGCATAGGCAGCCCATCCGGTAGATGCGGCGAAACCGGCAATAGAGGAGATGTTGATAATGTGACCGCTTTTTTGTGCCCGCATATACGGCAATACATTCCGTATTACGTTAATCGTACCGAACACATTCACATCGAAGCTTTGCCTCACCTCGTCGTCCGTCAGTTCTTCAAGGCTTCCGCCAATGCTATAGCCGGCATTATTGATTACGACATCGATACGACCAAATTTTTCAACGGTTTGAGCTAAGGTCTGATTTACCGAAGCATTATCGGGAAGGTCGGTGTAAAGCGCCAGGAGATTGTCGCCTTCTCCGTCCGCCGCAGCAATCAGTGCTTCAGGGTTGCGCGAGGTAGCCGCAACATTTTGGCCCAAAGCCAGTAATTGTTTTACGATTGCCAGCCCCAACCCTTTTGAAGCGCCGGTAACCAGCCACGTCTTTTGTTTTTCAGTTTGCATAGGAGTACTGTTTTATTACAGTACAAATGTAGCGCTGGTAAAAAGCTAAACCCTTACGCGGGGCAAACCAATACTTGCAAAAATCAAACAGTGCGGTAGCGCGATGGTGAAAGCGACGTGTATTTCCTGAAGAAGTTATTGAAGTGTGAGGGTTCCTCAAACCCGAGGCTGTTGCTTATCTCGGCGATGTTCCAGTCGGTATGCTTAAGCAACGCCTGTGCTTCGGCCAGGATGCGCTCGGCAATAAGGGAGGTCGTTGTTTTTCCGGTAGTGGACTTCACGGCCCTGTTCAGGTGATTCACGTGCATGGCGAGGCTTTCGGCAAAGCTGCCGGCCGACTTCATTGTAAATCGCTGGTGCGGTGTTTCTATGGGAAACTGTCGCTCGAGCAGTTCACGGAAAATAGCGGTGATGCGCGTATTGGCATTCGGATGTTCATACAATACTGCCGCGGGCTCGTTCTTTAACGCCAAATGGATCAGCTCGTTGAGGTAGGAGCGAAGCAGGTCGTATTTAAAGGCGTAGTCTGAACCTATTTCTGCCAGCATCTTTTCAAAAACTGCGGCTATAGCTTTTTCATTGACTTCGTCTAAAAAATACGATGGCTTACCGCCAATAGCAAACATCGGCAATTCCTGAAGGCTGCCACGTATTTTTTCTGTAAAGAATGGCTCGGTAAATATGCAGAAGTAACCTGTGGTCTCACCCGAGATGTGTTCCCAGGTGTACGGCACTTTCGGATTGAAGAATACGAGTGATGTACCGTCTACTTCGATACTTTTATCGGCATAATGATAGCGGTTGCGCCCCCGGATAAACGTGATCTTGTAATAATCGCGGCGCGCGTATTTTACCTGACGGTTGCCACCCAGGCAGTCCTCCAGGCGGAAGACGTTAAAATGCCCGACGTTTGTAGTAAGGTTATCCGGTATGGGCTGCATCTTGTGTTCGTAAAATTCACGCAGGCTTTCGGTTTCCATAAACTGCATATTTCAAACAAAGGTATAAAAAAAGCCCCACACTGGTGAGGCTATATCTTTTATGATTTCTTCACGAACTCCGTTCGCAGTACCATCGCCACTTTATTTACCCGGCAGTCTATCTCAGCCGGATCATCGGTAAGGCGGATGTTCTTTACCACGGTCCCGCGCTTTATAACTGCAGACGATCCTTTTACTTTCAGGTCTTTGATCACGGTTACGGTGTCGCCATCGTTCAGCAGGTTTCCGTTACTGTCTTTTACGTCCATTTCTATTTGTTTTATTTTGGTTAATCGTTTTTCGTTCCTCCGGCCTGCCGGAAGTTTTTACAGGGCGTTGCTCGGGCTTCGCTTTGGGGAGGCTTGCTTCTTCAGTTTTACCGGAAGGTTCTACCAGGGTATTGAGTTCTTTTATTTCGGCAGCGGTCAGTTCGCGGTAGCGGCCAAGCGGCACATCAAGCGATATATTGATGATCCGGATGCGCTTCAGCGCTTTTACATCATAACCCAGGTATTCGCACATACGGCGTATCTGGCGGTTGAGGCCCTGTGTAAGTACAATGCGGAAAATCGTATTACTGATCTTCTGCACTTCGCATTTGCGTGTAACAGTGTCAAGAATCGGGATGCCGCTGCCCATACGCTGAATGAACCTGTCGGTAATGGGTTTGTCTACGGTTACGATATATTCTTTTTCGTGGTTGTTGCGCGCGCGGAGTATCTTGTTTACGATATCGCCGTCATCGGTTAGGAAAATAAGCCCTTCGCTCGCTTTGTCGAGCCTGCCGATAGGGAAGATACGTTTAGGATAATTGATGTAATCGATAATGTTATCGCGCACTTCCTGGTTTGTGGTGCACTCGATGCCTACTGGTTTATTAAACGCCAGATAAACATGCTTCCCGGTCTTCTCTTTAATAAGCCTGCCATCGATCCGCACTTCGTCATCCGGGCCAACTTTGGTTCCCATAACAGCTTCTGCACCGTTGATGGCAACGCGGCGCTCTTCGATAAGGCGATCAGCTTCACGGCGGGAGCAGTAGCCGGTTTCAGAAATGTATTTATTGAGGCGCTTCAGTTCTTCCATACTGCAAAGGTACTATTAATGAACAAATTCTTCCTCAAACAGAAAGTGGTATATTTTGCGGTACAGCTCTTTTGAGTGCATACTATGTCCGAGCCCACGGGTAGTAACAAAATCGGCCTCAGGCCAGGCGGCAGCTATTTTACGGGCTTCCTTATAGCTCACGACATCATCTTCAAGGTCATGTGCCAAAAGGCCTTTTGCATTTATTTTTTTTGCAAAAATGCTGCAGGTAAAATCTACGGTCTTTAACTGGTGGTGCTTCAGGAAATAGGCATGCAGGAGGTTCATGGCGTTATTCCCTAAACCGAGGATTCCCTGGTAATTGGCAAGCAACGTATCCATATCGCAAGGCGCACCGAGGATGACCATCTTCTTCACATTTTCATCCTGATATGTTGCCTGGTAATAGAGGGAAGTAGCTCCGCCAAGAGAATGGCCGATGATAACTTCAGGTTGGTGTTTGCTTACCACTACATCTATAAATTCGGCATATTGCGGCATGGTAAACACTAAACCTTCAGACAGGCCATGTGCGATGTACCCAAGCAGGTTGATGTAGCAGCCGATTGTTTTGGATATCAGGGATTTTAGCATAATCAAAAAGCCCTCCGGTTAGGAGGGCCTGTTGTTATATCTTGGCAAAAAGTTGTTCCATTTTTTCTTTTTCCTCTTCAGCCAGCGAACTGTCTACAAGTATCCTTCCGCTATGCTCATCAGTGATGATCTTCTTGCGGGCTGCAATTTCCATCTGCGTTTGCGGTGGAATGGTAAAGAAAGATCCTGCCGAAGCACCCCTTTCAATAGATACTACTGCAAGGCCATTCCTTACGCTGCCACGAATCCTTTTATAAGCCCCAAGAAGCCTTTCTTCGATAAGTGACTGATATTCTGCCGACTTTTCCATAAGAAACGTTTCCTCTTTTTCGGTTTCGGCCATAATAGCGTCAAGTTCCGACTTTTTGTGGGCAAGGTGCTGGCTTTTAGCCTCAAGTTTTTCCTCACTTTGAGCCACGCCTTCTTTCTTATGCTCGATAGAAGCTTTCATCTCACGGATGTGCTTTTCGGCAAGCTGTATTTCAAGCTCCTGGAATTCAATTTCTTTGCTTAGCGAATTGAACTCACGGTTGTTGCGTACGTTCTTCTGCTGTTCAGTATATTTTTTGATGGCTGCTTTGTGATCATCGATAGCGTTTTTCTTTTCTTTGATCTGCTCTTCGATGGATTCAAGGTCATTTTTCAGTTTCTCAAGCCTTGTGCTCAATCCAGCAACCTCGTCTTCAAGGTCTTCAACCTCAAGGGGAAGTTCGCCCCTTACGTTCCTGATCTCGTCTATTCTCGAATCGATCAACTGTAAATCATAAAGTGCCCTTAGCTTTTCTTCAACACTTAATTCCCTGGTATTAGCCATAATGTATTAGTACTTAACTGGATTTTTATTTCTTCCGATAAAATGAACGCAAAATTATAACTTTTTTGTCATATACCCAACTATAAAAATTTTTATATTGGTTGCCGGTAAAAGTAAACTGTAGCGAATAGCTTAAAAATATTTTACCGGATTTGTGTCGGTTTCTGATAGTATAACCGGCACCGCCACGCCCGCATTTTTCAGGAAGCCGGCCATATAATCTGCCGTATAGCGTTCGCTTTCATAGTGGCCGATATCTGCAAGCAGCAACTTACCTTCCGCCTCATAGAACTGGTGGTATTTCAGGTCAGCTGTAAGGTACGCATCCGCACCAGAGGCTATTGCATTTTTTATAGCAAAGCTGCCGGAACCTCCCAGCACAGCTACTTTTTTTATCTCCCTTCCGGTAAATGCGCTATGCCGTATCCCTCCCGTTTGCATTTTTTCCTTTACGAAAGTGAGGAAGCTGGCTTCGTCCATTGGGTGTTGAAGTTCGCCTGTCATTCCTAATCCAATATTCTGGTGGCGGTTTTGCAGCGAATAGATTTCGTAGGCCACCTCTTCATACAAATGGTTGCTGAACAATGCTTTAAATATCGCGCTTTCGAGGTGCTTTTCAAAGGTTACTTCCAGCTTTATTTCGGTTTCTTCCATAAATTCGCCGGGGTTGCCAATTGTAGGGTTGCTATCAACATTGCCCTGATAGGTGCCAAGGCCATGGGAGCTAAAGCTACAGTTTTCATAGTTGCCAATAGCACCGGCCCCTGCATCAAATAGTGCATTGCGAAGCGTATTAAAATTCTCAGGGATCGTGTAGGTTACCAGCTTTCGGATGTAGTTTTCTTTGGGCACCAGGATTTCAGTATTGACGAGGCCGAGCATATCGCACATAATTTTGTTCACGCCATTTTTATGATTGTCCAGCGCCGTGTGCACCGCATAGATTGCGATATCATTCTTTATTGCTTTTATAACGGCACGCTCTACATAATTTTTCCCGGTTATTTTCTTGATTCCTGAAAAAAGGATGGGGTGAAAGCATACTATCAGGTTGCAATTGGCCGCAACCGCCTCATCTATAACTTCCTCTAACGCATCATGGCAAACGAGTATTCCGGTAAGCTCCTGCTGCATATGGCCGGTTAGAAGGCCAACGTTATCAAAGTCTTCAGCATAGGCCAAAGGAGCCATTTTTTGTGCAATAGATACAAAATCAGAAATCTTCATGGTCATTTTTTACAAAAGTACTTAATTGTCAAACACCTCGCGAAATGCAAAAATACCTATTAATGGGTATTTTCAAATTTGTAGAAAAAATTTTACTTCGAAAACGTTTTAGTGTACATTTATTTGATTAGGTTTGCCGCAAACTTTTAAAAAACCCTACCAATGAAAAAAATTAAATTCTTTCTTTTTGCCCTTGCTCTTTCGGGAGCAGCATTTACTTCTTGCAGCGATGATGATAACGATAGCACGAGCGCTGCGGTAGAAGGTAAATGGTATTTTGAGAAAGAAGGTATCTCTACCAATGGACAGGATGTATTAAGCCCGTGGGACAATACAGAAGGATGTTCTAAAGATTACATGGAACTACTTGACGCAGGAGTTTACAAGGAGAAACTCTTCTATGCGGGCTGCACCGCAGACGAAAGTACCGGAACGTGGTCACGCAACGGAAATAACTTTACAGTTACGGTTGGTACAGATGTAACTACCGGGGAGATTGAAAGCCTTACCGAGAGCAATTTGCGAGTGCGTTCTGTAGATACAGATCTAAGTACAGGGACGAACACGGTGTACCGGGTTACAACCTATACAAGGAATTAAGACTCCTTTATCAAGACAGAAGCCACCTTTATGGTGGCTTTTTTTATGTCGTTAACCGCCGGCTGCACGCAACGGTAAAGCCAATTGTACCCTGAGAGCGTATTGATTAGCAGCCTAAACAATTGAAAAACTGTGTCCTGCAATGTACAAGGCGAATGCCGATAAATGCAGCATACTAATGTTTTATTAAAATAAATTGTACAAAAATGGCAATGCAATACCTTTACATCAGTAACCTAAAAATTAAATGAAAATGAAAAAGATCACTATGTTTTTGTTTGCGCTTTTTGCAGTAAGCGCAACATTTGTTTCGTGTAATGACGATGACAATAATGCCACCAATGAAGATCAGGGTGTGCTGGAGGGGAAATGGTATTACTCTGAAGAGGGAGTAGGTACAAGCGACTGGAACACGGTTCAGTACCAGGCTTATAGCCATATGACAGGCTGCGAAAAAGATTATGTGGAATTTGTAGCGGGCGGTGTTTACCACGATGTAATGCACGTAGAAAATTGTGATACCGAAACTTACACCACAGTGTGGTCGCGTACGGGGGATACTGTAATAATCGATACCGATGGTGATGCAGTTACCGAAGATATTAATTTCCTAAACTCAGGTGTACTGCGTACAAGGGAGTTGGTTTCGGGATCCGGAAGTACTGCGGTATACGCATATACTTTGTATACAAGGCAATAAGAAGTTGTTTATGATTTACAGGGTTGCCTTTGGCAGCCCTTTTTTTTTAATAGCCGAAGCAGTACATTTGTTAAATGAAATTTCTAAGGAGGCTGTTATTTCCATTTTCCCTGATTTACGGAATCATTGCCGCAGTCCGCAATTTATTGTATGCTACAGGTGTCTTTAAATCCTACCGATTTTCTATTCCGGTAATTGCAGTGGGTAACCTTACCACCGGTGGAACAGGGAAGACCCCCCATACTGAGTATCTTATCCGCCTTTTATCCGGTATATACGGGGTCGCTGTACTTAGCAGAGGCTATAAACGAAGGTCTTCCGGCTTTATACTTGCCGGGAAAAGAACCACAGTAGCCGAAATTGGCGATGAGCCTTTTCAGTATCATTCTAAATTTGACGGTATTGATGTTGCGGTAGATTCCAACCGGAAGAACGGGATTGAGCAACTCATTAGCGCTGTAAACCCTGAGGTAATCCTTCTTGATGATGCCTACCAGCACCGTAGGGTAAAAGCCGGGTTTTATACACTGCTGACAGCTTACGGCGATCTTTATACTGATGACTTGGTGCTGCCTGCCGGTAACCTTCGCGAATTCGCGGCCGGCGCTGGGAGGGCAGACGTCATTATTGTGACTAAATGTCCCTCCACGCTCACCGTTGACAGGCAACGGGAGATAATCAGGAAACTTAAGCCCCGCCATTCGCAGCCTGTATTTTTTACTACCGTGGCATACGATGAAAACGTATACGGAAACAACGGGAGTATTGCGCTGGATAGTTTAACCGAAAAAAAAATACTCGTTGCGGGAATCGCCAAACCCGAACCGTTTTTCAGATATTTGCAGCGTGACGGTGATGAGTTGCATGCTTATCCTGACCACCATGATTTTACAGAAGCGGAAGTGGCAAAACTAAAAATCGCTTCAAAAGAAAAAATAATTATAACCACCGAAAAGGACTATATGCGGCTAAAGGGCAGGCTACCCGAAGACCGGCTTTTTTACCTTCCGATACGTGTAAAGTTCTTAAACGGGAAAGACCAATTTGATAAACTTATAGCAGACTATGTGGGAAAAAGTACAAGAAACAGTTGAATATATTAAGCAGAAAACGGCCTTTACTCCAAAGTACGGGGTCATCCTTGGTTCCGGCCTGGGCGGATTCACACAGGATATAAGAGTAGAGCACACACTGCCTTACTCCGAAATACCCAATTTTCCGGTCTCTACGGTGCAGGGGCATGCCGGCGCGCTATTGTTCGGCTATATAGGCGATGTGCCTGTGGTAGCCATGCAGGGGCGCTTTCATTATTATGAAGGCTACAATATGCAGGAAGTGACCTTTCCTGTCCGGGTGATGAAGTATCTGGGGGTTGAGCGCCTGATTGTGTCTAACGCCTCGGGCGGGGTGAACCAGTTTTACAAGGTTGGCGATATTGTTATCCTTTACGACCATATCAATATGATGCCCGAGCATCCGCTAAGAGGCAGGAACGATGAGCGTTTTGGGCCGCGATTTGTAAATATGAGCGAGCCCTACAGCCGCAAAATGATAAGTAAGGCCAAAGAAATTGCCGTGTCGCTTTCTATCGATGTAAAGGATGGCATTTATCTTGGGCTACAAGGGCCTACGTTTGAAACGCTTTCTGAATATCGTATGGTAAAGATACTCGGCGCCGATTGTGTTGGGATGTCTACCGTGCCCGAAGTGATCGTGGCACGCCACATGGATATGGAGGTATTTGGTATCTCGATCATTACCGATATGGGTAATGAAGAAAATATTGAAGCCGTAAGCCATGAAGAAGTACTAGCCGCTGCGCGCGCGGCCGAGCCTCACCTGCGCGCTTTGGTAAAAGAACTGATAGAAAAATATTAAGTAAGTAGTTCTGATGGTTACATTTCATCCTGAACGCAGCTTGCGGAGCAAAGAATCTTTACTGACTAGATGAGATTCTTCCTTCGTCAGAATGACAAAAAAAAACCGCGGTATTCCGCGGTTTTTTTATTTTGAAATGTAGCGTATCAAGTCAATTATCCGCGACGAATAGCCTATCTCATTGTCATACCAGCCTACAACTTTTACCATCTTATCGATGACCGACGTAAGCTGCGCGTCGAAAAGGCATGAGTTGCGGTTACCCAGTATATCTACCGAAACGATAGGGTCTTCGGTATAGGCCAGTATTCCTTCGAGTGAGCCGGTTGCCGCCTGTTTAAATGCGTTGTTTATCTCTTCTATCGAAACTTCACGTTTTACGTAGCAGGTAATATCGGTCAGGGAACCGTCGGGAACCGGTACGCGTATTCCGCCGCCGCCTATCTTGCCTTCAAATTCAGGAAAAATACGTGTCAGCGCTTTAGCTGCTCCGGTGGTTGTAGGTACAATGCTCTGTGCTGCCCCGCGTGCCCTGCGCAGGTCTTTATGCGGCTGGTCGTGCAGGCTCTGGTCGGTGGTGTAAGAATGGACGGTGGTAATATAAGCCTGTTCAATTCCGCAAAGCTCATGGATCACCTTCATCATCGGTGCAGCGTTGTTGGTGGTACAACTGGCGTTAGAGATGATGCGCTCGCGTCCGTCGAGGATATGTTCGTTTACCCCAAGAACCACGGTTTTTATACGGTCATCTTCGGGTGGGGCGGAAATGATAACTTTCTGTGCGCCCGCTGCCAGGTGCTTTTCCGCTTCTGCATAGGTTTTAAACCTGCCCGTACATTCAACCACCACATGAATATTTGCGGCTTTCCAGTCCAGTTCCTCAGGATTTTTTTTCCGGAAGTAAGGAACGACACGTCCGTCAATGATCAGGCTGTTTTCGGTATGCGAAACGTTGCGCTGTAATATCCCGTGAATGCTGTCGTATTTAAGCAAATGTGCCATGGTGGCCGCATCAGCAAGGTCATTTATGGCAGCAACTTCAATTTCAGGATGGTCCAGTAAAAGGCGAAAAAGGTTGCGCCCGATACGTCCAAAGCCGTTTATGGCTATTCTTGTTTTGGTCATTGAATTAATGTGCTAACTTAATCGCGACATTTGCACGCGGCACGTACGTTTTCAGCAGGTACCATGTTACCATGTCGCCAAATGTAAGGTCGGCGGTATCGCGGTAAAAGTTGTTGAAGATGCCCGATGGGTATAAATGCAGCCTTCTGAAGGTAATTCTGTCTAAGATCCAGACCGGAATTAACGCAATGCCGAGCCAAAAAGCAACAGGAGGAAAAAGCTCCCCTTCGGAAAGAAAGTGCCGGCAATAATCAAATTCGCTCGAATCGAGATTAAACCGTTCTGTGAATTTAATCAGCAATTCCAGGCTATCATCTCCCGCCTGGCCAAGATCACGCTGCACAGCAGTTTCCAAAGATAATACGTCACCCCCGGTTTCTTCTTCCAGAAAAGCCTTTACCTCCCGGTAGGCCGCTCTCAAAGAGCCGAAATCTGCTTTGAAAACATCCTTACCCATTCTGTTACAAAATATGCTTTTGGGCTTTGTACGATGATCGTACCAGTGCGCCGCTCTCTACATGCCTGAAGCCCATTTCAAGGCCTATCTGCTCATATTTTGCAAACTGCTCCGGAGTGATGAATTCTTTTACCGGAAGGTGCTTTTTGCTTGGCTGCAGGTATTGGCCAATGGTGAGCACGTCGAGCTTTACTGCCCTAAGATCTGCCATGGTTTGAAGTACTTCTTCCTCGGTTTCGCCAAGGCCCAGCATAATGCCCGATTTTGTACGGTTGATTCCTCCGTCTTTCAGGTAGCGCAAAACCTCGAGGCTGCGCTCGTATTTTGCCTGTATACGCACCTCGCGAGTAAGCCTTTTTACGGTTTCCATATTGTGGGAAACCACTTCGGGCGCTACGGCAATGATACGATCTATATTTCTTTCTATTCCCTGAAAGTCGGGGATAAGTGTTTCAAGGGTAGTATTGGGGTTCATCCTCCGGATAGCTTTTACAGTCTCGCCCCAGATGATAGAGCCGCCATCTTTCAGGTCATCACGGTCTACACTGGTAATAACCGCGTGCTTAATATTCATCAGCTTGATAGAGCGCGCCACTTTTTCGGGTTCATCCCAGTCTACCGTTTCAGGACGGCCGGTTTTTACGCCGCAAAAACCGCATGACCGTGTGCAGATGTTTCCAAGAATCATGAACGTTGCAGTGCCCTCGCCCCAGCATTCGCCCATATTAGGGCAGCTGCCGGAGGTGCAGATAGTGTGCAGCTTGTATTTATCTACGAGCCCGCGCAGTTCAGTATATTTCTGTCCCGTCGGCAGTTTTACGCGAAGCCATTTGGGCTTTGGCGTTAGCAGTCCGTTCTGGGCTACAGGTTTTTCCATGTCTAAAATAGTGTTCATCGGCATAAAATCTGTTACCGCAAAGGTACGGTATATTTGGAAATAAATTAATACACCGAAGTACTACAAAAAGATTATATTTGAACGAACTAAAATAATTACGACATGAGAAAATTCGTTTTTGCCGCTCTAGCTGCCGTACTTTTTGCAGGCTGCCAGGAAGAGGACACGCCTGCGCAATTAACCGATCCTTCTGTACCGGTTTCTATTGCGTTTGACGAGGTTAAATATTTTGATTATCAGGCCGGGCCTTTCGAATCCGGTTTAGGCGGGAATTATGTATTACGTACTGCTGCAGACTGGTCTGCGTTTGCTACACCGCCCGATTCAGATGTAATGATCAATTTTCCGTTCGCACCTACCGATTTTACAAACTACACCTATCTCGCTCTGCGTCATGACCTGCATTATGGCGGCAATGAGAACGCGATAAAAATCGGGGTCGAATCTGTAATAAAGCAGTACGACACGCTAAAAGTAAATTATATCAAAAAAACGAACGGCCCGGGCGATATTCTTACGCTTTTAAATTCACAGCCATGCCAGCTTGTACGTATCCCATTTTCAACATTACCTGTAAAGTTTATCCAGGTTGATTAAAAATATTTTTGGTAACGATCTGGTGGTTTAGACACCGGTGATTGATTATACTAACTAACAAAGGGCTGCCTCGCATTTGAGACAGCCCTTTGTCGTAGTATTAAGAGAGGCGCGGGGAGCGATAAGTTATAAATTCGCCAAGCCGCCACGATATAATTAAAGGTCTCTCATATTTACCGTGATAGGGAGGCTAAAGGCAGTCCTTACGGTTTCGCCGCCCTTTTTTCCCGGCTTCCATTTCGTTTTCATCGACTGCAGCACCCTGGCGGCCTCGCGGCTTAGTGCCTCGTCTGCACCACGTGCCTTAATATTGGTCATAGTCCCATCTTTCTCAATGACAAACGAGACATAAAGTTTTATAACAGAAACCCGCGTAGATGCATTACTACCGTTAAAGTTGCTGCCCACAAACTGCCGGAACTTATCCATGCCGCCGGGATATTCCGGTTGGGCATCAAGTTCATTAGAACCTATAATTGCAGTTCCCGAAGTTGAGGGAGAAGGTGTGCTTCCCGTGCCGTTTGGTAAGGTTCCGGTGCTTGTTCCGTTGCCGCCGATCGCGATTGCATTTCCTTCGGATGGCCCTTCAGTATGGTCGCTTGGGTTGCCTTGTGTCAACTGTTCCCGGGTAGGTGCTGTGGGAGTCGGTTGCGCTGCTGATACTACGTTGAGCGGCTTGAATTTTACCTGCTGTACCGTAGACTTCTGAGCACCCTCTGCTTTTGCGGCGACTGGTTCCGGTTCTTTAGGCAGTGGGGGATCAAGGTTGGTAATGACTAGCGTACCGGTTGGTGCATCGGGAGCCTTCGCAATTTCATGGGTGCCAAAGCTACTTAGGAGTACGGGAGCGCCCACTGCAATTCCTAAAAACATGATGCCGGCGCCAAGAGCCTGTAGTGTGGTTTTGTTGCTTTCACGGCGCAGCTTATAGGCACCGTAATTTTTGTTCCGGCCTTCGAAAACAATGTCGGTCCAGCCGCGGTCGAAAACATTCATTTTAGACATAATAAAGTGATTAATGGTTGAAGATTCATTATAATCACTAAAACGTTTTCGTTGCTTCGAATATTTTATAGTTTGTGTTAAAACATTGAATGGCTTAACAGTTTCGCTCACGAATAATTTCTGCTAATAATTTTTTGGCGCGAAGCAGTTTTACCTTGATATTATTGAGGGGTTCATCCAGCGTATCTGCTATCTCCTGGTAACTCAACTCCTGAAAATATCGCAGCTGTATAACTTCCTGGTACTGAGGTTTCAATTTGCGGATACATTGTAAAAGGCTTGAGAGGTTCTGCTCACCGATAAGCCGGTCCTCAGCGGTAGGGGAAGAGTCTGCTACGGTATACGCCTGGTTGTCTTCTTCGTCAGTAATATCGAGGTTGTAAAGGTGCTTTTTCTTGCGGAGATGATCGATATGCACATTTTTGGCAATCGCTATAAGCCAGGTGTTAAATGCAAATTGCGGATTGTAGGTTGCAATCTTATCGAAAGCCTTAGAAAATGTCTCAATAACAATATCTTCGGTATCCGTTTCGTTTTGCGTACGCTTCAGCATAAAGCCATACACTTCGTTCCAGAAAAAATCGAGAAGAAAGGTAAAGGCAGCCTGATCGCCTGTCTTTGCTTTATCTATGTTTTGCTGAACTAATACCGCGTTTATTTCCAATGCACAGGTTTTGAAAACAGGTTAATAAAGAACACCTGTATGTGCGTGAAGATAAGCATAATTTCTATAACCGGGTACCAATACAACACGTCTTTCTCCCGCAGCTTTCCTGCGCTGTAACCGAGCACAATCCAGCTTACCAGATAACGGAATGCGACGATCGGCGCTACAATCATCCAGTTTACCTGAAGCGACAGCAGGACTATGGCAAGCGCGATGAAAAGGAACTGCGTACTGTGAAAAAGCTGTAGCATCAGGTTATCTTCGGTGCCGAAGAATGTCATGATGTAGGCCCGCCTGCGCTTTTGCATCAGCCATCCTTTAAAGGTTGTGCGCGCCTCGCTGTAAGTGAAGCTTTCGGGGTCGAAACAAATAGCTGTATTCTTTTTAGTTGCCGCCTGGTTAATAAACAGCGCATCTTCGCCGGTACGGATGTTCATATGGTCTATAAACCCGTTTACCCTGAAGAACTCCTCACGTTTGTAGGCGAGGTTGCGCCCTTCGCCTGTATAAGGTTTTCCGAGCTTTGCCCAGGCAAAATACTGGCTGGCCCACAGCATAGAATCGAACCTGATAACCTTATTAAGAAAAGAATTTTTCACTTTTTCGTAAGCGCCATATCCCAGGATTATTGTCTTATTCATCGTGAAGTTAGACGACATCTTCGTAATCCAATCCTTTGAAGCAGGGTAGCAGTCGGCATCGGTAAATAACAGGTAATCTTTGCGGGCAGCCTTTATCCCGAGTGTGAGTGCATATTTTTTATTGCCCCAGAAGGCCTCGTTGTTCTCGACTTTTACCAACCTTACGTTGGGATATTGCTTTTCAAATTCCTCAAATATTTCAAGGGTATCGTCAGACGAGGCATCGTCAATCAGTACAATTTCATAGTCGGGGTAGTCCTGCTCTGCAAGCAGCGGCACATAATTGCGCACTTTTTCGGCCTCATTTTTAGCACAAACTATTACCGATACCGAAATGCGCTTGGGCGTTGTTGGCCGCGGTGCCGCAAATGCAAAACGGCCCAGCACAGCGAGGTAATACACGATCTGGATAAGGGCAATACCGATAAATATGAAAAAGATAATGTTCAGCATATAGGCAGGTGACCGTTTGTTTTCGTGGCAAATTTACATTCAATATTTGAAATTGAACGAGTAAAAAAGCACTAAATAATATTAACCTCGGCCTCTATCCTAATTCCGAATTTATCAAACACAGCTTCCTGAATATTTCTGGAAAGGTCTAAAAGCTCCTGCCCTGTAGCGGAACCGTAGTTAACCAGCACTAATGCCTGTCGGGCATGCACTCCGGCATCGCCAAAACGGGAGCCTTTAAATCCGCACTGCTCTATGAGCCAGCCTGCGGGGACTTTCACATGGGTCTCACCAACGGCGTAATGCGGCATTTCATGATTGCGTACATAGGCCTTTTCAAACTCTTCTGCTGTAATGACAGGGTTTTTAAAGAAACTGCCGCTGTTGCCTATTTCTTTCGGGTCGGGCAATTTACTTTGACGTATGGCAATAATAGCATTGCTTACATCTTTTATAGTAGGGACAGTAACGCCATTTTTGGTAAGCTCTGCCGCAATATCGCCGTACCCGGTATGTATTTTATGGTGATTTTTGGTAAGCCGAAAGGTTACCGAAACGATTATGTACTTGTCCTTCAGTCTTCCTTTAAAAATGCTTTCGCGATAGGCAAATTCGCATTCTTCATTGGTAAAAATGGTAATCTCACCCGTTTCAATATCCATTGCTTCACACTGCAGGAAGGTGTCTTTGATTTCTACGCCATAAGCGCCAATATTTTGTATTGGTGTGGTACCAACGTTACCCGGAATAAGCGAGAGATTTTCCAAGCCACCGAGATTCTTTTCAATGCAGAACATTACAAATTCGTGCCAGTTTTCGCCCGCCATTGCCTTCACATCAGCATAGTCAGCGGTTTCGTTTACCACTTCTTTACCCTTAATATCCACATGGATGACAAGGGCGTCTATGTCCTTAGTAAGGAGCATATTACTGCCCCCGCCTAAAATGAATAGCTTTTTGCCTTTGTTTTGTGTCAGGATATCGGCAAGCTCGTCAATAGAGTGCGCTGCAATAAATTCTTTTGCGAATGCGCTGATGCCAAAGGTGTTATGGTTTTTTAAAGGGTAATTTGCAATGATCTCCATGCGAAGCGTTATTGGTTTACGCCGGCAAAGGTAAGCCTTTTGCGCTACTCTTCATAGGTAAGGCCGCGGTTCAGGAATTCGATAAGCGGTTTGAGGACCAGCAGTTTTTTTGCAGCCTTTTTGACAAAATCCTTATCCATTAATTCTTTGTCACTGATCTTAGCGGTTGCCGTGAAGCTCTTGAGTTTCAGGAACTGTATAGCTGGGTGCGCTTTGTCATAGTCTTTTGGTGCTGACTTCAGGGTATTGTTTTCATCGCTGTCGAGGCTGCCAAATAGCTTCTTAAAATCTTCATCATTTACCACGGCTTCAAGGTCTTCATAAAAGCCATCGATCTCACGGCGCACTTTTTTTAGGTCGGCTGCATCGGGCCAGTAAAGTCCACCTGCAATGAACGATGCCCCTTTTTCCATATGGATGTAATAGCCAGCCAGGTTGGTATTCTTGCTTCCGGCAGATAGCCATACGCCCATATTGGTTTTATAGGGCGCTTTGTCTTTACTGAAACGTATGTCGCGGTTGATTCGGAAGGAACAGTCTTTAAACTCGAGGTGCCTCAATGTTTCGTCGCCTTTACTCATCTCGGCTATGAAAGCTTCGGCCACCTGCCTGTAATTCTTTTTATACAGGTCGTAGCGGTCCTGGTTCGCCTGAAACCAGTCGCGAACATTATTTTGCTTAAGATCTGCGAGGAATTGAAGGGATTCTGCTGTAATCATAATGTATTAATTACCACCTATTATATAGGTGTCTAAAGATTAAACATCTTATAGCTTTGGTGCGTTTGTTTTACGATGTTCTCTGTACGTTCGCTGTGTGTGTCTGAGATAAAGATCTGCCCAAACGTCCTATCATTTATCATTTGCACAATTCGGGATACGCGGTTCTCATCTAGTTTATCAAATATATCATCGAACAGAAGAATAGGCAGCACGCCGCTTTGTTTTTTTATAAACTCGAACTGGGCCAGCTTCAGCGCGATGAGGTAACTCTTCTGCTGTCCCTGCGACCCGAACTTTTTTATGGGGTGGCCGTCTATTTCAAACAGCAGGTCATCTTTATGGATGCCCACGCTGGTATATTGCAGCACCCGGTCACGGGCGAGTTGCTCCTCTAATAAGTCAGCCAGTGGCTTATGACGCAGTTGGCTTTCATATACAAGGCTAACCGCGTCGGCAGAGCCGGTAATGGCCTGATGGTGCCGCGAGAATATCGGGATAAAGAGTTCCAGGAATTCCTTTCGCTTATCATAAATGGCAGAGGCGAGCACGCTCAGCTGTTCGTTATATATATATAAGGTGTCGCGATCGAAGGTGTGGTTCAATGCAAAGTACTTCAATAAGGCGTTTCGCTGGCTCAATACCTTTTGGTAATTAATGAGCTGCTGAAGGTACATACCATCCTGCTGCGAGATCACGCTGTCGGCAAATGCGCGGCGGGTTTCGCTTCCCTCGGTAATGAGGTCGGCATCAGAAGGAGAGATGATCACTAACGGAATCAGCCCGATATGTTCGCTGAACTTATCATAGATCTTTCCGTTTCGTTTCAGTACTTTCTTCTGGCCTTTTTTCAGGCTGCATACCACTTGTTCGGTTCGGCCGTCTTTATCAAAAGTTCCGTCTACAACAAAAAACTCCTCGCCGTGCTTAATATTCTGTACTGCCATCGGGTTAAAGTAGCTGCGTCCATAGGCAAGATGGTATATAGCATCAAGCACATTGGTCTTGCCCACACCGTTAGGGCCGGTAAAGCAATTAATCTTTGCATCGAACTCAAAACCGGCGTCGGCGATGTTCTTATAATTAAGGAGTGTCAGTTTTTGTAGGTACATTACAGAATGCGTCAGGAAAATCTAAAGCGGGAGAGGTGGCAGCCGCTTTTTTTGTAAAGCTGCAAATTATCAAAAAATATCAATCAAAAGGTCTTTTAATTTTCACAAAAAATTATATTTTTGCGGCTCACTAAAATAAGTTAAATGGCAACGTATAATAAAAGAGGGTTTAAAGCACCGAAGCCGGCTGAGGTAAATGAGGTGGAACCGGTTGAAGAAGTTTTCGAAGGCAAAAGTACTACGGCAGAAGTTTTTGAGTCGCTCGACAAAGGCGCATCTAAAACAGAGGAGTGGGTAGAGAAAAACCAGAAAACTATTTTTATTATTCTTGGCGCGGTTGCCCTTGTTACAATATTATGGTTAGTGTACGATAAAGTTTTTGCAGGCCCGAAAGAAGATGAAGCTGCTGCGGAGATGTTTCAGGCAGAAAAATATTTTACCCAGGCAGTTGATGCCCCTACGGCTTCAGATTCACTTTACAACCTGTCCCTTAAAGGCGGCGAAGGCAAACTTGGCTTTTTAGGCGTGATTGAAAATTATTCTGGTACCGATGCTGCAAATAATGCACAATACTTTGCCGGTATGGCTTACCTTAATATGGGTAAATACAAACAGGCGGTAGAGCACCTTGATAACTTTAAGTCTAAAGACGAAGTTCTTACCGCAATGGCCAAAGGCGGTATGGGCGATGCGTTTGCCCAGCTTGGCGATAATGCCCAGGCGATTAAATATTACGAAGAAGCGGTAAAGGCGGTTGATAACGATATGACAAGCCCTCGCTTTATGTTTAAGGCGGCGCAGTTGCTGCTTGCCGGAAACAAAAAGGCAGAAGCCCTTAAATATTTTAATGAGATAAAGGAAAAGTACAGCACTTCTCAGGAAGCAATGAATATTGATGCTTACATTTCAATGACCGAATAATTATGGCTACCATAAATAAGAACTTATCTTCTTATGATAAAGCAACAGTCCCAAACGCGAAAGGTTTTCGGTTTGGGATTGTTGTTTCAGAATGGAACGATAATATAACTTCAGCGTTATATAAAGGAGCATTAGACGCCCTTATTGAAAACGGTGCCGATGAAAGCGCAATCGTAAAATGGGATGTGCCCGGCAGCTTCGAACTTGTGTACGGATCTAAAAAAATGATTGAAACACAGAATGTTGATGCTGTTATAGCTATAGGAAGTGTGATACAGGGCGAAACCAAACATTTTGATTTTGTATGCGATGCGGTGGCCCAGGGTATAAAAGACCTGAATGTGGTTACCGATGTTCCGGTGGTATTTTGTGTGCTTACCGATAATACCCTGCAACAGGCGCTCGACAGGAGTGGAGGGATTCATGGTAACAAAGGTACCGAAGCGGCTATCGTTGCTATACGGATGGCTCAATTGCGAAGTTTGAAATAAATTAAGAAATTCATGAAAATCCCCGTCGAAAGACGGGGATTTTTTTATTGTGCTGTGTTACAGTCTGTCTTCGGTGAAATGTAACATTTTATCGCTGTAATGTGCCAAAATTGCGTTAAATGTATATTAAAATGTAAGTTATTTCCTAAATAATGAATATATATTTTTAACTTTTTATTGAGGATATCTGAAAGAATTACGTGAAAATGCTAATTATTTTCTATCGCTTACTGAGTTGACGCAATTTTTTTTGTCATTTTATCAAAACATCATAGTATTGTTAAATTAATGTTTAATTGACTTATTTTTAACTGCTTAAATTGTTTAAATATGACTAAAAACTACAATTCGTCCGGCGATGGCTATATGCTATTGGAGACGTTACAACAAGACACGGGGTCCAGCCGAACATGGTACGGGCCGCCGTTGGGGAAAACATTTACCCGATGGATGTTGTCGCTTGCACTTATTTTTATAGCGGGAGCGAATGCATTGTACGGGCAAACTGCGGCGAATTATAGCTTTGCAGTTTCTTCGGGAACTTATACCCCGATAACAACAGCTGGCGGAGCTACAACTCCGGCCACTACATTTGCCGATGATGTAAACCAGAATATAACTGGGTTAACGGCTTTCAATTATAATGGGACAAACTACACCAGTGCCCAGATGAATTCAAACGGAAGGCTAATATTATACACAACCGCCCCTACTACGACGGGTACGTATACGCCACTTTCGACATCGATAACTAATGCGGCTTTGGTTATAGCTCCGTTCGGAGCTGACTTATATCCTTCAGGAGTTGCTACTTCGAGTTGGCTGTATCAGACTATCGGAAACGAAATCATTTTCCAATGGAATAATGTTTCAAGATATGCGAGTGCCACAACAACTGCGAATAACAATGATATTCTGAACTTCCAGGTCCGGCTAAATACATCCACAGGTAGTATCAGTTTCGTCTATGGATCTTGCACAATAGGTGCTAACCCTACCGGACAACCGCAGGTTGGTATCCGCGGAAGCTCTACAACATATTCTACAGATGTTAACAACTTGTATCTTAATATAACAGGTTCGCCAACAACTTGCGACTGGAGTAATGCAGTTACAGGTCAGTCAAATGCCAGTACTATGTACATTAATAGTACTAATGCCGGGGTTAAGCCGGCGTCAGGCCTTACCTATACATGGAGTAAGTCAACGGCGCAAGCTCCTGTAAGAACTTATTCAGCTACTTCGTCTATTACTTCATCAGGAGCGACAGTCTCATGGACGGCTCCTACCGGAGCCACAACTTACAATGTACAATACCGTACCGTAGGTTCATGCTCATGGACAAACTGGAGCGGAAACCCGGTTACAGGTGCTTCCGTAACTCTGAGTGGGCTAACACCTTCAACTACCTACCAGGTTAGGGTTCAGGCTGTAAATGGCTCAGCTGTTTCTCCGTATTCTCATATTCCTAACTCCGCAGGAACCGGCGACGGATATGTTGCTGCCGGTACGTTTAGTACAACTTCGGCTTCACCAACTCTTACAGCAGGAACGTTAACGGCATTTGGAAATGTATGTGTCAATGCAACTTCAACAGCCAACTCGTTTACCCTTTCCGGTATTAACCTTACAGGAAACGTTACTGTAAATGCTCTTTCAGGTTATACGTATTCTACAACTTCCGGCGGTACATACACCTCAACACTTACACTAACTCCAACCTCAGGAAGTATCAGTCAGACGGTTTTTGTAAAACTTTCGCCCGTTGCAGTTACTTCATACAGCGGCAGTATTTCAATTAGTGGAGGTGGTGCAACATCTATAAATGTTGCTGCTTCGGGCTCTGGTGTAAACACCGCGCCTACTTTGTCGGCAAATGGGACTGCGGGTTCACTTACAAATACTGGCGCTACCATAACGGGTACAACAATCAGTAACATAGGATGTAGTAGTGTAACTGCATATGGTATTGAGTACAGCACAACTTCCGGATTTGCGGCAGGTACGGGCACAGCGGTGGCCGGAACCGGCTTTAGTGGATCAAATGGAGGAACTTTTTCAACCACCCTTTCTGGCCTGTCAGCAAATACTACGTACTATTATCGTGGGTATGCCACCAATAGTGGAGGTACGACTTACTATACTACAAGCACCGGCAGTTTTGTTACGCCTTGTAACGCTGTCAGCCTGACGTATACTCAGGGCTTTAATGCCTTAACGGCTCCCTCGTGCTTTACCACATTTATTTTGCCATCCGGCACAGAAACAGCTACTGCTACACAGGGATCTACTAAAATATCTTATGTTGCCAGCGGCACTAATCCAACTACATCTCCGAGCGAAGGTGCTAATATGGTATTATACAATTCTTATACCACCAGTACAGACAGCGGAGGTGAAGAACGTCTTATCCTGCCACCGTTTAATACTACCGGTTCGAGCAGCGTGGATGTTCAATTTGACTGGAGGAATGATAATAATAGTTCCTATAGTACCGGTGCTTATCTTAATGAAGGAGTTCAGGTACAGTATTCTTTAGACGGTACTACATGGGCAAATGCGGGGTCACTTATAGCCCGTCACGATGCCACACTTACTGCAGGCACTGCGCAATGGAACCAAAAAACTGTATCTATTGCGGCTATTGGAAATAAAGCATTGGTATACATAGCGCTAAAATTCCATTCGTCCTATGGTGATAACATGTATCTTGACAACCTTGTTGTTGCGCCGAGTCCTAGTTGTTATGTTCCAACTAACCTTGTTGCTACGTCAAACCCGAACCTAAGTGCAAATGTCAGTTGGTCGGCACCGTCAAGCGGCCCCGTTCCATCAGGTTATGAGTATGCTGTCAGTACATCAGCTACCCCTCCCGCTTCGGGTACTGCAGTTACAGGCACTTCAGCTGCATCAGCTGCAGGTACAGTAACGATCAATCAGACTCAATACCTTCACGTTCGCAGTAATTGCGGTACCAACGGTTATAGTTCATGGGCTACCACATCTTTTGCGGGAGCACAGGTGACGGCAATAGCTTCGGGTGACTTCGCAACAAGTACTAACTGGAACGATGGTGTAGGACCTGTTTGCGGGCAATCAGTAGTGATACCTAATGGCATCTCTATGACGATGGCGTCGGGATCAGCTTCAGTTGCTGGTCTAACGATACAAAGTGGAGGATCACTTGACATAAGTGCCAGCGGGACAGTAACTGTAGGCTGTACAAATAATAACAGCACCGTATCAAATAGTGGTACGCTCTCGGTATCGGGCGGTTCATTAACGGTGAACGGTAATATTTTCAACGCTACAGGAAGTACGTTCAGCCAAAGCGGTGGTACCATCACTATAGATGGTAACAATAATGGATCAACAACCGGATCTGTCGCTTCCGGAACGCCTTTACTAGGTTTTGGAACAAGCAGTGCGTCATTTGCAACGGGTACTATATCGCTTACGGGAGGTACCCTTACAATAGTAGATCCTCACACCGCGTCTACAAATACTAACGCTTATGCATTGTATGCATACCTTTCTACGAATCAGAACTTTAATGCAGCGGCAACTCACACCCTGAATTTTGGTGATGGTATTTCTACACAGTCCGGAAATAACGCAAGCGGCTTCTACTGGAATGGCTATGCATCTGTCTCTGCCAGGCTTAATCTGGGTACTGTTGTGATAAACAACCCGTCAGGAACTAACAGAATTGTGACCCAAACAGGCACAAACGCTATAAATGGTAACTTTACAGTGACTTCAGGCACTTATGATCAGGGAACTAACAGCCTTAGTATCGGCGGTAACGTTTCTGTGGCAAATGGTGCAACCTGGTTTACCGGAACTGCGTCTGGAGGTACAGTTATTTTCGGCAGTACTGCAGGCCTTACGTCAAATCTTCAGACAGTTGCGCAGAGCATTGCAGTAACCGGCACCGGTGCTATAAAAACTTCGGCGGGTACAAGCAATTTTTATAATGTGAGTTTCCAGAATAGTTCTTCCGGAGGTATCCTTATAAATGACCTTAACCAGGCGTCGGGTAATACACAAGTGGCTGCCAATGCCTTGAATAGTATTACCTTTAACAGTAAAGTGTCAACGAATGGTGGCAAAGCGCTATTATATGGTACTTCAACAGCTCGTGGTACCGGCTCTCTTACAATTTCAAGTGGGGGTATGGCACCTGGAAGTGCCTTTGCTATAGGCACGACAGCAGCTCAGTCAGGTAGTACAATTAGTGCCAACTCGATCCCTGCCACCACGGCTCAATATCCGCTTATCGATGGATCAGGCAACGCCCGCCATGCTTGGGTGCAAAGGGCTGCGCCGACCGCAACGGGTATAATATCGGTTACCTATACCGATGTATCGGGTGTTGAAGACGTATCTATTACAGATGGTGCGTATACCGTTGATAAACGCACAAAAGGCAAGTGGACTGTAAGTACTCTTGGGACTACGCCTTCTGCTACAACGTTCAATCTTGCGTTATCGGCGCCAAATGTATTTAGCAATAGCGTAATCGCTTCTGCTAACGCCCGCATTGTAACGGCGTCATCTGTACTTGGATCCCATCAGGCGGGTACTACACTGCCTCATGCGCAGCGCACAGGACTCACCTTGGCCCAACTTACCGGTAACGATTATTATGTAGGTATTAATTCTGCGGAGCTTATCTTCCAATCCGTTGCCACAGGTAACTGGAACGATGGCGCAACCTGGAATAAAGGAACAGTGCCAACTTCTTCTGATGTTGTTCAGATAATGTCAGGACATACAGTGACGGTAGATGGCAGTTATACCGCTTCCGCCTCAAGCCTAACCGTAAATTCGGGTGGCACGCTGGCAGTTTCAGCCAATACCCTTTCATTGGGAGTTCTTACAAACAGTGGTACTATAAATTTAACTGGTGGTACTACAAACGTAACGACTACTGTTACTAACAATAGCAGTGCAAACCTGAATCTTTCTTCCGGTACTTTAGCCGTTACTACAACTTTTAGTAATGCAGGTACGTTTACCGGAACTGGAGGTACACTTAATGTAACAGGCGGATCTACAACCGGTATTACCAACTCAGGTACATTTACAGTGAACGGGGTTACTACGAACTTGGGTACTGTAGCCAATGTAAACGACAGGACTTTTAGTTCTACCGGTGGTACACTAACTATTACAACAGGTACTCTGAATATAAATGGTAACATGAGTGTTTCTTCTGGAGCGTTTAACCATACAGGGGGTAATATTAATATTGACGGTAATGGTACCACTAATAGTGTGGCTTCCGGAACCTATCTTCTTAATGTAACCACCTCGAATGTTAACTGGACAGGAGGAACAACTACAATTGTAGACCCACACGCTTCGGGTAGCTATGCCTTCTATTACAGCGGCGGTACCGCAAGCAATATGACAACAGGAACGCATACGTTCCGTCTTGGTGATGGTGTTTCTACAACTACTGGCAGCACTACTTACGGGTTCTACCTTTACACTTGGGGAACTACAAGGTTCTCCTTCCGCAACCTGGAAGTTAATGGTGGTTCTGCAGCAGGAAGGTTTACGTATACAATATATGGATTTGGTATAAATGGTAACCTTACAATTAACGCCAACAGCGAATACCGTGATGCCGCGACTACTACGTATGTAGCTGGTGACGTCATAAACAATGGTACATATACCAATACCGGTACGCTATATATGGGAACCTTTATTAGTGGAACTGCCGGTGCATCTACTGCTGCCCAGACCATCAGTGGTTCTGGTACATGGAGAAACTCGACCACTACTACGACAGCTAACTTAGCAGGTTTAACAGTAAATAATACTAATGCTGCGGGTGTTACACTTTCTGTACCACTTTCTGTTAGCGGTACCCTGACCCTTACTGCCGGTAAGGTTGTTACTACATCTGCAAACCTGCTTACCCTTGGTACTGCAACAGCTGCCGGTACTCTTTCGGGTGGTAGCACGACTGCTTATATTGACGGTCCTTTTGCCAGGACTTTTGCGGCAAGCAGGACAGCTTCAGGAACTTACTCTGTTGCAACATTGTTCCCTGTGGGCAAAGGTAGCTCTTACCTTCCAATATATGTAGATCCATCAACTTCGGCTGGTGGAGCTGTAGGGATTAAAGGTGAAGCCTTTACATCAAACTCTGGCACAATGGGTACAAGCGTAACATCATTAGGTACCAACAGGTGGGAAGCTCTCGCAACAAGTGGCGCTGCCAACCTTACTAATGCATACGTTCGCCTTGGTGATGCGGCCATCGCTAGTACCAGTAAGATATTGCAGGCATCATCTGCTGCTGGTTCTTACGAGGCACTTCCGTTGACTACTGTATATGCTGCGGCAACGCCAAATACACTTACAACTCAGAACGCTATCGATGCTGCTGGTTATTTGGGGTATTTATCTTACGGAAACCTTAACTCTTGTACCGCGCCTACCGCGCAGGCAACAGGGTTTACTGTAGCGGCGCTTACTACGACAACGGTTACAGCTTCTTATACCGCTGCGGCCGGCGGCGCATCACATTATCTGGTAGTTGCCTATCCTACTGGCAGCACGCCAACCGCGCCTGCCGATTACGCTACACCAACTGCTGCCTCACTAGGTACTGGTGCGATCATACTTTATAATGGTACAGCATTAACATTTACTGGTAGTGGACTTACCGCCAATACAGGATATGATGTTTACGTGTACTCATATAACAACAGCGGCTGCTACGGTCCGGTATTCAATACTACCGCTCCGCTTACGTCAACGTTCACAACGTGTACTGCCGCAACTGGAGCGCCAGGTACGCCAACTGTATCTTCGTTAAGTGATACTACATTAAATGTGGCTTGGACTGCATCTTCAACTGCAAGTGTGAATTACATACTTGAAGTCGCAACCAACAGTTCATTTACGTCATACGTATCAGGTTACAATAACGTAAACGTTGGAACAGCTCTTACAGCAAACCTTACCGGCCTTACACCAAATACTCCATATTATGTAAGGGTTAGGGCTGCATTAGGTTCATGTTATAGCACCAACACCGCTTATCTTACAACAGCTACCATCTGTTCGACTGTCACCACGTTTACCCAGAATTTCGATGCAAGCACTAGCCTGCCGTCTTGCTGGGTTAAAGTTGGAAGCACCGGTACTGCGAACGTGCAAACGTCTTCGAGCCAGTCGTCGCCAAACTGCCTTTACATGTATTCGTCATCTAGTTCAAGCAGGGCAGTCGTATCAATGCCACCTGTATCCAACGCCGGAGCTAATACGCATTGGCTGAAATTTAGCTACAGGGCTAACTTTACGGTGGGTGAAACAATCGAGGTTGGTTACCTTACCAATCCGATAGACCCTTCAACATTTGTTTCAGTTACCTCGGTAACCGCATCTGCATTAACCTATTTGTCGACAACTGTTGATTTGGGAACAACTCCCGGTGCTAATACTACAATAGCGTTCCGTACAGGAACAGCTACATATAGTGTGTTGATTGATGATGTTACATGGGAGGCCAAGCCGACATGTTACGTTCCTACAGGACTTACTTCATCGTCAGTTACAACAACAGGAGCCACGATTAGCTGGAGCGCGCCTGCAACGACTACTCCATCAGAGTATGATTATGAGGTGCGTCTTTCAGGTGCTGCCGGCAGTGGCTCATCCGGCCTTATTGCCTCTGGTACAGTAACAGCCCCTACTACTAGCCAAGCTATTACGGGCCTTACAGCAGGCACATCGTATTCTGTTTATGTACGCTCACACTGTAGCGGTTCTGATTACAGCAGTTGGACTGCCGCATATACGTTGAATACAGTATGTGTTGCTTATACAGTTCTGCCGCACGCGGAAGGTTTTAATTCAGCTTCTTTGCCAATATGTTGGAGTACAACAGGAACCGGAGGTATTTGGGGCACGTATGCTTCCAACGACAGTGCAGATTCACCGCGTTCGGGTGCGGGATTTGCCGGTATGAACTGGACGTCTTCAAATGACCAGGAGGCTTATTTGATTAGTCCTCTATACAACCTTACGGCAGATCCAAGGAATGCACGTATAAATGTATGGATACATAGGGATACATATGGATTAACAACTGATGTGTTGAACATTTCGATTAACAGCACACCGTCTTCAACCGGGGCTACTACTCTCCTAAGTATTCCGGTGTTATATTCTGCTGCCCCTGCAGTAGCATCAGAGGGATGGTATAATTATACGGTTGATGTTCCAACTTCATTTGTAACCGGAGGCAATTTCTATATCATCTTTAAAGGAAATGTCACTTCAAGCTATTCCTCATACAGTCCTGGTATTGATGATTATACTTTAGAGTATAAGCCTACCACAATTACAAGCTTTACACCAGCCACAGTTTGTTCTCAGGACAGCCAGACTGTTACGCTTAATGGTGTCAACTTTAACAGCGCATCTGCGGTTAAGTTTAACGGTGTAAATGCGGCTTCTTATTCAGTGGTAAATAATACTACAATTACGGCTGTTACTCCTCTGGGTGTTACAGCAGGTAATATTACGGTAACTACACCATTGAACACTGCTACCAGTGCAACATCACTTGCGGTTACAAATAATCCTACCGTTGCCGATATTACCGGCGGAGGAGTTGCAATTTGTACAGGTGGAACAGTTATGCTAAGCAGCGCTACAGGCGGTGGATCATGGTCCAGCTCTGATATCTCGATTGCGACGGTAGATTCATCGACCGGAGTTGTTACCGGGATTGCAGCTGGTACAGTTACTGTTACATATACAGTTACCACAAGTGGATGTTCTGCATCAAAAACTACAACGGTTACTGTAAACCAGGCTCCTTCGATAGCTTCTTATACACTTTCTCAAACTGTTACTCCTGGAGGTAGCGCTTCTTATTCAGTAGTAGCTTCAGGTACAGGTTTGAGCTATCAATGGGAAATTTCTACAAATGGCGGTTCGAGCTTCAGTGCACTGTCTAACGACTCGACATATTCAGGAGTTGCGACTTCGACTCTTGCAATAAGCGGTATTGATTTTTCAATGAACGGATACAGATATCGGGTTGTGGTGTCAGGTGCTTCACCATGTGGCACTGTTATTTCAAGCACCACAGGTTCTGTGCTTAATGTAAGTAACGTAGGCATCGCTGCGCATCCGCTTGACGTGTCGCTATGCAGCAACGGTTCCGGCCTTGCGCAGTTCAACGTTACAGGTACAGGTTCCGGCCTGACTTACGAATGGTTCGAGAATTCTGGTTCTGGATGGCATACTATTGCCGACGGTACTACTTCTGGTGTGACTTATAGTGGCCAAGGTACCGCATCTTTATCACTATCAGGTGTTGGAGTTTCCAATAATGGTTGGCAGTACTTTGTGACCCTGACAGACGAAACATCGGCTCAGGCGAACTCTAATCCGGCAACTCTTACAGTAAATCAGGTTGTTGCAATTGGCACTCAGCCATCTAATGGTACAGTATGTTCTACCGGCGGAACCACTAACTTTGTTGTGGCAGCCACAGGAACAGGCTTAGGCTATCAGTGGCAATACGCTACAAGTGCCTCCGGCCCTTGGAGCAACGTAATGAATACTACACCTGCCGGATTTACATATTCCGGTGCGACGACTGCTACACTTGCAGTAACTTCGCCAAGCGGATTATCGGCAGGAGCATATTATTATCAGGTAGTTGTTTCCGGTGCTTCACCGTGTGGTTCAGTTACATCCGGTGTTGCTTCGCTCACTATCAACGCACCGACTATTAGCACTCAGCCGTCTGCTACCTCAATTGTAGCGTCTGGAACCGCTTCTATGACAGTAGTTTCGTCAGCGCCGGGCGCCACCTATCAATGGCAATATTCAGCCAACGGAACTAGTGGCTGGGCATCTGTTGTAAACGGAACGCCTACAGCTATGACATATACAGGTGCAACTTCGGCTACGCTTTCGTTCGCCGCAGGTTCTTCAGTAGCTGCCGGGTCTCGTTACTATCGCGTTGTAGTGACATCTAATGGTTGTACGGTAACCTCGAATTCGGCTTTGTTGACAATTACGAATTACTGTTCAATTCCAACCGCCACTAGCACCGCTTCATATTTAGATAGTTTTACTACATCAAATGGTATAGCTAACATTTCTAATACTTCATCTGGATTTAGCACTGGTGGCTACGGCGATTTTACTGCACAAGTACTATCTCAGGTTCAGGGCCAGTCAGTTAGTTTTACCACATCCCTTGTCGGCACTACTGTCGGAGTGGCAATTTGGGTTGACTGGAATCGTGATGGATTGTTTACTAATGCTGATGAGAGAATGTACAATGCCGCTGATTATGTGTCAACAGCATCGGGGTCATTTACTGTGCCGTTAACAGCATTGAGTGGAACCACTAGGATGAGGGTGGTAATAGATTATAATGCTACTAATCCAGTTGCATGTCCTTCATCAGGTGGCAGGCGAGAAGTGGAAGACTACACTTTCAATGTGATTCAACTTAGTACGCCAGTAATAAGCAATTTTACGCCTGCGAACAGTTGCGCTACAACTAGTTTAATTACTATTACAGGAAGTAACTTTTATGGAGCATCACTAAACATAGGTGGTACTCCAATCACACCGATTACCATCAACCCTGCCGGTACACAAATTACGGCTTCGGTAAATGCAGGTACATCTGGTGCGGTTGTTGTTGCTAATGCTGCAGGATCTGCAACCGGCAGTTCATTTATGGTAACAGCACCACCCGCTCTTACACTTAGCGCATCTACTGCGACACTTTGTGCAGGCGGATCAAGCAGTGCCATTACGGTAACTGCGGGTGTGAGCGACTATAATAGCTTTAACTGGCTTCCTACTACCGGCGTATCCGGCACAGCGGCAACAGGATTTACGTTTAACCCATCTGTTACAACAACGTATACTCTTACAGCGTCAAACGCCTCAGGATGTACAAGAACTGCAACAGTTGTCGTTACGGTAAACGCTTTGCCCTTAGTTTCATCTTCTTCGTCGTTGACTGCAGTGTGTAGCGGACAAGCGGTACAGCTTACGGGTTCAAGTATACCATCAGGTTCACCTACAGGATATTGTACTCCTGCGATGACGACAATTGCAGAAGGAGGCGATTTTATCGCAAACTTCACGTTCGCCGGAATTAATAATACCTCGGGAGACGGTAACGGAGCGACTGACCCTACTGAAACGGATTATACCTATTACAGCAACCTTACCGCTAACGTAACTGCAGGAACTTCTTATCCAGTGAGTCTTCAAGCCGGTGGAACAACCACTACGTACGCGCAGCAATTCAGAATATGGGTTGACATGAACCGTGATGGTGCATTCACAGCTTCAGAAAGTGTATTCGCAACAACAACATCTGTTTACGGAAGTACATTAGCGACCGGTACAATCACCATCCCAACAAGCGCTCTTAGTGGTGTGACACGTATGAGGGTTGCGAGCAGATATTCATCTGTTCCTGGTACCGGAGCATTCTGTACAGGAGAAAGCGCATGGGGTGAATATGAAGATTATAATATCAATATTACAGGCGGAATAAGCTCTGGTGTAGTGTCTTGGTCGTCTTCAAATCCTTCAGATGTTCTTTACAGCGATGCTGGATTAACAACGGTTTACACAAGTGGTGCGGTGGCATACGTTAAGCCTACAGTTAACGCCTCGTATACTGCATCTTCAGTTTCAAATGGTTGTACTGGATATGCAACGCCAATTAGCATCACAGTGAACGACAAAACCTGGACAGGTGCTGTAAGTACCAGTTGGAATGCTGCGGGTAACTGGTGCGGAAACCAAGTGCCAATGGCTACAGATAATGTTGTGATACCTGCCGTTACTAATCAGCCGGTTGTTTCGGGTAACATTACTGCTCTTGCATCAAGCATAAGCGTAGCTACAGGTGCATCGTTAACAGTTAATTCTGGTAACGTACTTAATGTAACCAACGGTGTTGCTGCAACAGGTACTGTAACGCTGCAAAACAATGCACACCTTGTACAAGGTTCGGCTGTTACAACTAACCCGAACACAGGAAGTATCATTGTGAAACGCAACAGCACGCCGCTTTACAGGCAGGACTATACTGCATGGTCATCTCCTGTGGCATCTCAGAACCTGTTGGCCTTCTCGCCAAACACGCTTGAAGCACGTTTCTATACGTTCAACACAGGTACAAATGCTTTCGCGGCTATCGCACCTGCTACTAACAGCTTCCAGGTTGGACGCGGTTACCTTATCCGTATGCCAAACGGCGCTTACGGAGCAGACGGAACTACGCCGACAGGTACTTTCACTACAACAGCAGCCGGTTATCAGGGCGGAAGCTCTACAATGACCTTTAATGGTCAGTTTGCCGGTGTGCCAAACAGTGGTAATGTTTCGGTAGCGCTATCTACAGCAGGTACTGCTCCGAACGACGGATTTAACCTTGTAGGTAACCCGTATCCGTCGCCGATCAGTATCCCTGCATTCTTTGCAGCCAACACAGGTAGCATCAATGGTTACATCTGGGTGTGGAGAAAGAAAAATGCTGAATCTGTAGCGTCAGCTTACTGTACTGTAAACTCTGATGGTGAATTTGTAAGCAACCTTCAGGAAGGTGCTTCAGATCCGAACGGTATTCTACAGACAGGGCAGGGCTTCATCGTGAAAGCTGTTTCAGGAAGCAACCTTGTATTCAACAACAGCATGCGTTCAACCAGTACTACAAACGATGCCTCATTCTTCAGGATGAGCAACACGGCGACTCCACAACAGGTTGAGAGCCACAGGTTCTGGCTAAATCTTTCTGATGCTTCCCACCCGGTAGCACAGATGATGGTTGGATATAAGAGCAATGCAACAATGGGTGTTGACCCGATGATCGATGCACCGTTTATCAACGATGCACAGACAGGTCTTAACTCAATTATCGATGCTGTTCCTTATGCAATCCAGGGACGTTCGCTTCCGTTTGATGTGACTGACGAAGTGCCGCTTCACTTTAAAGCAGCTGCCGCAGGCAACTTCACCATCTCACTAGACCACATGGATGGCCTGTTCCTTGAAGGCCAGGATATATTCCTGAAAGACAACGTTACAGGTACTATACATGATATCAAGGCGGGAAGCTACACCTTTACAACTGCGGCGGGTACATTCGCAAGCCGTTTCTCGGTGATCTATCAGAACACTGCCCTTGGTACAGACAACCCTGTACTTGATGCCAATAGCATTGTTATCTACAAAAATGATGGCAAGCTAAACATCAATACCGGAGTTGCAACGATGAAGAATGTAGCGATTTTCGATATCCGCGGAAGGCTGGTTTACAGCAAAGACAATGTAAATGCATCGTCTCTTGTAATTAACGACCTACACGTTGAAGAGCAAATGCTTATTGTAAAAGTGACAACCACCGATAATGCAACCGCTTCGAAAAAAGTAGTTTATTAATATTCAACATTGATTAAGCAAAACCCCCTGTGAAAGCAGGGGGTTTTTTATTGCCGTTTATTAACTGCTTCAGGAATCTGTAAATTTCATTTATGGTCCTTAATTAAGTTAAAATGTGCGAAAGTGCTAATGTGGAACCGTAAGGAAATGATTATCAAAAAACTTTTCAACACGAAAACGTTATAGTGTAAATGTTAAATTTTAGCATTCAGCTTTAGTCATAAATTAAATGTAATTTTGGCTGATAATGCTGATTTATAAACGTTTAAATCGTTTAATTATGAAGAGATTTTTACTATCCGTAGTTATATGTATTGGCTTTGTTTCTTACGGCCAGATAAGCATAGACTACACCATGCAAACCGGAAATTTTAATAGCACCCAGACTACAAATACTAATGGCAGTTATTTTGCCGGGGCATTTAATAATGGCGCAACAGAAGTTGGTACCTACGCTAATGGTTCAGGCGGCGGATATGTTGGCGACCCGGGCGTGGCACTTTTCCGCACATTTACTACCAATGTTAGCGGCAATACGGGTGTTGCACGTGCCCTACAGGTGGGCGATGAATTCACCATTATCCTGAGCGAACTGCGTAACGCCAGCGACGTGGCCCGGATTGCGCAGGAAATTCTGCGC
>JAGKWW010000072.1 GCA_021151665.1 Flavobacteriaceae bacterium
GGGCCTTTGAACCGGGTACTCAGGTAAAACTTCTGGTTTTTGCCGAATTCATTGTAGAAAAGATTAAGCTCGTTGCTTGCAACTGATGTTTTATCTACCGTAAAGTCAAACTTTACTTTATTTACAAAGTCCTTAAAATCTTCACGTGTGTAAGTAAGCTTCACCGCGCCCTGCAAGGCAGACTCTTTGGTAACCAGTTTCAGGTTATCAAGTATAATATTCGTTTTGGTATAACTAAATTTTGCAGCAAGGTTTTCAACAAAAAGCCCCCGGTGATCAAGCAGCGACAATCGAAGAATATCAGCATACACGTCACTTGCCTTTATGTAGAATTTATTAAGTTCTCCGTTTAGTTTTTTAAAGTCAAGCACTCTCGGTGAAATCGCATTCCCGTTGGTAAGCCTGAAGTGTCCGTTTTCTACCGTGAGCTTGGTTGCCTTGAGGCGGAATTTTCCGCTGCCCGGCTTGCCGTTATCAAAAGCCTTTACAAAAACATCAAGGTTAGAATGCTTCTCCCCTTTGTAGGTTTTCAGGTGAAAGTTAAGCGCATCCGCCTTTAAGGTACCAAACTGGAGGTTGCTCGCTGCTACCTTTTTAAAGCTGAGAATATTGGTCTGGAGCCGGTTAGCCGAAATCAGCGTATCATTATGATGATCCATGATCAACACTCCCTTCAGCTTTACGCTACCGAATATGGATATAGCGATTTTATCTACCGAAATGTGTGTACCGAATTCTTTATTCAGCTTATCGGTAGCATAATGGGCAATACCGGTTTGTACAAAAGGGAGGGATAGTGCTATGCCCAGCAGCAGCAAAAAAAGGAGTAATCCTAAAAGGGTGCGGATTAGTATTTTTTTAAATTTCTTGATACTACTAAATGTTTTAAATTTGTGCGCCGGCGTATAGTACTAATATAACAAACAAAAGTAGGAATTTTTACTGGTTGTTAAATTGCTTTAAGCCTTTTTTATAATTCAAAATCCGTGCCTTAAATATGCCCGAAAAGCCTGTATATATCTTAGCTATCGAAAGTTCCTGCGATGATACCGCGGCAGCCGTTTTGCAGAACGGAAAAGTGCTTTCTAATGTTGTGGCAAGGCAGCACGTGCATGAAGAGTATGGCGGTGTTGTGCCCGAGCTTGCCTCGCGCGCCCATCAGCAAAACATTGTGCCTGTAGTAGACGTTGCGCTAAAGAAGGCCGGCGTAGAAAAAACCCAGCTTAGCGCAGTAGCTTTTACCCAGGGGCCGGGTCTTATGGGTTCGCTGCTCGTAGGGAGCTCTTTTGCAAAATCGGCAGCGATGGCGCTCAATGTTCCGCTTGTTGCGGTAAACCACATGCAGGGACACATACTCGCACACTTTATAGATGAACAAGGATATGACAAGCCGGAATTCCCTTTCCTGGCCATGACCATTAGCGGGGGGCATACCCAGATCGTGAAGGTGAACAGCTATTTTGATATGGAGGTCATCGGCGAAACAACAGATGACGCAGTAGGTGAAGCCTTTGATAAAAGCGCAAAGATACTCGGCCTGCCCTATCCCGGCGGCCCACTCATCGATAAATATGCCGCAGAAGGCAACCCGCAAGCTTTCCCGTTTACTAAGCCTGTAGTTCCCGGACTTGACTTCAGTTTCAGCGGACTCAAAACGCAGATCCTATACTTCGTGCAAAAGCGCATGGCGGAAGATCCGTCATTCATCGAAAATAATATAAAAGATGTTTGTGCCTCTGTTCAACATACCATCATCAACATCCTGATGGACAAGCTTAAGCTGGCCGTGAAAGAAACCGGAATTACCCAGGTGGCGATTGGCGGAGGGGTATCTGCAAACAGCGGCATCCGGAACACGCTGAAGGCCGCTGAACAAAAATATGGGTGGAAAACCTTTATCCCGAAATTTGAATACACGACAGATAACGCCGCGATGATAGGCATTGTAGGCTATCACAAATACCTCGAGCAGCAATTTGACGATTCATCGGTAACCTCTAAAGCCCGCTTCGCAATCTGATGCAGTTATTCTATACCCCCGATATCAGTACCGGCGCCCAAAGCTTCATTTTCGATAAGGAAGAAAGCCGTCACATCGTTAAAGTTTTGCGTAAAAAGGAAGGGGATACGATACAGATAACTAACGGTAAAGGATTTCTGTTTACATCTGAAATTATCTTTGCCGGCGAAAAGAAATGTGAGGTAAAGGTCATCTCTGAGAACGGGCAGCCCGCCCTGCCCTACCGCCTGCACCTTGCGGTAGCGCCCACCAAGATGAACGACCGCTACGAATGGTTTCTGGAAAAGGCCACCGAGATCGGCATCACCGAAATTACCCCCCTTATCTGCGAACACAGCGAGCGTACGGTTTTTAAAGCCGACCGGTTTGAAAAGATCCTGCAAAGCGCTATGAAGCAGTCGTTGCAGTATCACTTGCCGATGCTGAACGAGCCAGTGCCTTTTTCTACCTTCGTAAACAAAAAGCGCAACGGGCAGCTTTTTATTGCGCACTGTGAGGAAACGGACAAAAAGCTCCTGAAAACTGAACTTAGACCTCAACAGGAAGTTACGATTCTCATTGGCCCCGAAGGCGATTTCTCTCCCAAAGAAATAGAACTGGCACTAAGTAAAAATTACATTCCCGTTTCGCTTGGCAATACCCGCCTGCGTACCGAAACGGCTGCGGTAGTGGCAGCACATAGCGTGGCGTTTGTGAATGAGTAAACACCTAAAATCTAAGATTTAAATCAAATCAGATACCAGGACAGGATAATTTAATACATGATATAGAATAACTTCCTGACAATATCATGATGGTTTTCATTTACTGCCAATGCAAGCGGCAGGTTTCCTTTCTTTGTTTTTTTATCCAAAAGGGAACCGTGTGTAATTAATGTATCTACCATTTCAGCCTTTCCAAAATAACAAGCCATGTGAATAGGAAGATTATCTTGATGATCACCAATATTAACATCCGCACCCAAAGCTATAAGAAGCTTAAATATCCGGGGTTTATCTAACAAGATGGATAGCAGCAATGGAGTCGTTCCATCATTTGAGCGGTGGCTGATATCGACACTTTCTCTTTTAAGTACATCATCAAGGCGATCTTCACATCCGGAATATACAATGCTGTGAGCTATATTTTCTCCCTCATCATTGATTGTTGTAAGTGAAGCTCCTTCATCAATAAAAAACCTGAATAGATTGTGGCTATTATCGCTTATCGAATAGTTGAGCAAGCTGTCATTATTATGCCCAGCGAGCTTATAGTCAATATCATATTCACCACGATAAGTACGCAGAAAACTGATGTTTCCATCATCGATAGCATCTGTGAGCAACTGATCAAAATTTGAATTCATTTACCAATTTCTAAATGTAGTACTCTCGATGTAAGTAAAACAAAACCCGGCACATGGTCCGGGTTTATATATTTTTAATGTGCGATATTCTCTACTACTTTAGGATCATGTTTGTGCTTAAACATGATAGCAAAAGCAATGGCAATTACCAATGCATAGGCGGCAAACGTCAGCCAGATATTATGCCAGTCCTTCATCATAACCGGGTGGCTGAACATTCCATTGGCGGCAACCTCCACGCCCTGCTTTTTGATGAACTCACCCATTAAAGGGTTGTTCGGTTCGGTTTGAAGAAAGCCGGCAAGCTCCGTTGTATTGGTATAAGAGTTAGTGAAATATTTATCGATAAGCCACCCCGAAGTAAAGCTCCCGAACACAGCACCAAAGCCGTTTGTCATCATCATGAACAAGCCCTGAGCCGATGAGCGGATGCGTGAGTTGGTGGTTGTTTCAACAAATAATGATCCGGAGATATTAAAAAAGTCAAATGCCATTCCGTACACCACACAGGAAAGGATGATCATCCACAAGCCGGTAACCGGATCACCGAAGGCGAACAGCCCGAAGCGAAGGACCCATGCCAGCATACTGATAAGCATTACCTGCTTAATGCCAAAGCGTTTCAGGAAGAACGGTATGGCAAGGATAAACAGCGTTTCCGATATCTGGGAAATCGACATAATAATCGTTGAACGCTTTACTACAAAGGAGTCGGCATATTTAGGGAAGTTCTCAAATTCACTCAGGAAGACGTCACCGTAAGCATTGGTAAGCTGTAGCGCGCCACCCAGGAACATGGAGAAAACAAGGAACAAAGCCATCTTGTAATCTCCGAATAATTTGAAAGCGTTAAGCCCCAGTGTTTTGTTCAGGGATGCCTCATCATTAGCGCGCTGCGGTTCACATTTGGGTAATGTAAAGGCATAAACTCCAAGGGCAACCGCTACTATACCGGCAATATAGAATTGATTTTCAGACGCTTTGTTGTCGGTCAGGTTAGTGATCCACATGGCTACAATAAAGCCTATAGTTCCCCACACCCGTATTGGAGGGAAATCTTTAATTACGTCAAGCCCATTATTTTTTAAAGCGTTGTAGGATATGGAATTGCTGAGCGATATCGTTGGCATATAAAAGCACATCGCCGCCAGCATCACATAGATAAATGTGGTGGGTTCTGTAACCTGCGGAAGGTAGAACAATACGCCGGCATACAGGATATGGAGTATTCCGTACAGCCGCTCGGCATTGATCCATTTATCAGCCATAATACCGGTAAGGGTAGGCATAAAAATAGAGGCAATACCCATGGTGCCAAAAACAAGGCCGAACTGCGTGCCGTCCCAGTGCTTTGTGCCAAACCAGTAATTTGCAATTGTGATAAGCCATGCTCCCCACACAAAGAACTGGAGGAAACTCATTAGAACCAGGCGGATCTTGATACCCATATATCCTAAAATCTTTAGATTAACATTTTATTAACGGTGGTAAAACTATTAATAAAAAAAGGATATTCAAAACAACTACATCGTTAAAGTTGCGCCGCCTTCAGCGCCAGATCAAGCACTTTGTCAAATTGTTCCTGTATGGTAAGGTGGGAGTTATCTATTTCGATGGCATCATCGGCTTTTACCAGCGGAGAATCGGCGCGGGTGGTGTCTATCGCATCGCGTTCTACCACGTTTTTATAAACTTCGTCGTAAGTTACATTCTGCCCTTTCTCTTTAAGCTCGTCAAAACGCCGCTGCGCACGGGTTTCGGGGCTGGCGCTCATAAAAAGTTTCAGTTCCGCATCCGGGAATACCACAGTGCCAATGTCACGGCCATCCATTACTACGCCTTTGTGCAGGCCCATCTGCTGCTGCTGGGCAACAAGCATGGCGCGCACCTGTGATACTTCAGCTACGCGGCTCACCAGGTTGCTTACCTCCAGCGTACGTATTTGCTTTTCAACATTTTCCCCGTTAAGGTACATTTCGGCAAAGCCAAGTTCAGGATTGAATACAAACTTCAGCGATACATCAGGAAGTGCGGCAACCAAAGCTTCTTTATCGAAATGCGTTGCCGAGATAAGACCTTTCTGCATGGCAAAATAGGTCACGGCGCGGTACATGGCTCCGGTATCTACATAGGCATAGCCCAGGTGGCGGGCAAGCTGCTTGGCAAGGGTGCTTTTTCCTGTTGACGAAAAACCGTCTATCGCGATGGTAATTTTTGTATTCACTTATTGAAGATTTATCATTAGGCCAAAAAGGCTGGTGCTGGCTGCCAGTGTATAACGTGAGTAGGAATAGTCAAAACGGAGCTTATTGAAACGTATGCTCATACCCGCCGATATACCCGCAAAGGTACGCTTATCCTGAATACTGAGTTCCTGTCCGCGCCGGAAATTGTACCCTGCCCTGATGTTGAAGCTCTTGCCCGGAAATAATTCTGCACCTAATATAAGGTGGCGCAAGGCATTATTAAGGAAGGAAACTTTCTCTTCGGTAACATTGCCTTCCAGGTCCTGAGTAGCCCGGTTCGGGTTGGAGAAAGCAATATTCCACTGCTGCAGGTTCTCGAGCGTAATGTGCCAACGCACCGGGACATTTTCCACCTCCTGCGAAATACCTGCAATTACTTCAAGCGGAAGTGGTTCGTAAGTGCCGGCATAAGTAGTAAACTGCGTACCAATATTGCGTATGGCAAGGCCGATATTAATATCGTTGTCTTCGTCTATATATATAGCGCCCAGGTCAATTGCCCCGCCAAACGAATTGTAGCTTTCCAGCGTGGAAGAAATAAGTTTTCCATTGGCTCCAATGTGAATATCGGTATAGGGAATATTATAAGAATACCCGAAAGACAATGCAATCTCGCTTCCGCTGAAGTCGCCGGTTTTGTTGCCTGTTTCGTCGCGCCCTTCAAAAGTTCCGTAGTCCACATAATTGACACCCACGTGAAAGGTTTGCACATGCCGGTCATATGTGTAGGCGTAGGCGGCAGTGCCATAAGTCACCTCGCCATAATAGCTTCCGTAGTTGGCCGAAAGGTGGTTGTCCATCTCCGGATTGATGGTCGCGGGATTAAAAATGGCCTGGTTTACATCGTAATCATACAGGGTAACGATTTTCCCTCCCAGGGCCGCCTGGCGCGGAGAGGTAACAAGGTTTAGGAACTGGTAGGTGTACTTGCCCCCTATCTGGCCGTAACACACGGCGCCGAAAAACAGTAAAAGCAAATACAACCTTTTTGAAGACATCAGTAACGTTTTGTGATAGCTATAACGCAGGTGCGAAGATATTATTTTTAACGCGAAGTGCAACGTGTTAAATAAATGCCGCGGGGCTTAATGTGTACTTAACCGCAAAGCATTTCAGTATTTCGAAAAAACCATTAGCTTTGGAAGCAACAACCAATAACCAGATTATGCAACAACCCGAAAAAGGGAGTAAAAAACTCCTGAACGCCTGGGCCTTTTATGACTGGGCCAACTCTGTATACAGCTTAGTGATCGCTTCGGCGGTTTTCCCTATTTTTTATAATCAACTGGTACCGGATGGTTCTAATGTAACTGCCTTTGGCGCTGAAATAAAGGGAACGGCACTTATCACGTTCACCACAGCATTCGCGTTTCTTATCGTGGCTTTTATATCGCCTCTGCTTTCAGGTATCGCCGACTATTCGGGAAACAAAAAATTCTTCCTGAAGCTCTTCTGCTACATCGGGGCTGTGTCGTGCATAGGGTTATACTGGTTCGATATCGAGAACCTTTACTTCAGCCTGGTTTGTTATTTATTCGGCCTAATAGGATTTTGGGGCAGCCTGGTGTTTTATAATTCGTACCTGCCGGACGTTGCCTTTCCCGAACAGCAGGACCGTGTAAGTGCACGCGGCTACTCTATGGGTTATATCGGCAGTGTAGTACTCTTGGTATTCAATCTAGCCATGATCATGTTCCCGACGAAATTCTGGATTAATGAAGGGAGCGATAAGGCGAACGCTTTATTAGCGATGAAAATTTCGTTTGTGTCTGTCGGCGTATGGTGGATATTGTTTAGCCAGTATACCTATTATTATCTTCCTAAGGGCGTCAAACGGAATAAGGTTACGGGCGATGTGGTGCTCAATGGCTTCAGGGAATTGCGCAAAGTGTGGGGGCAGATGTCACACAACCCTACGCTTAAAAAGTATCTCTCTGCATTCTTTGTTTACAGTATGGCCGTACAGACCGTAATGCTCGTAGCTACCTACTTTGGCGCGGAAGAAATTGAATGGGGAAGCGAAGACGCCAAAAGCATGGGACTCATCGTGAGCATCCTGCTGATACAGCTCGTAGCAGTGGCGGGCGCCATTATCACTTCACGCCTATCGGAGAAATTTGGTAATATCAAAACGCTTATCGGCATCAACTGCGTGTGGGCCGTAATCTGTATCTGCGCTTATTTTGTAATCCTGCCAATCCAGTTTTACATTACTGCCGGGTTTGTCGGTCTGGTAATGGGTGGCATACAGTCACTATCGCGAAGCACGTACAGCAAGCTGTTGCCGGAAACGAATGACACGGCATCTTACTTCAGCTTTTATGATGTAACCGAGAAGATAGGCATTGTAATCGGTATGGCTATCTATGGCGGTATCGACCAGTATTTTGGAAGCATGCGCTACTCTATTATCTTTCTGACCGCCTTCTTTTTACTCGGAATTTTTTTACTAATTAAAGTGTTAAAAAAATAACACGTTTTTTATCTTTGCCTGATAAAACCAACCTAACCAAATGAAGAAAATCGTTGCAGCCCTTATGCTGCTTACTTTTAGTGCGGGGTTTGTATCCTGCGACAGCGAGCCGGTAGACCCTGTATTGCTTGGGCAAAACCCGAATCCGACTGATCCAACGGACCCGACAGACCCAACTGACCCGACCGACCCAACTGATCCGGGAACAGAGGCAGGAAATTACTGGCCATTTGCTTTAAATAATTCCTGGACACTTGATAACGGTGTTTCAGATCCGCAACCGATGACTCTTACCTCGACCCAAACAATAAACGGGAAACTTTACTATGAAGCGAATTCGCTTTTTGGGGCCAACTCAAACTCCATGGCGGGGGTTGTTCATTATCATTTTCGTTATGATAACGGGCATTACATTGTAAGGAACAGCGTAGAAACAGTTGCTACGCCCGGTGTACCATCGGCTACAGTCACACCTTTTGAGTACACGTTGTTCAGAGATGACCTGCCTGAGGGAGGTACCTGGACGGAAACGGCTACTCAAACCACTACGTACGATGTTCCCGGAGTACCTGCGATCACTTCCAATAACACATACAACGGAAAGATCGAGGCAAAGGGGCTTACAATGAGCGTGAATAACCATACATATAATAACGTGATGAGGGTATACCTTCAAACATCATCTGTATCGGCTATGGGTGGCAGTATTTATACAGCAACATATTGGTATGCCAAAGGTGTTGGCCCTATAAAAGCAGAGATTATTACCGGCGGTGGTACTAAGAATTACATACTTACATCGTACACTATAAACTAACCTGCTTAAAAATACTAAAGAAAAAACCGTCTTAAAAGGGCGGTTTTTTTTCTTTTAACTCGCTCGTATTTAATAAAAAAGTATATTTGGAAGCAAAATTTTAACCCCATTATGAAAAAGACGAAATTATTTTCAGCTTTGTTGATACTTTTTACCGCCGTAACATTTGTTTCGTGCGACAGCGAGCCGGTAGATCCCGTGCTTTTGGACAATAACGGAAACAACCCCAATCCTCCCGCCGCAGGAGCGTCATTTACAGCAAGCCTTAACGGTCAGGCGTTTGTGGCCGACCAGTATGTGGCGACCATAGGTAACGGCCTTACTTCAATTGCAGGTATCAAAATGCCGAGCGGCGCCATGGTAGGCCTTGTAGTACAGGGTACTACAGCAGGCAATTACCCTACGGCTATTATGACTTACAGGCCAACTCTGGATTCTGAATTTGGATATTCTAATCTAAGTATTAGCACCGGGCAGTTATCAGGATCTGTAAACATCACCAGTATTAATACCACAACGCATACAATTTCCGGAACTTTTTCATTCACCGGATTTTATAGTGATGAAGATGCAAATATTCCTAATATTGAATTTACAAATGGCGTATTTACCAATATTCCTTACAGTACGCAGGTTGATACAGGGGACAGTTTAACTGCCACTGTAGATGGTACATTTATAAACTATACAAATGACCTTGCTGTGGCTTATTCGGGAGCGGGCCAGTACATTACCCTTAATGCCGTAGGAAGCGATCATGTACTGCACGTTACCATCAGTGATGACCTGACTCCGGGCACTTACCCTATCACAACCGGCCTTGGGGCACAGGCGAGGGCGGTGTACACCAATGCTGGTGATGAAGATTTCGATGCCCCTGCCGGTACGATCACTATAATCAGCAAAACGGCGACTCGCATCAGTGGTACGTTTTCATTTGCTACCACGGCGGACTCAGCGACAGGCGAACCCGCACACGCTGTGACAAACGGCTCATTTGATGTAGAATACAACTAGGACCTGTTTTTACCCATATAAAATCCGCGTTATGCGGATTTTTTTTATGGCATAAAGATTGAAAGTAATGGTAGGCAATGCCTTATAAATCCGGTTAATATCATTGGATTACAGGCTGATAGTTTCGTTATGCAACAAATAACGAACAGTTGCCGCTATATGTTTAATGACAAAATGGCTTAACAAAAACATGTCTGACCAAAGAATTTTAAATATTGACAACTTGTCATTTCAGGAACTGGATACAGATGCGGAACTGATTCCGTTAATGACACCTGAAGACGAAGAAGAAATGAATAACGAGCAGCTCCCTGCTGCATTGCCTATCCTGCCCTTGCGGAATATGGTACTTTTTCCGGGTGTGGTAATCCCAATCACGGCAGGTCGCGACAAATCGATCCGACTTATCAACGATGCCAATGCTGAGAGCAAGATCATTGGTGTGGTAGCCCAGAAAGATGAAAAGGTAGAAGAGCCCGGCGCCGATGATGTACATACTGTGGGTACCGTAGCCCGTATCTTACGCGTACTTAAAATGCCCGACGGAAACACTACAGTGATCCTTCAGGGTAAAAAACGCTTCGAGATAGATACGGTTACCACTGAGCAGCCGTACCTGAAAGCGACCATAAAAGAAGTTAACGAAACACGCCCGGAAAATGGTGACGTAGAGTTCCGTACCATCATCGATTCGATTAAAGAACTTGCGATACAGATCATCAAGGAAAGCCCTAATATTCCTACCGAGGCCACGTTCGCGATAAAGAATATTGAAAGCGACCCGTTCCTTATCAACTTCGTATCGAGCAACATGAACCTTACCGTTAAGGAAAAACAGGACCTGCTCGCTACACACGACCTCAAAGAACGGGCACTTCAAACGCTCCGTTATATGAACCTCGAGCTTCAGAAGCTGGAGCTGAAAAATGATATACAAAGCAAAGTACGCTTTGACCTTGACCAGCAGCAGCGCGAATATTTCCTGCACCAGCA
>JAGKWW010000073.1 GCA_021151665.1 Flavobacteriaceae bacterium
GCATTGGCGCTAATGTGCCTTTCGGTACTGTCGGCCCAGTCGGTTCAATCGCCTTCCAAAGAAATTACGGCCAACTTTAAGCTGGACAATTCCGGCCGGCCATCGTATACCGTTTCCTTTAACGGCCGTCCCGTGGTAGAGGAAAGCCACATGGGTTTTTTGCTGAAAGACCTTCCTGCGTTTAATACAGGCTTTAAGGTTGTCAATACAAAAGCAGCGGTGGTAAACGATAGCTGGAAACCAGTGCTTGGCGAAGTGGCTACCATCCAAAACAAATACAACGAGCTTACCGTATCGCTCCGCCAGGAGAGTACCGGCTGGTTACTTAATATCATCTTCCGTGTGTTTGATGAAGGTGTGGCATTCCGATACGAATTTCCTGCGCAGGACAACCTGAAGTATTTTATCGTTTCAGACGAAACTACCGAATTCGACCTGGTGGCCGATCATAAGGCATTTTGGATTCCCGGTGATTTTGACAGCCAGGAATATGTTTATAACGAAACAAAGCTATCGGGTGTAGATAACGAGAAGCTGAACCTTAACAACGGTGTTGCGGTGAAAAGTATCAACGGCCGCTATCTGGTGCAATCACCACTCATGATGAAATCTGCCGATGGGCTATATATCAACCTTTTTGAGGCGGCGTGCGTTAACTATCCTGTAATGCACCTTAACCTTGACAGAACTGCCTACAAACTGACGTCGCAACTGGTACCCGATGCCGTAGGCAACAAAGCTTACCTTCACGCGCCGGCTGTTACACCATGGCGCACGATTATGGTAAGCAATGACGCTCGCGAGATATTGGGGCAGAAAATGGTTTTGAACCTCAACGAACCTTCTAAAATAGATGATACTTCCTGGATCAAGCCCATGAAATATGTAGGTATCTGGTGGGAAATGCACGTGGGTAAATCTACATGGGATTATAGCGGCACGCAGGATGCCTCGCAAAAGAAACCTGCTGCTCGCAAGCCTCACGGAGCTACTACCGAAAATGCAAAACGTTATATTGACTTCGCTAAAAAACACGGCTTCGACGGAATCCTTATTGAAGGATGGAACGTGGGCTGGGAAGACTGGTTTGGCAACTGGAAGGAAGATGTATTTGATTTTGTTACGCCATATCCGGATTTCAACACCAAAGAAGTTACAGATTATGCCAGAAAAAATGGCATAAAAATGATCATGCATAACGAAACTTCAGGGTCAGTTTCCAATTACGAACGCCGGCTTGACAGGGCGCTGAAGTATATGAAAGACTACGGATATACTGCGGTGAAGACAGGTTACGTAGGCAAGATTATTCCGCGCGGCGAGTTTCACGACGGGCAGAGCATGGTAAACCATTTTAACTACGTGCCGCAGCGCGCTGCCGAGTACAAGATCATGGTTAACTCACACGAGTCTTCGCGCCCTACCGGTGTACACCGCACATGGCCAAATTACGTAGCTGCCGAGGCTGCCCGGGGCAATGAGTTCAATGGATGGAGCGAAGGTAACCCCCCTGCGCATGAAACTATCCTTCCGTTTACCCGCTTCCTTGGTGGGCCGATGGATTACACACCCGGTATCTTCGAAATCAAGATGAACGTGTACGACCCTTCTAAAACCGAGCAGGTCCATACCACACTGGCGAAACAACTGGCGCTTTATGTGGTGTTGTACAGCCCGATACAAATGGCGGCAGACCTTCCTGAAAATTACGAGAAATACCCGGATGCGTTCCAATTCATTAAAGATGTTGCGGCAGACTGGGATGATACTAAAATACTGGAAGCCGAGCCGGGCGATTACATCACTACTGCACGTAAAGCAAAGGGTACCGAGAACTGGTTTGTGGGCGCCATTACCGATGAGAATGCACGAACCGCAAACTTTTCACTTGATTTTCTGACTCCCGGAAAAAAATACAAGGCAGTAATTTACCACGATGGAAAGGATGCACACTGGCAGAAGAACCCAATCAACTACGAAATAAAAACAATGGATGTCACCTCAAAAACTAAGCTTAGCCTTAAATTGGCAGCGGGTGGGGGTGCGGCTATTAGCATTATTCCTGTAAAATAGCCAATGAAGAGGTTTGTCGCCATAGTAATGATTATGCTTTTGCAGGCGGGTTACAGCCAGCAGAAAACGTATTGCAACCCCATCAACATTGATTACGGGTATTGCCCCATACCCAATTTTGTAACGCAGGGCAAGCATCGCGCCACAGCTGATCCTGTAATCACTTTCTTTAAGGGCAAATACTACCTGTTCTCTACCAACCAATGGGGCTATTGGCATAGCGACAATATGCTCGACTGGAAGTTTATTCCGCGTAAATTCTTAAGGCCGGAGCACAAGGTGTATGATGAATTGTGTGCGCCATCGGTATCGTTTGTGAACGATACGCTGTTAGTGCTGGGTTCCACCCATACCAAAGAATTTCCGATATGGATGAGCACGAAACCTGAAGGTGACAACTGGAAAGAGCTGGTGCACAAATTTGAGGCCGGCGCGTGGGATCCGTACATTTTCTGGGACAAGGAAAAAGATGAGGTGTATCTGTATTATGGTTCCAGTAATATGTATCCGTTATACGGCGTCAAGCTCAACCGGAAGACCTTTCAGCCGGAGGGTGAAGTGATACCCGTACTCGCTTTGAACGATGACGAGCACGGCTGGGAACGGTTTGGGGAGCATAACGACAATGTCTTCCTTCAGCCTTTTACCGAAGGGGCATTTATGACCAAATACAACGGAAAATACTACCTGCAATACGGAGCGCCGGGAACCGAATTCAGCGGGTATGCCGATGGGGTGTATGTGGGAACGGGGCCGCTTGGGCCCTTTGAATACCAGCCGCATAACCCGTTTTCGTACAAGCCGGGCGGTTTCGCCAGAGGGGCGGGGCACGGCGGTACATACCAGGATGCCAACGGCGATTACTGGCATGTATCTACCATAGTAATTTCCACCAAAAATAACTTTGAAAGGCGCATAGGGATCTGGCCTGCCGGATTTGACCGCGATGGCGTAATGTATTCTAACACTGCCTATGGCGATTACCCGACGTGGCTTCCGGCGGAAAAGAAAAACCATACCGGCCTTACCTCGTTTACCGGCTGGATGCTGCTCAACTATAATAAGCCGGTACAAGTGTCTTCTACGCTCGGAGGTTTCGCGCCTAACTTTGCTACCGATGAAGATATAAAGACGTACTGGTCGGCCAAAAGCGGCAATAAAGGCGAATATATCATTAGCGACCTTGGCGAGAAAAGTACGATCAATGCGATCCAGATCAATTATGCTGACCAGGATGTGGAACTAATGGGTAAGCCATCCTCTACAACCGGGCACAAGTATATCATCTACGGTTCGGTGGATGGGAGGAAGTGGAACGTGATTGTAGATAAGAGTAAGAATACCACTGACGTTCCGCATGATTATATCGAATTGCAAAAGCCTGCAACGGCACGGTATATCAAGCTGGAAAATATTGCCATGCCTACCGGGAAATTCGCGATAAGCGGACTTCGTATATTTGGCAAAGGCAGTAGCGAAAAACCGGGTGCCGTGCAAAACTTCGTTCCGTTACGGGCCGAGCCGCGCCGCAAAGGCGAACGCCGGAATGTATGGTTCAAATGGCAGCAGGAACCTGGTGCAGATGGCTATGTGATCTATTTCGGCAAGTCGGCCGATAAGCTGTACGGATCGATTATGGTTTACGGCAAAAACGAATACTATTTTAACGGCCTTGACCGTACCGACGCGTATTATTTCGCCATCGAGGCCTTCAACGCCGATGGGATAGGACCGCGAAGTGAGATTAAAAAATCGGAATAAGCAAACATCAAATTTCTAAATATTCACTTAACTAACACATTCTATGAGTTCAGAACAAACAAAAACCAATTACCCCGCGCTGTATACGCTTATTACGGTGTTCTTTTTCTGGGGCTTTATTGGTGCATCAAACGGGGTATTCATCCCTTTTTGCAAAGCCAAGTTCGGGCTTGACCAGTTTCAGAGCCAGCTGATCGACTTTGCTTTTTACGGTGCCTACTATATGGGGGCGCTACTGTTATTCGTATTTAGCACCATGATACGGAAGGATATCCTCAATTCGTGGGGATTTAAAAAAGGTATTATAAACGGATTGCTTATCAGTACGGTAGGCGCAGTAGCGATGATATTTGCCGTGAAATCCGGTAACTATCTTATGATACTCGGCGCCCTGTTTATTGTAGCGCTCGGCTTTTCGCTGCAGCAAACGTCGGCACAGCCTTTCGCGGCATCGCTTGGCGAGCCTCATACGGCTTCTAACAGGCTTAATCTTGCAGGGGGTATCAATTCATTGGGTACTACGATTGGGCCAATTGTGGTTTCTATAGCGCTGTTTGGCGTTGCGGCGGGTGTTAACATCGAAGAGTTTGCGAAACGACCTGAGTCGCTTGACATGATGGAAATTCTCTATATGTTCGTTGGAGGGCTTTTTATTGTGGCAGCAGGCCTTTTCTTCTTTTCGAAGAAATTGCCTTCCGGAAAAATAGATTCTGTTTTTGAAGCCGCTAAAAAAGCAATGAACCTTCTTCTTGTAATTACATTTATACTAATTGCAATATTCGCCTATATATTCTCGAGATATGAAGACCCTGAGTTTATCACGCGCTTCCTTGAGAACCATGAAAAAGATTACCTTGGGCTTGGCCTTACCGTGAGCACGCTCTTTGTGATAGTATTCGGACTTCTGTACGCCAATGTTGCCGCAAGGAAAAGCCCGGAAGGGTGGGGGGCAATGCGCTATCCCCAATTGGTATTGGGTATGCTTGCCATCTTCACTTATGTGGGGGTAGAGGTTACTATACAAAGTAACCTGGGTGAACTTTTAGGTACAGAGCCTTTCGGCAAATTGACAGGTTCAGCTATTGCGCCCTTCATATCGATGTACTGGGGCAGCCTAATGATCGGCCGTTGGGCGGGGGCTATCTCGGTGTTTAATCCGTCGAATTCTGTTCGTAAAATATTGCTTATCGTAATACCTTACGTAGCATTTGGAGTAGTGCTTGCCGCCAATGCCATCTCGGGTCAGGATGTAACGCCACTTTATGCTTACGCCGGCGTGATCATAATCCAGATTGCAGGCTTTTTCCTTGGGCAGGACCGCCCGGCTAAAACCCTTATGATCTTCGGATTGCTGGGTATGGCAGCTATGGTCGTAGGATTGTTGACAGAAGGTACTATTGCAATCTTTGCGTTCATGAGCGGTGGATTGTTCTGCAGTATTATGTGGCCATCCATTTTTGCACTGGCAATTGCCGGCATTGGTAAATACACCTCACAGGGATCGGCGTTCCTTGTAATGATGATCCTTGGCGGAGGTATCATCCCGCCGCTGCAGGGTAAAATAGCTGATATTATTGGCATACATAATTCTTACTTTATACCGGTTCTTTGTTTTGGCTACCTTGCATTCTACGGGTGGAAGGTGATCAGGATATTAAGAGAGCAGGGTATCGCACACGAAGTGGAGATGGGTGCAGGACACTAATCAACACTTTAAATAAAGTTTAAAACCGGCCCAAGCCGGTTTTTTATTTGCTAAAATTGTAACTTTACAAAAAACACAACATGAAAAAACTACTGATTATCGCTGCGGCTTTATCGCTTACTACTATTTCCTGTGGAAAAAAAGAGGGCAATAGTGAGATGGAAAAACCTTCGGACTCTCTTGCCACGCCGGTTGATAATACGGCAGCTGCGTATGACACGCTATCTGCTGAAGCCCAGGAGGTACGCGCTGATGTTACAGTAACGGTAGATGGCAAAGTTACAGGGATTACCCAGGGAAAGGACGGCCAGACGGCTGAGCTGACCGATGACAGTGGCAAGAAATATTACGCCACCATCAGCATCCCAAACCTGAAAGACCCTAAACAATACCGCGCCGTAAAAGTCGGCGACCGGATAATTGTAAAAGGAGACTCCTGGAAGATGGAAGACGGCCTGCACATTAAGGTTACCGAGATAAAGGAATAAAAAATGGCGGTTTTTAACCGCCATTTAATTATTAGTAATTTGCCCTTCGATAGTTAAGCTCACTGCGGATATTTTCAATCTCCTGCAGTTTCTCTTTTTGTAAGATAGGGTTTTGTTCAGGAATACTGTTTATTTCTTTCAGGTTTTTAGCAAGTAATTCGTCGGAAATGGTGTTAAACTCTTCAGGAGTTACTACGCCCGAGCGATATGCTGCTCTCATCAGTGATGGAATATTCTCCATATTTACCATGTTAGACTGCAATTGCCTCATTTCCTGTACTAGGAATTTTATATCACTTACAGGCAGATCCTGAAACTTTTCTTCCTTAAATAGTTCGTAGGCGGTAACTTCAAATAGGTTATTGTAGAAGTCTGTCTGACCATACCTGATTTTGTAGTTCCTTAAGACTGCCATATACGCGGCCGGGTTTCCGGCAGCCTCATTAATGCTTTCAATAAAATTGATATTCTGCGGTATCTGCCCGGGTTCGCGGTCATGCGCAGCCATCGTCTTCGCAGAAAAATCTATTCCTCCGTCAGCACTTTTACCGTCTGTAGCGTTATTGCTGCAAGCTGTCATAGCGGTTACTGTAACTGCTATGGCAAGAAAATTATACAGTTTCATCGCGGATCGATTTAAGATGACTGGCGGCAGCAGCCACCCTGAGCCTGTGTACCGGTTATTTGTACGTTCCTTACGGCTTTCCAGACACCTTCACTTTTTACGTAATAAGTTATTGCGGCGCGGGGAGCCGGGCTTCCGCTGCAGCATTCCTGTCCGGCGCTTACAGTGTAATATGTAATCCCTGTCTCGTGCTTGCCGCACTCACAGTTTACAGGTTGGGGATTTTGGGGCATTGCCGTTGTAGTAACCCCAAGTAATCCGAGAGAAAGAATGAATTTTTTCATATAATAATTTTTAAAGTTTGTATAAAATTAACAAAATTATTAATCGTAAAAGTTAAGTTGTTGTTAAATAAGGGTTTACGGTTTTATGTTGTCAGCTATGCCAGTCGATCTTTCTTGAAAAATACATTACTGCACCCAGTATCAGGAATAAGCCGATGCTACCGGCCAGCAACGCATAATTCTCAAGCTGGATAATGATATAGATAAACCCGTACAGAGCGCTCAATGCCGCTGTTATAAAGGCTGCAAATTTTCCTTTGCGAAGGATTGACAAAGAGTACAAACCGATCATGGCTACCACCGCTATTCCGGCAATCAGGTAGGCAAGGCGAAAGGAGCTGTGCTCGGTAATAGATATCAGCAGTGTGTAGAACATCACGAGCGCCAACCCGATCATGCCATACTGGAAAATGTGGATGTTTATCTTATTTACCGCCTGTATCAGGAAGAACACAAGGAATGTAAGCCCGATTACCAAAAAACCATATTTGGTGGCTCTTTCATTTTGTTGGTATTCATCGATAGGAATTACAAATTTTACCGCAAAGGCAAATTCCGACAAGTTAGGCAGTGCGCCAAAGAACTGTTGGGGAAAAGCGCGGTTCAGGCTGCTTATTTTCCATGAAGCGTTAAACCCGTTGGCTGTAATTTGTTTTTGCTCGGGGAGAAAATTACCATCAAAACTCGGCGCAGCCCAGTTGGATGCCATAGTTACAGAGGTGAGTTTCCCGATAGGAACCATTTGAAGTTCGCCACTGCCCGCATAATTTACTTCCATCTGAAAAGCAGATCTTCCTGTTGCAAAAAGGCTGCGCGCATCCAGCGGCGCCGTTTCAAGGGTAGCAATGGTATCGCGTTCTTCTGCGGCTGTCGGTTCAAAAGCCATAGAGCGCCCGCCTGTGGCGATAGCAATATTACCTTTGATGCTTTTAATGTTATTTGTTTTTACGATAAACGTTGCCTTGTCCCAGGAAATATCAGCAATGGCTATTCTACGGGATGAAAAGTCAGGGGTGGAGTAATGCCCGGTCAGCTTATTCTTACTGAGGAATACTACTGACTCATAATTGTTACGGTTCTTTTTCTCGGTGTCGACTGTGATTGCGGAGTTAAGTTCATCCGGCAGGAAATAGGCAAAGTGCTGTGTCGGGACACGCTGAACTACTGCTTTACCGGTTTTAGGATCGGTAATACTGCTCACCGTATAAGTATTGTATGGCACTTTGAGAATCGGGCCCGAAAAGTAGACGCTGCCGCCCCACTTTTCCTGTATCTCATTAACCACTTCATCCTGGCGTTCGGCACGTTCGGATATCAGATTTTTTACCAATTGAAGGGGAATGAGAAGCACCAGTGCAAGCGCTCCTATCATTACAATTTTGGCCGTGGCCGACTGGAGGAAGCCTTTGTCGTGCTCTTCCCCATGAGGTTGATTGATGTGCATATTATTTAAATGAAAAGTTAATAACTATGATGATGTAGATTATGGCGACCGGAATGTTCAGTAGCACTAAAGCAGTGCGCGCGTAGAGCTTTGCCCGGAAAGATGGGGGCGCGGAAAAACAGAAAGCCAGCATAACCAGAAAAAAGGCAGCATTTAGCAGGAATGCTGCAAACGTATAAATTATACCTGTGTAGATCTCACCGTCAGGTTTCGGGGAGATCAGATGGAGCATCAGCAGTAATGTTCCAAAAAAGAGGGAGCCACCTGCAACGTAAATCGGCAACTTTAGAATTACGTTTATGTGTTTGGCCGTAAACGTCTTCATTAGCCAATTAAAAATGTGCTCTTAATTCTGGAAACCGGCAAATGCAGCATCCTGAAATGGTCCAGGTCAAAAAAACGCAGCGCGGCTTTGCCTTTCCGGTAGCGCCGGATAAAGTAAACGGCTCGATACGGAAATATGAGCATGCCTGTTGCCATAATGAAGAGGGTGCGGAAATCCCGGTTGCCGTTTCCAAACAGATAGAAATACATGGCAACGTCCTCAATATTCGATGTTCCCGGCGTTATAAGCAGTCTCAGGATATCTTCCTTTCCGGGTTTAGGGTCGGGTTCAAAACTGTGGTCGAACAAATATTTTCCAAGGTGAAAACCTAGTGATTCCTGCGGATAATCGAGCAATTCATCCATATCAGGTTGCGTTGCAGCTGATACTGTAACTGTGCTTTGTACTGGCGCTGACTTTCGGGTTAGTGTCTTCATAATGTGTGGTTTTTAATTAGTGATTGTGGTTATTTCTCAGGGGTGTAATAGAGGTTAAATAAGAGGAACATAAAGCAGCCAAACCCAATAGTTACTCCGATGGCCTCCCGCGTGCCGTCGCCTGTAATTACATTGAATATATCGGTGAGAATACCTATCGGCCGCCTGAGCACATCCCAGCTGTTATACCTCAAAAACCGACCGATGTAAATGCCGAGTCCGCAGAGCAGCGAAATTGTACCCATGAAAAGCCATGATACAAATATCCCTGCGCGTTCACTCAGTTCGCGAAATACGATCTTCATGGATGCGAGGCCCGGCAACAGGGCAGAGGCGGAGAAAGAAACCAGCAGCAGCACATCAAACCATACCGGGACGCTGTTATCTTTTCTTAGATGAATAAAGTCAGTAAGTACATACGGGCTGTTGGGCAAAAGCAGCAACCAGACTACCAGGCTGATGCAGAACCACCGGCCGGACCGTGCCCGGCTCACTAAGGCACATGCCACCAGCGGTGAAAAGGCAAGGACAAGATTCCATGCCATGAAAAGGTAGAATATAGAATGGGTAACTACCACGCGCGCACACAGGAGTGCAATGCTAAATGTCGCCAATACAAGAAGTGTTCGGTATTGGGTTGTAATGTTTTTTAATTTAAAAGTGTCCATATTTACTTTTTAAAGTACTTTGAAATTCAAAGTTTTTGGTTAAAAAAATATCAATCTTTTTTTATCAGTTTTTCAAGTGCATTGATGTGATCCTGAAAAGCGGTGCGCCCTTCTTTGGTTGCCATATAACGGGTATTAGGCTTTTTGCCGATAAACTGTTTCTCAATACGAATGTAATTTTCTGTTTCAAGCGCTTTCGCATGGCTGGCAAGGTTACCGTCGGTCACGCCCAAAAGCTCTTTAAGCGTAGTAAAGTCGGCATACTCATTTACCACCAGGATACTCATGATGCCCAGCCTGATGCGATGATCAAACGCTTTATTGATATGTTGCAGGATGTTTTTCAATGCTACTTCCTGTCGTATTTATAGTACATCATGGCGCCGTAAACAATATGGCATATCCCAAAGCCCAAGGCCCAAAACTCAAGGCCATAGCCTGGATAGGCAGTAGACAGCAGGCCTATCAGGATAACGGTAACCCCAAGATAGCGTACATCCCTAACTGTATATTTACTGGCGTTGAGGCACGAAAGGCCATAGAATATAAGCGTTACCGGTACGATAAGCCCAAAGTGGCGGTCACGTATCAGCAATACAGCAAAAATGCCACCTGTAACCAATGGAATAAGAAAGTTAATGGCGAGCCTGCGGGAAGCTGACGTCCATAATGTTTCGCCGTTTCGTTTTGCCTTTGCCGCAGAGAGAAAGAAAGCGGTAGCAACGGAAAGCACCAAAACTGCCGCTGCGATAGCCGCAATTCGTAGAAAAGTGTAACTCTCTATGATGATATACTCACCCGCGTGGCGCTCTATTACTGCATTGGCAAGCAGAGCTCCCGCTAACGCATAAATGCCCGCCATGATCCCGGCCATTCCGCTTAGCGAAAGGAACTGCGAAGAGCGATCCATCATCTTTTTTATATCTTGAATATCGCGCAGGTAATTTTCCATAGTAAAGTACTTTGAGTTGCAA
>JAGKWW010000020.1 GCA_021151665.1 Flavobacteriaceae bacterium
ATTACTGTAAATATAATAAACGCTATCTTTGGAATATCATTCGCCTGAGAAGATGAGAAAAATAAAAATGATCTGGGATTTCCGCGGGCCTGCATCGGCGAAAACTGCTGAGCACCACGAAATACATCTGAAAGAATATATCGCTATTGAAAAGCTGCCGCTCGACATTACCGGGTTTAGTATCATCAGCGACATGCATGCCACCGCGTGGATGGTGGTTACCGATGACTATATGATACCCGTGCGCGATGCGCTGAAGCCCCACCGGGGGGAGGTTTACGAAGAGTAGTTTCTCATTCCGGGTTTCGTGTTTTCGGTTGATTGCCGGCCCCCGAATACTCGCGACTCTTCCTCTTAACCCTGACAGAGGCGGCATCCTGACGCGGAGCCTGCGGAGCGGCAGATACAGCCGATGGCAGGACGAAGTGTAGCAACCGGCCCAAGCGACAACTGCTCCTAAAAAAAATCCCGGCCTAAACCGGGACTGTATACTGTAAACTAAAAGCTAATTCGCTACTTCGCTGATAAACTTGATCCGCATCAGGCGCAGTTCTTCGGTATCGTAGTCGCCATCAAATTCTTTGAGCGCGTCTTTAATGTTATCTGATTCCGATTCCATGTAGTAATCGTGTATCTCCTCCTGTTGGTCTTCGTCAAGGATATCGTCTATCCAGTAGCTGATGTTCAGCTTGGTGCCGGAATAAACGATCTGCTCCATTTCTTTGAGCAGCGCATCCATATCAAGTCCCTTGGCTTTGGCAATGTCGTTGAGCGACAGCTTACGGTCGATGTTCTGGATGATGTACAGCTTCAGGCTGGAATTGGCTCCGGTAGAGCGCACCACCAAATCATCCGGGCGTACGATATCATTATCTTCCACATACCGCGCTATAAGTTCCACGAATTCCTTGCCGTATTTTTTTGCCTTGCCTTCGCCCACGCCGTGCACATTGCCAAGCTCGTCGATGTTTATAGGATATTTGAGCGCCATGTCTTCCAATGACGGATCCTGGAATACCACAAACGGCGGAACACCCAGCTTTTTGGCCACTTTTTTACGAAGGTCGCGCAGCATGTTCATCAATGCCTCATCTGCGGTACCCGACGATTTTGACGCTGTTACTACCGTATCGTCTTCGCTGTCCTCATAATCATGGTCTTCACTCATCATAAATGAGTGCGGCGACTTTATGAACTGCTTTCCTTGTTCCGTAAGCTTCAGCACACCGTAGCTTTCAATATCCTTATCCAGTAACCCGGCAACCAGCACCTGGCGGATAAGGGCCATCCAGAAACGTTCGTCAAAATCTTTCCCTTCGCCAAAGAACGGCTGGGCATCGGTTTTATGCGCCTTGATAACTGCATTAATCTTACCCGTAAGTGTAAATATGATCTCTTTCGATTTGTATAAGGCCTTGGTATCGCGCACCACTTCAAGCAGCTGCTGTACCTGCTCCATAGCCTCGACCTTTTTCTTCGGGTTGCGGACGTTATCGTCCATATCGGCGCCTTCGCCGTTCACGTCGTCAAATTCTTCACCGAAGTAATGCAGCAGGAATTTACGCCGCGACATCGAGGTTTCGGCATACGACACCACTTCCTGTAGCAACGCATACCCTATCTCCTGTTCGGCCACGGGCTTGCCCGACATGAATTTTTCGAGCTTTTCGATGTCCTTGTATGAGTAATAAGCAAGGCAATGCCCTTCGCCGCCGTCACGTCCCGCACGGCCGGTTTCCTGGTAGTAGCTTTCGAGCGACTTCGGGATATCGTGGTGGATCACGAATCGTACATCCGGCTTATCGATACCCATACCAAAGGCAATGGTGGCAACTACAACGTCTACATCTTCCATAAGGAACATATCCTGGTGGCGGGCACGTGTTTTGGCATCGAGTCCCGCATGGTATGGCACCGCACTAATACCGTTCACCTGGAGTACCTGGGCTATTTCCTCCACCTTTTTACGGCTGAGGCAATAAATAACCCCTGACTTACCCTTATGGTTTCGGATAAAGCGTATGATGTCTGATTCGACGTTTTTTGTTTTAGGGCGTACTTCATAATACAGGTTCGGCCTGTTGAACGATGCCTTAAATGTATTGGCATCGGGCATATCTAGGTTTTTCAGGATGTCTTCCTGCACCTTTGGCGTAGCCGTAGCGGTAAGCCCAATGATCGGGATATCGCCCAGCTGCCTGATGATGCTGCGCAGGTTGCGGTATTCCGGGCGGAAGTCATGCCCCCACTCCGAAATACAGTGCGCTTCGTCTATCGCGACAAAAGACAAGGTAACCCCTTGCAGGAACTGTGTATATTCTTCTTTGGTGAGCGATTCGGGCGCTACATACAAAAGCTTGGTAAGCCCTGAAGTTATATCTTTTTTTACCTGGTTAACTTCGGTTTTGGTAAGCGACGAGTTGAGCACATGCGCAATGCCAGGCTCTGAAGAAAGGCTCCGTATCGCATCTACCTGATTTTTCATAAGAGCTATAAGCGGCGAAACCACGATTGCAGTTCCCTCCAGCACAAGTGCCGGCAACTGGTAGCAAAGCGATTTCCCCCCGCCCGTAGGCATGATCACAAAGGTATTATGCCCTGATATGATGCTCCGTACCACATCTTCCTGGAGCCCCTTAAACTTGTTAAAACCAAAATACTTTTTTAACTCTTTATGTAAGTCAATTTCGGTCGATTTCATTATTTCTTAACTCTTATTTACATAAATTTGCAGAATATAAAGATACAAAAATCTTTATTTCGCACAACCATTAAAATTTTTGCCGCGCTTGACAAACACAGATTCTATACTGGCATCGGCCAGAAAAACAATACTTTCTGAAGGTGAAAGCATTACTGCCCTTGTCAACTACCTCGATGAAGATTTTGCACATACCGCTCGCATCATTTTTAACACAAAAGGCCGCCTGGTTGTAACCGGCATCGGGAAGAGCGCTATTATAGCAAGCAAGATCGTTGCCACACTCAACTCTACCGGAACCCCATCGGTTTTCCTGCATGCAGCGGAAGCCATTCATGGCGACCTGGGTATGGTGCAGCCCGGAGATGTGGTATTGTGCATCTCGAAAAGCGGCAACAGCCCGGAGATCAAGGTGCTGGTTCCTTTGCTAAAACGCTTCGGCAATGTACTTATTGGCATGACCGCCGATAAAAATTCATTTCTGGGAAAAGAATCCGACCACGTGCTTCATGCGTATGTAGCACAGGAGGCCTGCCCCAACAACCTTGCCCCTACCAACAGCACTACGGCGCAGCTGGTACTGGGCGATGCGCTTGCGGTATGCCTGATGGAGATGCGCGGTTTTAAAGCGGAAGATTTTGCAAAATACCATCCGGGGGGTGCGTTGGGCAAAAAGCTGCTGCTTCGCGTTGGCGACATGCTGGACGGCACCCACCGCCCTGCCGTGAGCCCCGATTGCAGTATTAAAAAAGCTATAGTCGAAATATCAGAGAAAAGGCTCGGCGTAACGGCTGTGCTTGATAATAACAAGATCGTGGGAATTATCACCGACGGTGACATCCGCCGGATGCTAAACGACCGCGATAACATTGCCGGGGTAACTGCTGCCGATATCATGACGCGAAACCCCAAGACCATATCACCTGCCGCGATGGCGACAGAGGCACTGCATACGATGGAGAATTTTGCCATCACGCAGCTTGTGGTAGCCGATGGCGACGAATACCTGGGTGTATTACATTTACATGACATTTTAAAAGAAGGAATAGTATAGATGGCTAAAAAAACGGGCGAAATGTCGTTTCTGGACCACCTTGAAGAACTGCGGTGGCTCCTGATCAGGGTTGTGGTGGCAATAATCATTTGCGGATGTGTCGCCTTTACCTTTAGCGGGTGGATATTTGACACGATAATCTTCGCGCCTAAACGTGGTGACTTTGTTACCTACCAGTTTTTTTGCGAACTCGCCAATAAATATGACCTCGACAAGAGTTTTTGTATGATGGACATTCCGTTCAACATACAGAGCCGGGACATGGAAGGGCAGTTCAACACCGATATCTGGACCTCAATAACCGCAGGTTTCATACTCGCCTTCCCTTTTATACTCTGGGAATTCTGGAAATTCATCAGTCCCGCACTGTACGAGAAGGAAAGGAAGTATGCGGTATCGTTCCTTATCCTGTCGTCGCTGTTGTTTTTTATGGGGGTGGTATTTGGGTATTTCCTGATCGTGCCGCTTTCTATAAACTTCCTGGCCAATTACCGCATCAGCGAAGTCGTGCAGAACAACATCGACCTGGACTCCTACCTGAGCCTCATCAAGACCACGGTTATTGCCTGCGGCCTGGTTTTTGAAATGCCGATATTGATGTACTTCCTCGCTAAGATTGGTGTGGTGGGCCCGCAATTTTTAAAGAAATACAGGCGTTATGCCTACGTGATCATACTTATCGTAGCGGCTATTGTTACGCCTCCGGATGTGGTAAGCCAGATGATTGTAACCATCCCGCTTATCATATTGTATGAAGTAAGCATATTGATAGTAGCACGCGTAAAGAAAAATAAACTTAAAGCGGAAACAATATAATGGCAGACCTTGTAAAAGATTTCAACGATTACCGCCAGAAGATGAATGACAAGCTTTTGGCAGATAACAATAAGATCATCAAGCGCATTTTTAATCTTGACACCAACGCCTATATGGAAGGTGCCCTGGATGTGAAGACGAAAGAACTTCTTGGGCTTGTAGCCTCGGCCGTACTGCGTTGTGATGATTGTATCAAATACCATCTCGAAACCTGCTACAAGGAGGGGCTTAACCGTGAGCAGGTAATGGAAGCGCTGGGCATTGCCACACTTGTGGGCGGCACTATTGTAATACCGCACCTGCGCCGCGCCTATGAATTCTGGGAAGCGCTGGAGAACAACGCCTCCGAATCAAACCAATAATTTTGCGATGATCTTAAGAGCAGACAATTTAATAAAGACATACAAAGGACGCACCGTTGTAAAGGGCATTTCGGTAGAAGTGAACCAAGGCGAGATCGTAGGGCTTCTTGGCCCGAATGGCGCCGGGAAAACTACATCGTTCTACATGATCGTAGGCCTGGTAAAACCTAATGCCGGCAAGATCTATCTTGACGATATGGAAATTACGGACTTCCCGATGTACAAGCGAGCGCAAAACGGCATTGGCTACCTTGCACAGGAGGCATCGGTTTTCCGGAAGCTGAGCATTGAAGATAACATCATGAGCGTATTGCAGCTTACCAACCTTTCTAAAAAGGAGCAGGAAGCCAAAATGGAATCGCTTATCGATGAGTTCTCGCTACAGCACATCCGTACCAATCGTGGTGACCTTTTATCCGGTGGTGAGCGCCGACGTACCGAAATTGCACGCGCGCTGGCTACCGACCCAAAATTCATCCTTTTGGATGAACCTTTTGCCGGAGTAGACCCCGTAGCGGTAGAAGATATACAGCGCATTGTAGCACAGTTAAAGAATAAGAACATCGGCATCCTGATTACCGACCACAATGTACAGGAAACTTTAGCGATTACAGACAAGACCTACCTGATGTTTGAGGGAGGTATCCTTAAGGCCGGTATACCCGAAGACCTTGCCAGTGACGAAATGGTTCGTAAGGTGTATTTGGGGCAAAACTTCGAGCTTCGTAAGAAAAAGCTCGACTTCAGCCTGCACAACGGCAAGAGCACCGAACCGGACAGGGAAAATTTTTAATTTAAAAATACCTATTATTGGGTATTTTCTAGAGTTGGAGGTAGCTGTACATTCGCAGCACAATACCAACAACCATTATAAGCCACCACTACTGCCCCTAAATTAAGGGGCAGTTTTTATTTTGCCATTTTCCTCAATGATTGAAGGCTTCCGTTGTAAATGTTCACATCCACAGTACCTTCTATCCCTTCCAGCTGCGCCTTATCGGTAAACTGCCAGAAGAGCCACTCTTTCCGTATCTCGTCTTCAAAGAAACTGTAATTGGCTATCCAGAGTTCGTAGCCTTCAAACTCTTTCTTCAGGAAATCGGTATAAAAACTTTCGCCACTATAAATTACAGGCCGCTTGCCATAGTGTTTTTCAACTTTATCGAGCCATCGCTTTAGCCCGCTTTTCAGGCTGTCAACGCTCTGCTCGTTAGGTATTTTCTCAATATCCAGCACAGGAGGCAGGTCGCCCTTTGAGAGCTTCACCGTTTTAATAAAGTGCTCCGCCTGCTTTACAGAATTTTCGTCCGGCCGGTAATAATGATACGCCCCACGCAGAAACCCGCACGCTTTTACCGCTTTCCAGTTCTTATGGAATTTGGCATCTGCACCATTTTTGCCCGCTGTGGCGCGCACAAAAACAAAATGAATAGGGAAATCATCGCTTTCCTGCTTTACCTTGGCCCAGTCAACATCGCCCTGGTAATGCGAAACATCAATACCGAATACCTTATCCTTATGGCGCGAAACGATTTCGTAAGTACGCAGGTTTTCTATTTTGCGCTCTTCTTTAGTTAAGGCCTCAATACGTTTATTGGTTTTAAAACCAAGCCAGTACAAAAAGCCATGCCGGTAGTTGTAAATGGTTCCTACAAGGCAAACGCAAAGCAGCGTTATAACCACATACCTGACAAGCCGGGGGTTATAACCGGTTGCAGATTTTTTCTTCTTTCGGGTTCTGGGAGTCGCCCGGCGCACAGCGGCCTTTTTCGGCACGCGCTTCATTACTGCTGCCGGGGAGTGATTTTATTATTGATCACAGAAAGCATTACATACAGCAATATAATAAGCGGTATGGCCATAAACTGAAAAATAAACAAAAGCAAGATAGATATGATGAGGAAAATAAATTGTATCTTATTTTTCTCCCAGTTAAAATACTTTACCTTAAGTGAGAACAGGGGAATTTCGGCGTTTAGCATAAATGCGCTCAGGAAGGTAATACCTATCAGCACGTAAGGGTTGCTTAGCAGCGAGAACAGCATACCTTCGCTATCTGCGCTGATGAGCGGAAGGCTCATAATGAACAAAGCATTTGCGGGCGTGGGAAGCCCTATAAATGAATCCGTTTGTCGGGAGTCAACATTGAATTTCGCCAACCGGTAACACGAGGCCAGTGTTATGATGAAGCCGGTATACGGCAGCACCCATATATAGAAATACTGCATCGAAACACTCATCTCAAAGTTTTCGACATAATTTTCAGAGATATGCGTAAGCAGCTGATACATCACCAGGCCCGGCACTACACCGCTCGTAACCATATCGGCCAGCGAATCGAGCTGCAGCCCTATCGCGCTTTTTACCTTTAAGATGCGGGCAAAGAAGCCATCCCAGAAATCAAAGAATACACCAATGCAAACCCACAAAAACGCGTAGAAGAAATGTTCGTTGAAGGCAAATACAAGGGCGATAAGCCCCGAAGCGAGATTGAGGAGTGTAATAAAGTTGGGTATATGTTTCTTTACCGACATATTTTTAGCAATTTATATGCGCAAAGTTAACACAATAACTTATTAGAAAGTGAGTTTAGTATTTGAGAATTTTATATAATATTTGCAAAAATTACGCATTGAGAAAGCTTTTCCTTTTATTTATCCCTTTCTTTTCGATGGCTGCGTTTGGGCAGTCGGTGCGCAAGTATTCCAATGAATTTATGAGCATTGGGGTTGATGCCGCCGCGTTGGGCATGAGCAATGCTGTGGCTGCGCATACCTCTGATGTAAATTCGGGATACTGGAACCCCGCCGGCCTCATTGGGGTGCAGGATAAACAGATAGCCCTTATGCATGCCAGTTATTTTGCCAATATAGCGCAATATGACTATGGCGCATTTGCCATGCCAATCGATGACCGCAGTGCATTCGGGTTTTCGGTTATTCGTTTTGGGGTAGATGATATCCTCAACACTACACAGCTTATAGACAGCCAGGGTAATATCGACTATAACCGGATAAGCCTTTTCTCTGCTACAGACTATGCCGCCACGGTTTCGTATGCCCGCAGGCTCCCATTGAGCGGACTTAAGTTTGGCGTGAATGCGAAAGTAATACGGCGCATGATTGGCGACTTTGCCAACTCATGGGGTTTTGGTTTTGACCTGGGGTTTCAGTATGAAGCGAAGAACGACTGGAAGCTTGGGCTTATGTTTCGCGATATAACCACCACCTACAATACCTGGCAGATTAATGAAGAAGCCTACCAAACTATAAAGGATGCGATTCCCGGAGAAAACCAGGAACTGCCCGAAACCACCGAAATCACGTTACCCAAAGCGCAGTTTGGGGTATCGAAGCTATTTACCATCCATTATGATTACACCATACTTGCGGCAGCCAACCTGAACATGCAGTTTGCCCAGACCAACGATATCATTTCTACCAGCGCCGTCAGCATCGATCCCGCAATAGGATTTGAGGCGGGCTACATAGACCTTGTTTTCCTTAGGGGCGGCGTAGGCAATTTCCAGAATATTACCCAGATAGACGGCACCGGTAAGCTCAGCTTCCAGCCCAACATCGGCCTTGGCTTTAAATACAAAGGAATCCAGGTAGATTATGCCCTTACCGATCTTGGCGACCAAAGCGCGGCTTTGTATTCAAATATCTTTTCACTTAAAGTAGATCTTGGTATCTTTAGGCGCTAAATAATCCTTTGCTATGCGCCTGTTGCCAAAATTGTTGCTAACGCTACTGCTTTCCGTTCCCGCCCTGCTGTTTTCTCAGTTATCTGAAAGGGCAACTGTAACACTTCTTACCTGCGGATCGGGAGATGAGCTTTATTCGGTGTTTGGGCATACGGCAATACGTGTGGCCGACCCTGCAAGCGGAGTAGACACTGTCTATAACTTCGGGACATTCGATTTCAGCACACCAAATTTCTACCTGAAATTCGTAAAAGGCGACCTGCAGTACTTTGTGTCGGTGGGCCCTTATGATGATTTTGTAGAAGAGTACCGCTATTTTGGCCGGGATGTATTTGCGCAGCAGCTCAACATCTCTACAGGGCAAAAACAGGCCATCTATGACGAACTCAACAGCATACTCCTGAGTAACCGCCGTTTTTACACCTACAAGTTTATAGACCGGAACTGCACTACCATGGTCGCCGACATAATTAATAAGTATGCAGGCCCTGTTTCAATGCAAAATAGCGATGCCGGCAAAACAAACCGCGCAATCATTTACTCTTACCTCGACAATCACTTCTTCGAAAATCTCGGCATCAACCTGATATTCGGCCACAAAACCGATAAACCCCAGGATAAGCTTTTCCTTCCCCGCCAGCTTATGGAAGGGGTATCCAACACCAAAAACAAACACGGAAGCCTATCCGGCCCTGCTATTGCTATAAACAAAGGAGGCACTGCCAATACATCCGCTCCCTGGTGGAACAGTTACGGGTTCTTCTGTACCATTATGCTTATCCTCGCTACCGTTTGCTTTAAGTATAGGGTAGCCGCCTTATCGTATATGACTATTTTAGGGCTGTTAGGGATTTTCTTTTGCTTCGTAGGGTTTTATTCATTTCACAGCGAGATCACGCAGAATTATAATGCCTTGATGATGAATCCGCTTTTTCTTCTCCTGGCAATATTTATACTTACAAATAAGCCGAAAGCAGTCCTCTACGCCGGAATAATTATTGCGGGAATGCACATCATTTATTTGCTGTTTATGCTAAACAAGCCTCATTTGTTTACCATCCTGCCCATTTTTATTCTTAACCTTATCCTTCTGTACCGTTATTCCCTGTCTGTAAGAACGCAGCGCCATCCGGCAAAATAGTACAGTTGCCCTGTAATGCGCATTTGTGTACATTTGTGCAACCACCTAAACAGCGCTATTTTGTTTTTTTTCAGCAAACCAAAACCGAGCCTGGCGGATCTCATTCCCGATGGTTATATTGACATCCATTCCCACCTTGTACCGGGTATAGACGATGGTGCAAAAGACCCTGAAGATTCGGCAAGGCTCATCCGGCAACTACAGGAGTACGGATTTTCTCAGTTTATAACCACACCCCACGTACTCACAGGTGTTTGGAACAACACCCGGCAGGGCATTACTGAAACGGCAGAAAAGCACATACCCTATCTTAAGGAACAGGGTATACACGCGCCTTACAAAGCTGCAGCCGAGTATTTGATGGATGACACCTTCCTCAAGCTTTTTGGAAATGAGGAACTTCTTACCATAAAAGATAAATATGTATTGGTGGAAATGTCTTACCTGAATCCGCCTATGCAGTTGTATACTATACTGTTTGAACTGCAAATAGCGGGTTACAAGCCGATACTGGCGCATCCGGAGCGATATGTGTTTAACTATAACAATTATGCGGAATACGAGAAGATGAAGCGTGCCGGCTGCCTGTTCCAGATCAACCTGCTATCGGTTACGGGATACTACGGCAAAGGCGCTTTTGAAATCGGCAAAAAGCTGTTAGACGATGGCATGATCGATTTTGCAGGCTCAGATGCGCACCATACCCGCCACGTTGAATCTTTTAAAAATAAAGTACTTCTAAAGGAAACAAAACAACTTGAGACCGCTTTAAACAACAACGCCCTTTTCAAAATGTGAAAAGGGCGTTGCTTTATATTGGGTAGATACTATTTCTTCCAGAACATTAATTTTTCCCACCACGGCTTTTTAACCTCTTCGGGCCCATAGCCATAACCGTAGCCGTAGCCATAACCGTAGCCGTATCCGTAACCGTAGCCGTAACCGTAACCATAACCTTTATTTTGGTGGGTATCGTTGAGCACCACAGCCATATTTGGCAACTTGCCTTCTTTATAAAGCGAATACGGCACGTTGAGCAACCTTTTATCAAGGTGGTTTACGCGGGCCACATACACAAAGCAATGCGCAAAACGCGCAACGATAAGTGTATCTGTTACAAGGCTTACCGGAGCCGTATCAACCACTATGTAGTCATAATCCAACTGCAACTTATTAAACATATCCTCCACCTTGCTACTCATTAAGAGCTCGGCAGGGTTTGGCGGGATGATTCCAGGGGGCAGCACATAGAAATTATCAAAGCCTTCCAGCTTGACAATATAATTATTAAGCTCTCCCTGCCCGGATGAAAGGAAGTTCGTAAGTCCGCGGGACGGTATATTTACATACCCATCGAGTTTCGGGTTACGAATATCCATACCGATAAGCAATACCTTCTTTCCGGACAGCGCTATAGTCGCAGCAAGGTTTACCGATACAAAGGTTTTACCTTCTTTCGGTATAGTAGAGGTTACAAATATTGTTTTCGCTACACCATCCGGAATCACGTTGAGCATAAACTCAAGGTTGGTACGTATGATGCGGAGTGACTCGGCGGTGCTTGAACGGCTATTAAGGCTAATCAGCTCGTTGTTCCCTTCGGCACGCGGCACATCGCCAAGGAAAGGAATGGAGAATTTGCTCAGATCGGCAATGGAATGTATTTTGGTATCAAGAGCCTGCAGGATATAGATCACGGCGATAGGCAATGCAAATCCAAGGAAAAGCGCTAACAGGTAAACAATATTTCGCTTAGGTGATACCGGGCTGCCCGTAGAATAAGCGAGGTCGATAATTTTTGAATTCGGCGCGGTAGAGGCCAGCGTGATTGCGGTTTCTTCACGCTTTTGAAGCAGGTAAAGATACAGTGACTCCTTAATATGCTGCTGGCGGGCAATGTTATTGTATTCGCGTTGCTGCGTTGGTATCGCAGATATTTTGCCGGAAAGTGTTCCTTGTTGTGCGGAAAGATCCCTCCGTTGTATCTGTAGTGAATTGGAAAGCCTGTCAAGATTTTCAAGGATGTTGCCTTTTAATGCCTCGAGCTGTGCAACAAGTTTAATAACCGTACGGTTCTGCGGCTGTGCCGTTTTAATAAGCCTTTCGTATGCCAGTACCATCTTGTTATACTCGTCGATAAGCGCCGGTGCGGCATTGCCTTCGGCCATATTAGGATTTAATATGTTACCCGGTATAAGTTCTGTTGCCTTGTTCTTTACCACATAATCCCGCAGCGACGCCACAACCCTTAATTGGGTTTCCGTCTCTATAAGCTTCTTCTGGAAATCGGTTGCGTTCTGCAAGTATATCCCGGCTTCCGATACGATGTCAGTGACCTGATTTTGCCTCTTATACGTTTCGGCGTCTTTCTCTACACCTGTGAGCTCATCAAAAAGTATCTTAAGCCTGTCGTCAATAAAGCGTGATGTGTTACGGAATATCAGATTCTTATGATCTACCGCATCTTTATTATAATTGGCAATGACCTGGTTAATATAGTCAACTGCCCGCTCTTTAACCGGATCTGTGAAAGTAAGCGTTACCACGCTGGTTTTCTCGTTTACCGTCATTACATTGAGCCTGCCTTTAAAAGATTGCGTTACATCGTCAATAGGCCTTACTGCAATAAATGTAGAGAAGGTAGTTTGGTTTGAGGAATTTAGTATTGTAATATCCCTGTCCTTATACCTGAGCATCTTGCCAAACTGGTATTTTCCCACCTCATTTTCGTTGGCGTCAAGTAAGGTAAAGTCCTTGCCGTTTGATGTAACTACCGAAAATTGGGTACTAAAATTGGGTGGCGTATCGGCCGGGAGCATTAATTTCACCGGAGATACCTTGTACATATCAGTGGTCTTAAACCGGCCTTCTTTATAATAAAAGATATAAAGGCTAAGGTCGCGCACCACAGATTCTGCTATCGAACGGGATTTGATGATCTCCATCTCATTATCTACCGTATTCTTCACTTTACCCATAAGGTCAAGCTCAGAAAATGAGGCCATTTCTGTAACAAGCCCGCCTTTTTTATCATCCTCTACCAGCAGTGTAGCAGAAGCGCTGTAAAGCGGTATGGAATAACGCAAGTATAAAAAAGCCAGCACCAGCGCTAAAACAATACTGGCCATTATCCAGGGCCAGAATGCAAAGTACCTGAATACAATTTTCTTTACGTTGAGTTCTGATGTTTCTGTAAGAAAAGACTCGTTTGTAGAATTGTTTTCCTGCATTTTATTACTTAACGCTTAACGCTATTACTGTTACTAATAGGCCCAGGGCAGACAAGCCTACCGTTAGATTAGGCCCAATTACTGATGAATTGACTCTCGTTTTATTTGGCCTTACATAAATCATATCGTTATGGGCCAGATAATAATATTCTGAATTTATGATATTGGGATCTGTAATATCAAGCGAAACGATCTGCTTGGTGCCATCTTTCTCCCTTATCAGCATTATATCTTTGCGGCTACCGTAAATAGTAAGATCTCCTGCGCCACTAAGCGCCTCGAACAGGGTAATCCTGTCGCCGGTTACATTTTGCCATCCCGGCCTCGCAACTTCGCCCACAACCGACACCTTAAAATTTAAGACCCTGAGGTTTACACCTGGGTTTTTAATATATACGCCAAGAAGGTCTTTAAGTTTTTGCTCAGCCTGAATGCGTGTAAGCCCGGCAACTTTAATTTTTCCAAGAACAGGAAAGTCGATCTGCCCGTTTTGATCTACCAGATAAGAATACAGGTTATCATTATTGATGACACTGGCAGACTGGGTACTGCGCGCATAGAGATACATCATATTAAAATCGTTGGCAAGTTCAGGTTCTTCTGCCGTGATCGTAATAAGAAGGTTGTCATCCGGCTGTAATGTGTTCTGATAGTTTACGCTTTCACTTTTTACAGCGCCGGCATCCTGCAGGTAGAACACTTTTTTACTTGATGTACAAGACAACAGCATAACCGAACAACAAAGGAGCAATAATTTCTTAACCATTCTCGATTTTTTGTGCTGGACACATTTATAATATTGGGTAAATATAGGGGTTTTAGCGAAAAAGACGGAGTTTAGCAGGCAATTTTCTGTCTACAAAGTCTTGTCCAGTTGCTGGAAAGTGGAATTCATACTTTTAAACTCGGGTACAATTTCCTTCATTTTAGCAACTATTCCCTGGTTCTGGTATCCTCCGGCCAACTCTATAAGATCCACCGTATGGCTCTCCAGCAAAATAAAATCATCTGTTTCGTCCTGCGCAATCATTATTTTTTCATGATGGGTGGGCAGCGTTTTTGACGTGTCGTTAAGCAGCTCCTCGTATAATTTTTCACCAGGGCGCAATCCTACGATTTTAATTTCTATGTCTTTTTCAGGCACAAATCCTGCAAGCCTTATCATTTTCTTGGCGAGGTCTATTATTTTGACGGGCTTGCCCATATCAAATATGAATATCTCGCCACCCTTACCCATAGCGCCAGCTTCAAGAACAAGCTGGCAAGCCTCGGGTATGGTCATAAAATATCGTATGATATCCGGATGTGTCAGCGTTATAGGGCCTCCTGCTTCAATCTGCTTTGTAAAGAGCGGAACAACCGAACCGTTTGATCCAAGCACGTTACCGAAACGTGTAGTAATAAATTTGGTATCGCCGCTACCCTGCGCTATCATCCGGTTATGGAGTGACTGAACGTATTTTTCGGCGATGCGCTTGCTGGCCCCCATAACGTTACTTGGGTTTACGGCTTTGTCAGTAGATACCATTACAAAACTATCTACTCCATATTCGCACGCGAGGTCGGCCACGTTCTTAGTACCCAGCACATTCACAAAAATGGCCTGCGACGGATTTTCTTCCATCAGGGGTACGTGCTTATATGCGGCAGCATGGTATACAACTTCGGGCTTGTGGTTCTCAAAAACCTGTTTCATTTCTGTACGATTGCGCACATCAGAAACTACGCTTATTAACCTGGCCTTGGTGGGTATCTTACACACTTCCAGGTTAAGCTGGTGCAGCGGTGTTTCGGCCTGGTCAAGCATTATCACGCTTTGCGGGCTAAACTGCATTACCTGCCGCACAATTTCACTTCCTATTGAGCCTGCCGCACCGGTAATTAATACCCGTTTACCTTTAAGCTGTGCAGATATAGCGTTATTATCCAACACTATAGGCTTCCTCTCCAGAAGGTCCTGTATCTGGAAGTTCTTGATTTTTTTCGATATTTCTTTCTGGTCTTCCCAGTCAGAAACCAAAGGAACAGTATAGACTTTATAATTAAACTCAAGGCATTCGTCTACAATAGCCAGCTTTTCATCCTTGGTAAGGCTCTTATCGGCAATGATCAATGCATTGGCCTTAAACACCCTCATCAGGGTAGAGGTTTTCTTTTTATGCTGCAAAATGGGCAAGCCAAGTATCATTTTAGACTTGTTCTGGCCGTATTTATCGATAAAGCCCATCAGCTTAAAACGCCCGGGCACCTCGCTTTTAAGCGCATTGGCAACGGCAATCGCATTAGCGTCGGTTCCATAAATAATGGCCTTGGTAAGCAGTTGCTTATTGGCCGAATTAAGATAGTGCTCAAAGAATTGTTTTACGAGGACACGATAAAAGAAAAGCGCCGAAAACGAAAATACGGCGTTGATAAGTATGCCGATATTCAGGTAAAGCAAGTCGCCTGTTACCGACTGGTATACGCTATTAAAGGCGAGCAGCAGGAATGCAGATGTGAACTGAGAGAAAAATATCTTTACCGCATCAATATAAGAAGAGTGCCTTATTATTCCGCTGTATGTACGAAAAGCGCGGAACGTGGCGAGCGATATGATAAAATAGAGCGGTATGCTTATAACCAGAAGGTGGGTTTTGATGTAAAGCTCACCTGTTCTGTGAATGAGCATATAACTTAGCATGCCGGTAACAGATATCACCGCAACATCGAGAAGCAAAATGATCCACCGGGGCAGGTAGCCCATATTGTCAAATATATGCCTTAGCCTTACCGAGTCTATAGCTTGTGATATTTTCTCTTTTTTACCCACGTATATCCAAAATTAATATGCCGGCCTTACCGCACTCCTATTATTCAAACGCTCAGGCCGTTACCTTAAAAACCCCGTTAACACATTCTTCTATGCGCCTGCGGTCTTCACCGGTCAGGTTAGAACCCGATGGCAGGCAAAGCCCGTTATCAAACAGATTTTCTGCTACATTTCCGCCATAGTACAGGCAACCTTCAAATACGGGCTGCAAATGCATCGGCTTCCAAAGCGGGCGGCTTTCAATGTTTTCCTTCTCAAAGGCAAGCCTGAGCTCTTCCCGGGTAACACCGGCTACTTCAGGATCAATTACGATAGCAGACAGCCAGTGGTTTGAAAAATAATCTTCGTTTGGCTCCTGCAGGACGGTAATACCCTCCCTATTCTTAAAAAGCTCACGGTAAAAAGCATTCATCTCTCTTCGCAGCGCAATATGCTTATCCAGAACTTCCATCTGCCCGCGGCCAATGCCGGCACAAATGTTGCTCATACGGTAGTTGTAGCCAATTTCGCTGTGCTGGTAATGAGGTGCATTATCACGCGCCTGTGTAGACAGAAAAACCGCCTTATCTTTAGTCTCAGCGTCTTTTGCCACCAGAGCGCCTCCGCCTGATGTTGTTATTATCTTATTGCCGTTAAAAGACAATATACCAATATCGCCAAACGTGCCACATTTCTGCCCTTTGTAAGTGCTGCCCAGCGCTTCTGCACTGTCTTCCAGCACGGGGATACCAAACTGGCCGGCTACTGCCTTTATTTCGTCTGCCTTATAAGGCATCCCGTAAAGATGCACGGCTATGATAGCTTTCGGCTTTTTTCCGGCTGCAATCCTTGCTTCTATGGCTTCGCGCAGAGCAACCGGGCAAATGTTCCAGGTTTCAGGTTCGCTATCCACAAAAACCGGGGTTGCCCCTACATAAACTATCGGGTTAGCCGATGCCGAGAAAGTCATGCTCTGGCAGATTACCTCGTCTCCATGCGTCACGCCCAGAAGAATGAGCCCAAGATGCAATGCTGCCGTACCTGCACTAAGCGCACAGATGTGGGAACTGTTTCCAAGATATGACTCAAGGTCGTTTTCAAAACCCGTGACGTTGGGCCCCAGGGGCGCAACCCAGTTGGCATCAAATGCCTCTTTCACAAATTTTTGCTCGCTTCCGCCCATGTGGGGGGATGAAAGCCATATCTTAGAATTGCTCATGGCAGGTAGTATATTTATTGTACAAATGTAATTATAATGTATAAACGTATTTAAGATTTGGCACAAAATGTTAAGGCACACCGGCCAACCTTAAAGTATCAAATGCGCCGTTTACGGCTACCGTAACGTTACTCCCCCGTCAACCGTCATGGTGGTGCCGGTTATCCATTTAGAGGCGTCGCTTAGCAGGTAAATAACAGCATAGGCCACCTCTTCCGGCTCGCCAAACCGCCCAAGCGGAAACTTCTTGAGATAGTTTTCCATATCTTCTTCGGAGAGCGCTTTTTCGGTGAGGTTGGTTTTTATAAGAGCCGGTTCAACCGTATTAACGCGTATCTGCTTGGCCGCAAGCTCAAGCGCCATTCCGCGTGAAAGAGAATTTACAGCACCTTTAGATGCCATATAGGTAATATTTCCAAATGATGCCACATGCGATGCTATCGACGAAATAAATACAACAGAAGCTCCTTCTCTCAGAAGGTTCTTCTTCACGACCTGCTGTGAAATCACTGCCGGTGCAAAGAGATTTACGGCAAAAGTCTCATCCCAGGCCTTTTGCCCGATGAATTTAAACGGAAGTTTTTTAAGAAAACCAGCACAATGCACGATACCATCCAGTTTAGGCAGCTGTGCCACAAAAGCCGCAATACCCTCGTCAGTGCCCAGATCGGCAATCACCGATTGGTGTTGGCTCCCGTCGCTATTATGAAGCGACTCAAAAGTTTCCTGCAGCCTTGTTTCGTTTCTTCCAGTGATGATAACCGCAGCTCCCATTTTAGAGCATTCAACGGCTATTGCAGCGCCTATACCTGATGAGGAACCGGTAACCAGTATCGTCTTGCCCGAAAGGGAGAAAGGGTTATAGTTTTCCATAATTATATTTCAACAAGGTCACTAATCAAACAATCTTTAAAATCGATTACGGCAGTAGCCCAGCTCATCCCGACACCAAAGCCCGAAAGCAGCAGCTTATGCTTTCCATCCAGCTTGCCCTGAAGTTGTGTTACCATGGTAAGCGGGATAGACACAGAAGAAGTGTTACCAAAATGTTCGATAGAAGTTGGCGCTTTTGCCGCGTCTATCTTCAGTTTTTTAGCCAGATAGTTGTTCATGTAACTGTTTGCCTGGTGAAACACGAAGTAATCGATAGTATCTTTTTCGGTACCTGAATATTCCAGCAGTTTCTTAATGTCGCCGGGTATTTCCAGAAGCACGAAGTTAAAAACATCGGCGCCCTTCATGTAACCATGTTCATCCGTACGCACATTACCGTGTTCATCCACTACTTTTTCTTCGAGAGTAGCCGCACTGCTCGGGTTGCGGTAACCGCCGCCCTCTATCTTAATATACGATTCTTTTGAACCGTCTGAATTCAGTGAAAAGTACGATGTACCGAAAGCCTCATTGTTTTCGATAATACAGGCTACTCCTCCATCGCCAAAAAGGAATGCGGTCTTCCGGTCTTTCGCCGAATAAACCTTAGAACGTGTCTCGCCATCCAGCAGCAGCGCCTTGCGGAAGCCGCCCGTCTGCATCAGCCCGTAAACCACGGAAAGCCCGTACACGAATGCCGAGCAGCCAAGTGTCAGGTCGAATGCGGCCGTGTGCTTAGATAGCCCCAGCCTGTCCTGCAGCAATACCGAGGTTGCCGGCATGCGATAATCAGGCGTTTGCGATATAAACACCAGCAGGTCTATCTCGGCCCGATCAATGCCCATATCGCTAATAAGCTTTTCGGCAGCGGCATAGCAAAGGTCAGACGAGGTGGTTTTGGCATCGGTAAAGCGCCTTTCTTTAATACCCACCTTATCTACGATTTCCTTTACGGCTTCTTTGTCAAAATGCTCGGTGTAATTGTAGTTATCTACAATATTGGCCGGCACGGCAGCCGCCATCCCCGTAATGCCTACATTCTTAAACTGGAGTAAAGCCACGTTGTTTTCCTTTCTTTATGAATTAGCAGATACGTAATTGTAGATATCGCCTACAGTCTGTAGTTTCTGGAACTCGTTGCTTTCGATGATTACATTGTACTCTTCATCGATCATCGCGATCACAGAAAGCAATGCCAGTGAATCCCACTCATCATAATCCCTAAAGGTGTCTGTAAGTGCGATATCCCTGTCTTCTATTTCTAATGTTTCTTTTAGCAAGTCAATAAATTTCTGTTCCATGGTATCAATTATTTGGGTTATAAATAAGTATTTCGGGGCAAATGACAGAGTCGGTTTCAAAATAAACCGTTCCCCACGAGAGGCCTACGCCAAAGCCACAGCCTACAAGCTTTAGTGCCTGTGTACGTGCGGCCTCGTTAAGCCTTGTAACTATTGTGAGCGGTATGGATGCAGATGATGTGTTGCCATACTCATCAAGTGAGTATGGTGTTTTCTCTGCCCCAACCTTTAGTTTTTTTCTAATCATTTCTGTCATCAGCTTGTTTGCCTGGTGCAGGATAAAATAATCCGCATCCTCAAGGCTAAGGCCAAACTTTTCGGCAAGCGATTTAATGCTTTTTGGCGCCCTCGTTATGCCAAAGATAAACACATCCTGGCCCTTCAGGTAGCTTTGCAGGTTGTTGCGGAATACGCCCGGTTCACGCTCGCTGACTTCCAGTGATTTTTCATTGAAGAAATTACGGAATCCTCCATCGTCAATCATGATGGCATTGTGGCCGCTTCCGTCGGTTCCCGTTTCAAAGTACATCGATGGCGCGCTTCCATCAAAAGAAAGGGCCGTCGCCGTACCCGCATCGCCAAAAAGCGGATAGGTGCTTTTATCGCGGTCAGACTTGGTTACCGTTACTGTATCTCCTACGAGAAGAAGGCCTTTCCGGAAGCTGCCGCCGGCCATAAGTCCGCTAATGGTAGCAAGCCCATATACCCAACCGGAGCAACCAAGCGATATATCAAGCGCATAACACTCTTTCGAAAGGCCAAGCCTGTCCTGCAAAATACAGGAAGTCGCCGGAAGTATATAATCCGGAGTCTGCGTTACAAAGATCAGGCAGTCTATTTCCGATTTGTCCCATCCAAGATCAGCGATGACTTTCTCAGCCGCCTGAAAGCAAAGGTCTGATGTACATATTTTACTGTCGCCCACCACATGGCGGCTGGCTATACCGGTAGTGTCTATAAACTTTGCGATATCTTCGGCGCTGCCCAGCATCTCCAGGTTACGGTTATCGATCACTTTTTCGGGCACGCATGCCGAAATACCGTTTATTTTTACATTGTTTATTTTCTGAAATGCCATGTTGCCTTCTTTATAATGCTACTTTTTTTGCGGGATTGCCCATATAGAGGGTGTCATCTTTGGTGTTGCGCATCACCACACTGTTAGCACCTATTTTGGTATTGTTGCCTATTTTAAGCCCCTGCAGCGCAATTGCCTGCACCCCGAAGAAATTACAGTTGCCCACCCTGGTGTTGCCGGATACCCTTACCATCGGTCCCAGAACATTATAATCGCCCAGAACCGCATCATGCCCAAGCGAGGCGTGGCTGTTGAGCAGGTTAAAATCGCCCAGTGTTACATCGCAGCTTATGCGTGTACCAAAAAAGAACAGGTTTCCCTTGCCCATCTTAACCGTTTCTTTATCCAAAAATAAAACATTTGGCGCCCATAAATTCGGGAAAATGACATTTTCGTTCACTATCTGTACCGCCAGCTTTTTCAGTACCGGAGCCGAAGCGATAGAAAACACCACATTAAGCTCTTCTTTCCAAGCATTAAGCTCATTAAGCCCGCCAAGCACCTTTCCATATTTGTTGGCTGTGCCTTTTTCCTGCCCGTCGTCAAAATAACCTATCAGGTCCCACTCGGGAGATTCTTCATTTATCGCGTTGATCATGCATGCCACTTCGCGGCCAAAACCGCCAAAGCCATATATCGCTATTTTTTTCATCCTTCTTTTTTAGTTCCTGTAAAAGGTGTAGTGGTAGCAGTACCCTGCATATTGATGCCCTCCCTTACGATCACTTTTTTTACCGTAAGCCAGAATATCTTCAGGTCCAGGCCAAAAGATATATGGTCTACATAATATACATCGAGTTCAAATTTTTCTTCCCAGCCTATCGAGTTGCGTCCGTTTACCTGCGCCCACCCCGTAATGCCCGGCTTTACTTCGTGCCTCCGGGACTGTCTTTCGGTATAAAGCTTAAGATAGCTTACCAATAGCGGCCTCGGGCCAATGATGCTCATGTCACCTTTCATAACATTGATGAGTTGCGGAAGCTCGTCTAACGAGGTAGAACGAATAAATTTTCCCACAGGCGTAAGCCTTTCGCTGTCCGGCAACAGTTTACCATCCGGCCCGCGCTCATCGGTCATGGTCTTAAACTTCACCAGCTTAAACACCCTGCCGTTTTTGCCCGGCCTGTCCTGCGTAAAGAAGACACCTCCCTTATTAAAAATATAGAGCAGTAGCATCAGCGCCAGGAATATCGGCAATATCACGATGAACACCGTGTAGGCAAACAGATAATCCCCAAGCGGCTTAAAAAAGTTCTTATACATAAATCGTTTTCTATAGCTTGTATAGCTTTTTCATGGCTTCCCAAATGGCTACACTATCAAAATTCTTAGCCCACTCTACTCCGTTACGCCCATACTTTTCGCGGAGCCCGTCATCGTTGTACAATAATGTCATGGCATCTTTAAGCGCCGGCACATTTTTAGGTTCTATAAGCATACCATTATAGCCATCAGAAACGGCGTCGCGGCAGCCCGTGGCTTTGGTACTTATAACAGGGACGCCCATTGCAGCGGCCTGCACCAATACGTTGCCAAAACCTTCCCACCAGGCCGGAAGCACAAATACGTCCATAAGCGACAGGTACAGCGGGACATCCTGTTGCGGGCCCAGATACATCATCCCGGGATGGGTTTTTATCTTATCGATAAGCGTTTTATCCGCTATCTGTTCCTGTTCGATGCCTCCTACAAATATAAATCTTAAATTTTGATTAGCATTGTAGAGATCATTAAATGCCTGATAAGTTTCTGTTATGCCTTTACGGTCTACAAGGCGTCCTACAAAGCCATACACAAATTTTCCGTCGAGCCCGAGTTCGCGCTTAAGAGCTTGTGTCCTTTCAGCCGAAACCTTATCAGGGCTGAACCTTGCGATATCTATCCCATTGCTGCTGCCTTTATTGATGACTACCGTTTTACTTTTAGCGAATACTCCAAGCTCATGCGAAAGCCTTTCCAGCGAGGGGCTGATGCAGATAATTTTCTGGGCACACCTTCCGGACATGCTTTCCATCATTACGAGTATTTTCTTTTTGAACCCATGCTCATGCTCAAAGCGGAATCCTCGGCAGGTATAGATGCGCACGGGAACCCCTGTCAGTTTTGCGGCAACCATCCCTAACAAGCCTATTTTCGGGGTTCCGACATTTACCACATCCGGCTTTACTTTCCTGAAATGACGCAATACCTGGCGCAGTGACGAAAGATCTTTCATAATTGAGATATCCCGCTCTATGGTTACAGGCAGTAATGTACCGCCCTCATCCCGGCAATAGTCTATAGTGCGCTGGTCTTCCGGGGCTATCAGGTAGACATCATACCCCTGGTCGGCAAAATGCTTCATTTGTCCCTTGATAAGGATAGTACTTGCTGAAGCGGTAATGCCTATAACTATTTTTTTCTTATGGGTCATAGATTGGCTTTTTGTGTAGGCGGGATCGGTTTCGTGTATCATTTACGCCTGAATTTAGATAGCATATTTACAACATATTGCTTTTGCTGTGTATCCAGCGAATACCTGTATATTAAAACCGGTGACACGGTAAATGAGATCAGGAAACTGCAAACTACCCGTACGAGTTGTGGTATTTCCGGATAAGTAAGCAGAATTAGCAAACCAACAACTACTGCAGTTGGAAGCAGGATCTGAATAATTTCCTGTGCATATGACCGTACATCATATTCGAGATACTTGTTTAACAGGTATAGCCTAATCCCAAGAGAAATTATTTCCAGTATTATACCGACAACAATAATTGAATAGTTAGGATAACCATATTGAAAGAGCACATAGGATATCGGCAGGTTCAGTATAAGTAAAACGCTTACCCATAAGTTATAGGCCTTCACTTTACCAATGGCGATAAAAACATTCTGCATCCCGGCCGACATAATCAGTACAAGCACCGAGATAATGATGTACCGCGCAAATATAATACTGTCTGCAGGCACCTCTTTAAGCCAAAGCTTTAATATGAAAGGCATTTCAAAGTACAGCGGGATAGAAAACACCGAGATAGAAAAAAACGACATCTTAGACATTGTCCGCATGGTGTAAAGCATTTTGCTGTAGTTTTTTTCCCCGGCAGATTTCATAAGCACCGGCGCCATCGATGTAGACACGCCCTGCGACAATATATTTATTGCATTGTTTACCTGTTGGGATATACCGTAAGCAGCATTTGTTACCACACCAAAAAAGATGTTGAGCACTACAGCCACGCCCTGGTTTCGGCTCATGGTTGCCAGTGCTCCAAGCAGGGTCCAGCTTATGAATGACAACATCTCCCGTGCCAGCTGCTTATCTAATGCTGCAAACAACTTAAATGAATGTTCTTTGAAGCGCTTGACGCGGAAATAATACAGGCAAAATATAACAGCCGCTACACAAAACATCAGCATTGAGAAGAACATCAGCTTATCGCCTGCGACAAACAATAACAGGAAAGCCATCAAAAGCTTCGATACCGATTCTATCAGGCCGATTACTGCTATAGAAAGGAAATCTTCATAGGCACGCAATGCCCCGATAAAGGGAATCGAAATGATATTGAAGAATGAAATGCCTGCCACAAAGCTCATAATGTAGCTGACCGAATCTTCGCGCCCCTTGGGTATGTTGAGCACCGAATTCACAAAGAACATGTTGATGACCAGAATGACCAGTATAATCAGTACAGCGTATACAAAATGGATTACGAAGGACGTAGACAATATCCGCGACAACTTCTGGAAATCCTTTTCCCCAAGCGTTACCGAAATATAACGCTGTGTAGAAGACGACAAAGACCATGTAAAAAAGGTAAGCATTCCCACAAAGCCGATGGTAAGTGTATAAAGTCCGTAGTCTGACACACCTAACATACGGAGTAACAATGGAGTAGTAATCAACGCCAGTGCTGCGGTAGAAAAACGCTGTGCATACACAATGATAGTATTGAACACAATCCTGTGTGCGGTATTTTTCTTTATATCTTGGAGCTTACTTTTCAAATGTTTATGCTTTTAGAATTAAGAAAGCATCCTGCGGTACACACCAACTGCAGTTTCCAGTTGCCCTGCAATGGTCACAAACCGGGACTTATCACCCTTAATGAATGCTTCCACCTGCCTGTACAATCCGGGCTTATATTCTTTATCTATTGTATCGTCAAACTCGTGCGGCACCGCCGTGATAGTACCTTTTGACTGTAACTGGATCCCCTCAAGCGGCTTAAGGATGATCTTGCGTTTTGACGTAAGCAACTCCACGCCCCACCTGCCTGCACTTTCCCAATGCGAAAGATACGAGAAAAGAACACCTTTTTCTGTAACCCCCGCTCCGCTGTAAATGGTTTTTTCATGCCAGTCAAGGCTTCCGCCACGGCTAAACGCAGCCCATTCAGCAGGCTTACCAGCCAGGAAAAACGCCATATCTACTACATGCGTTGAATTGGCAAAAAACCAGTTATTCAGAACCTCAATCCGTTTTTTGGAAGGATCGATCTTGTGAGTCCATTCCGTAAACTCAAAGTTCATAGCATCAAGCCCACCATCTTCTGCTATCAGCCGCTCCGCTTCTATCACCGAGGCATAAAACCTGCGGTTGTAAGCAACGAGTATATTATCTGCCACTGCAGCAAAACCATCTTTTATCGACTCCAGCTCTTCAATACTCACTGCCGCGGGCTTCTCGATAAGTATATTGGCAACACCATTGGCGATTACCACTTTCAGGCATTCGGCAAGCACCTCAGTACCCGTAGCGATGATGGCGTGTGTAAATCCTTTGTTTCCATCGCCAAAGAAATTATGAATACCGCCCGTGACGGGTTTCTTTCCTGTTTCACCGAAAAAAACTTCGGCAGAAGCTTCGCCCCTCCCTACAACTTTGTAGTCAGCTTTCATGCCTTCCAGCACTTTTGCATATGACACCGCCATCGGGCCGGTACCAATCAATACTATCTTTGGGTTTAGGTTATCGGGCATTTTAGTTCATTTAGGTTAGTGATACTGTTATATTTTGCAAGCAGCGCATCGATAAATATTTTATGGGTAGCAGCTGCAGTACCATACGTTGGCAGGTTGCAGCTTCCGCTCTCCAACAGGCTGATTGTTATGCCGGTAGTAAGGCCGCTCTGATAATCCTGGAAAAATTCTCCTTTTTCTACGCCATACTTATTTTCGGCAGAAAGGTGCAGCACACATTTTTCGCCGCCTTCCTGTACCATCCAGCGGTGTTCGTTGGTAGCAGCAGAAATAGTCAGCGCGCCCCGTTCACCCGGAAAAGAGTTGATTGAAAATGCATCATTATTTTCAAGAAGCCCCGTAATCGATCCCGTAAACTCTACGTAACCGCTGCGCTTGCTTTTCAACACGTTGTTATCAATACCATCAGTATTAATGCTTTTAAGCGGCGATCCGCCCAAGAACACGAAAAGGTCTATCATGTGGAGGGCGTTGCATCCCAAATCCCAGTTTTCGCCGGTAACCGAGAAAAAACTCCTTCCGCCCGTCTGCTGAATCGTTTCGGCAATTGCGGCATACGCCGGGGTTAACCTGCGCGGATGGTTTACATAGGTTGTAACTCCCTGCTTTTCCAAAAGCGAAGCCACACGGGCATACGCTTCAGGATCCTGGAACAGCACCTTTTCAAGTACAAGGTATTTCACCTTAACCTTCGAGAGCAGATCGGCGGTCACCATTTCACGTACATTAGAATTGGTTGCTACAATCACCACGTCGGCATCGGCCGGAAAGTTACCGCTGTTGCTCACAAATTCAAGCTGATGGCTGTGTTCTACCTCGGCAGCGCGTTCTTTTGCAATAGCAAGTGCTTCGTCCGATGGATCTGAAATGTATACTTTAAGCGTTTCCTTATTATATTTTAAAACGCCCTGCAGGTGCCTGCTCCCTAGCTGGCCTGCGCCTATTATTATAATTGTTTTCATATATCAGTCTTTTTGTAGGGCAGCTTCTCGCGGCTCCAGCTTACATTTTCTTTTAGCGCTTTGGCAGGTACACCGGCTATCACCATATTCTCTCCAAACGTCTTTCCGTTCACATAGGAAAGGTAGCCTACTACAGACCCCGACCCTATCCTGCTCCCCTTAGCAATAAAGGCGCCTTCTCCAATCCAGACCTGGTCTCCTATTCCGATGCTTCGTGGCGGATTCATACGTTCGTTGCAAGTCATATCGATGATAGAGTGAAAATCGCTGGTATGTACCGATATTTCACGGCTAAACATGCAATCAGTCCCAATGTCAATTCCCGTGTCACTTTCCCCCGCAAAAAGCTTGGCATCGCCAAAGGTAGTTTTTTCGCCCACCTTGATATAAGCCCGGTCACCCTGCAGCAACAGCTCGCCTTTTTCATAAAATTTTACTTTACTGCCAATCGTAATCGTACAATTGTTAGCCTCTATCGTCACCTTCACATTTTTGAGCGAAACTTCAGGCCCGATTGAAATAACATTGTTATTCCCGCGCACCCGTATCCTGGTATTCCAGAAGATGGTGTTGCCGGAATAAGAAAGCCTGTTTCCACGACCCTTAATGCTTATACGGAAGAACAGCCACTGCAGCATATAGGAAGCATGCCCGGTAATGGAGCTGTTCTTTACAAAATGCTTTAGTTTTCCAGGCATGAAGCTGTAAAATTAAGGTTGTAATGATTGATGATATTCTTAAGCTGCTGGTCGTTGCCACCTTGCAGCACATTAGTGGTTACAAGCTTTTCTACCTGCGTGTTGCCGACCGTAAGCGGATCTTTGTTGTACCTGGTGTTTGTCACTACCTTTTTCCCCTGCATATAAACCATCATTTTCAGCCAAAGGTCGTCGGCGTGAAATGCGAGGGTTTTTATAAGGGCGGTGTTATTAAAATCCTGATAGAGGTCTGAGCGTTTATAAATTGTTCCGAAACCTCCCGTTTGTACCAGCAGGTGCGAGGGCTTTCGCTCTGCTACGTTATGCGACCACATACGGTAAGGAAGGACGTTTCCGTCACTGCCAAACCTCAGCTTATGCGCCCTGTTGGTAGCCACGGCATCGGGAAACTGATTTTTTAGGCCTACTAAATTCTTTAAAAGGTGGCGGTCGTAATACAGGTCGTCATCTAACGTAATTACATAATCGTTGGGATACTGCTCCAATGCATACAGGTATTTTTTATGCGAACGAATATCCTCGGGGCAAAACGCTATGGTAAGGCCGCGTGCCTGCAGCCGTGTTAGGCTCTCGGGCAGTTTTTTATCGGGAAACTGGGTTTCTGCAAGCCACAATATAACAGCATCGGGCTTAAAGGACTGCCTTAATATAGTTTCTACCGTTATCCAGACATTTTCTATGCGCGCCGGAAATGAGGTGAGCGAAACAATGTATTTTGTATCCCGCGGCGCAGTGTTGATGCCATATGGGGCAGTAACTGCTGTTTTGCTGTAATGATGGGGCATAGTGGCATCAAAAATGCGTTTAAGCACCATAGCCATAACCTTATTTACCGCCTTGCCGGCAATACCTATCCTGGAAAAGTCCGGCAGTCCATAATATATAGCATATAGAAAGTTCATCATTCCTTTTTTCTACCGGTTATTTTCCGGTAAGTATAAATTTAAGGTATACGTCGCCCATTACATCAATGCTAAGCCTGTCTCTTATCTTCAGCGCATTATTGCCGAGGTATTCGCGTTTAGCCGGGTCATGCATCAGCGATTCCAGTTCGCGCGAAAACGCATCAATGTCGCCGTTTTTAACTGCAATGCCTTCCTCTCCATTCTTAAAGATCTCATCGTGCGGAAAGCCGTCAAATACCAGGCAAGGCAATCCGGAAGCCATCCCTTCGCAAAGCGCATTGGGGTAACCTTCCAAGCGCGACGGTAGTGTGAAGATACGCGATTCCGACAACAGCCGGTCTACGTTTCTTACCTTACCAAGGAAAATAAAATCATCGGCCATGCCTTTTTCTGCCACAGTTTGCTGCAATTGGGAAAGCATAGGGCCTTCACCTGCAAAGACTACCTTCCAGCCTGCCCTATTTTTTATTTTAGCAAAAGCTTCAACCAGCCTGTCCGGGCCTTTTTCAATTGAAAGCCTGGCAACGCTTACAATCCAGTTATTTTTCGGGATGTCGTAACGTACCACATCTTTTATAGCGTTGGGAATCACTTTTATATTTAGCTTACCACCAAACTTCTTGTGGTTATAATCGGCCGCAACCTTTGTCTGGGCAATAAAGCCGGCAGCAGTCGGGTACAGGTATTGCTTGCCTAATCGGGTTATGGCGCCATACTTAAAATCTGGCGTAGTAGTGTCTGAAATATAAACAGGATACTTATTCCCGAGATTGGCCAGAAGTACCAGCGGGTTAAAGAGGTCGCCGAACGACATGATCACATCCGGCTTATGTGTGCGGAACATTTTACGAAGGAACAGCACCAGCTTGATGTAAAATGCGGCTTTGCCGAGGCTGCGGCCAAATTGCGGCTCTGCAAACGTTATGGAAGGATGAAGCTCATAAAATTTATCAGCATTCTGGCAGGCAATAAATATTACCTGATGGCCTCTCTCTGCAAAATAATTTGCCAGGACCGAGAGCGCGCGTTCTATTCCGCCCATTTTGAGCGAGGGTGAAACCACCAATATTTTTCTCCTGTTCTCCATTTATTTTTTTCCGGACATTATATCTCCAAGGTCAGAGGAGTTTACAAACTCTGCATCCGGCCATTTTTTTAGTATCTTTTGCAAAAGCTCACCAAGCATACTCAGATGCAGTTCCCTGTTTTCGGGGCGAATGAAGCCAATAAAATTGAGCCTGTGCGAGCCTATAATCGCAGGGCGGCCCCATAAGAAAGCGTTGGTAATGCTTTTGAGGCACTCTCCTACCCAGTCTATTTTTTTATTCAGCACCGGCTCAAAAAGGCCATTACGCACAAAATAATACTGTCCTGCTGCATTACGCTGGCTGGTATAATGGTATTTTCGCCCGTACTTGTCGCTGTCGGTATTCGGGATATTCTGGAATTTGCTACCCTGCAGGTATTGGATCCCCATATCTTTCAAGTCTGCCTCAAGGCCCGAATCCCAGATGTAGCAGGGGGCAATGAATGATTTTGACTCGAAGCCCAGCAATTCTGTAAAGATTCGGTAGCCGTCTTCAAGTATCTCTTTTTTTTGATTTCTCCCGACATCGGTAGTAAAATCAAGCGCCGCCATAATATTCTTACCCTTGCTAAAACTCGCTTTGGGGTTGGCAGCAAACGTTTCATAATCAAAAGCATCAAGGAACACGCGATCGCCTTCCTGCAGGCTTTTCATCCACAGGTCGATATTAATATGCTCCCTGCCATGGTACTGAGGAAAGAAAACTTTCTGCTCCATTCCTTTTTTCCAAAGGCCGAAACATCCGGTGTGTTCGGGATAACGGGCAAATGTCTGCTTGACATCTTCGTAGTGGTATTCAGCAAAACCCGATGCTTTTATCTTTGCAAAATCGGGATTAGCCACCACACAATTGGCAGTAATAACAGGCGGGTTTTCATTTTTATCTTTAAACGACAGCAGCAGGCGGTAAAGGTCATTAAGGTCGGTTTCACTTTCCAGTGCATCGTACTTTGAAAACGGGTCGGCCAACGATATAACGCCTTTTGCCACGAGCGCCTCCTGTGCCTCCCGCGACGGTATCCTGATGCTTCCCCAGTCGTCTGACTCGATAGCGATAAGTTTCCTTCCGGTCTTAAAGCCCTTCGCATTCAGGATATTTCTTTTTACCTCTAACTGTAGCTTTTGCAACATGTTATTTTATGGTGCTTTTTATATAATCACCCAACTGATCGCTCGACATGAACTCGAGATCCGGGTATTTTGATTGCAGCGTTTTTACGATCTTCTTAAGAAGCATGAGCGTATTTTCACGGTTTTTCGGGTCTATTCCACCGGAATAATTCACCCTGTGAGAATTGAGTACAAGCGGCTTACCCCACCTGAAAGCATATTCCGCTTCCTTAAGGATGCTGCTTTCCCAGTCATGATGCCAGTCGCGTGATGGCTCAAATGTACCATTCCTTCTCCAGTAAATCTGGCCCAGGCTGTTGCGCTCGCCCCACCAATGGTTCTTGGGCGCAACACCACCATGCCCGTCGGGCTCAAAAAGGCGTCCGCTTTGTATGTAAATGATTCCGTTATCCTTCAGTATCTTATCCAGGTCATAACCTTTTATCCCGCACGGCGGCACAAAAGATTTAGAGTTAAAACCAAATATTTCATTGAAATGCTTTACGCCTTCACCTACCACGTCTTTAAACGTTGCCATCTCTTCGGGTGACTCATAATTAAACGCGCTGGTATAATTCAGGTAGCGGGTAGAACCCTCGGCGTGGTCAAGGCCCAGCAATACCTCATTATCGAAAGCCAGCATCTCGGGCTTGCTCCCGTGGCGCAGCACCTTCATCCACTCGGTCGGGTTGATGTGCTCGCGGCCGTGGAACTGGGGGTAAAGCATATGCTGCTTTATTCCATCCTGCCATATCGCAAAAGCTTTATCCTGCCCATAGCGCTTATAAGTTTCGGTAAAAAGCTCATACTCATATTTGCTAAAGCCGTTGGCCCGGATTTTATCAAAGTCCGGATTCGCAACAATGGTATTTGCAGTAATGCAAAGGTGGTTGCCATTGATATCCTTAAAGCTGCCCAACACATCGAAAAGGTCGTTTAGGTCTTTCTCTGTCTCAAGGCTGTCATATTTAGAAAAGTATGAAGAATCTACCGCAATGCCTTCTGCCTTCAGCTTGTCGTATGCGTCCTTAGACGGCATCTTGATAGCGCCCCAGTCGTCACTCTCAATCAGTAGCAGGTGGCGCTTGGTAGACCATCCTTTCATGTTGACGTAATTGTTGCGCAGTATGTTTTTGATGTTGCTTATCATATTCTTGATTTTATTAAACGGGACGGGTTACCGCCTACTATACTATATTCAGGGAAATCTTTTGTAAGTACCGTACCGGCAGCTATTACAGATCCCTTTTTGATAGTGCGGCCAGGCAGGATGATCACATTGCTTCCAATCCATACATCATCTTCAATAACAACCGGCGGGTATGTTTTGTAGCCCTGGCGCAGCATGGGGATATCGGTACGGTCGAATGCATGGTTGGAGCCAAAAATCGTAACGTTAAGTCCCATCATTACGTCATTGCCGATAATGATATTATTAGGAACCTTAGCGTTCATGCCTATTCCGGAATTATTACCGATAACGATGTTTGCCCCGTTGCCAAAGCGCGCATTGCGCCCTATATTTACATTCTTGCCGCAGCTTTTAAAGATTTGCCTGCAACATATTTCCTTGAGCCTCTCTGTCAGCGGGCCTATCACCGGAATGGTAGCATGAGGCATGTACTTCAAAAATAAATAATAAAAGACGAGGGCCGGTTTGCGTAAAATTTTCTTCATGCCCATTACTTTAAAAAGTTAATAAATGCCGTATCTCCATCGTTGAAAAGTGCCGTAAAAGGATTTCCCATCAGGGTAAAGAATCCTGTAAACTCCATCCCGATGCGAAATTTCACCACAAAATAAAATAGCAGCATTGGAGTTGCGATCAGCGCTATCCTTTTTTCATTTGCCGCAACATTCTGAGCGAAAAAAACGGCGAGCAGCGCAAGCGCAAAAATGGCTGCCAGGAAAACAAAACGGTTCATAACCGGAATACTACTCAATATATTAAAAATGGCAAAAAACAGCAGAATAAAACTGTAAAACCCATACCATATCGGGTTCTGCTTAAGCCATTCCTTTCTCTGAATGAAAACGTAGGCCAGTAAGCCGATAAGCGCGTACTTTAAGGCTGGTTGGTAAAACTGACCCCTAAAATTCTTTTCGGAGTTTCGCTCTTCACGAAATTCCTTATAATCTTCATTTATGTAGTCGCTACTTTCCTCCTGCAGGTTCTTAGGGAGAAATGACAGATTGCTCTGGATGGTAGACATGTCGAGCTCTGAAACCACTGTAGAAAGAATCAACATGCCGAGATAAACCCGGGGCCATTTGCCGAGTAAAAGATAAATTAGCAGCACCCCAAACGCAAGGCTCATCGTATAGTGCATCAGCATTGAGGACAGTGCTATAAGTAAATACCACTTATTTTTCTTTACAAAGAAGTTGAACACCCCGAAAAAAAAGACATGCGCTGCAATAGTAAACCTCAAAACATTAATATCCCAAACTGCATATACAATGGCAAAGGTGGCTATGAGCAGGATACTGATAAATGGCAGCCTACCCTTTGTAAAAGACAAAACGTTCCAGATATTGCGGGAATAAAAGTACCCAAAGATAAACCCGAAGACTGCCAGTACAACCCTGAAATCATTAGTGAATAGCGATACCACATACGTAATAAGCGGTTGCATGTAATCAAAGCTGCTTTCGGAATCGAGAAGGTGCCTGAAATATTCACCGAAACTGTAATCCTGGCTTATAATAGCAAGAAAATTATCGCGATAGCGGTTTACATCGGATTTATCATTACCTATCACAAAGGTAAACCCAAAGAAGGTGGCGTACAGCCAGATGATGTTCTTGGCCCATAACGACCGGTATCGTTTTACAGACACTACAACAGACAGTAAAGGCAATATCAGAAACAGCAGATAGGCAAAAATACCTTCCGATCTGTTTGATTGCCGTATTGCCTCCTGTGTTTGCACCATATCAGACTTCTGCTTTTAGCTCTTCAAAATTATCTACAACTTTGATGTATTGTTTCGGGTTATAACGTGTAATAGGCTTATTGAACTCGCCCGATTTTTCTAATACGGGATATGTCCAGAAATACTTGCATGTCGGATTGTGGTATAGCATGCAGTTTGAATAAGAGGATATGATAACCGAATTGCTGAGCGAGGCGATAAGCAGCTCAACAGGAAACACTTTATCCAGAACAATAACATCGGGATATGCTTTCAGGTACTCAATGTTTTCCTGTGCCTGGTTAGGGTGTTTCTTAAATAAAATAGGACGGCCGGGCTTAGTGGCGCGTATAGTATCTATAAGTTTCTTCTCGTAGTTGACAACCTTGTGTCGTTCATTTATCAAGAGAATAGCATCATTCAACGGAAGGCCATCAAAGCTCACATCAAAGGTCCTTTTGAGGCTTTCAAGGCTTTGAGGCGAAAAGGTATAATCTACTTCAATTATATTTTTTCCTTTCAGGTACGGCAGCGTACTGCTATAGGCATAAATATAATCGTAGTAGCCATTTTTACCAAAATCCCAGTTGGTAAACCACAGCCTCCTGAAATTAAAGCCATGCGCTTTAAGGAAACTATAGCTATGAAGCGAGTTCATCAGCCTCGAACGGTAATTTTTGCTCTGAAATTTAACATACGCGCCCATACCGTCGGGTGCAAGGAAGGTTGTGGTGCCTTTTCCCTTGAAGTAATCCGTAAGGTACACAAAAAGAGGGTCACTATAAAGGAAGGATATGAAATGGTAAAACTGGTTGCCTTCGATAAATTTCTTCAGCTCAAGCACATCCGGAAATACATCTTTCGAGTTATGGTCGTACCGCACACGGCGGTATGTATAGCGGTCATCAAGCTTTACGGTACTAAGGCGCGACCCGAAAACAGGATGGATAAACACAATGAAGTGCACATCAAACTCCGGGCCTGAATAATATTTATCTATAAGGCTCAGTGCCACCATGTAGTGGAACTCCGTGTTTACCTGTATCAGTACTTTTTTCATTGCCTTTTGTTTTGGTTGTACCACATGATGGCTTCTGCCATCATCCAGTCCTGTATATCGTCAATATCAATACTCTCCATCTTGGTCATCTCCATCGGGATAATGTTACCACCGAAGATATATTCGCCGATGCGGTTGGCGCGCGTTATGTATACTGCGGCACCATTCCTGCCCCAGTACGTGGGCTTTTCCTGGCGCCTGAGAACCAGTTCACCCTTAGCCAGCGGCTGTGCATACTTACCCTCTATCACCATTAGCGATGTATCGGTAAATTTGTGTGGCGCCTGTACCACACTTACAAGTGTATCGGCGTGAGGATCGTTAGCGAACATTGCAATGGCTTTATCGATATGCTCCACGGTGCGCAATGGCGAAGTGGCCTGAAGCGTCATCACTGCATCGAAACTCCCGGGCACGCTATTTACCGCATGTTGCATTACGGGTAGCGTAGGCGCCAGGTCTCCCGCAAGGTCATCAGGCCTTTTCAGGGCGATAACATTATGGCTGCGGGCAATATCGAGGATATCGTCATCGTCAGAAGACACTACAACTTCGGCGAGGCCTGATTGTTGTGCGGCTTCTATCGTATACGATATAAGCGGCTTCCCGAGCATTAGCTTTTTGTTTTTGCCGGGAAGCCCCTTGCTTCCGCCCCTTGCGGGTATAAAGCCTAATATCTTCATGTTCTAGTAAGTGATCGTTTTCTGGATCGGTGGGTTCACTTTTGCAAGGATATCCGCTATCTGTGTACCGGCATTTCCTTTGCCGTAAATACCGGCATTTTCATATTTACCGTGTGCCACCTGCTTAAGGATAGCTTCTTTGATCTCTTTACGGTCATAACCCACGTTAATTACGTTAGGCCCCATTTCGCGCTTATTCTGCCTGGTACCAATATTTACAACCGGTGTACCGATGGTTGCACCTTCCCTTACACCAGAGCTGCTGTTACCAACAAGGCATGCGCACGAATTCATCAGGTGAATGTAGATGTGCGTAGGAAGGTTTTTGAACAGTTTCAGCCAGGTACCGCTGTTTTTGTTATATACCTCGCGGTACACACGGATACCTGTAGAGATATCATCACTACCCGCATCGATGTTCGGCCAAAGCATAATGGTTGGCATCTGAAGCTCATCAAGCGCGTAAAGCGTTTCCTCTATCTGCTGGCGGTTGCTGCCAAACTCGGTAGTTACCGGGTGCTGCGATACAAGAAGGAAAGGCTTGGTAAGATCCATAGAGGCAGGTCCCACTCCGGTAAAATCTTCGAACAGGCGGCTAAGCACTTTCTGCGAATCGTTTTTCAGCTCATTGAGCACAAGGTCCATACGCGGGCAGCCTACGTTGTACACATAATCGTTTTCTTCTCCAAGCTTCAGGATACGCTCTTTAGCATCTTCGCTGGCAGCAAAATGCACGTGTGCGAACTTACTGATAGCGTGCCTGATACTTTCATCGATGGTACCGGTAACCTCACCACCCATGGTGTGTGCTATCCTGATGTTCATATATGCTGCAGCAATAGTAACCGACATCATTTCGAAACGGTCACCTACCACAACAAGAAAATCCGGTTTCAGGTTATTGAATATCATAGACGCCTCTATAAGCCCAAGGCCTGTTGATTTGGCCATGGTTACAGGGTTTTCGCCTTCTACGATGTTATGGAATGTAAAGTCGGGCTTAAAGCCGTCTTTTATAATAAGATCTTCTACTTTACCAAATCGGTCGAGTACTGCCGAGGCGCCTATTACCAGCTGAAGCTCCAGTTCCGGATGCTCTTTTACCGCCATCATTACCGATTTGATACTACTATAGTTGGCCCTGCTACCAACAAATACACATACTTTTTTCATCTTGATTTTACTTTTATGGTTATTGAAGCTGGCTGTACTCTAATTTCTCGTTAGCCGGTATGGTTGTTTTTACTACTTTGCCGATAATGTTTTTATACTCGCGCGCCGGTATTCCGTCTCCCGGCTTCTTGTAAGCGAGGTCTTCTGCGGTGATGGTATGCCCCGACGGAAGTTCCTTAGCAGAAACTATCGATTTTTCGAACACATACTTCATATCGCCCAGCGATTTTACCTTTTCGTTCTTATCGATAGTGCATTGCATAGCCAGCTCTGCCGCCCGGATGTTATCAACAAGTTGCTTGAACTCCTCCGGCTCTGTAGAGTTTTTGGCGTCGCTGCCGTACATCAATTTTGACAGCGTAAAATGTTTTTCAACAAGGGTGGCCCCCATTACTACCGCGGTGAGCGGAACGCCTATACCCAGCGTATGGTCTGAAAAGCCTACCTCTACACCATAGCGTTCTTTGATCTCAAGCATTACATTAAGGCCTGCATTTTCCGGCTTGCAAGGATATTCAGATGTACACTGAAGTACGATAAGTTCATTCTTGCCTTTAAAAACCTCAACGGCAGCATCTAACTCCTCCCACGAACTCATGCCGCTGCTAAGAATCACTTTCTTGCCTGTTTTGGCAATGTGCTCCAGTAGCGGAATATTGCTTACCTCGCCAGACGGTATCTTAAAAGTAGAAACGCCTACTTCCATAAGGAAATCTACCGCCTCGATAGAAAACGGGGATGAAAAGAAATCTACATTACACTCTTTCTCAGCATATTCTTTCATGGCCTTGTACTGCTCAAGATTGAAAGCGGTACGCTCAAAGTATTGCTTGCGCGTTTCATCTTTAAAATAAGAAGGGTTTGGCGCGCTTGCAAGGCTTTCTGCCTCAAAAATGTGTGTCTGGAACTTTACGGCATCCACACCGCAATCTGCCGCTGCTTTTATAAATTGCTTGGCAAGGCCCAATGAGCCCTCGTGGGTGTTGCCTATTTCGGCTATAATGTAGGTTTTTTTCATTTTGCTGTTGTTATTTGCAAGCTATGTAAAGTCGTTTCTGGATTATTTTCCTATCGCGCAGAATACAAATCCGATATCGCGAAGTCTTTCACTGTCGAGTATATTCCTGCCGTCAAATATAAAAGCAGGTTTCTTCATGTTGTCGTATATTTTTTGCCAGTCGTACGCCTTAAACTCATCCCACTCGGTAAGCACCGCTATGGCATGTGCATCACGACAGGCTTCGTAAGCATCCTTATATACCGTTACATGGCGGCTGTTTTCCTCAGCACTCCGCGTTTCCAGGTAGTTCAGGTCGGCAAGTATATTTTTTTCTGTAACCTTCGGGTCGTATACGGCAAGCCTTGCCTGTTCATACAGTAGGCTGTCTGCCACGTAAATTGCCGCCGACTCCCGTGTATCATTGGTATCTTTTTTAAATGCCCAGCCCAGGAACGCTATTTTCTTGCCCGATACTGTGTTGTATAGTGTTTTAACGATCTTGGCCGCGAACCGGTTTTTCTGGTGGTCGTTCATGATGATCACCTGCTCCCAGTAATCTGCAACCTCTGTTAGCCCGTAAGATTTGGCAATGTAAACAAGGTTAAGGATGTCTTTCTGGAAACAAGAGCCTCCAAAGCCCACTGACGCTTTCAGGAATTTAGGCCCGATACGCGAATCCATCCCGATAGCGCGTGACACCTCATTTACATCGGCGCCTGTCACTTCGCAAAGTTCAGAGATAGCATTAATGCTTGATACTCTCTGCGCAAGGAATGCATTGGCAGTAAGTTTGGAAAGTTCTGAAGACCACACATTGGTCGTCAGGATCCGGTCACGCGAAATCCAGTTGGCATAAACATCTACAAGGGCATTCATTGCTTCCTGTCCGGCTGTATCTGTACCGCCCCCTATAAGCACTCTGTCAGGATTAAGGAGGTCTTCCACAGCTGTTCCTTCTGCAAGGAACTCCGGATTTGAAAGTATCTGGAATTCTACGCCATTGCCGGTATTGTCAAGTATATTCTTTATGGCTTCTGCCGTGCGTACGGGCAGCGTTGATTTTTCCACAACGATTTTGTTGTCTTTAGCCACCGATGCTATCTGGCGTGCACAAAGCTCAATGTACTTCAGGTCGGCCGCTTTACCTTTACCCAACCCATAGGTTTTGGTTGGGGTATTTACCGAAATAAAGATCATTTGTGCCTCATCTATCGCCTTCTCGACATCGGTCGAGAAGAAAAGGTTCCGTCCGCGAGCCGATGCCACTACTTCATCAAGGCCAGGCTCATAAACCGGGAGTTTAGAAAGGTCTTCATCATTCCACGCTGCAATGCGTTCGGCATTAAGGTCTACAATAGTTACTTTTATATCAGGGCACTTATGTGCGATGACCGCCATGGTGGGGCCGCCTACATAACCTGCTCCTATACAACATATATTTGTTATTTTCATATCTGTCGGTTTAATCTCATTTACAATCGGGCATCGGCTTTCTCACCCAGTATGCCTTTTACGTCATACACAACGCTGTTTGGCTTACGCACGCCCGAAAGGTCCATTTCTGTAAACTCCCTGTGTGCCACACCCAATACCACGGCATCAAAGGTTTCGGATGGCACGGCATTTACAACCTCAAGCCCGTACTCATGCCGCACTTCTGCCGGGCTCGCCCACGGATCGAAAATGGTTACCTGTATACCGTATTCCGCAAGCGCTTTTACCACATCAACAATCTTAGTATTGCGCACGTCGGGGCAATTTTCCTTAAAGGTAATACCCAACATCAGGAGCTTGGAACCGTTTACAATAACCCCTTTCTTTATCATCAGCTTTACCACCTGCGAAGCGACATACTCGCCCATGCTGTCGTTAAGGCGGCGGCCGGCGAGGATAATCTCCGGGTGGTAACCTACTTCCTGCGCTTTCTGGGCAAGGTAGTAAGGGTCTACTCCGATGCAGTGCCCGCCAACAAGCCCTGGCCTGAAAGGAAGGAAGTTCCATTTTGTGCCTGCAGCTTCAAGCACCGCGTGGGTATCAATATTCATGCAGTTAAATATCTTGGAAAGCTCGTTTACAAAGGCAATATTAATATCACGCTGCGAATTTTCTATTACTTTGGCTGCTTCTGCTACTTTAATGGTAGGCGCCAGGTGGGTTCCGGCTGTAATTACCGATTTGTAAAGGTCATTTACCTTCTGCCCCACTTCGGGGGTTGAACCCGCAGTAACCTTAAGTATTTTTTCTACAGTATGCTCTTTATCGCCCGGATTGATACGCTCGGGAGAATAGCCTGCGAAGAAATCTTCATTGAATTTCAGGCCGCTCACGCGTTCCAGTACAGGCACGCATTCTTCTTCCGTTACACCTGGGTAAACAGTTGACTCATATATTACGACATCGCCTTTTGAAAGAACCCTGGCCACAGTTTCGCTCGATTTGTACAAAGGCGTAAGGTCGGGCCTGTTGTTTTTGTCTACAGGGGTGGGAACAGTGACAACATAATAGTTGCAATCCTTAATATCCTCAATATTGGTAGAGCAATACAGCCCGTTGCCGTTGCCCGCACTTTTTACCAGTACCGATTGCAGCAGTTCGTCTTCAACTTCAAGAGTGCTGTCTTTGCCGGTATTCAGCTCATCTACGCGCGCCTGGTTAATATCAAAACCCACAACCGGATATTTGGTTGCAAAGAGCCTTGCAAGGGGGAGTCCCACGTAACCGAGGCCTATAACAGCTATTTTCATATATGGTATATCAAGATTTGTTTGTTCTTTATTTCAGGTTTTCCCAATACCACTTTACGGCTTCTTTAAGCCCTTCGCGCATCGAAAATTCCGGATTATATCCAAGCAGCGATTTTGCTTTATCTATACTGGCAAGTGAGTGCGGTATATCTCCGGCACGGTTTGGCCCGTGTACCACTTCAACACCCCCAATCGCCGGGTCGTGCTCGGCCAGGAACTGCTTAAGGTAGCCTACCAGGTCGTTTAGGGTAGTGCGGTCGCCAAAAGCCGTGTTGTAAACCGTGTTTACCGCTTCAGGATTTTGGGTTGTCATGGCAAGCTCGTTCATCTGCACTACATTGTCTATGTAGGTGAAATCACGGGAGTAATTGCCGTCGCCATTAATTACCGGGCTTTCATGCTTCATGAATTGCATCACGAACTTTGGGATAACGGCAGCATATGCCCCATTAGGGTCCTGCTTGCGGCCAAATACATTAAAGTAGCGCAGCCCTATGGTTTCGATTCCGTAAGTACGGCTGAATATCTCCGCATAAAGCTCGTTTACATATTTTGTAATGGCGTAAGGCGAAAGCGGCTTGCCAATCTTGTCTTCAACTTTAGGAAGGGATTCCGAATCGCCGTAGGTAGATGAACTTGCGGCGTATACAAACCGTTTTACACCGGCATCGCGTGAGGCAACAAGCATATTAAGGAAACCGCTCACATTCACATCGTTACTGGTAACCGGGTCTTTGATGGACCTTGGCACCGAACCAAGCGCTGCCTGGTGAAGGACAAAATCTGCACCTGCAACTGCTTTGGCGCAATCCTCCGCATTGCGGATATCGCCTTCAATCAGTGTAAAATTCGGGTTATCGAAAAGGTGCTGAATATTGTGTCTGTGCCCTGTCGCGAAATTGTCCAGGCAAACAACTTCATATCCTTTGCCTATAAAGTGCTCGCAAAGGTTTGAGCCAATGAATCCTGCACCCCCGGTGATAAGGATACGCTGTTGTAGGTTGTCCTGCATGTAGTAATTAGTTGTTTAAATTTGTTGCCAAATCAAGTTGCAAATATAGATACTTATATTTTAACAGAACATTATTTATACATCATCCGTCAATTTTGGCAGTATAACAAAATACCCTGATGTTTTTTAGTAATTATGCTGTTATTCAACGAGCTAAAACTATAATTTGTTAATTTCTAACAAGTTTGGTTATTGAAACTTATATCAAAAATAATTAACTTTTGTTTATGATTTATTAACCTGATATCGAATTTTCAAAAGGAACCCTGTTTATCAGGCTCCGGCCTAAAGTCACCTCATCAGCAAACTCGAGCTCGTCACCAATAGAAATGCCTCTTGCTATGACAGAGGTTTTAACACCACAGTTACCAAACTGCCTGAAAATGTAAAAATTAGTGGTATCACCTTCCATTGTGGGGCTTAACGCAAATATTACTTCTGCTACATTTCCTCCCTTTACCCTTTCTACCAGCGGCATAATTGTGAGCTGTCCGGGCCCTACCCCGTCAATGGGCGAAATCTTGCCGCCAAGCACATGGTATTTGCCCCTGAACAAGCCTGTATTCTCAATAGCCATTACATCGCGGATGTCTTCCACGACACAAAGCAGGCTAGCGTCGCGCAGCGGATTTGAGCAGATATCGCATATATCGGCATCCGAAATATTATGGCATTCTTTACAAAATCTGATTTCTTCCCTCATTTTGCGCAAGGCCTCAGCCAGCAACACTGACTGCTCTTGGGGCTGCTTGAGCAAATGCAGCGCCAGCCTGAGGGCGGTTCGCTTGCCTATGCCCGGCAGCTGCGATATTTCGGCAACCGCGCGTTCCAGTAATTTTGACGACATCTCCATAGTACAAAAATAGCAAAATCACGGCATCATTATTTCTGTCACATTAAAGATAATTTAGCGGATGACGTTATCTTTAGAAGAATTTTATTTGCTTTGCAATAAAGCAAATCTCATTATGCAGCCCATTACCATTTTATCGATTATCGTTGTTTATTTCGGCCTGCTTATCGCCATCTCACGCATTGTAAGCAAAAAAGACAGCAGCAACGATACCTTCTTTAAAGCCAACAAAAATTCAAAATGGTACCTGGTTGCATTCGGGATGATTGGCACCGCGCTTTCGGGGGTAACCTTTATTTCAGTGCCGGGCGAAGTAGGCTCTCCAAACGGCGAGCAGTTTAAGTACTTTCAGTTCATACTCGGCAATGCTGTTGGTTTTATTATTATAGCCAAAGTGCTGTTACCGCTGTACTACAGGCTCAATCTTACGTCGATATATACCTACATAGAAGAGCGTCTCGGCTATTACAGCTATAAAACGGCAGCTACGATATTCCTTGTAAGCCGCACCATCGGCTCGGCAGTGAGGCTTTACCTTGTGGTGTTGGTGCTGCAACGGTATGTGTTCGATGAATTTGGCGTGCCCTTTTGGGCCACCGTCCTGATTTCGCTTGCGCTGATATTTGCGTACACCTATAAAGGCGGCCTGAAAACCATCATCATAACCGATTCATTGCAGACACTTTTCCTTGTATCCTCCGTATTTTTTACAATATTCTTCATTTGCCATACTTTGGGATTAAGTCTGCCTCAAGCTTTTGAAACGGTAAAGAATAGTGGCTATTCAAAAATATTCTTCTTTGAAGATTTCGTGGAAAACCGCTTCCATTTTGCGAAGCAGTTTTTTGGGGGTATGTTCGTCAACCTGGGTATGGTAGGGCTCGACCAGGACCTGATGCAGAAAAACCTCAGCTGCAAAAACCTGAAGGAAGCCCAAAAGAACATGTTTACTTTTACCGGTATTTTTGTCCTGATAAACCTATTCTTCCTGGGTGTGGGCGCATTACTGTACATCTACGCTCAGAATATGGGAATAGATGTACCGGTTGACGGTGTAAAACCCCGTACCGACCTCCTGTTCCCGGAAATTGCATTTCATCATTTTGCGCTTATACCATCTATTATATTCCTCCTTGGGCTTACGGCGGCAACCTTTGCTACTACAGACTCGGCACTTACGGCGCTCACCACTTCTTTTTGTGTGGACTTTCTGGGAATGGATAAGATTGAGAACCTCGCAAAGAAAAACAATGTCCGTATCCGCCATTTGGTCCATATTTCATTTTCGCTATTGATGTTTATAGTGATATTAATTGTGAACGCAGTAAACGATACCTCTGTGGTAGGTATGATATTTAAGATCGCCGGATTTACTTATGGTCCGCTTATCGGGCTTTACGCGTTTGGTTTGCTGGCTACAGGCCGGGGGGTTAATGATAAGCTGGTACCACTGATATGCATTGCCGCACCCCTGCTTACATGGATACTGAGCATAAACGCCACGCAATGGCTGGGCGGCTACGTATTTGACGTTGAGCTCATCATTGTAAACGGTCTGCTTACCTTCCTGATGCTGTTAGCTATCAGTAAAAAGCATGCGGTATCTATGGTTTCCTAATATTGGTTGATCGAAAGCATGACCAATGTACAGGCGACTTCTATCTCAATATTATTTTTCCGGAGAAGCTCATAAAGTTCGGGGTTTTCGGTACCTGGGTTGAAGATTACCCGCTTAGGTTGGAGGCTCAGGATATAATCGTAATACTGCCTTTGGTTCATTGGGTTCAGGTAAAGCGTAACGGTATCTACGCCGTCAAATTCTACCTGCTCCTTTTCTATGGCAAGTCCGTCGAGGTTATCGGCTTTTTTACCGACTGCCACTACCGGATGCCCATAGCGTTGCAGCATTTTTATCGCTTTATAAGAGTACCGGCCCGGGTCTGTTGAAGCCCCCATAACCAGTGTTTTCTTTTCTTTCATGTGTTCAGGTTTTCAATAAAGTTACGAAGTTTACGCAAGCAGGTAAAAAGGTTTACCGTTTTTATAACGTATCTTATCAAAAAGCTCCGGACAATTAGATGGATTATTATTAGGTTTTGGGTAATTTAGCCTAAAACACCAGCTATGCTTAAAAAATTATTATTTCTATTGTCATTGTGCACCGTCGCGCTGCATTCCCAGGTGGCCGACAGCACATCGACATTCTTCCTGAAGCCCAAAGATTCTTTACAGGACACCTCGCATTATAAATTTAACGTAAAGCAGCTTATTATACCCGCCGTACTTTTAGGATACGGCATTGTCGGCCTGGAAAGCGAATCGCTTAAAGGCTATAATAAAGAGTTACGGGAGGAGGTAACCGAGCATATTGACCAGAAGCTAACCATAGATGATTTCTCTCAATACACCCCAATGCTCAGCGTTTATGCTTTAAATGTGGCCGGCGTTAAAGGAAAGCATAACTTCCGCGACCGCACCATCATTATGGGCACCGCATACCTCATTATGGCCGGGACGGTAACGATCATAAAAAACACCTCTACCGAGTACCGTCCAGACGGTACATCGAACAACTCATTTCCATCCGGCCACACAGCAACCGCTTTTTCGGGGGCAGAATTCCTGTGGCAAGAGTACAAAGATGTATCAATAGGGTACGGGATTGCAGGATATGCCGTGGCAGCCGGAACGGGCGCCTTCAGGATATATAACAACCGCCACTGGCTATCCGATGTGGCTGCCGGGGCAGGAATCGGGATACTTAGCACCAAGATCGCATACTGGGCTTACCCCTGGATCAACCGGCACATTTTCGGGCAGGGCAAAAAAAACAGCAATACCGTCGGGATGATTATCCCCTACTACAACGGTACTTCCGCAGGGTGTGCATTAATGGCGCGTTTTTAAATACTCTAGCTCATGGTCGCTTACTACTCGCTCTCTTTCACTTCTACCCCTACTGCCAGAACATTCGGCACGAAAGGAAGCGGCGACAGATTCTTTATCTGGATCCGGTAACTGCCTTTCGGCAACGCCACATTGCTTTCAATCGGCGCAGAGAGGTCGCAGATATCTCCGGCGCAATCGGAAAGCAGTTTCCCTGAAGGATCTTTCAGCATCAGGTTTACTGTCTTCGCCTGCTGTTTTCCATCCGGGTAAGTGACAACTACATTTACCGGCACGCTATCATACCCGGGATCGTGGATATGAGAAAAACTTACCTGGATATCGCCTGTGGCCTTTCATCCATTACAAAAGAAAAGCTCTGGATACTTTGGCTTCCCCAGCGGTTTTCAGGAAAATCTTTATTAAGATACCGATGATCGTTTCCGCCACAGGCGCAAAGGGACAGCAGAGCTAACAGGAAGGATAGTTTTTTCATAAAAGTCTTTTTACCTTGTTAAAACGTTATTTAGCCGATATTATTTCCAAGGGGCCTGGCGGCGCTTTATTTTTACATTCCGGCAGACAACTGCCTGGGCCAACATAAACGAATTTCTTAGTATTTACTTGCCTGTAGCTGCTAATATTTGAGGGAAGGCAGTGTCTTTCCCTCTTTTATTTTACCTTCTGAAATAATCGGTTTACCTCAAAAATTTTATTGCGGAAACGTAACCCCTTACCTTTGAAACTGTACATAATTAACAATCTAAAGTATTACCTGTAACGCTTCTGCGCTGGCAGGGCCTGCCGGTTTCCGGGACTTAACTCCGGCAGGATAACATAGTAATAAATGAGTGGTTTATTATTATTGTTGGTTATTTTTTTCAAATAAAAGAGGGAGTGGTGTCCCTCTTTTTGCTTTTTTAGGAAACATGTACTTTCGCTACTTTTAAAAAAGCGCTATATTTATACCAAACGCTAACCTGCCAATGGAACTATTTATCTACATCTTCGCCGCATTATTTTCTGTGATCAACCCGTTGGGTGCCATCCCGATATTCGTTGGCCTTACCCAGGATGACTCTAAAGCCGAACGCTCACGGATTTCGCTTTGGACCGCAGTAAACGTTTTCATCATCCTGATGATCTCATTTTTTATCGGACAATATGTACTTGCATTTTTCGGAATAAGCATCGATGCACTGCGTATAGCCGGCGGATTTATTATCGTAAATTCAGGGTTTTCGCTGCTCAACCGCAAGTTTAGTAAAGGGCGGGGTGTAAACAAGGAAGTAGAAAGCGATGCACAAAAGCGCAATGATATCGCCCTTACACCCTTGGCCATACCAATGCTTGCCGGGCCGGGATCTATTTCACTTCTTATTGCTATGTATCAGGATTATACCGGTATCGAAGAACGAATCATTGCCTGTTTAGCGATGGCCGCAGTTGCCCTGGTGATTTTCCTGATCATGCGGAGTGCGCACTATCTGTCACGTATCCTTGGCGCCTCGGGAATTGTAGCCATCTCGCGAATCATTGGTTTTATAATCATCGCAATCGGCGTGCAGTACATCAGCAGCTCTGTAGTCAACATCCTAAAAACCATTGATTTTTAAGAAAAAGCCATATCGTGCAGTGAGCGGTTTTGGAGGAGTTCCAATGTATTGTCACGTACCTTGGCCATAAAGTGGTTGAGTTCACATACGGCTTCATCGGTACAGTCATCACATTTTTTGTAAAAATTCAGGCTTACACAGGGCAGCAATGCTATTGGGCCGTCAAGGATGCGAATAAGTGAGGCTACCGTTATATCCTTTGGGTCTTTGCACAGGTAGTAGCCCCCACCCTTTCCTTTTTTGGAAGCCAGCACGCCAAACTTCTTCAGGTCAAGCAATATCGCTTCAAGAAATTTCTTTGGGATGCAGGCGGCTCCTGATATCTCCGAAATAAGGACAGGCGCCATATCCTGCCGTTTGGCAATAAATATAAGCGCCTTGAGCCCGTATTTTGTACGCTTTGAAAGCATTGACTGTTACTGTTTCTTAAGCAGGAATACCTCAGCCATCATGCAGCGTGCACTGCCGCCGCCACAAGCCTCAATTGTATCAAGGCTCGAACTGAGGATTTCTGTATGCTTCTCAATTTTCGATACCTGCTCTGCGGTAAGTATCTGGCGTGCCGCATTACTCATTACCAGGTAGCTTTTGCCACCCGCTCCATTTACCTGAAGCATATTTCCTGCAAAGTGGTTGAGCTGCGCTTCGGTAAGCAGTATTACCTCCTTGCCATCCTGTCGAAGATTCTCGAGCACCATCTTGCGTTCTTTTTTATCGTCTATGCAATCTGCACAAATAACGGCGAAAGTATCGCCTACGCACATCATTACGTTAGTATGATAGATATGCCTGCGTTCGCCATCCACAGTCTGGAATGCTTCAAAAATAACCGGAGTCATCTCAAAGTCTTCGCAGTATTCAATTACCAACTCCTCGTTGGCGCGTGGAGAAAGTGCACAGTAGGCTTTATGGTTGGCCCTGTCCAGCACGAGGCTGCCCGTACCTTCCAGGTAAATATTATCTTCTTCTGCCGAAGTATAATCCACAATGTTCTCAATATGAAAACCATGATCCTCAAGGAGGTCAAGTATGTCTTCGCGACGCTCCAGCCTGCGGTTCTCGGCAAACATTGGGTATAGCGCCACGTCGCCGTTTTCGTGAAACGAAACCCAGTTGTTCGGGAATACCGAATCGGGCGTATCAGGATCCAGTGTGCTGTCTACAACGATTACATTTACACCAACAGCCCGCAGTTTCTCTACAAACGCATCAAATTCCTGCTGGGCTTTTGCGTTTACAGTGGCCGGAACCAAATTGTCCAGCACCTTTTGGTAATAGTTGTTTACGGCGGTCTGCTCGTTCATACGGAACGCCGCCGGGCGTATCATCAATATTGTATCTGTAGTCTGTTTCATAATCAAAATATTAATCGCGTATCAAAGGAAGTGTTGAGCAGCGTAGCAGCCCTTCCTGCTTCGATATTTCGGCATAAGGCACTTCTTCGGCGGTAAAGCCCTGCGCCACAAGCCAGTTTTTAAGGCGTGTAAAGTTCTTTTCTATAACCACTACATCTTCTGCTATGGAGAAGAAATTGCTGGTCATACTGTACATCTCTTCTCGCTCTATATCAAAAAGATTTTCGGGCCCAAACAGGTTTACAAGGTACTCATAATCTTTTACATCGCGGAAGCCATGCTTATAGATTACGGCCTTGCCCATACCCACCGGCTGAAAACAGCAATCCAGGTGGAGGGCATTATCCCTCGGCTCTACCCTCGACTTGATCAGGTCGAACTCTTTTACTTTCTTGTTCGGGAACATCTCCTTAATAAAGTTCACACCCTGCATATTAGTACGTGCGGTAATGTAATCCTTGTAATCATCGCCTTTGTAGGTCCCTATAAAGATATGGTCGTCCCACAAGATCACGTCGCCGCCTTCTATATGTACTTCTTCAGGCGGGCGCACAACTTTTGAAGGCTCCATCTGATCAATTACATATTGAATAGCCTCGAGCTCGCGGTCGCGGTCGGGCAATATATTGGCTTTGATGAAAAAATCATCGATTACAAAACCGATGTCACGGCTGAAGATCTGGTTATAGTCCTTTATCACTTCAGGACGGTACACCTTTACATCATACTTCAGGAAAATATTGTTCAGCGCTTCCATTTCCTTAACCATATCAGCTTCGGTAGGATATGTCCCGGCTTTTATATGTTCAAGGGATTTAGGGTCGTAGGCTTCGTGCTCCAACGGGGTCGGGCCGTTGCTCTCGGCAGTGCCCAATATTACCGCCCTTAGACGCGATGTCTCGTTCTTTACATTTAGTTTAAGCATAGCTTTTGGCTTTGGCGCAAATATAGAAAATGCCTTTGAACTGTAAACATTTAAAGCATTATTAGTTTGAAAATTATCAATTTATCAATAATGCAATTAAATTTGTATTTTATACTGAGATTATCGCATAAGCTTTCAAATAAAAAGCCCGGAAAAATCCGGGCTTTTATATACTCTTTTCAGGAAGTTACCTTGACTCTGCAGGTTTGAAATCCCTAAGCGGATGCCCTGTGTAAATCTGACGAGGACGGCCGATAGGCTCTTTCATCAGGCGCATTTCTTTCCACTGAGCGATCCATCCCGGAAGGCGGCCGATAGCGAAAAGTACGGTAAACATTTCTGTCGGGATACCCAACGCCCTGTAGATGATACCGGAATAGAAATCTACATTAGGGTAAAGGTTGCGTGACTTGAAGTATTCATCCTGAAGCGCAGCCTCTTCCAGCCTTTTAGCGATATCAAGGATTGGGTCATCTACACCCAAAGTATTCAGCACCTCGTCTGCGGCTTTCTTTATGATGCGTGCACGTGGGTCGAAGTTCTTGTATACCCTGTGCCCGAAGCCCATAAGGCGGAACGGATCGTTCTTATCTTTTGCCTTGGCAAGATATTTATCAGAGTCGCCGCCATCTTTTTGTATCTCTTCCAGCATTTCAAGCACCGCCTGGTTGGCGCCACCGTGAAGCGGGCCCCAAAGCGCCGAAACACCGGCAGAGATAGAAGCAAACAGCCCCGCATGCGAGGATCCTACCATACGCACAGTAGAGGTAGAACAGTTTTGCTCATGGTCTGCGTGAAGTATGAACAACTTATCGAGAGCATCGATAACGACAGGATTTACTTTATAAGGCCCTGTAGGGAGTTCGAACATAAGGTGCATGAAATTCTCTACATAACCTTTGGTATTGTTATAGTAGTTGAGGGGGTAGCCCATCTGCTTCCTGTACGTCCATGTAGCAATAACCAGGAATTTACCCATAGTTTTGCACACCGCCTCATACATTTCCTTCTCATTCTCTACATTAACCGATTTCGGGTTGAATGCGGTAAGGGCACTGGTAAGCGAAGCAAGTACGCCCATTGGGTGTGCCGTCTTCGGGAAACCATCAATAATATTCTTCATTTCCTCGTTAACGAGGGTATATTTACGAATGTCGTTCTCGAACTTCTCTAATTGTGCAGTAGTTGGCAGCTCGCCAAAGATCAACAGGAAAGAAACCTCAAGGAAATTAGATTTCTCGGCAAGGTCTTCAATAGAATATCCACGGTAACGCAGTATACCCTGCTCCCCGTCAAGGAACGTGATGTCGCTCATGCACGACCCCGAATTCTTGTAGCCACGGTCCATGGTAATAGCGCCTGTTTCACTGCGCAGTTTATCAATATCAACAGCCACTTCGTTCTCAGTCCCTACAATTAGCGGAAACTCATACTTCTTGCCGTCAATTTCTAATATTGCATTATTTGACATGATTGTATTATAGGTTTTTGTGTGAGTAAAATTGTAAACGTGCGAATTTAATAAATTCCGATTGACTTTTAAAGGATTTCTTATATATAAATCGTTAATTAAAGAT
>JAGKWW010000074.1 GCA_021151665.1 Flavobacteriaceae bacterium
GTATATTGTTTTTTTTTTAATTTTATATATCTAAAAAAATTTTAACATGAAAACATTTCTAAAAATTGCAGTTGCTCTTAACTGCTTCGTAGCTTATTGTCAGGAAGTACGTAGCGTTGCCACCCTTACTGACGACCGTAACCTGATAAAAATGGAGATCCCTGCAGCAATAAATGGATCTAACCTCGACCCGGCGGCGATAAGCAGCGTCAACGTCAATTTTACAGACAGTAAAATAAGTGCAAAAGTTGGTATTCCATTTAAAAAAATCGACAACTATGAGAATCTAAAATATACAGTGTTCCTTTCAGCCAACGTCAAGGCAACAAATGGTGTAGGGACACTGTGGAACGCTGAATCCAAACCCTCTGAATTTGGTTTTAATGGGGGGATGAGTTACATGTGGAAACATTACGTCTGGAATAGTGTAAACGCCAACGGTGAAATAATTACCCCCAAAACCTCCGAAAGCTACTATTGGATCAATTTTCGGGGAGGGTTGGATTGGGCCAAGCTGAACATATTCAGACCGGAAAATGGCTATGAGTTTGTAAACAATGAGATTAGAGACCAGTTTGGAAATGCATACATTGCAATAAACCATTATTACGGTAGCAAGTTGGACAGGCTGAACAGATTCTTCCAGCACATCGCTTCTATTGGGCTAGGGTATGCTAAAACAAATAATTATTCCAACCTGAAAAGCAGAACACTACAGGAAGGGACACTTTTGTATAACGCCGATAGTACTGCCTATAATTCCGTTGTAAAAACGACTGCGGGCAGAATTGGAAATTATGAGGTTTACGAGGGTTTAACAACGTTCGGGGAGTTATTTTGGCCCGTTATTAAGCGTGAACGCGGCAGCATTTACCTTGGTAACCGCTACACTTATTATGCCGTCGGAAAATCGAGGCATATTTCTAATGGGAGTTCTGGCCTTTACTTTAACCTTAAAGAAAAAGACACAAAAAAAGATATCGTTAATTTTTCTGTTGTTGCGCAATTCGACCACTTAAACGAATCGAAATCTGAAGATTATCTCGACAAGTACTTCTCTGTACTGTTACAGGCCTCTATTCCCTTATCTTTTTACTAAAGGATTTCCCAAACAAAAAACCCTCAGGAATAAACCTGAGGGTTTGCATTTTGGGGTGAATGAGGGGTCTCGAACCCCCGACCTTTGGAACCACAATCCAACGCTCTAACCAACTGAGCTACAATCACCATTTGTTTTGCGAGTGCAAATATAGGGTAAGCCCCGCTTTTTTGCAACTATCGGCGTAAATTTTTTAAAGGAAATTACACCAAATCTCCTAAACTGTTCACTGCCACATACCTTTCTACCGTAAAACCCTCGGCATATTCGCTGCCGATAAGCCTGCCAAGGTCGGCCGCGCGGTACAGGATGCTGTCTTTAAAGTTTTTTGTGGCTATGGGAGTTACGGGGTCGGTACTGTTCGGGTCGTAAAACTGCGAGCTATAGGCCATCAAGGAGTCGACCTTTATATCCATAAATCCTGTCACGTCGACCACAAAATCGGGCACCAGGTTTTTCCATTGTATGTAATGGTACACCACCTTGGGGCGCCAGGCTTCCTGCGACATACCGTCAATCTCGGTTTCTATGCGGCGCAGCCCCGATAAGAAGCACGCATCGCTTACCAGCCGGCTACCTTTGCCATGGTCAATATGGCGGTCATCTACGGCGTTGCACAACACAATATCCGGACGGTATTTACGCAGCGTTTTTATCACTCCCATCTGGTGGGCTTCGTCATTGACAAAAAACCCATCGCGGAAACGCAGGTTCTCCCGTACTGCCAGCCCTAATATGGCTGCCGCTTTGGCCGACTCCGTATCGCGTATCTCTGCCGAGCCGCGGGTGCCAAGTTCGCCACGGGTAAGGTCCACCACGCCAACGGTTTTGCCGAGCGAAACCTCTTTGGCAAGGGTTGCGCCGCAGCTGAGTTCTACATCATCGGGGTGTGCGCCAAAGGCAAGTATGTCGAGTTTCATTTGTTAAAGCTATAAGCTACCGAGCCGCTAAGCTGCTGAGCAATTGAACCGCAAAGGTAAGAAATAGGTACAACAACAAACTGGTTTTATAGTATCATTAGGAGCAGGTATCGCGAGCGCATTTTTACCGGCGTGGTTCCTGCTGTCCGCTGTATCTGCCTTCGCTGCGCTGCGGCAGGATGCCGCTTCCATCAGGGCTAAGGGGGATGTGGGGCATCTTTACTGGAAAACTAAGATCGGATTAAAATAGTAGGGATTACAAGTCCGCGCTATTTGGGGTAAAGGTGACTTACTCTGTCGATGTCCTTAAATAATTAATTATATCATCGAATTGACACACTAATTGATTTTGAGATAGACTAAAAGAATCCGATAAACTTTCAAAGCTTACTAGTTTCTCAGCGTCAAAATTCAGAATGTCAACAGAATGGCCTTGAAACTCGGCTGAGAAGCCATACTCTATTGTTAGAGAATCTGCCTCTTTTTTTACCTGCAAGTAGCCTATGTATTCATCCCGAAAATCTAATGGAAGCCATACAGTCTCCCATCGTTGTGTTCGAATTGTCTCAATGTGTCTCTCAAGCAGCCCCACCAATACTAACAACACTTTTTTGTCATCGTCACCTTGTACATTATAATCTAGTGCATAATAATAAGTATCAATTTTAGTACGGTAATTAACTTCTTCTATAATGAGTTCTAAAAATGAGTCGTCAATTTTATCTGTGAGTAATTTTATCATCAATTAAAAGTGTAATTTTCCAACATATTTCACGCATTAAGGACTGATAGGATATCCAATCCCGCGGATTTGCAATCTGTGCGTTTCAACCAATCAACAACAATGTATGCCTCCAATCGAGCCTAAAATAGTCAAAATATTTTTATGAGCAGGAGCGGATTGCAAATCCGCGCCATAAGGGTTCAAAAGAAACCATCTTTCCCGCCTTACGCGAAAAAGATGGTCGATTGTATTGTTCGGTCTGTAGATTTTGAAGGATCCTTCAAATTCACAGTTACCTTTTTTGAATTGGGCGGACTTCTACGCTGCCCTCTTCATTCAAAATCGGACATCCTTTTGAAATTTCCACGGCATCGTTAACGTCTTTTGCGTTGACAATTAAGTATCCGCCAACCATGTCATGTCCTTCGGCATAAGTACCATCTGAAACTACTTTTTCTGAACCTTTCACAATCTTGCCTGAAAGCTGTAGTGCATCGCCTCCGGCAAGAAGTCCCTTTTCTGCCAGTCCGGCCATCCAATCATTCCACGCTTGAATGACGTCCATTGCAGCTTGCGAATGAGCCGTGGCAACATGCGTATCGCCACCCCTGAAAATAAGAATAAATTTTTCCATTTTGTTTTTTATTTTTGAACTGCAAATAAATAGCATTAAAATTAAAACGGAAAGTAGGACACTTTATATAAGTAAGTATGGAAAATAATACCAATATTGATAATCAGTCAAATGAGAACGAAAAAAAATTTGTCTTTGATGAAAATACTTGTCCCGTAACGGCCACGATGAAAGTTTTGGGAGGCAAATGGAAGCCTATTTTGATCAATGCCATCTACTTTACGGCGCCAGCGAGGTTTGGCGAGCTAAAACGCAGTGTAAGAGGGATTACGCAATCGATGCTTACCCAGCAGCTAAGAGAATTAGAAAACGACGGTATTATCAGCAGAAAAATTTATGCCGAGATTCCCCCAAAGGTAGAATACACTTTAACGGAGTTTGGACTTACCTTGTCGCCCGTGATACAGACAATGGCTCAATGGGGAGAAGAATTCAAACTGAATAAAAAAAAGATTCAAAGTAAATAAGGAATGTCCCGATAGCGCGGCTTTGCAATCTGTGCGCTTTAGTCACAATTGTACATTGTCAACGTGTAGCTATTCAGCGCGCCAAAATAACCAACATTTTTTTTTGATAGGCATGGAGTGTAAATTCGCGCTATCGGAGGAATCCCAATTTATAACTTATAATTCAAAATTTAAAACAATAGAGAGATGTCTCCACTCCGCTGCGCTGCGGTCGACATGGAAGAGCATCGCCTACTTTGTGTAAATTGGTGTAATTCGTGGCTGAAATCTCTGCAATCTTTGCGGCTCCTTTGCGCATTTCTGTGAAATCGTTAACCACAAAGGACACAAAGGCAACACTAAGGTCAAACTCTCTGCGCATCTCTGCGCCTCCTTCGTGTATCTCTGCGAAATTTCTAACCACAAAGGACAAAGGCAACACTAAGATCACACTCTCCGCGAATCTCTGCGGCTTCTTCGTGTATCTCTGCGAAACAACCTCTTCAAAATTTAAAATCCACCATTCAACATAATGACGCTCACAGCACCCTCCGCATCGTCATGCTCTTGTTAACAGTCTCAATGAATTCCTTTTCGGGGTCGCTGCCTTCTGTTACACCGCAGCCGATGTAGAGGTTGGCAACATTGCCGTCGAGGCGCAGGCAGCGAAGGTTAACGAAAAGGTCAGTGCATGCCCCTTGCTCTTCGCTACTAATATTCAGCTCTCCAAGGAAGCCGGAATAATAATTGCGGTCGTAGCCTTCATTTGTAATAATAAAGTCACGCGCGGCAGCTTTCGGGAGTCCGCATACGGCGGGTGTGGGGTGCAGAGCATTGACAGCATCGCCTACGGTTGTGCCCGGTTTAAGTTCCGCCCTAATGTCCGTTTTTATATGAACGATATTCCCCGCCCGGAAGGTGTACGGCCTTGTAGTTTCTATATTTGCTGCAATCCCGTGAAGTTCTTGCGTAATGTAGTCGGTAACGAAGCGCTGTTCCTGCTGTTCCTTTTCGGGCCATACGGCTTCCTGCCCGTCGGCATAAAGCTGCGTACCGGCCAACGCTACGGTATGAATGGTATTGCCCTCCGCCTTTAGTAATTGCTCGGGCGTTGCACCCATCCACAGCCCCGAGGCAGGATGGTAAAAACAATAGCGCATCGCCTGCGGGTACGCTGACAAAAGCCGGCCAAATATCTCGGTAACCGAATGATCGGTAGCAACCGCTTCCGTTCGCGACAGCACGAGTTTCTCAAACTCGCCGTCCTTAATTTCCGCCACACCTTTCGCAACCAACGCCTCAAAATGCGCTTTGGCGTTTTCGTCAATTTGCGGCGATTTTATATCTGTGGCAAACGGCACAGGGGTAAGCTGGGCCGACATCCGGTCGGAAACCTGATCCGGGATAAAGCATGTTACCTCTTCGCCGAAGGGCGCAAATACAAATCCGCTCTCAGTAAAATTGGCAAGGGTATGTGCAGTGCTGTCTTTTTGAAAAAGGGCATTCAGTACATTGCTCCCCGGCTTGGCATAGGCGGCAAACGGACGCCCATCCTTAACCGACTGGTGTATCTTTAGTAAAATTTCTTCCATGGCCGCCACTACTCTTCTTTCTTTTCGCCACGTGTTTTACGCGGAAGCACCATGTTCGTGATCTTGCACAGCGATATCAGCCTGCCCTGCTCATCGGTCACTTTTATTTCCCACAGGTGAATGCTCCTGCCCTGGTGCACGATGCGGGCGGTTCCCGTCACCATACCTTCGCGCTTACTGCGCAGGTGGTTGGCCGCTATCTCAATACCGCGCACTTCCTGAAGTTCGGGGTTTACGAACAGCAACGATGCTGCACTGCCTACGCTTTCGGCAAGGGCAACGGTTGCCCCGCCATGCAGCAATCCCATGGGCTGGTGCACGTGCGGCGTAACGGGCATAGTAGCCTCGAGGAAGCCTTCGCCGGCATCGGTGTATACAATGCCTAGCGTATCCATTAGCGTATTCCTGCAGTAATCGTTGCACATTTTCAGCGCTTTTTCTTTATCGAATGCCATTTAGTTTTGGTTTTTTGGAAATGTAAAAGTACAGGATTTCGAATAATAGTGCGATGTCTCCACTACGCTACCTCGGTCGGAACCTAACGCAGTGGTTTGGCGAAGCCAGATGGAACGTAGCATTCATCCGACGCGAGTGTTGTTCCATTTCGAATGCAGCGCAGCGAAATTGAAAAATCCCAATTAAAATTTAAAATTCATATTTAAAATAACAAATACTTGAGATGTCTCCACTCCGTTGCACTCCGGTCGAAACCTAACGCAGTGGTTCGGCGAAGCCACATGGAACAGCCCTTTCTTTGCAAAATAATAATAACATCAAAAATCCACGAAGCAGACACGAATTTTACAACGTTAACCTTGAAAATCAGCGGAATTCGTGTCAAAAAAGCTTTGCGAATCTCTGCGTATCCTCTGTGTATCTCTGTGAAAAATTTATAGCCTCAAAAGCAATATAGCCTCTCGACTGCGCTCGAGGTGACAAGCCACCTCTAAGATTCTTCGCGAAATAAATAACCACAAAGGCCACAAAAGATCACAATGTTCGCAAGGTCATCCGTGCTAATTGTGCAATTCGTGTCAAAGAGGCTTTGCGAATCTCTGCGGCATCTTTGTGTATCTCTGTGAAATACTTCATTCAAAATTCAAAATAATAAAGAGCTGCTTCGACAGCTCAGCATGACAAACCGGATTCTTCGACGGGCTCGGCATGACAACCCAGAACCCGAAACTCGAAACCCCAATACCCAAAACCTCAAAATATTCCCACGTTTTTTCCGTTTGCCCTTTGCAGCCATTCAAGTATTGGCAGAAATAATTATTTTTACAAAAAATTGCTCTATGCGCCATTACCTTTTTGTGCTTTTTGCGGGCCTCATGCTGTGCCTTACCTCATGCCGTAACGATTTTGAATTTGAGCAAAGCGCGGGCGGACTTGAGTTTAGCCGCGATACAGTGTACCTTGATACGGTTTTTACCAATATCGGCTCGAGCACCTACACCCTAAAAGTGTACAACCGCAGCGATAAGGATATAGCGATACCAAGTGTAAAGCTGAAAAAAGCCGACAGCAAATACCGCCTAATGGTGGATGGGATGAGCGGACAATCGTTTACCAATGTAGAGCTTATGGCCCACGACAGCATGTATGTTTTTATTGAAACTACGGTAGATATTACCCAAAACACGAGTGCTACCCAGTTTTTATATACCGACGAAATAGAATTTACAAGCACCACCGGAGTTCAGGAAGTGAACCTGGTAACGCTGATCAAAGATGCTTACTTCCTGTACCCTCAGCGGAACGACCTGGGGCAATATGAGTCGGTGCGCTTTGACAGTGAAAGCAATACGGGCGAGCCGGTGTACCTCCGGGGCTTTAACCTGGATCATGCCGACCCCAACAATGGCGATGAGTACCATTGGGACAATTCCAAGCCTTACGTTATTTACGGATATGCAACGGTGCCGGCAGGGGAAACGCTCAATATTGATCCGGGGGCAAGGGTACACTTCCACGCCGAATCGGGCCTGATGATACGTCCCGGGGGAACACTGAAGGTGAATGGCTTACCCTCCTCCGACCCCGAAGCCCTTGAGAATGAAGTGATTTTTGAGGGTGACAGGCTTGAGCCGGGCTTCTCTGAACTTGCCGGTCAATGGGGTACCGTGATGATCATGTCCGCCGAAGCCAATACCATTTCAAACCTTACGATAAAGAATTCGGGCGTAGGCTTGTTCTTCCGCGCACCCGATGGCGATACTGCCACCCTACCCAACGCCACCTTATATAATGTGCAGGTGTACAATTCCTCTACGGCCGGCATCTTAACGCGGCGGTCTACCGTTACGGGAGATAACGTGGTGATAAACAACGCGGGCATGGCATCGCTGGCCTGTACGCTTGGCGGAACCTACACTTTCCGGCATTGTACATTCGCCAATTACAACAGCACCTATAACCAGGTTCCGGTGCTGATAGCCGACAATATGGAGAACGAAGACGGCACTATTAGCGTGGCACCGCTCAATGCTACGTTTGCCAACTGCATTGCTTACGGATCCGGATCCTTTGCGATACGCCATTCGCGCGAAGGCGAAGACCTTGGCGTTGCCTACAATGTAGCATTCAACAATTGCTTTATCAAGTTTACCGATTACAGCAACCAGTTTGCCAATAACGCCCTGTATAAATTTGATAATACGGGTATTGTAGATTATTCCGGCAGTTCCATCGCACGAAATACTACAACCCTCATCCCTGATTTTACCGACCCGCGCAACAACGACCTTACCATAGGGCCTGATTCTGATGCCATTGGCCTGGGTGATCCTGCTATTGCGGCACTGGTTCCGCTGGATATTTTGGGTACGAGCCGCGCTGCCTCTCCCGATGCCGGGGCGTATGTGCATACTTCGGAATAAATTGATTAAACAGCTCTTAATCTGCATCTATTTTTCATAAATTTACGGGTAACAAACATCAAACCTGACAATTGTGAAAAAAATCATTATGGGCGCAGCAGCCCTATCGCTGTGCTTCGCTTCCTGCAAAAAGGAAGTAGTTGTAGAGAAAACAAAGACCGAGCATGACACCATTGTAGTGAAAGAAACCGATACTGTCGTACAGGAACCGATGGATTCTGTTGCCATGAATAAAGCCTGGGCGGAATATGCAACGCCCGGCGACATGCACAAAATGCTGGCAAGCGAAGCCGGCAAATGGGATGTGACCATGACCTTCTGGATGGCAGAGGGTGCACCGCCGCAAACAGACAAATCTGTTGCCGAATGCAAGATGGTAATGGGCGGCCGCTATCAGGAAACTACCTACAAAGGCAAGATGATGGGCATGGACTGGGAAGGAAAATCTACCGTGGCCTACAATAACAAAAGCAAGCAGATCACTTCTACGTTTATAGACAATTCCGGCACCGGGATGATGGTAGCCATGGGCGAGTACGACCCGGCAACCAAAGCATTCAACCTGAAAGGCGAATCGATAGACCCGATGACCGGCAAAACGGTAAAATACCGTGAAGTCTATACATTTGTAAACGACAACTCCCGCAAAATGGAAATGTTCGAAGAGAAAGACGGCAAGCCCGAATACAAAAGCCTGGAGCTGGCCATGATACGTAAATAGGCATTTCGCTAATCATTATAAAAGGAGAACCCCGCTGATCGGCGGGGTTTTGTTTTTATAAAATTTTCTCCGGCTTCATGATTTCAGAAAACTGAGCTTTATTAGCCCGTCGCATCAGGCTATAAAGTTCCTTGTTTTCCGCTTGCGTCCGCTGGGCGAGCTCAAGGCCTTTAATCACCGCCGTGTAAGCCTCGTTAGCGCTTTTAAACTTCATCTTTTTCCGGTTCGCATTTGCCCAGTCTCTTACCCGTTCTTTATATAACTTTAGTAACTTGGCATCGTCATACTGCCTCCAGGACGGATCGGGCTGTGGCAGCTCTACCGTATTCCTTCTATTCACTACAAAAACAGTATTCTGTTGCATTTCTTTATACGTGTCAGACTGCATCATATCCAGATACAACTGTTTTGCTTTCTCAAATTCAGCTTTTGTCAATCCGGACGTCTTGTTTGTCTGAGCCGTGGAGATTGTTGCGGATAAAATAAACAGGAACATTACGACTTTCCGGATACTATTGTCCAATACCCGATAGTAGCTTTTTAAAGACAATTTGTTTTTCATTTTGAGTTGGTTTGATTGTTTATCAATAATAGAGAAAAAAATTTTATCGAAAAAAATGCAACTGTAATTTTTATATTGATATATCAATTATATTTGCATCAAATAAATAAAATGGAACAACTCGATAATATCATATTCTATCACCTGGAGAAGGCCATCAAAAGCTACCGGCAATATGCGCAAAAGCAGATTGAGGCGGCGGGCATCGATATCACCATAGACCAATGGCTGGTACTGAAGTCGATAGAGGCCGACCCAGCCCTGCCCCAACAGCAGATAGCCGCAAAGGTTTTTAAGGATGTGGCTTCGATTACGCGTATCATAGAATTGCTGGTAAAAAAGGAATACCTGAAGCGTGACTTCCATGAAAGCGACCGCCGCCGTTTCCGCCTTACGCTGACGGATAAAGGACAGCACGTCCTGAAAACACTGCAGCCGATTATAGAAAAGAACCGAAGCACCGCACTAAAAGGGATCAACCCAAAGGACACCGAGAAGCTGAGCGAGCTGTTGCAAAAAATTGCAGCTAATGTTTCAATGTAGCAATGTATCAATGCTTCAATTATATAAGTAACAAGGGCCGCATCTCAATTCTAAAATCTGAAATCTCAATTCTGAAATCTAAAATCTGAAATCTAAATCATCATCAATCAAAAAATGAAACAGTTAATCTTTGCTATTGCCACCGCCGTATGCCTGGCAATAACCACCCTGGCCAGTGCGCAGGGTTCACAACCGGTTACCCCTAAAGAAGTAAAGCAGTCGGTTGAAAGCCTCATCCGGCAAATGAACGACAACTACATTTTTCCGGACGTCGCCAAAGAGGCCGAAGCTATGTTGCGGAACAACCTTAAAAAAGGCACTTACAAAAACCTTAAAGATGGGAAGCAGCTCGCGGAAAAACTCACCGCCGACCTTCGGGCGCTGGTAAAAGACCGCCACCTCGGGGTTTATTACCACCCGGTTCAGAAAAATGAAAAAGCCCCCGATGCCGAAGCTCAAAAAACCGGCTACGACGCGTGGTGCTACCCACCCTCAACGCGACACGCTATCTTAACAAGCCGGTATACATCCTGACCGACAGCCGCACGTTTTCGGGCGGGGAAGAATTCGCTTACGATATGCAGGTGCTCAGGCGCGCTACCCTTATCGGGGAAACTACAGGCGGCGGTGCCAACCCGGGCGATGAGGCCGACCTGGGCAATGGCTTCCACGCATTTATACCGAACGGGCGCGCGGTAAACCCTGTTACCAAAACCAACTGGGAAGGCACCGGCGTTACCCCCGATATTTCTGTAAAAGCCGAAGCAGCCCTTAAAGAGGCGCACGTTATGGCATTGCAAAAACTGTCGGCAGGCGCTACTAATAACGAGATTAAAAGCTATTTCGAAAAGAGCCTCGAAGCGGTAAAGCAATATGATGGCAAAGAGCCGTTGCTGGCGAAGGAGTAGTTTAGGTTTGGGGTTCCGGGTTTCGGGTTCCGTGTTCCGGGTTGTCATGCAAGAGTGTTGTTCAATTCCGAATGAAGCGCAGCGGAATTGAGGAATCTCTCAATTCAAAATTTAAAATTTATCATTCAAAATAATAAGTTGAGATGTCTCCACTACGCTTCGCATCGGTCGACATGGAACAGTGTATACCGTTTCGGCAAGAGTGTTGTTCCATTTCGACCTTGTGGAGAAATCTCAATTCAAAATTTAAAATTCATCATTTGAAATAATTTTCAGGAGCAGCCATCACCTGCGCATTTTCCGCAGCTTCGTCCTGCCTTCGCCTTTATCTGCCACTCGTTCCTCGCAGCAGGATACCGGCTCTGTCAGGGATAAGGGTAAACGATACTGATTCGGCTAAAGCCAACTGCTGCCTTATACTAACCTCCCCTAAAGCGGGAGGCAAATAATTCCAATTATTTTACAATCGTGAAAAAAAAAATTTAACCACGAAGCAAGCCATGTCTTTCACTAAATTCATGGAATCTGTCATGAAAATTGGTGAAATCCGTGTCCAAAACTTTGTGCCTCTTCGCGAAACTAATTAACTACAAAGCACACCTTTTATGCAAATTTGTGCCAATCGTGTCGAAACTCTCTGCGAATCTCTGTGGGTTCTCTGTGCATCTCCGCGAAACGTTCAATTCAAAATTTAAAATTCAAAATTTAGAATAACAGAGCCTTTCAGTTTTTCTCTTTAATCCGTACTTTTGCGCTGCACAACAACATAACTACAACACAATGATCCATTTCTTCGGAAACCAATCCAATACGGTTTTTGCGGTACAGTCGCAGGGCGAACTTTCGGCAGAAGACACATCAAAACTCAACTGGCTTTTTGGCAACGCACATAAAATAGAAAAATCCGCCCTCGCGGATTTTTTTGTTGGCCCCCGTGCCGCCATGGTCACGCCCTGGAGCACCAATGCGGTAGAGATTACCCAGAACATGGGCATCCAAGGCATCATCCGCATCGAGCAGTTTGAAAAAGTTGAGGAAGCTACAACAGCTTTCGACCCGATGCTTTCGCAGAAGTTCAAGGGGCTTGGCCAGGATATTTTTAAAATCGACATTAAGCCTGAGCCTGTGCTCGAGGTGACCGATATTGCGGCTTACAATGACAGCGAAGGCCTTGCCCTGAGTGCCGATGAGGTAGACTACCTTAGGCAGCTGAGCCAGAAGCTGGGCCGCCACTTAACAGATAGCGAGGTGTTCGGCTTCTCGCAGGTAAACTCTGAGCATTGCCGCCACAAGATATTCAATGGAACGTTTGTGATAGACGGCGAAGAAAAGCCATCGTCGCTGTTTAAGCTTATCAAAAAAACATCGCAGGAAAACCCGAACGATATTGTTTCGGCCTACAAAGACAACGTAGCCTTTATAAAAGGCCCGCGCGTGCAGCAGTTTGCACCTAAGTCGGCCGACAAGCCCGATTTTTACGAGGTAAAGGAATTTGACTCCGTTATCTCGGTAAAAGCCGAAACGCATAACTTCCCTACCACGGTAGAGCCTTTTAACGGCGCGGCTACCGGCAGTGGTGGCGAGATACGCGACAGGCTTGCCGGCGGACAGGGTTCGCTGCCCCTTGCAGGAACGGCGGTTTATATGACCTCCTATTCCAGGCTCGAAGAAAACCGCCCCTGGGAGAACGGAATGGCAGCGCGCCAGTGGCTGTACCAGACGCCAATGGACATCCTCATCAAAGCATCCAATGGCGCATCCGATTTTGGCAACAAGTTCGGACAGCCGCTTATCACGGGATCGGTGCTTACATTCGAACATGAAGAGTCCCCCTCCAACTCCCCCGAAGGAGGAGAGCAAAAGCGTAAACTCGGCTTCGACAAAGTAATCATGCTGGCAGGTGGTATCGGCTATGGCAAAGCAAGCCAGGCCGCCAAGAATAAGCCGCAGGCCGGCGACAAGATCGTGGTGCTGGGCGGCGAAAATTACCGCATCGGTATGGGCGGCGCGGCCGTATCAAGTGCTGATACGGGTGAGTTCAGCAGCGGGATAGAACTAAACGCCATACAACGCTCTAACCCCGAAATGCAAAAGCGTGCAGCGAATGCGGTGCGCGGCATGGTAGAGAGCGATAACAATACGATCGTTTCTATACACGACCATGGCGCGGGCGGCCACCTGAACTGCCTGAGCGAGCTCGTAGAGGAAACCGGCGGTAAGATAGACCTTGACAAACTGCCCGTGGGCGACCCTACCCTTTCGGCGAAAGAGATCATCGGCAACGAAAGCCAGGAGCGTATGGGCCTTGTCATTAGTGAAAAAGATATCGACACCCTGAAGCGCATTGCCGAACGCGAGCGCGCCCCGCTTTACGAAGTAGGCGAAGTAACGGGCGACCACCGATTCACCTTTAAAAGCAAGACAACCGGCGAAAAACCGATGGACTTCGCGCTGGAGGATATGTTTGGGTCTTCGCCAAAAACCATAATGACCGATACTACTGCTCCTGCCAATTACACCGACCTCGATTATTCGCAGGAAAAAATATACGACTACCTTGACCAGGTGCTGCAACTTGAAGCAGTAGCCTGTAAAGACTGGCTTACCAATAAAGTCGACCGTTGCGTTACCGGGCGCGTAGCCAAGCAGCAATGCGCGGGTCCGCTGCAGCTGCCCCTTAACAATGTTGGCGTGATGGCGCTCGATTATAACGGCAAAGAAGGCGTGGCTACCACTATAGGCCACTCCCCTGTTTCGGCGTTGGTAGATCCTGTTGCCGGAAGCCGCAACTCAATTGGCGAAGCGCTAAGCAACATCGTTTTTGCCCCGCTAAAGGACGGACTGAAGAGCGTATCGCTTTCGGCTAACTGGATGTGGGCATGCAAGAACCCGGGGGAAGATGCGAGGCTGTACGAGGCGGTACAGGGATGCTCGGATTTTGCGATAGAACTCGGCATCAACATCCCGACAGGTAAAGACTCGCTTTCGATGAAGCAGAAATATCCGGACGACGATGTGATCGCTCCGGGGACGGTGATCATATCGGCAGCAGGCAATTGCAATGACATTACCAAAGTGGTAGAGCCCGTACTGAAACGCAACGGCGGGAATATCTACTATATTAACCTGAGCAACGACAGCTTTAAGCTAGGCGGATCGTCTTTTGCGCAGGTGCTGAACAAAGTGGGCAAAGAAGTGCCGACCATTACCGATGCGGCGCAATTCAAAACCGCTTTCAATACGCTTCAGCAACTGATTAAAGACGGAAAGACCGCGGCAGGCCACGACATAGGTAGCGGCGGGCTTATCACTACCCTGCTCGAAATGAGCTTCGCGGAGGTTAACCTCGGCGCTGAATACGACCTCTCAGCATTGGGTGAAGAAGATACGGTCAAACTGCTTTTTGCGGAGAATATTGCCGTTGTAATTCAGGCGAATGCCGAAGTGGAAGAAATCTTTACATCTGCAGGAATTAACTATACAATGATCGGCCAGCCGAAAGAAGGAAAAACCGTTAGCATTAAAAACGGCAATACGGACTTGTCTTTCGATATTGAAAAAACACGCGATACCTGGTACCGCACCTCTTACCTGCTCGACCAGAAGCAGAGCGGAAAGCAAAAGGCCACCGAGCGCTTTGACAACTATAAGCACCAGCCGCTGGTATTCGATTTCCCGAAACATTTTACCGGAGCAATCCTCACCCCTGCCGGAATCGCCCGACCTAAGGCGGCCATCATCCGCGAAAAGGGCAGCAATTCCGAGCGGGAAATGGCCAACGCGATGTACCTGGCGGGCTTTGACGTGAAGGACGTACACATGACCGACCTGATCTCGGGCCGCGAAACGCTCGAGGATATACAATTCATTGGTGCCGTGGGCGGATTCTCGAACAGTGATGTACTGGGTTCGGCCAAAGGCTGGGCAGGCGCCTTCCTTTATAACGAAAAGGCACGCACCGCGCTGGAGAACTTCTTTAAGCGCGAAGACACACTATCTGTGGGCATTTGCAACGGATGCCAGCTGTTTATAGAGCTCGGCCTGATAAACCCCGACCATGAAGTTAAGCCTCGTATGCTCCACAACCAGAGTGGCAAGCACGAGAGCGGCTTTACGTCAGTGACAATACAAGAGAACAATTCCGTGATGCTGTCAACCCTCGCAGGCAGTAAGCTCGGCGTTTGGATATCGCATGGTGAAGGGCGTTTTGACCTTCCCTACACCGAAGACAAATATCACATTGTCGCCAAATACGCCTACAACGGGTACCCTGCCAACCCGAACGGTTCGCATTTTGACATCGCCATGATGGTCAGCGACGATGGCCGCCACCTTGTGATGATGCCGCACATTGAGCGCTCTATATTCCAGTGGAACTGGGCCTACTACCCCGAAGGCCGCACCGATAAGGTGTCGCCATGGCATGAGGCTTTCGTGAATGCACGGAAGTGGATTGAGGGGAGATAGATTTTTAGATTGTTAGAGTTTTAGACTGTTAGAATTTAGACAAAAATATAATAGATGATAGATAATAGACGCCCTCAGGAATGGGGGCGTTTTTATTTTAGTAAATTCATTACTTTAGTAAAATATTAAGATACCATGACAATTCAAGAACAACTTGACAGAAACAGAAGAACAGTTTCGTTTGACAATTATGACATCACTGTTAGGCAACTCTTTGATATGATTGTCGAACGACAAATTGAATTACAACCAGAATATCAACGCCATTTTGTATGGGATGACATCCGACAGTCCCAATTGATAGAGTCTATCTTCTTAGGCATTCCAGTTCCTAACTTATTCATGGCGACAAATTACGATGCGACATGGGAAGTAATCGATGGACTGCAGCGGCTAACTACAGTTGTCAATTTTGTAGGTACTGAAGATATAATATTGCAAAATAATCGAAATGGAAAAAAATTGATTTTGTCTGGACTTGAGAAGTTAAGCAGTTTAAATGGATTAAGATTTGAGGATATCCCAACATCTGTTCAATTTATGTTTATGACCCGTCCTATCCGTGTAACAGTTCTTAATGATAAAAGTGATTTTGGAGTTAGATATGATTTATTTGAACGTTTAAACACCGGAGGCGTAATTCTCCACCCACAAGAGATTCGGAACTGTGTATATATAGGAGAATTTAAAGATTTTCTGTCAGAATGTAGTCAGAATACAGATTTTTTAAATTCCGTTAAAATGACGGAAAAATCTGAAAGAACAGGTAATAGAGAGGAACTCGTACTCAAATTTTTCGCCTATTTCGAGAACCGAGATGCTTTTAGTCATAGTGTAAAAGGTTTTCTGAATGACTATATGGAGTATAAGACAAAACAATTTTACAATAAATCGGAGTTAAGAGATATATACAATAACACTTTCAGGATAATCAGAAATTTACTTCCAAATGGGATTATCCGAGGTAATCGGACTAATATAACTCCTCTGATTTTATTCGAAGCAATTTCGATAGGAGTTGCAGACATTATTGTCCAAAATCGACAGAGCGAGATTACTACGGAAAAACTTCAAGATTTATTAAACGATCCTATTCTTACCAAATTAACAACAGGGGCTACTAACTCAAGATCAAAATTATTGGATCGAATCGATTATGTAACCAATTTTATTATAAATGCCCTATAGCATTGTTAAATCACAGACGACAGCACGGTTTGGAGAGGTCAATCACTTGCTGAATACTATTAAAAATATTGAAGATCAGGTGGTGCCTCCATCGGTACACCCGTTAGAGTATAAAATACTAAAAGGCCTTTTCTATGTGCATTTATATGCTTGTATTGAATTTACTGTGACCTCGCTAGTGTTAAATACTTTATCTCTTATAAAAGGTAAAAATGTGATTTATCAACACATTGAAACTGTGTTTAACACGGTTGCCTTGTCAAGCAATCTACAGTCAATCAGGGATTGTAATAGTAAATTCTTTTTAGACAAGTCATCAGATTTATTTTTGAAATTAAATAGCGCCGAAATTTTAGCCTTCGATGAAACTTTTATCCAAAAGTATATGCAGAATATTTGGGGTAAAACCTTTAACCAACTTACAAAAACGTTGGGGTTAAGTACGTTTGCCATATCTCCACAAGCTATCACCGTCTTTGATGAAATAGTTGATAATCGAAATAAAGTTGCACACGGCAGGGAATCAGTCGAAGCAGTAGGTTCCTCTCCAAAATACAAAGATTTGAAAGCGAAGTACGATCTAATCTATGAAGTATTAAACCTGTACATTGAACATTTCGAAAAATATTACAATCAAAAACAATTCATATTATCGAACCATAGAGCAGAATATTTATAAAAAGGCTTAACCCTATTGTAATGGAGGATTACTCTGCCCAACGATTAAATCTGAGAAAAAATCGAACACGTATTAATGCTTAAAGATAGTTCGATAATACTATTTCTGATTAAGGCCACAGCTGCTAACCTTAAGACCATTAAGGGAATTGAAATATGGGGCAACTTTATTTTCAAATTCGACCGCCACGGTAATCTTACCTCTAAATATCTGGACGACTAAAATATAAAAGGCCCTAAAGCCAATGCCTTAAAACCTTTTTTTGTGCCCAAGACTGGACTCGAACCAGCACATCCGAAGGACACCGCGCCCTGAACACGGCGTGTCTACCAATTTCACCACTTGGGCAGTGATTTGTGGTGTCAAAGATATAAAAGCTTTTCGTTTTCGTACCTTTACTGTCCCATTTTTCATAACCCTATGAAGACCATCACCGAAACATCGCGGCTTTACCTGAGGGAACTAACGCCTGATGATGCGCAAACCTTTTATGCCCTCAATGCCGACCCCGAAGTGATACGCTACACCGGCGATGCTGCTTTTGATTCGGTAATGGCAGCGAAAGAATTTCTTACCTCATACATTGCTGTGTATGCGCAATTCAAACGGGGACGCTGGACCGTGATCCGGAGAAGCGATGGTGAATTCCTGGGATGGTGCGGATTAAAATACCACCCTGAAGAAAACATTACCGACCTCGGCTTCCGGTTCTTCCGGCAATTCTGGAACCACGGCTATGCTACAGAGGCAGCAGCGGCGTGCCTGTATTATGGCTTCAATAAACTTGGGCTCACAGAAATACACGGCCACGCTATGGTCGCCAATACGGCTTCTGTCCGCGTACTGGAAAAGCTGGGATTCACATTCGTCCGCAACATATCGTTCAGTGGTAGCGAGGGCGTAATGTATAGCCTCGCAAAAAACGAATTTAACGCTACCTCGATCTGCTGATGCCACGCAAACTACTCCTCATCCTCATCATAATAGTCATGGCTACGCTTTTGCTCTCGGTCCTCAAAAGCCGAAAAAGGCTTTGGCGCAACGATAGCCGCCTGCACATTCGGATGCTTACGCTGCGCGGTGTCCTGGTGATCTTTGCAATAATTATCTTCCTGATCTTTTCGCTACTTCGGTAGGTCCAAATATTGACAGGCAATATTTTACATCCATTCTTCTTTAACAAAATCTCTTTCAG
>JAGKWW010000075.1 GCA_021151665.1 Flavobacteriaceae bacterium
CCTCCAGGCAATTGGTATAAACTGTGTATGTTTCGTCCTGGAAGGTATGAGTAGGCTTCAAACTGAAAATAGAAGCTCCCCTGCCATTTTCAGCAACAAAATCTACAAGCCTTTGACGCACTTTGCCAGCCTTAGCCCCCTCCTGCCCCAACACCCTGTCTATCATGGCAAGCTGAGCGGTTATTTGCTGTATTGAGGATGACTTCGCCTTTAGTACAAGCGCTTTATCTTTAAGTTCGTTATTTTCCTTTATAATATCCAGCAAAGGCCCGAAAGAGCGCTTATAACCGGCAGCGCACACCATCACGCAAACGATCATCAGAGATTGTAACTTTATTTTGTATTTATATTGATCAAACATGTTACAATAAAAGTTTTAGTTCAAAATGCTGAATATCATTCTTATCCTTCTTTAGCGTAATAATTTCGAGCTTCTTCAGCCATTGGACATTTTCCGTGGTTTTTATCCACGAATTCAGAGCTTTTTCATCAGAGGCGACACCTTTTAAAAGAATATGCGAGGCGTTGAGCAACACTTTCTTGTTTTCTTTGATATCTGATTGTACCGGAACAATTTCCATCTCATCTATCTGAATCTGGTGCGGTATGCTATTAATGAGCGTACTGCTGTAAAAGCTCAGGAAGTTCTTAGAGAGATGTCCTGCATCCTCCATCATCTTCATCTTAATCCCCTTTTGCTTTTCCAGGTTTACGATGTTCTTGTACGTTTGCCCCGAAAAGATATTTTCCTGGTTAAGTGCCGCGTTTTCGGAGGAATATTTCCAGGTGAGCAGGTAGCTGGAAAACAGTGTGAGGAACATTGTTACCAGGAAAGCTACCCCTATTCTGTTAAATGCCCTTTTATAAATCGCTTCAGTTGGCTGTACTTCTTTCGGCATACTGCCTGAAATGCCGGGCCGGCCTGTAAAAAAAGATATGCCTGCCCCATATAGCAGTATGTGCCATGAAGACAGCTGGTGTCCGTCGATCTCCGTCTTACTATCACATTTGTCTTCGCGGGAAAAGGCAGAGAGTGAACCGTTCAGAAACTCAAGTTGCCAGTCACCGGAAACCAAAGCATTTTCTCCTGAAACTTTTTTAAACAACGCTCCCGCAAATGGCCCGATATAAAAATCTATTATATCTAATTTATAGCTTAACAGTTTTTCAACAGTCTTATCAAACTGGCTGCGCCTTGCAAAACTTATAAAGCTTTGCTGCCCGGAATCTGTTTTCGTATAATACAGGGTAGTAAAGTCCAGGCCTCGCTCCCAAGCAAGGTCTGTCTGGTTGGTCCTGTCGATTTTTTTATTCAGGACGCCTTTTCCATCAACGCATAAAATTACCGGGACCTTACCCGGAATGTTTTTAACAGCCGTTTCTAGTTCTCTAAAAGAAGTGGCTGAGGATATCATAAGCACGTTGCCCTTTTTTCGCAAGTGGAGGATAAAAACTTCCTCTGCATCGTCAAGCTTACGGATCCCCATAACGGCAACGTTTTTAAACCCGAATATTTTCTTTACAAACCTTTCCATCTTAATAGATAATTGTAGGCCTGATAAATATATGCAGCTTGGATGTGCTTTTTGATTTACGACGGCTGCTAAAGAACCAGTTAATTACCGGTATGCGCGACAATAGGGGCACTCCGCTTCCCGAATTTTCTTTTTGAAGTTCATCCAGTCCGCCCAACAATACCATTTCATTATTCTTTACCCTTACCAGCGACTGAAACTTCTGGGTTGCTTTTCCGGGAGGAGCAGTCTCGCCTACCCTCGCCAGAAACGAGCTCTTTTCTACCGAAATATTAAGCGTTACATTTTCATCGGCAGAAACATTTGGCTTGATGGTTACGCTCAGGTTTGCCTCAGTAGATTTCCAGGAACCCGACTGCAGAATGTTATTGCTTATACCGCCGGTGAGAAGCTGGTTGTTCTGCTCAAAATAATAGCTTGTTTCGCCGATGGCCAACTTTGCTTCATGACCGCTTATTGTTGCTATTTTTGGGGTCGATTCTATTGTGATAACCGAATTGTCTTCCAGGAATTTGAGGTTGAGGTAAAACGCTTCAGAAACCTTTCCGAGCTTTACAACACCAAGCCCGTTAAAAGCATCAATAAGGCTGTTAACCGAAGAGCCATTAAGCGTCATATCGCCCGTTGGGAAAAGGCTGCCCCCGGTCTTTACCTGTGTTTGCTTATCAAGCCCGGCCTTTAGCCCAGTCTGTATGTCATACGATTTATTATACTGTACTATCATTACATCAATCTGCACCAGGGGCACCACCCTGTCTATTTGCTGCACATAAGCTCTCATCTCATCTATGGTGCTCTTAGAGCCGGAAACTATCAGTGCGTTTAGCTCTACAAATTCTTTTATTTCAAGCTTTTCAGAAAATATCTTTGGCAGTGATAGCAATACCGACTCTATCGACCTGTTCTCTAAGGGTATTGTCTCTGTAGAACGCAGGCCTTCGGTTGAATTTTCGCCGATAAGGTAAAAATTATTCTGGCGCCTGTAGGTGTATTTCTTTCCCTTAAATACATGTTCCAGCAAGTCATCAAACGTGATATTATCCGCCATGAGCGTCGTTTTTTCATTTTCCGGCTTGTTGTATAAAAAGTAGGTAATGTTCAGCTTCTCGGCGGCATCAACTAAAAGTTCGGCAGCGTCTGCATTGTTTGCCCGGACAGTTAGAAAACCGTTTTTGTTTGTACTGACTTCAAAGAATCCATCTGACGAACTTGATTTTGGCCGCCCCCGCACCGTTGTCCTGTCTGAAGCGGAAGCCGGGCTCCCCTTCGACAAAAAGTAAATGCCATTTTCATCCTTAACGGCGGTAAGTTCGTTTGATTTTGCCATCATTTCGATTACCTGGTCAAAAGGGCGGTTCAGTATATACGAAGTAATAATATTCCCCTTTACATCCTGTGCAATCAATACATTTTTACCCGAACGGTCTGTTATAGCCTTTGCAACAGACCCAAGCGAATCGTTCTGCAATTTCACCGAAAGGAAATCATTTTGCGGGTTATAATATACATCTACCGGTTTCGCGACACGCTTTTCTACGACCTTTTGTTCTTTCCGCTTCTTGAAAAGGATGATATTACTCATAAAGCTTATCTCCAGATCATACTTATCTGCCAGAAAAAGGAAAACATCTTTCACTGTAACGTCATAAAAATTATTGGTAACCACCTGATTCAGGTCGGTGTCTACACTCACGTTAAGCTTATACTCTCCGGCAATAGTTGTTATAAAATCGTGTAGCGTAAGGCCCGAAACATCAATCTTAAGCACCTCTTTAAGCCCGGGCTTTTGTGTTGAAAATTCGTCAAACCTCAGGCTTAGTGCTTCCATATCCTGTTGGGCGTGGAGTAGGACAGGCATTAAAGCAAGCAATAAAACAAGAAATAATTTTTTCACCATCATTTAGCATTTATCAGTATTGAGTATATTTCATCAAGCGAAGTAACTCCGGCCGCAAGCAACGCATACGCTTTTTGCGAGAGAGTTTCGTAATTCGCAGATATTTCTTCAGGCTTCCCGCTTTTAATAGATTGGGCAGTCGCAAGGTTCACAGGCATTAATTCGTATATCGCTACCCGGCCACGGTAGCCGGTATGATAACAACTGTTACATCCTATGGGCTTGAAAATCTCATGTAGCGGATATGGGGCCTCAAAACTTTCCGGCAGGCTGCTGCTGTCAATTTGGTGGGGCTGCCTGCAATCAGGGCAAAGTTTTCGCACAAGTCGTTGCGCTACCGAAAGGTTGAGCGTTTCCGCGATAAGATACGGCGGTATTCCCATATCAGTAAGCCGTGACAGTGTTCCTGCGGCAGAATTGGTATGTATGGTGGAAAGCACAAGGTGGCCTGTGAGCGATGCTCTTATAGCCATCAGGGCCGTTTCAGGATCCCTGATCTCGCCCAGCATTATAATATCCGGATCCTGCCTCAGGAAGGAACGCAATGCCGCAGCAAAAGTTAGCCCAATATCTTCTTTAAGCTGCACCTGGTTTATTCCTTTTAAAGTATATTCTATTGGATCTTCTACTGTAACGATATTGCGATGCCTGCTATTAAGTAAACGCAGCGTGGCATACAGGGTGGTTGTTTTTCCTGATCCGGTTGGGCCGCTAATAAGCAAAATACCATTGGGCTTCTTTACTGCCTCTGTATAAATTGCCAATTCCGATTCACTAAACCCAAGCGTCGCCAAATCAATGTTAGAGGCATCCTGGCCTAACAAACGCATCACGATCTTTTCGCCGAAGAGCGTAGGCAGTATCGATACACGGATGTCAAAATCAGGCGTAGTGATCCGGCCATCCTGCGGAAGCCTTTTCTCAGTAATGTTAAGCTTGGCTTTTATCTTGACTTTATTTACCAGTTCCAGATAATTTTCGTGTTCCAGCCGGTAGCGCTCTATCAGTTGCCCGTCGATACGAAGCCTGATGCGGGCAGTGTCTTCATAGGCTTCAAAATGTATATCGCTGCTTTTAAGTGCCCTGGCCTCCGAAAGCAGCTTTTCAAGAAAGTCGAACGAATCTACACTTAGTGTTTCATTGGTATCAAAAGCCCTGTCTTTTCGGTAATGAAGGGATAGTGCCTTTTCTAATTCATGCGTTGGTACCGGATGAAGTGTAACAGTAAAACCAAGCAGGAGCTCGAGTTCATCTTTTATATCTGCGAGGCCCGTCTCTGCCTCATCTACGTATAATGTACATGCATCCTGTTCGACATGTTTTGGTAGCACGCGATAGTGGTTAGCCATATCTGCTGACAGGAGGTGTTGATTTTCTATATCGATGATCAGTTCTGCCATTAGTAAGTTATTATAGTTCCAAAAACCTGATTACCAAACACGACATCTTTAATTATAATAAGCAGTAAACCCATAGACGCAAATCCCGCAAGAGGGACTGTCTTTTCTGATGCCTTTTTGTGGAGCATAAAATGAAGGACAATGGAAACCAACAGAGAATAAATAAAAAACATGATGAAATCCCTTAAAAGGAATAAGGGGGCAACACCGATATAAAAAAGTAAATCTCCCAGTCCGAAAGCAGAAGTAAAGATATTGCCCTTCCCCGATTTTAGCTTCAGATATATTGCCAGAACAGAGAGGGTTGCAGCGAGAAAGCCGATATTACACAACGCCTGCTTCATGTGGAAAAAAAACGGAAAATGCCCCACACCTGCGCCACAGCAAAATACGATTACGGGAAGGATTATATGAATCTTCCTGAACTGCATATCTTGCCAGAGCATTAGCAACAGGCTTATCACAATTATCAGTACAATGGCCACTTTCATTTATTCTTTCGTAACTTCTGTAAGCATTTTTTTTTCATTGATCTCCCATGTATTGAACGCTCCGTCGCCATCCAGATCTGTAACCGATGTAGCCCTTGCCAGGAATGTATTGGCAGAGGCTTCTATAATCTCAATCTTATAAACCGCCTGGCCGCCGTCCTCTACAGTTGCTTCCTGTTCAAATCCGATTTCTTCGAGGTTTGGAGAGTATTTGGAAAAACGATAAAAATTGCTTTTTTGCAGGCCGTATACCTGGTTGAGCATTGCCTGCGCCTCTATAGCTTTTGCCTGCCCAATCACTGATGTCTGGTTAGGCAATACCATTAGCAATAATATCCCGATTATACACAGAACAATTAGTATTTCGGTTAGTGTATAGGCGGCGGCATAGCCTTTATTATATATTTGTTTAAGCCTTTTTATCTGGTTCATAATTTTACCTGTTTATTATTTTACTTAAGTCGAACATCGGGGCGTACATTGATATCATTATGGTACCCACTATAAGCCCTATGATAATGATGATGGCGGGTTCAAGGATTACACCCACCATTTTGGTTTTATGGGCAATCTCTTCATTATATTGCTCTGTTAGCTTTTCAAACATAATATCCAACTGGTTTACCTGTTCTGCCACATCTACCATAGACACCATTTTTTCCTCATATACTTTGTGTTTCCTGAAACTGTTGCTTAGCGATCCGCCTGATATAATATCCTGCTTTACATTTGCGAGTGAACTTTCTATCGGGTAATAACCTATCATTTTGCCGGTAAGATCGAGCGCGTTAATAAGTGGAGTGCGGGCTGAAGTAAGCAGGCTCATTGACTGGCAAAACCGTGACAGGTAAATTTTCTGAACCAACGGACCGAAAAATGGCATTTTTAAAACCAGCGACGACGTTACGGCGCGGTAAGCAGCCTTTTTCCGCATGGCATAATGCAGTGCTACCAACGCTGCAATGATAATTCCGGTTATACCGAAAACTACTCCGGAATTTTTTGAAAGCATCAGGATTACCTGTGTGCTCTTGGGCAGTTCGCTGTTAAACTGCCGGAACACCGATTCAAACATAGGCACCACCCTTGTAAGCATAAAATAAAGTACCAGGAAGGTAACTGAAAGCACTATCACAGGATAAGTAAGTACCGAAACCATTTGACGCTTCATCTGTATCTTGCGGGTATAAAACTTCTGGAGCTCGCTAAGCACTTCTTCGAGCCGGCGGGTTTCCTCACCTATCTGCACGCTGTAATATTCATAGGGAGAAAATTTTCCTGTCGCCATCATGGCTTCATACACAGGGCTCCCTTCAATTATATCTTTTTTCAGCGCCGTAATAAGCTCTTTCTCTTTGCTGTTCTTAGTCATCCCGATGAGAATCTCGAGTGATTTTTTGAAATCCACACCCGATCTAAGCAGCATACCAAGCTCACGGTAGAACATTTCCTTGTTCTTATCGGTAAAGCCACGGCCGATTCCCACCGGCTTAAACAGGGTGCTTCCCCCGCTTAAGGGTTGCTCGTTCTTATATGCGCTGAGGTCAATGCTCATAGTAATCTTTTTCCTTTAATAATCCTGACGCATAAATTTTTTTATAAAAAGCATAGTTTTGTTCCTGCTGCCCGCGCGCCGCTATCTTCAGGCTAAGCCGCTGGTACTGCAGGCACGGATTTTTGCCTTTCAGCGTATCCATACGCATTTGGGGCAAAGGGAAATGAAAAGTGTCTTTAAATCCCCTCTCTGTATGTATTACATACTCGTCGGACCCCTTATATTCCGAGACTTTTCCGTCATAACTTTCAAAAACAAGTCCTTCCGGAGTCAACCTCATTTTTTCGGATCCTGATATCAGTTTGTTTAAACTGTAACTAAGCCGGTTCACATCACTTATATATTCATTCTGTATTTCAAAATCGTTCAGCCGTTGGGTTGTTACTGTAATGATCACGTAGACCACCGATAAAATAATGGCGGTTACTGCCATGCCCACCAAAACCTCTACGGTACTAAAGGCATCTGCCCGCCTATTCAGCATTGAGGTAATAATATTTTTCCACATGTGGCTTTATACTATCGTTACAGCTTACACGGATTATTTTATATCCTTTGTATACCTCTTCCTCTATCAGCATTCTGTCATCTTCTGTATACTTTACAAGTAGAGAGTCCTGCCCCAGCATCGTTGCAAAAAAAACCTCGTCCATCGCATTGTTACGATTATAGAACCTTGCGCTTGTACGCATAGTAAAAACCTGTGAATAAATAAGCACAGCAGTAACAAGGCAAATCGCGATAATGCTTAATGCCGCTACCGACTCTATAAGTGACCCTGCCCGAACGTTAAAGTACTTTTTTGATAAGCGCATAACGACGTGATTCATTTATCGGGAAGCCAACAAAAAGCTTGCTTCGCCTTTCCGGGTTTATCTCTACTTCTGCAATCAGATTTTCGTAAATAGTTTCCCCTCTTTTGTAAGAGATAAGATTGGTGTGCACGCTTCCATAAACATTGCTCTTCAGAACCAGGTTACCTGCACAATAAATATCCGCTGCGATTGTACATCCCTCTTCTATAAAAAGCGTAGTATCCCAGCAGCTTTCGCGGGTTGGCCCTATTAAGGCAATAAAGCCGGCAACAGTAGAACCTTTTCCTATTTTTATTCCCTCCTTTTGCGAAGGCTCTGCAACAATGGCCGATGGATAACCCAACACGACTTGCTCTTCCAGCACCACCGATCCTGCCTTCACCTGCACCGCTCCGTGAAAACCCTTTTCAAAAATAACTTTGGGGCCAACTATAAGTACATCCTCGAGTTTGCAGGATTGCGCGATATGAAGCGAATCTGTAGCCTCGAGCATGATGTTTCCCCTAATCCTGAGGTTTTGTAAAGTACCGCTACATTTTATCTTCTGTACAGGCTTCTCAAAAGAATTAAAGTTCAGCGAGTCGGTTTGAAGCCGGGCTGCGGGAATTGTGGAAAATTTTTCAGGAAAAAAACCTTTCAGGAAATTTTCGGGAAGCGGCGGCAATTGGCTTCCTGATATCGAAATATCGCCGTTAGCTACCAGCCTATTGGGCTTATTATCGATGTACGTAGTGCTCAGATAGGTTTTAGGAAGCAATTTTTTTCCGGCGATGGTCACTATACCCGAATAATGCAATGGAAAACCGGAATTCGAAATATAAAGCGCAAGCTCAGGCTTTTGAGTAATCCCCGCAAAATGTACGGAAGTAACCGTATCGGTAGCGGTATATGATTTTGCCGTCATTAATTTAAGCAACCCATAAGGCTCAATAATTGTGTTATCCTCAATTCCATCTTCATCTGCCGGCAGTGCCTGAGGCGACGAAAGCGCATAATTCAAATACGACTGGTTATGGATGTAGAGGTTTTCGTAGCTGTTATAAAACAGGTTAAGCCTGCCATAAAGCGAAGCAATATAGATAAGCGCGCCACAAAGTAATGCTACTATGAGGCAGATATATACCGCATATAGCAAACTATTTGCCTTTACCATTTTTAGCAGATTTACCACCGAACAATCTGGCAAAGAAACCCGGCTTTTTTTGAGTTGCACCGTCGGCCGAGGGTTGGGTGTGTTGTGCCTTTTTTGTCGGTTTCTCTTGGTTAGTATTTACACCTTTATCCTTTTTGGCAAACAGGCGTTTGAAAAAATTATCACCCGATTTTTTTTGCGGCTCAGGGGCTATTGTTGCTTCCTTTTTGGAGAACAACCGTTTGATAAAACCTTTATCATTTTTTTGTATGGTGTCCTTTACCCGCGGAAGAACAACCTGTCCATTGCGGTAGCGCAGGGTGTCTTTTGCCGAATGATTGATCCAGGTGCCGTGCTTTCGGTTTTTGCTGTACTTTCCGGTTTCCAACGGTACACCCAGCTTATCGTAAAGCTTGTAGGTTCCGTCCATCTGGCCTTTGCTCCAGTATACATAAGACGCCAACGTACCATCGGTATACCACGTTTTCCAGAACCCTGCTTTCAGACCTTCGTCAAACTTTCCGCTTTCTGCCAGTTGGTTGGAATGATAAAACTTCTGGAATTCGCCATGCAGAAGCTCTCCCGCCACCCCATACTCACTGTTGTGTATCGTTCCTCCCTTAAACCAGTAATACTGCCTGCCGGATTTACTATAAACCTCAGCATCTGTAGTAAAGAATTCATAACGGAAAGAGGCATCGGAAATTTTCTTTTTTAAAGATATCTCCGAAAACGAGGACAATACTATTACGAAAAGGATAAAAAAAATCTTCCGCATATTTTTTAAGTTGGCGGGTGCAAGATATAATTTTTCTTAACTTAATTTTAAGACGGTTGCGTATTTTTTTCAGCCTATTATCAACATTGAAGCATCACTTTACAGTTGTGAGAAAACACATTATAAAGTGAAATGATTTTGCTTTAAGCCTTCCTAAAATATATGTAGCAGCCACCGCTTGGGCGTCTCTATATACGCCATACCTACTGTCCACTGTATCTGCCTTGCAGGCAGGATGCCGCTGCCATCAGGGCTAATAAACTACTCACTTATATTGCCGAATGCTAATCTGAAGAACTCCTAATATATTTCTCTAACGATAACAATTGTTTTTCAGTTATTTTAGGAATAGTATCATGACTTGCAGTGGATCTAAACGATCTTAAAAAATTTTCTTTTGAAAGTCTAGATAGAGACCATAACGAAGGACCTATACTATTTTCATTATTGTGACAATACTTACAATAACTATCATTCAGAAAACTTCCATTCATCTTACTTATTGTATCAAAAGAGAACCAATCAAATTCTCTTAAGACATCCCCATTTTTATATTCACAAAAATATACAATTTGTTTATGAGAGTTTCTTATAGTCATTTGGTAATGCAGGACACTATCACTATTTTCCAAAAAAATGTAATCTGCTAAAAGATTTCCATTTTTATCATAAA
>JAGKWW010000021.1 GCA_021151665.1 Flavobacteriaceae bacterium
TCAGATTTGAAGGTAACCACCCCTTCATCGCACGAGGTAATGCTGCTCTTTGACCTGAACTTCCCGAAAAAGGTATCACGCTCACCACGATATTTCTAAACACCTGCGCATTAACCAATAAACACAAACCAAAAAATTACAATGAGATCTTTCTATATGGCGGGCGCGCTGCTTTGCTGCCTTGCGCTTTCTGCACAAAATAAAGACACCGAACAGGCGGATAAGCTCTTTGCCGAATTTGAATATATCGATGCGGCCGGCGCCTATCAAAAGCTGGCATCATCAGGCAAAGGAAGCCCTTACGTTTACAAGCAGCTTGCCGACAGTTTTTACAACCTGTACAATTCTAAAGAGGCAGTAAAATGGTATGCGAAGGCGGTAGAAAGCAAGCAGGACGCAGAAACCTATTATCGCTATGCACAAATGCTGAAAGCCGAGGGCCGTTATGAGGATGCCAACAAGCAGATGCAAAAGTTTGCAAGCCTTGCGCCAAAAGACCAGCGGGCAGTAGCCTTCAACCAGGACCCTGACTACCTGCCTAAGCTTCGCAGCCAGGAAAAACTGTTTGACGAAAAAATACTGAACATAAATGATAAGAAGTTCAGCGACTTTGGCGGTGTGCTTACCGACGAGAACACGTTCTATTTTACCAGTGCACGTAATACCGCGCGCAAAACCTATGGGCGTAATGAAGAGCCCTACCTCGACATCTATACCGCAACGTATAATGCTGACGGTACGTTTAGCGAAGCGATGCCGCTCACCGACATTAACAGCAAGTACCACGATGGCCCCGCTGCCGTAACCCCCGACGGGAAAACCATGTATTTTGCAAGCGAGAGCTTCAAAGAAGGCGATTACGAGAAAGACAAGACCTCTAAAACCCGCACCGGCCTCATTTACCTGTTCCGTGCAACAAAAGAAGGCGGCAAGTGGGGAAATATACAGCCTGTTCCCTTTAACGACAAGGCAGCCTCTACCGGAAATCCTGCGATCAGCCACGACGGCAAAACGCTTTACTTCGCAAGTAACCGCGCCGGCGCTATCGGCGGTACCGACATCTGGAAAGTTGAGGTGAAAGGTAATAATACATACGGCGAACCTGTAAACCTCGGGCCTAAGGTAAATACAGAAGGGAGCGAGAACTTCCCGTACATTACCGAAGACGGCAAGCTGTATTTTTCGTCTAATGGGAAGAAAGGCTTTGGCGGATTAGACATATTCGTGATCGACCTGGCCAATAACGGGGAGGCCATGAACGTGGGGCTTCCTGTAAACTCGCCGCAGGACGATTTTGCTTTCACTTTTAATGATAAGAAAAACATTGGGTTCTTCTCGAGCAACAGGGCAGGGAAGGACAACCTTTACGGTGCCACACCGGTATGCGGGGTAGAGGCCATCGTTATGGTAAAGGACATCAAAACAGGTTTGCCACTGGCTACATCTAAGGTGGCTATATTGGACGAAAAAAACAACGTCATAGAAACCCGGACAGCAGACGCCGATGGGAAAGTAATCTATAATGTAGATTGTGATAAGCCCTACACAATTCAGGTAGCTTCGCAGGGTTACGAGAACAGCACATTCCCGATAGCAAAAACGCGTGGTGGGAAAGTGAATGTAAACGCAGGCCTGAACCCGATCGGGAAGATTATTGTGAATGGGGTAGTAGTGCTGAACGACATCTACTTTGAATTCAACAAGAGCAACATCACCAAAGAGGCTGCCTTTGAGTTGGATAAACTGGTAGAAGCTATGCGCACAACCCCGGATATGGTAATCCTGCTTAAGGCCCATACCGACAACCGCGGAAGCGACGAATATAATATGAGGCTTTCTGATACGCGCGCAAAAGCGGCCGTCCAGTATGTAATTTCCCGTGGCATTGCACGGGAGCGCATTTCCGGAAAAGGCTATGGCGAAAGCGAGCCGAAGGTGGATTGTGGTGAGAATTGTACAGAAGAACAACATGCGCAAAACAGGCGGACAGAATTCTTAATTGTTAAAAAATAACTTACTTTTTTAACTCATACTAAAGCAGCTTTCGGGCTGCTTTTTTTAATGTAGTGAAAAGGTATTTACTATTTTTGTAGCGGTACATTGCAGAGTTTACAATTTGGTAACACTGCGGTAGTTTTTTTATTCTCCCAATTAAAAAGAAATATGCCGTTGAACCTCACGCAGATTGAAAGAGTAAACACGATCTCGAAAGAAGATTTCTATAATAATTATGTCAGGAAACAAAAGCCGGTGGTAGTTGAAAAGCTGACCGAAGACTGGCCGGCTTATGAAAAGTGGAAGCTTAATTATATTAAAGATATTGCGGGAGACAAAACTGTGCCCTTATATGATGACAGGCCCGTATCGCACAAAGATGGCTTTAATGAAGCGCATGCGTCGATGAAAATGGCTGACTACATCGACCTCCTGCAAAGCAAGCCTACCAATTACCGGATATTTCTTTACAACCTGATGAAAGAAGTGCCTGCCCTCAAAGATGACTTCCGTTGGCCCGACATAGGTTTAAAGCTAATAAAACAGCTGCCGATGCTCTTTTTTGGCGGGGAAAATTCGAAAGTCTTCATTCATTTTGATATTGACTATTCCAATATACTACATTTCCATTTTCATGGGAAAAAGCGGTGTATCCTTTTTGCGCCGGATCAGACTCCCTATCTGTATAAAGTCCCCCACGCTTTGATTTCGCGTGAAGACATTGATTTTGATAATCCCGATTTCGATAAATGGCCTGCACTGAAACAGGCTCAGGGATTGGTGGCCGACCTTGAACATGGCGAGATGTTATATATGCCCGAGGGCTACTGGCATTACATGAAATATATTACCCCCGGGTTTTCTATGAGCCTGCGGGCACTGCCCCGAAAGATAGGCAACCTTTCTATGGCGGTTTACAACATTTTCATTATGCGCCATTTTGATAATCTTATGCGTCGCTTTAAAGGCCAGGCCTGGATAGATTATAAAAATGAGCAGGCCGTAATCCGTACACACAAGAACCTGAACCTCCCAATATAATACAGCCTGATGAATGGAGATAAGGTGTACAGCGTGGAGGAAGCCAAGCGGAAGCTCGAATACTTTTGCAGCTACCAGGAGCGCTGCCATGATGAGGTAGAAAGTAAGCTGAGGGAAATGAGAATGATCCCGATTGCGGTTGATACCATTATCGCGCACCTTATCCAGAACAATTTCCTGAATGAAGAACGTTTTGCATGCGCTTTTGCCCGCGGAAAACACCGAATAAAGAAGTGGGGGAGGATAAGGATTACTTCTGAACTGAAAGCACGGCATATTTCAGCTTACAACATTAAAAAAGGCTTAGCCGAAATTGAACCGGAATACCTGGATACATTTGAGGCGTTGGTTTTGTCACTCCGCCAGTCGGTAAGTGAAAGCAATCCTATAAAGAAAAAAAAGAAAATGTTCGATGCGCTTGCGCGAAAGGGATACGAGTTATACCTAATTTATGAAGCGCTGGCCACTGAAATTTAATAGCTGCGTATGTATATCGGACAAACTGTTTTTTTAAGTTTCGGCTGATATTATTATCGTTATAATTGCGTAAACCTGCGCTTCTGTACTTATCGCAGTACGTTAGGTAGTTCGTCGAAGAAAATTGTCGTTGGTCGGATAATTGCATTTTTCAACACTACAACGTTTTCGAAATCAGGTCTTTATCTTTTTGTTAAAATTTAACACTATTTTAACATTAACATTGGCAAGGGTTGCCGTACATTTGCATCCGCATCCAAGAAAAAGTTATGCCCCCATAACTTACTAAAAATTAATTTATTACTAATGAAAAAGTCATTACTACTGCTAATGCTATTGCCTTTTATTGGCTTTAGCCAAACAACTCTTGTGACGTGGAATAACACGTCTGCCCCAACAGGAAACGCCGCAAACATTACTGCTCCTGCGTTTACCGCTAGTGGAATTGGTGTTTCCACTAATCAAAACCAAATTCAGTATGAGGCATACGGAATTTACTTGGATAATTTCCATACAACACAAGCCAGTACTTCTATTAACACCGCCAAGTATCTGGAGTTTACCGTTAGCCCAAATGGGGGTTACAAGATCACCCCTTCACAGTTCTCATTTACTTACTTTTCACCGTCAGGTGATAGTGGCGGAGCGAAGAAAATGGAGCTTCGTGGTTCTCTTGACGGAACTACCTGGACAAGCTTAACCAATGTATCGGCATCGGGCCAGACCGTATTTACTCTCGCCCAGGACCAGAATGCGACTATCACCGCGGCTATCCCGGCTACTCTCGCGCCTGCATCTACAACAAGTGCTATTAAAACCCTTAAGATTCGCCTTTACCTTTACGACCTGAATAACAATTGGTTTACCAAGTTCTTTATCAGGACCGCAGCATACAGTTCTTACGCAGGGCCTAAGCTTACCGGTGCCGTATCGGTTTACAGCTCTGTGCTTACCGCTGTAAACGACGCTGCAACTACCAATATCAACACGGCATCTACCATTAATGTTATTGGTAATGATGTTGCGGGCGCTGCCGCTATCAATGCAGTAACCAATGTTTCTGTACCTTCTCACGGTACAGCGGTTGTAAACGCGGATAAAACTATAACTTACACTCCTGTCACAGGATACGCAGGGCCGGATTCTTTTACGTATACGGTAAAGAACGGAGTAAATCCTGATGCTACTGCCACAGTAAATGTGACGGTACAGGGTACTGCGCCTGCCGGATCGCTGAGCGGTACTTATTATGTGGGTGCCTACGGCCACTTTGCAACTATTACTGCCGCTGTATCCCATCTCAATTCTTACGGAGTGAGTGGCGCTGTTACGTTCCTTCTTAAAGATGCTGCCTACAACAATACTACCGGCGAAAGCTTCCCGCTTACTATTACTGCATCAGGTACGGCTACAAAGACAATTACTTTCAAGCCTGCTCCTTTTGCCAAGCCGGTTATCACTTGTGAAGACGGCGCGTCTTCTTACCAGGCGACTGCTGTATTCAAATTCAACGGCGCAGATTACATAATCTTTGACGGAAGCAACACTGCCGGGGGTACCACAAGGAACCTTACTATCTACAATAACAACACTATAGATTATGTACAGCGCACCGTGTTCTGGGTTGCATCAAACGGGTCTAACGGCGCTACCAATATTACCATCAAAAACTGCAACATCAGGCAGGGCTACAAAAACCAGTCGGGTAACTTCTGCGTAGGTGTTTATGCAGGCTCCAATTCAGATAGCGGCGAAAACAACATGCATTCGCTTGTAGTGAATAGTGCCGGCGCCGATAATGCCTACCTTACAGTAAGGAATAATGACTTCATGAATGTGAAGCAGGGTGTTTACATCAATGGAGGCTCGACACGCACAACTAATGTTGTAATTAACAAAAATGATCTTGGCGCCGAAAACAACAGCGAGACTATTATCCAGCCGTGCGCCATCATCAATGTTGACCAGTTTGAGTTCTCAGAAAACTTTGTATACAACCTCTACAGGGATAATGCTGCTGCATCACTTGTTTCTTCGGGTATATATGTAAGCGGTAACTCTACCCGTGGTACGATCGTAAAAAATGAAATAAGGGACCTTACCAAAACCCTTGATGAAGGTGTTTTCTTTGGAGGCATCGTACTCCAGTCAGTAAACAATTTTGCCGACATCATGGTTGCAAATAACTTCATTCACAATGTCAGGAGTGCCAATGCTGCCAATTACAAAGGTAACGGCCACGGTATTATCATTGCCGGCGGAGGAGGGTATAAGATATACCACAATACCGTTGTGCTCGATACCAACCAGTCGGGTTCAGGAATGGGGTATACTGCAGCGCTTTATGTAGATGGCGGTATTAACATTGATGTAAGGAACAACATCTTTGCCAACAACCAGACGACAACAAATACACGAAGGAGCGCCATCGCAGTAAAAGCGTTTTACACTGCAATGGGTACAATATTCTCGAACCTTGATTACAACAACTATACTTCAACAGATAAAATCGCGTTCGTAGCCAAAGAATGGAGTGTAAATGATATCGAAAGCTTCAACAGCCCTGATTACCTTACCAACATTGCAGACTGGAGGACACGTACCGGTAAGGATGCCCATACGGGTAATGCAACGCCTGTTTTTGTATCTTCAACAAATATGCACCTGATTAGCGGGTCTAACAGCGCGCTTGACAATGAGGGTACACCTATCGCGAATGTAACAAGGGATTTCGACGGGCAGTACAGAAGTACCACCACGCCTTCTATAGGTGCCGATGAGATAAGCAGCACAATCCTGCCGGTAACCAACGATGATGCCGGTATATACTGCGCCAGCGCCACTACCTGGAACGGTACATCGTGGAGCAACGGAAATCCCGCTTCAGATAAAGACGTGATATTTGCAGCAAGCTATACACAAACCGGAGGCACATTCAATGCTTGTTCACTTTATGTAACCGGAACGGCACAGGTAGTGTTTAAGTCCAATGCAAATGCGGTTGTTGTGCATAGTGTTAACGTAGAAAGCACTGCATCACTTACATTTGAAAGTGCCAGCAACCTTACACAGATCGAAGACACGCAAAACAGCGGTAACGTGACTATTAAACGTAATTCTTCATTGCTTAAGAGGCTTGATTATACCCTGTGGGGTTCACCGGTGACCGGTACGCAGACCCTGCTTGCCTTCTCTCCGCAAACACAAACGACACGGTTTTACAATTACAATACAGAAACTAATGTTTATAACTCTGTAGCAAGCCCGTCTACCACAACGTTTAAGCAGGGTGTAGGCTACCTTATCAGGATGCCGAATAACGCATCATCTACTACCGCTGCGGTTTACGAAGGTTCGTTTACAGGTACCCCAAATAACGGTGCAGTTCGTGTCCCTCTTAATTACGTAAGCGAGAGCCAGGCATATAATGCAGTAGGAAATCCGTATCCTTCGCCAATATGCGTTACTGATTTTATCGATGCCAACGTAGACAATATCGAGGGTACCATCTATATGTGGAGGAAGACCAACGATTATACGCAATCAAGCTACTGGACGGTAAATAAGACAGGCGCGGTTGCGAATGCTGCTCCGGGGGGAACTAACGACCTTGTCGCCAGTCCGTTTGCGATAGATTCAAAAGGCCTGCTTAACACAGCACAGGGATTCATTGTTAAGGCTAAGAATAAAAACGAGCTCGTGTTTAAAAACAACATGCGCCGCGCTGCTAACTACAACAACTTCTTCCGTTCATCATCGGGCGGTGTAATACAGATGGCCAGCGAACAGCCTGCCAGCCATATCTGGGTAAACATCACCAACCAGTCAGGACTTTTCAATCAGACCATGGTGGCTTATATGAGTGGTGCAACAACCGGATATGACAATGGGTATGATGGTATTTCATTCGTAGATAATGCTATAAACCTTTATACTTTGGCGGGCAATGCTAAGTATGCCATACAAGCCCGCCCTGCATTCGATATGTCAGATGTAGTTGCTGTTGGTTTCAATGCAACAGTAGCCGGAACTTACACAATTGCTATAGACCACACAGATGGTGTTTTCCAGGAGGGCCAGTCTGTCTACCTCAGGGATAATCTTACCGGAAATATCCAAAATTTAAATGAAGGGAATTATATTTTTACTACAGAAATTGGTACCTTTGACACGCGTTTTGAATTGATCTACACTGCTACTGCACTGGGTACAGATAATCCGGTTGTTACGCCGTCACAAGTTGTAGTTTATACGCAGGGCAAACAGGTTTCTGTAAACGCTCCTCAAAACATAAAATCGGTGGCCGTATATGACGTACTCGGCAAACTGCTTTTTGAAAAGAATAATATCGCTGCCACAGGCTTTACTTCATCAGACCTTAACGCAACGCAGCAACTGCTGATCGTTAAGGTTACATTCGAAGACAACCAGGCAGTTTCAAAAAATATTATGCTTAAGTAATGAGCATAATTGTTTAGTAATTTTTTAGTTGGATGCAGGTAAAGGCGGTCTCTCGACCGCCTTTACTATTTTATAGATAGAATAGTTATTTAATGACTTTGCATAATATGCAATTTGGGGGAATAGATACTAAAAAATATGCAAGCCTACTAACCGAGAATTTTACTTCTTACAAAATTACCCTCGCCTTAACAAAAATTTAGTAATTATATGCACAAATGTTAATTCGCTAAGGTTACGTTGTAATTTCGCGGTACATTAATTATGCTATTTTACATGCTTATGAAACGATTGATTCCCCAAGTCAATTTGTGTCTTCAGCCTGTGTACATCCTTCTTGCCTGCCTTTCGGGCATACTTTCTTATGCCCAGTGTACACCTGCGGGAGACCAGACCACTTATGGTACAAACCAATGGATTGGTTATGTTTATTCTGATACCAACGCTTACCTCACCACTCCGGCAACGGTTAATGCGGCAACTTACCGCGGGTTCATAACCGAGGCAGATGCGTTTGATCGCGATTACGCCGCCGGATCAGTATCAGGAACGAACCTGTGTGGTGCTTATGCCGATAATTTTGGTATAAAATATAAAATGCGGAAGGTGTATTCGCCGGGCTATTACAGTATCACTGTGGGAGCCGACGACGGTTACCGCCTGAGTATTGATGGTGGGGCTACCTTCCTTACTGCACTCAGCGACTGGACTCCGCACGCTTATCTTTCAAAAACCGCTACGGTATACCTGAGCGGAAGTACCGATCTCGTTCTCGAATTCTTTGAACGGACGGGAAATGCACGTGTAAGTTTCAGCACTGCCTATGCAGGTTGCGATAATACTGCGCCAACTTCGATAACAGCAACCGCCTCTGCATTAGATTGTGTTACAACGACCACAACACTTACGGCATCGGGAGGGACACTTGCTGCTGGTGGTACCTATCAGTGGGGCACGGGAACAGTTGCCGGACAAAACATCATATCGGGCCAGTCTGCGGCTTCTGTAACGGTAAGCCCATCGGCTACGGCTGTTTATTGGGTAAGGCGTGTAAACGCATCGCCATGCGGCGGATATTCTGATGCGGCCTATACAACCATTTCAGTAACTCCTCCTGCAGGAAACCCGGCTGTTTTTGGAGATAACACCTGGAACGTGTACGGGTATAACGGAAGCAATCTTGACCTTACAGCCGACACGTATAAAGGCTACTATACCCAGGGTACACTAGGGTTCGACTCGACCGCAGCCTGGGACACTAATGGAGCAATTTCTTCGGCACCAGGCTGGCAGGGTTGCACGGTTCCGGCAGATATGTTCACCTTTGTGCACAAGCGCAAGGGGTTTCCGTGCGGCAGGTATACTGTAACCATGAAAAGGTGGGATGATGAAGCCATAGTTTACATTAACGGTGTTCAGGTTTGGTACAAGGCCTCATGGAGCGGTGGTATCGTTACAGATATAGTAGGTATTTTCGACCTTAATGAGAATTCCACGATAGAGGTTCGCGTACGGGATATAAACAGCAATGCCAACGCCGTTATGACACTTACGCCGTCTGCCGTACCGCCAACATATATATCAGGGAACGCTAACCTGTATTGCAATTCGGCTTCAACAGTGCTTACTGCTGCGGCCGGTAGTGTAAGCGGCAACACGGTGTATCAGTGGGGTATAGGAACCGTGGGCGAAAACGTACTTACAGGGCAAACAGGGCCTTCAATTACTGTGTCTCCTGTTGTTAATACAACATATTGGGTAAGGCTTGCAGATTATAATGCGTGCTCTTACTACAGTTCGGCGGTTACCGCAAATGTTACCGTATCGGGCACTCCGGGCAATCCTGCCGAATACGGCGACTTTAGCTGGAATGCTTATGCTTATTCGGGCAACAGCCTGGCGCTTTCTAATGTTTCCTATCTTGGCTATTATATCCAGAACACGCTTGGCTTCGATACAACGAGCGGAACTAACAGCTGGACTGCTACGACATCGCCATCTTCAGCAGCCGGATTTATGGGCTGTAATGTCCCTAATGACAATTTTGTCCTGGTTTATAAAAGGCGTGGATTCAACTGCGGTTCTTACCAGCTTGCGTTTACGCGTTGGGATGACGACGCGGAGCTTTACATAGACGGTGTAAAGGTTTGGTCTAAGGCAGTGTGGAGCGGTAGCGCTCCGCTAAACGATATTGTTGGCACCTATACCCTGAACGAAAACTCTACTGTAGAATTCCGGGTTCATGAGAATACGGGCTCTTGCAACGCGACACTTGTAATCACTCCGCTTTCAGTTGTGAGTACAGCCCCATCGGCTATCGCGGCCCCATCGGTAGCGCTTTGCGGAGGCAATGCCACACTTACTGCCATGGGCGGAACCTTGGGTGCGGGCGCCTCTTACCAATGGGGAACCGGTACTGTAGGTTCTAATATTATTGCATCGGCCACAGGGGTGTCGGTTACCGTGAATCCTCAGGTTACGACCACTTATTGGGTACGCATTAAAAATAACAACTGTGGTACCTATACTTCAGCGGCTACAGTTACAGTAAATGCTACAGTAACAATACCGGGCATATTATCTTCTGCAATTACAACGGTTTGCAAGAACAGCCTTCCGCAGGCAATCACGCTTTCAGGCCATACTGGCAATATAGTAAAATGGCAGTATGCAAACGATGCTGCTTTTACCAGTGGAGTAACAGATATAGCAAACAACACTACAAGCCTCACACCTGCACAGATAGGCCCACTTACGGCTACCCGCTATTTCAGGGCGGTAGTTCAGAATGGTGCCTGCAGCCAGCTTACTACTCCGGTATTCCAGCTTACCGTGCCTGCACCTGTAGTTTGGGACGGCTCATGGAGTGCAATGCCGTCTGTAAATACCGCAGTAGAGGTACGCTCGGCCCTTACGCTCGATAGTGACCTGAACGTATGCTCGTGCGAGGTAAAAAATAACGCAGTATTTACGGTGTCGTCCGGAGTTAACCTTACCGTAAAAGGCAAGATCACGGTTGCGCAGGGCTCCAATCTAGTTGTGCAGAATAATGCATCGATTCTGCAGGCTGATAATGTTGCCAATGAAGGGAACATAGAATTTCATCGTAACAGCTCAAAGGTAAAAAGGCTTGATTACACCATGTGGTCTTCACCGGTAGATGGTCAGCAATTGCTTGCGTTTTCGCCTCAAACACTTACCAACCGCTTTTACGAATATGTAACGGCTACCAACCAGTACGCCGCTATAGCACCCCAAAGTAATTTTGAGGCTGGAAAGGGTTACCTTATCCGTACACCTAATAATCATCCTGTTACGGCAACCGTATATGCAGGTACATTTACAGGTACTCCCCATAATGGCACAATTGAAAGACAGGTATACCAGACCGGCACAGATTCTTACAATGCGATAGGCAACCCTTACCCTTCACCTATAAGCGTTCAGCAGTTCATAGATGCCAATTCAGCGAACATTGAAGGTACGCTTTGGTTTTGGAGGAAGACCAACGACTATACCCAGTCCAGCTATACCACGCTTACTAAATTAGCCTATGTGGCCAACAGGGCGCCGGGTGGTGAAAACGAGTATGCGGTTGACCCGAATGGAGTGATTAATGCAGGACAGGGCTTTATCGTACTCAGCAAAAATGGGGGCAATGTTGTCTTTACTAACAATATGCGTGTGGGCAACAGCTCCAACCAGTTCTTCAGGATGAGCAGCCAGGAAGATCCAGCTTCAAGGTTCTGGCTTAACCTAACGGATAACAACGGCTTATTCTCGCAGGCGGTAGTTGGGTACACGCCCGAAGCCACTCTGGGCTACGATAATGGAATCGACGGTCGGGCATTTACAGATAATAACATCAACCTTTACTCTCTGCAGGGGGATAACAAATTAGCGATACAGGGCCGTCCTGCATTTACGGCTACCGATGTAGTTCCGTTAGGAATAAAAGCTACCGCTGCCGGAAGCTATACTTTTGCGTTGGGCGATAAGGACGGACTTTTTGCACAGGGCCAGAAAGTATACGTTGCCGACGCGCAGACGGGAAGTGTTACCGACCTATCGCAGACGAGCTATACGTTTGCGACTGATGCCGGTACTTTTGAAAACCGTTTCCGCATTGTGTATTCTGAAACTGCCCTCGGAACAGATAACCCGGTATTTACAGCGTCTCAGGCGGTGGTCTACGCACAAGGCAGGCAAGTGGCTGTAAGCGCCCCTCAAAATATAAAGTCAGTAGCCGTATATGACGTACTTGGCAAGCTGCTTTTCGAAAAGAATAATATTGCTGCCACAAGCTATACTTCAGCCGACCTTAATGCTACACAGCAATTACTCATTGTGAAGGTTACGTTTGAAGACAACCAGGCGGTTTCAAAGAATATTATGCTGAAGTAATTCGGTATAATTGTTTAGTAATTTTTTTAGTTGGATGCAGGTAAAGGCGGCTGGAAGGCCGCCTTTACTATTTCGCTAAATTTACCAGCCAAAAAAAAGCGCCCCTTTCGGAGCGCTTTAAGTTTACTATAGTGAATCTATAATGGGATGTTACCGTGCTTTCTTTTCGGGGTATCCACCACTTTATTTTCGAGTACCGAAAATGCTTTCATTAGTTTGATGCGTGTATCTTCAGGAAGGATCACTTCGTCTACAAATCCACGCTGTGCTGCCGTATATGGATTGGCAAATTTATCGGCATATTCTGCTTCTTTTTCGAGAAGCTTGGCTGCGGGATCCTGGGATTCGGCAATCTCCTTTTTAAAAATGATCTCAGAGGCTCCCTTGGCACCCATTACCGCAATCTCGGCAGTAGGCCACGCAAAGTTGAAGTCGGCGCCGATGTGTTTTGAGTTCATAACATCATACGCACCACCATACGCCTTACGTGTAATCAGTGTAACCCGCGGCACAGTCGCTTCACTAAGTGCATACAGCAGCTTGGCGCCATGCACGATGATGCCATTCCACTCCTGGTTGGTACCCGGAAGGAAGCCCGGAACGTCTACAAGCACCAGCAACGGGATGTTGAAGCAGTCGCAGAAACGGGTGAAGCGTGCTGCTTTTATCGAGCTGTTCACATCCAGTACGCCTGCAAGATGCTGCGGCTGGTTGGCCACAATACCAATGCTGCGTCCGCCGAGGCGCGCAAAGCCCACGATGATGTTCTCGGCATAATCTTTATGGATTTCGTAAAACGATTCGTCATCGATAATTCCCGAGATTACCTTGTGCATATCATATGGCTTGTTGGCATTGTCAGGAATAATGCCGTTAAGCTGTTCACGCTTTTCGGTACCCGGCGTATAGGGGATTTTTGGTGTCGTTTCGCGGTTGTTTTGCGGAAGGTAGCTCATCAGTCGCTTCAGGTCCTCGAGGCATTCTACATCGTTGGCCGATGTGATATGCGCCACACCCGATTTGGTAGAGTGTGTACTGGCTCCGCCCAATTCTTCAGAGGTCACCGTTTCGTTGGTCACCGTCTTTACTACGTTGGGCCCGGTAACAAACATATAGCTGGTATTCTCTACCATCATCGTAAAGTCGGTCATGGCAGGGGAATACACCGCCCCGCCGGCGCATGGCCCCATAATAGCAGAGATCTGCGGGATCACGCCCGACGATTGTACATTACGGAAGAAGATATCGGCATAACCCCCCAGAGAGCGTACGCCTTCCTGGATGCGTGCCCCACCCGAGTCGTTGAGCCCGATCATCGGAGCACCGGTACGAACCGCCATATTCATTACTTTACATATCTTTTCGGCATGCGTTTCAGATAGTGCACCGCCAAAAACGGTAAAGTCCTGCGCAAATATGTATACCAGCCGGCCGTTTATGGTGCCGTATCCTGTAATTACACCATCGCCGAGATAAGTTTCTTTGTCCATCCCGAAATCGGTAGTCCGATGGGTTACCAGCATCCCGATCTCTTCAAATGAACCTTCATCCAGCAAATACGCTACACGCTCGCGCGCAGTGAGTTTCTTTTTCTGGTGTTGGGTATCTATCCTTTTTTGCCCGCCGCCCAGATGGGCAAGCGCGATTTTATCCTCTAATATTTTTATTTTGTCTTCCATGGCTACTGTATTGGCAGTCGTAAAATTTTCTGGTCTTCGGTATATTGCTTCAGGGCGATTTGCGCAGCAATGTAGGCTTCATTGCGCAATTGGTCCTTCAGCAGGTCGGCATTGTAGTATTTTTTTACGAAATGCGTGTCAAAGTTCCCTGAGCGGAAAGCCTCATGATCGCACACAAAGGTGCCGAACGGCAGTGTGGTTAGCACACCCTTTATCTCATAATTGGCAATGGCTTCCTTCATGAGTTCGATAGCTTCTTCCCGTGTTTTGCCATAAGTGATCAGCTTGGCAAGCATAGGGTCGTAATAAATAGGCACATCCATTCCCTGTTCAAAGCCATTGTCTACCCGTATTCCCGGGCCTTCCGGCAGTTTGTACACGTCAAGGTGGCCCACGTTTGGTGCGAAGTCGTTCAAGGGGTCTTCGCAGTACACGCGAAGCTCGAGGGCGTGTCCTTTTATCGTCAGGTTGTCCTGTTTTACGGGCAACTCCTCACCGCGCGCCACGCGTATCTGGAGTTCTACAAGGTCAAGCCCGGTTATCATTTCGGTTACCGGGTGCTCCACCTGCAGGCGGGTGTTCATTTCAAGAAAATAGAAATTCAGGTTTTCATCCACCAGGAATTCCACCGTACCGGCGCCAAGGTAATCGCATGCTTTGGCCACCTTTACAGCAGCTTCTCCCATCGCTTTCCTTATTTCAGGGGTAAGTACCGCAGAGGGCGCTTCCTCTACAACCTTCTGATGGCGGCGCTGAATGCTGCACTCGCGTTCGAAAAGGTAGAGTATATTTCCATGGCTGTCTGCCATTACCTGTATTTCTACGTGGCGCGGCGACCCAACATATTTTTCGATAAAAACAGATCCGTCGCCAAAGGCGGAAGTGGCCTCACTGATAGCGCGCTCCATTTGCGGAACGAATTCATCGGCATTTTCTACCACCCTCATTCCTTTTCCGCCGCCGCCCGCAGAGGCCTTTATAAGTATCGGGAAACCTATTGCTTTCGCGGCTTCTTTGGCTTTTTCTACGTCGGTTATCGCTTCATCTATTCCCGGAACCATGGGTATGTTGTAGGCTTTTACGGCATCTTTTGCGCCAAGCTTGCTTCCCATAATGCGTATCGCGTCCGGTTTCGGGCCAATGAACGTGATACCGTTCTTTTCTACTTCTTCGGCAAAGTTGGCGTTCTCACTTAAGAAGCCGTAGCCGGGATGGATGGCATCGGCGCCGGTGGCTTTTGCGGCCTCTATAATGCGGCTGGCCACCAGGTAAGACTGGCTCGAAGGCGCCTCACCGATCAAAACCGCTTCGTCGGCAAACTTCACGTGAGGTGCATTACGGTCGGCAACAGAATATACCGCCACTGTTTTAATACCCATTTGTTTGGCGGTCTTCATCACGCGGATAGCAATCTCGCCCCTGTTGGCTACTAATATCTTTTTCATCTTATTCGAATTCGATTAATAACTGCCCTTTGTCTACCGCATCTCCTTTTTGCACCGCGATAGTCTTTATGACCCCCGCACGTGGCGACTGGAACGAGTTTTCCATTTTCATCGCCTCAAGGATCAGCAGGTTTTCACCGGCTTGTACCTCCTGACCAACGGCAACGCTTATCTCAAGTATAAGGCCCGGTATAGGTGCTTTAATTTCGTTTACCTGTTTGGCCGCACCTACTTCAAAGCCCATTTTTTTAATGAGCATATCCAGCGGATTGGCAATAGTCACAGTATAGGTGTTGTTGTTAATGCGTACTGTATACTCCCGTGACCGAAAATCGGATTCAACAACTGCTGCAGTATAGGGTTTGTTTTCACTGATCACATGCCATTCGCCCGTGCCGGTAGGAATAGCGTCGAAAGAGGAAAGGCTGGTCCCGTCGATGTCAAATTCCTCAGAATTGTTGACGGTAAGCTTGTAGTTATTACTCATGTCGGCTTAAATTAGAAGTGTAAATATAGCTAAAGAAAAACGTTTTCGTTAACAGAACTTTTACCTTTTTGGTCATTAGGTATAGCTGCGCAAAAAAAAAATCAATTCCCTGTAACAATTTTTAGCTTAGGACGTCTTATAGGTATCAGTCATCAATCAAATCACTGAATAGTTTGAGTTTAGTTTACGGTTTAAAGCCTTCCGGGAGCGGGAGGCTTTTTTATTTCCGGAATTTCGAAACGGTGACTAATAAAAAGGCGAGAAGGCACCACGCCAGCATTTGCCATGAAACCATTTCCCACCCGCCGGCTTTCCAGCATTGGATGCCGACGAATGTACCGGCGGACCCGCCAATAAAATAGCTTGTCATGTAGGCGGTGTTGATCCGGCTGTGTGCTGTTTCGTCAAGAGTATAAATTGTAGCAACGTTAGTAACCTGTGTAGCCTGCACACCAACATCCAGTAGCAGCACCGCAATAGCTATCGCCGGGACCGAAAGTGGCATTACCAGCAGGAGCATTACCGCAGCCACGACCATCCCGACCGTAATTTGAAGTGAGCGCTTTGGACTTCCTTTATCGGCCAGGCCACCAAACATAGGCGCGAGCAATGCACCGGCAATAGCAATAATCCCGAAAAGGCCTATAGTGTCGGGCCCGTAACCGAACGGGGCGCCCGAAAGATGGAACGTTAGCGTTGTCCAGAATGAGCAAAAGATGCCAAATACAAGCGCACCGAGTAATGCGGTTCGCCGCAGAAGGGCAAACCTTTTCAGTTGTGAAAGCGTAGACTTTATCAAGGAAAAGTAGCTGCCGGTAAAGGCCGGGGCCACGTCCGGAAGGGAAGCGTTTACCATAAGCCCAGCGCCTGTTACCATTAACGATGAGATACCGTATACGTAGCGCCAACCCAGCGAGCCGGCAATGAATCCGCTGAAAACCCTTGCCGCAAGGATGCCTACCAGGATGCCCGTAAAAATGATGCCCACGGTACGCCCCCGGTTCTTTTTGTCGAGGCTTGCCGCCATCGGTAAAATTACCTGCGCCGCCACGCTCAGAATGCCTGTGAGCAGGCTAAAGACGCACATCACAAAAAAGTTCTGAACGAAAGTTGTGCCTGCAAGCACTAGTACGAGCAATGCCATCAACAGCAGTATGAGTTTTTTCCGGTTCAGCCTGTCACCAAGCGGAGTGATAAAAAATAAGCCCATACCGTACCCCGCCTGTGCAAGCACCGAGATTATCCCTGCGCTGCTTTCCGTCACATTGAAATCCCTGGCAATATCCCGAAGGATAGGTTGGTTATAATAAATATTCGCTACGCATATACCTGCGGCTACCGACATTACGGCAATTTGTGTTTTGCTTATCGAAGTTTGCTGCATAGTCAATGTTTCAGTCAAAATTATTCGTTCTGTGATGTCCCGAAGAGAGCGAAAAAAAAATGCCTCCGGGGAAGGAGGCATTTAAAAGTCTTATTTTGTTTATCGCATCAATTCGGTAAGTACAGAAGGGAAAAGCCCAAGCGCAATATTCAACGCAATGGAGACTACTGCCACAATGCTGTACATTACCGGAGCCGGCTGGCTTTCTTCGGTAGCATCTTTGGTGTACATTGCAAGGATCAGCTTGAAATAATATCCGATACTAATGATCGAATTTATAACACCAATAATAACAATAGAAATACGCCCTGCATCGATAAGCGAATTGAAAACAAACAGTTTCGCGAAGAACCCTGAGAAGATCGGGATACCGCCCATTGATAGTAACGCGGCAGTAAATACTGCGGCCATCAGCGGGTTTGTTTTGCCAAGGCCGTTAAAGTTATAGATGTGCTCTTCGCCCGCTTTCTTACAAACTGTCATAATCACTGCAAATGCGGCGATACCGGCAAGCGCATAGGCGGCAGCATAATACAGCAAAGTTCCCGATGCGGTAATCGGGTTAAAGAATACCAACAGCATAAATCCGGCATGTGATATACCCGAAAATGCAAGCATTCTTTTTACATTATCCTGTTTCAGGGCAAGGAGGTTACCTACTGTCATAGAGAGAACGGATGCCAGCATGATTATCGTCATAAAAGAGCCTGGAACCATGTGGTTCATTCCTTTCATAAGCTTAAAGAATGCGGCCATTGCAGCAATTTTAGCTAAAGTACTCATGGTAGCGGTGGTAAGGGCAGGGGAGCCTTCGTAAACATCGGGTGCCCAGAAGTGGAAAGGTACGGCAGCAACTTTAAACAGAAGCCCGATGCTCATTAGTACCATCCCGATAAAGAACCACTTTGGCGTATCCGGCCTTGCAGTGGCCTCAAATATCGCAGCAATGTCAAATGACGCCGTTGCGCCATAGATCAGGGCAATACCAAATAAAATGATTCCCGAAGCAAACGAGCCCATAATGAAATATTTCATCCCGGCCTCGTTACTGCGTATATTTTTAGGCTGGCTTGCGGCCAGTACATATAATGCAATTGATAATACTTCGATACCGAGGAAAAACATGGCAAGATTACCGAACGTGACCATAGCAACGGCGCCGGCCAGTAGGAAAAGCTTGATCGCAACAAAATCAGATATCTTGGCTTTGTGGTCTTTATGGAATTCAGGGCTCAACGCTACAAGGAAAACCGTGAGCACAATAAATAAGCCCGAGAAAAGAACGCCGTAATTGTCGTTCACAATCATGTTGTTGTAAAAGCTGCCTTTTACGTTATAATCAGCCGCGGTAAGGCCAAGCGTTGCCAGCAGGCCAAGGATGGCAACCGGAACTATGGCTTTCCTTAAATTGAAGATCTCAGCTATAAGGCAAATAATCCCTAATCCTGCAATAGCTATTAATGTATTCATTTCTTATTCGGCTTAATTAGAATCTTTTAATGGAACCCAGGATGTTGTTTACATCCGGTGTGATAAAGTCGATGATCGGTTTCGGGTACAATCCGAAGAACAGCAGTATGGCGATGATAGCCACGAAGGTAAAGCCCTCGCCGAAAGTTACATCGGCAAACACCTTTGCATTCTGTTCACCCAGCATTACATACTGGAACATCCTCAGCATATAGAAAGCACCAAGAATAACGGTCGTTCCGCCGATTACTGCCAGCCAGATGTTGGTTTGTGCAAGGCTGTAAAGCAGTTCGAATTCACCAATAAAGTTGAACGTGGTAGGCAGCGCTACCGATGCCAGCATGATAATCATAAACATCGAGGTAAAGCGCGGCGCCTGTGAACGGATACCGCCCATTTCGCTTATGGTGGCAGTGTTAAACCTGCGCTGAATGATATCGGCAGCGTAAAACAATCCTACCACAACTACGCCGTGCGCAAGCATCTGGATAAATGCGCCACGTATACCGTCCAACGTAAGCGTATAAGCTCCCGCAGCTACAAGGCCAACGTGTGCCAATGAAGAATAGGCAAGGAGTTTTTTAAGGTCGGTTTGCTTAAGCGCCAGTATCGATCCGTAGATTACTCCGGCTATACACAGGCCTACCACAATGTACATATATTCTTTTGCTGCGTAGGGTGCAAGCGGCAGCTGCCATCTCACAATACTGTACAGTGCCATTTTTAGCATGATACCCGAAAGAAGCATAGTGCCGGCCGCAGGGGCTTTCTGGTACACATTGGCCTGCCAGGTGTGGAAAGGTATAATCGGAATTTTAATAGCATACGCCAGGAAAAAGGCAAAATAGATAAACGTTTGCTCCTTCGGCGAAAGCATCGTCCTGTATAGCTGGCTGCTCAGGAAAGATCCGGTTTTGCTATACAGGTAGATGAATGCTACCAGCATGAAAAGCGATCCTGCGAAAGTATAGATGAAGAATTTTACCACATCTTTACGGCGGGTTTCGGCATCACCGCTTCCCCATTTCAGGGCGATAAAGTATATCGGTATCAGCGACAGTTCCCAGAAAATATAATACACCATACCGTCGGTGGCCAGGAATGTTCCTGCCATCGCAAAGGCCATGAAAAGTATCAGTGCATAAAATGCACGCGACCTTGGGAAAAGGTTGCCAAATGAAGTCAGTATGATTATTGGCGTAAGCGCTACCGTGAGCAGCATCATTGTCAGCGAAAGGCTGTCGGCCCTGAAATCCAGATAAACCCGAGGGCTTGTGATCCAGAGGTGCATTGCACTCACGTCGGTTCCCTGTACATAACTACAAACAAGGTAAATGCCTGCCGCCAGTGCCGCAAGGCTAAAGAACAAAGCCACTTTAGAAGCGAGTTTATCGCCTGCAATGTAGGTGGCAAGTGCCCCGAAAAGTAAAATAATAAGTATTAGTGTTACGTCCATCAGGTAGGATTTATTTTAGGAAAACATAAGCTATTACCGAGCAGAAGCCAATAACAAATACCAGCAGGTAAAGGCCGATGCTGCCATTCTGGATGCTGCTTCCGCCGGTGCCCATGGCTACTGCAAGCCTGCCCAGCCCGAAAATGAATCCGGAAATAGCGGTTTCAACAATATTTTTAAAGAAGCTGCCAATAGCGTAGATCGGTTTTACAATAATCGCCATGTACAGTTCATCTACATAGAATTTGTTATAAAGCACTTTGCTCACGCCTTCAATATTCTCATCTGTTGGCGGTACGGCATTTTGCTTAATGTATTTCGCGTAGGCGATACCAATACCGATCAGTGCGCCAACAACAGCAATGCCCATCAGCATATACTCGGTGCTTCCGAGCGCGTGGTGCTCGGCTGGAGCTGCGATAACAGGTGCAAGGTAATGGTTGAGCCAGCTGCTTCCCGGAAGACTGATCGCGCCACCAACCAAAGACAGTATAGCAAGCACGATAAGAGGGAAAGTAATAAGCCCGGGCGATTCGTGCAGGTGGTGTTTCTGCTCTTCGGTACCACGGAAATCTTTATAGAAAGTAAGGTACAGCAGGCGGAACATATAAAATGCCGTCATAATTGATGCAACGGATGCAATGATCCAAAGCGCTTTATTATGATGGAAAGCCGTCATCAATATCTCGTCTTTTGAGAAGAAGCCCGAGAACGGAGGCAATCCTGAAATAGCAAGCGTAGCAATAAGGAAAGTAATAAACGTCACTTTCATAACCTTGCGCAGGCCGCCCATATTACGCATATCCTGCTCGCCGTGAAGCGCGTGTATTACAGATCCCGAACCCAGGAACAGGCATGCCTTAAAGAATGCGTGCGTGATCACGTGGAAAACAGCGATTTCATAAGCGCCAAGCCCAAGGGCCAGGAACATCAGCCCCAGCTGAGAAACGGTCGAATAAGCCAATACCTTTTTAATGTCATTCTGTACAAGTCCAATAGCGGCAGCAAGCAATGAAGTGGCAGCTCCTACAATGGCGATTATATTCTGTACGTCAGGAACAAGGTTGAAGATGAAATTGAGCCTCGTGATCATGAAGATACCGGCGGTTACCATCGTAGCCGCGTGAATAAGCGCTGATACAGGCGTGGGGCCAGCCATCGCATCAGGAAGCCAGGTGTAGAGCGGGATCTGTGCACTTTTACCACACGCACCTATAAAGAGGCACAGCGCAGCAATGCCCAGCCACATCATATCAAACTTGTTTCCGTTATCAATAAACGTCTTGATGTCGGTATATTCCAGAGAGTGGAAAAGGTAACCAATGATGAACATCCCGATAAGGAAGCCAAGGTCACCGATACGGTTCATGATGAAAGCTTTCTTCGCGGCATCGTTATAATCCTGGTTTTTGTACCAGAAACCGATAAGAAGATACGAGCAAAGCCCAACGCCTTCCCATCCGATGAACATGATAAGCAGGTTGCTGCCCATTACCAGCGTGATCATAAAGAAAACGAACAGGTTGAGGTAGGCAAAGAACTTGTGCATATTCTCATCATCATGCATATAGCTGATGGAATAGATGTGGATAAGCGTACCGATACCGGTAACAAACATCAGCCACAATAGCGAAAGCTGGTCTAGCTGGAAAGAAAAATCAACAGTAAAGTTGGCAAGCTTCATCCACTGGAAGAGGTTTACCATCACCGGCTGGCCAGTGTTTATAACCTGAAGGAAGAAGGTAAGTGTTGCTACAAAAGAAACGGCAACGGCAACAGTACCTAATATGCCCGAAAGATTCCTGCTTAATTTTTTACCGGCAAAGATGTTGATCAAAAACCCTGCAAAAGGGGCCAGGAGTAAGAGTAAAGCCAAATTGGTGTCCATCAGGGATTATCCTTTTAAGTTTTTCAAATTGTCAGTGTCGATGTTGTTCATGTTGCGGTAAATGGCAACAAGTATGGCCAGGCCTACGGCAACTTCTGCAGCAGCTACGGCCATAGAGAAGAATACGAATACCTGCCCCGTAGCATCCTGGTGGTAGGTAGAAAATGCTACCAACAAAAGGTTTACGGCATTTAGCATGATCTCAATAGACATGAACATCACGATAGCATTCCTGCGGTAAAGCACGCCCAGAATCCCGATGCAAAACAGTAGTGTAGAAAGGTAGATATAATTTTCTATCCCTATTTGCTGTAGTATATTTCCCATTAGTTATTAAGGTGTTCTTTCTTAGAAATTAATACCGCCCCAATCATCGATACCAAGAGCAGTATCGAGGCAAATTCAAACGGTACCATGTACTCGTTCAATAGTACCTTGCCTAAAACTTTTATCGACTGGTAGTCCTGACCCGAAACTTTGTATCCCGTGATAACAGGCTGCGATTTGATAAAGGTAGCCAGCAATACAAGTGCCACCAAGCAAAAAGAGCCGACAGCAGCGAGCCTGGAGAGCAGCGTTTTATTTTTTTCGTCTTCTTTGTTCAGGTTCATGAGCATGATGGTAAAGAGCATCAGAATCATGATCGCACCAGAGTACACGATGATATGTACTATCCCAAGAAACTGGGCGTTGAACATGAAGTAATGGCCCGCGATAGAGAAGAAACACAGTACAAGGTAAATGGCGCTGTGGATTGGGTTTTTGCTGAAAATCGTCAAAAACGCTGTGGCTAATGTAATGGCCGACAGAATGTAAAACAGTGTGAGCATATTAATGGGCCGTTTTCATTTGAGTGTTCTTAATCGCCATATCCAATGGCATAACCAGCTTTTCTTTTCCGTAGATAAAATCTTCGCGGCTGCTTTGCGACTTCACCATAGTGCGTGATTTGGTAAGGTAAATAGCCTGCTTAGGGCATGCCTCTTCACACAATCCGCAGAAAATGCAGCGCAGCATATTGATCTCGTAAATCTCGGCATATTTCTCCTCACGGTAAAGATGCTTCTCATCGGCTTTACGCTCTGCTGCTTTCATAGTAATGGCTTCCGCAGGGCAGGAAAGCGCACAAAGCCCGCAGGCTGTACAACGCTCGCGTCCTTCCTCGTCACGCATTAGCATGTGCTGGCCTCTGTAAACCGGGCTAAGCTCGCGCACCTGCTCAGGATATTTAATGGTAACCTTACGTTTAAAAAGGTGGCGTATCGTGATCATCAGCCCCTTGAAGATGGCAACAAGGTAAAGGCTTTCCCAGAAGTTCATCTTCTTGTTGGAAACCTCCTTTTTACGGCCCGATAATGATATGGTTTCTATTGACATAAAATTTTTCTTTTAGCGTGGCAATTTAAAAAGTAAACTTACCGTCGTTTATTAGTATCACAATAGCAGTGATCACAATGTTGGCTATAGATAGCGGGATCAGCATTTTCCATCCCAGCTTCATCAACTGGTCATAACGGAACCTCGGTACCGTCCACCGTACCCACATATAGAAGAATATAAAGAAGCAAAGCTTGGCAAAAAGCACGGCGATACCTATGATATTCGCAATGTTCACGCCCCAGTGCTCCTCAGCCCAGTCCATTCCCGGATAATTGTAGGCGCCGAAATAAAGCACCGCCAATACGGTTGAGGAAATGAACATTGACGCATATTCTGCAAACAGGTAGAAGCCCATTTTCATGGAAGAATACTCGGTGTGGTAACCTCCGATAAGCTCAGCCTCACATTCCGCAAGGTCAAATGGCGTACGGTTGGTTTCAGCAAACGAACATACCAGAAAGATCAGGAAGCCCAGCGGCTGGTAGAACACGTTCCAGTTCAGGCCGTTTTGCTGCGCCGATATTTCACGAAGGCTCAGCGTACCTGTCATCATGATAAGGGCAATGATAGAAAGGCCCATTGCTACCTCGTACGATATCATTTGCGATGACGCACGCATGGCACTCATCAGCGAGAATTTGTTGTTAGACGCCCATCCCCCGATCATGATGCCATAAACACCAACAGAAAGGACACCGAAGATGTAAAGCATTGCCACATCGATATCGGTTGCCTGAAGAATAATGTCGCGGCCGAAAAGGTGCAGCTTATCGCCCCACGGAATAACGGCGCTTGTCATCAGGGCTGTGGTCATAGAAATGAACGGACCCACAATGAAGAGGAACCTGTTTGGCGTATTCGGGAAGAACTCCTCTTTCGAGAAAAGCTTCAACCCGTCTGCCAATGGCTGGAGGATACCGCCTTTACCGGCGCGGTTAGGGCCTACGCGGTCCTGAAGCCATGCGGCTATCTTACGCTCGGCAAGGGTAGAGTACATCGCCATAAGCATGGTGATGGCAAATATCGCAACGATAAAAATGCTCTTTTCTATAATGATTGCCTGTTCCATCGTTATACGTTACCTTCTTTAAATATTTCTTCTTCCTCCGGCTTGAGCGGAATCTCCACCATACTGATCTTTTTACGGTCCTGCTCACGGCCCAGAAGGATTTGCTTCTCGGTTTCGAGCGTTACCTGGCCCAGTTTACGGGTATAGTTGTTGGCGTTGATAACCGAATCTTTCTCGAATTTCCTCGGCCCTTCAATTACCCAGTCTTTCGGATCTTTATGGTCAAAGCGGCATTCGTTACAAATGAATTCTTCTACTTCGTGATATTCATCTTTACGTGCTGTTACCCTCTGTATCTCGTTACCAAACATCCAGAGCGTAGTCTTGCCACAGCATTTGTCACAATCGCGGTGGGCGTTGTATGGCTTGTTAAACCATACCCTTTGCTTAAAGCGGAAGGTCTTATCGGTCAATGCACCCACAGGGCACACATCGATCATATTACCCGAAAACTCGTTGTTGATAGCTTTCGAAATGTAGGTAGATATCTGCGAATGGTCGCCACGGTTCAGTACACCATGCACGCGCTCGTTGGTCAGCTGGTCAGCCGTCATCACGCAGCGATAGCACAGAATGCAGCGATTCATGTGCAGCTGTATTTTATCACCAATGTTTTCCGGTTCGTAGGTTCTTTTCTCCTCAATGAAGCGCGTATTGGCCGAACCGTGCTTAAAGCTCAGGTTCTGCAGGTCGCACTCGCCAGCCTGGTCGCATATAGGGCAATCAAGCGGGTGGTTGATCAGAAGGAATTCGGTTACCGATTTACGGGCATCCAAAACTCTCTCAGACGAGATGCTTTTTACCTCCATGCCATCCATAACACCGGTTACGCACGAGGCAACCAGCTTAGGCATAGGGGTAGGGTTGGCATCACTACCTTTAGAAACCTCTACCAGGCAGCAACGGCACTTACCGCCGCTCCCTTTCAGTTTCGAATAGTAGCACATTGCCGGCGGCACTGATTCTCCGCCTATCATTCGCGCAGCCTGTAGGATGGTAGTCCCCGGCTCTACGTGTATTTCCTGGCCGTCTATTGTTACTTTCATTGTGTGTAGTTTGAAAGTTAAATGTTTAACGTTTGAAAGTTGGAAGCCTCTCAGGCCGTATTTCCTATCTCAAACTAAACTTTACAACTTTCTACTTTATAACTTTAAAAACTATTTATACTTCCTGTTTTGCAACCAGATGCTTCACCTTTTCAAAAGGCTCAGCAACAAAATGGTCGCGATGTTTTACTTTTTCAGGGAAACGAACGTGGTATTCAAACTCGTCCCTGAAGTGGCGTATCGCTGCCGCTACCGGCCATGCTGCCGCATCTCCAAGAGGGCATATCGTGTTTCCTTCAATTTTTTTCTGGATGTCCCAAAGCAGGTCTATATCCTCTTCGCGGCCATGGCCATGCTCAATACGGTGCAATACCTTTTCAAGCCATCCGGTACCTTCGCGGCAGGGTGAGCACTGCCCGCAGCTCTCGTGGTGGTAAAACCTTGAGAAGTTCCAGGTGTTGCGCACAATGCACGTTGTGTCATTGTATACTATAAAACCTCCCGAACCCAACATAGACCCTGTAGCAAAACCACCGTCTGAAAGCGACTCATAGGTCATTACACGGTCATTTCCTTCAGCTGTTTTGTATATCAGGTGCGCCGGTAGTATTGGCACCGAAGAACCTCCGGGAACGAGTGCCTTAAGTGGCCTGTCGTCCATCATACCACCGCAGTAACGGTCAGAATTCATAAACTCTTCCACTCCCAGGCCCAGCTCGATTTCATAAACACCGGGGTTTTTGATATGGCCCGAAGCTGAGATCAGCTTAGTTCCTGTTGAGCGGCCAATACCGATCTTGGCATATTCTGCACCGGTATTGTTTACAATCCATGGCACAGCGGCAATAGATTCAACGTTGTTTACTACCGTTGGGTTAGACCAAAGTCCGCTTACAGCCGGGAACGGCGGCTTGATGCGCGGATTGCCCCTTTTGCCCTCAAGCGACTCGATAAGTGCGGTTTCCTCACCGCAAATATAAGCGCCACCACCACAGTGTACGGCAAGGTCGAGGTCATAGCCGGTGCCTAATATATTTTTACCCAGCCATCCAGCGGCATAGGCTTCTTTAATTGCAGTTTCAAGAATGCGGAACACCCACATATATTCACCGCGGATATAGATGTACGACAGGTTGCAACCCAAAGCATAGCTCGAGGTGATCATGCCTTCTATCAAAAGGTGCGGCAGGTATTCCATCAGGTAGCGGTCCTTGAATGTACCCGGCTCCGATTCGTCAGCATTGCAAACCAGGTGCCTTGGCTTACCCGATTTTTTATCAATAAAGCTCCACTTCATTCCGGTAGGGAATCCGGCGCCACCACGACCGCGAAGGCCTGATGTTTTAACCTCTTCCACCACTTCGTCCGGCGTCATTCCTTTCAGCGCCTTTTCAACCGAGCGGTATCCACCTTCACGGCGATACACTTCGTACGTTCTTATTCCCGGAACATCGGCATGTTCTAATAATATCTTTCGTCCCATTGTTATTGCGTAATGGTCAGTTTATGTAAGTCGATCTTTCCTGCACGGCAGTCCTCAATCAACTGGTCTATCTTTTCTTTGGTAAGGTGCTCCTTGTAGAAATCACCCAATTGCAGCATCGGCGCATAGCCGCAGGCTCCAAGGCACTCTACCCCCACAACGGTAAACATGCCGTCTGGCGTGGTTTCGCCCATATTGATGCCCAGCTTGGCGCAGGTGTAGTCCATGAGGTCTTCTGCACCCCGGGTTACGCAGCATGAAGTACGGCAGAATTCGAACATGTACTTGCCAATAGGGTGCTGGTTGAACATGGTATAAAACGTTACCACTTCATACACCTCTATCGGCTTAATGCCCAATATTTCTGCGACCTTATCCTGAAGCTCTACGCTCAGCCAGTTGTCGTGCGCGTCCTGCACATCATGAAGCACAGGCAGCAGTGCCGACTTCCGCTTATCAGCAGGGTAGTGGCTTATCAGCTCATTGATGCGCGCCATAAGGCGGTCATCAATATTTATAGTTTGTTTTACGTGTGAAATTTCCATATCCTTATGCGTCTAATTCGCCCGCGATAACGTTGAGGCTTGATAATGTTGCAATAGCGTCAGAAAGCATCTGGCCGCGTATCATATCGTTGAAGGCCTGGTAGTAGATAAAACACGGCCTGCGGAAGTGCAGCCTGTAAGGGGTACGGCTACCATCGGTAATCAGGTAAAAACCAAGCTCACCGTTTCCGCCTTCAACAGCGTGATATACCTCCGTTTTCGGAACCGGCACTTCGCCCATCACGATCTTAAAGTGGTAGATAAGCGCTTCCATGTTGTTGTATACATCCTCTTTTGGAGGAAGGTAGTAGTCCGGCACATTCGCGTGGAAAGGCCCTTCGGGCATCTTGGTCAATGCCTGGCGGATGATGCTGATACTTTCCCAAACCTCTGCGTTGCGCACGCAGAAACGGTCGTATGTATCTCCCGATTCACCTACCGGAACATTAAATTCAAAATCTTCGTAAGAAGAGTACGGCTGCATTACACGCACATCATAGTCTATACCTGCAGCGCGAAGGTTCGGGCCGGTAAAGCCATAGCTCATCGCCTTTTCAGCAGAGATTGGCCCTACATTTATAGTACGGTCCATAAAGATCCTGTTACGGGTAAGGAGGTTTTCAAACTCACTCCACACACCCGGGAATTCTTCAAGGAATTTGTCGAGCTTGCGGAAAACCTCAGGGCTCCAGTCGCGCTCAAATCCGCCGATGCGTCCCATATTTGTGGTAAGGCGCGCGCCACAGATCTCTTCGTATATTTCGTAAATCTTTTCCCTGTACTGGAATACATAAAGGAAACCCGTAAGTGCCCCGGTATCTACACCCAATACTGAGTTACAGATAATATGGTCGGCAATACGTGCCAGCTCCATGATGATCACCCTCATGTACTGTACCCTTTTCGGTACCTCAATATCAAGGGCTTTCTCTAATGTCATCCACCATCCCATATTATTGATGGGAGAGGAACAGTAGTTCATCCTGTCGGTAAGCGGTGTTATCTGGTAAAATGGCCGGTTTTCGGCAATTTTTTCAAAAGCGCGGTGTATGTAGCCTACAGTGCCTTCGCCATCAAGTACCCTTTCGCCATCCATAAGCAGGATGTTCTGGAAGATACCATGTGTTGCAGGGTGGGTAGGCCCAAGGTTAAGTATAGAGAGCTCGCTTCCGTCTTCATTCTGCCTTTGCTCAATCATCTTGGCATAGCGGCGCTCTGGTGGTAATAACAGGTCTGACATTATATCAATATTTTTCCGTGTTAATTAATTGCGTTGTCGGTGTTGCGCCCGAAGAACCTGTCATCCTTATCAGTACGGCCACCATCTTCCATAGGGAATTCCTTGCGCATCGGGAAGGATACCATCTCGTCCATATTAAGGATGCGCTTTAATTGAGGGTGCCCTTTAAATATGATCCCGTAAAAATCGTAGGTTTCGCGCTCCTGCCAGTTGGCACCAAGAAAAAGGTCGGTAGCCGTTTCTATTTCAGGATTGTCGCCATCAAGATAGCATTTGAATCGGATACGCACATTATCCATCCAGTTGTGCATATGGTAAGTTACCGCAAACTGGCGTTCTTTTTCATTATCGGGATAATGTATTCCGCATACATCCGTGAGGAAGTTAAAACGGAGTAGCGGATCTTCTTTCAAAAAGCGCATCACATCCGTCATGGATTCCGGTGCTACTTCAAATGAGAATATGTCTTTTATAGTGATAAATCCGGTTACGATATCACCGAATTTAGCGGTAAGCTTTTCCTGTATAACAGATGTTTCTAAAGCCATTTGTTTACTTATGATATGTTGTAAGAAGCGAGAAGCTCTTTGTATTCCGGAGAATTCCTTCTTCTTACCGATTCAGATTTAACCATGTCCTGCAGCCTCATAATACCGTCGAGTATCTGCTCGGGCCTTGGCGGGCATCCGGGTACGTAAACGTCTACCGGTATTACCTTGTCAATTCCCTGCAGAACAGAATAAGTATCGAATATACCGCCAGAGCATGCGCACGCACCTACAGAGATCACCCAGCGCGGCTCGCTCATTTGTTCGTATACCTGGCGGAGGATGGGCGCCATCTTTTTGGCAATAGTCCCCATAACCAACAGCATGTCGGCCTGCCGGGGCGAAAAGCTCATACGCTCCGACCCGAAACGGGCTACGTCATAATGCGAAGCCATGGTTGCCATAAATTCGATACCGCAGCATGAAGTGGCAAAAGGCAGCGGCCAAAGCGAATTGGCGCGCGCAAGCCCTACAACCGTATCCAGCTTGGTGGCAAAAAAGCCATTGCCTTCAAATCCTTCGGGCGTGTCAACTAAATTTATATCAGATTTGCTCATTGTAATTAAATTTGATTATCAGGTGTATAGTGCAAAAAGCATACCTGATTATTCCCATTCAAGCCCTTTTTTCTTCATTACATAAAAGAATCCGACAACCAGCAATAGCATGAAGATTCCCATCTTTACAAATCCTTCCATGCCCATCTCGCGGAAGTTAACCGCCCACGGGTACATAAAGATCACCTCTACATCAAAAAGCACGAAAAGGATGGCTACCAGAAAGTATTTTACCGAAAACGGAATACGCGCGTTGCCTACAGACTCGATGCCACACTCAAAGTTTTTGTCTTTGTTCATGGAATTCCTCTTGGGCCCTAAAAGGTTGGATATCGCAATTGTGCCTGCAACAAACCCAATAGCCAGCACCATTTGCATGATTATCGGGAAGTAGTCTACCTGGGTAGTTTGCATACCGTGTATATTTTAATAAATAATTCACAAATATACATTCTCAAACTCAATCCGGCGGTGCGTTTATCTTAAGACACGCAACTTTTTTGTTTAATTTTAATTTAGAACAAGTAAAAATAGAGAAACAATGTAAATCCCACCGTTTTTACAGGGTCTTACTTTACGAAAATGGTTACGAAAATGGCAAAGAATTTTGCCGGAAAGCGAGGAAGTTTTATGGGTAATGTAAAAATAAAAGGCCGCCCGGTAAAGGGTGGCCTTAAAGGAAATAGGTGTTCTATATTAGCTTGCCAGCGTTACCTGAGCGGCTACTTTACCTTTTTTGCCGTCTTCTTCAACGTAGCTTACCTTGTCGCCTTCACGAAGGCCTTCAGCCCTTAGGCCGGTAGCGTGTACGAAGATGTCTTTTCCTGTTTCGTCGTCTGTTATGAATCCAAATCCTTTAGATTCAATAAAAAATTTTACTTTGCCTGTTCGCATTGTGCAATAAAAAAAATATTAATAATGTGTAAAGATAAAATTATTTAGAAACCCTACAACATTTTTGTTAAAAAAGTTGAGTTTATTTTGATGAAGTGGGTTTGTATCGATAGAGTTCTCATTACAGGCCGAACTGCCAGCCTACTACCAGTGCTAGAGAATTGGTCTTTACAGTACCGTTATCTATTACCGGAACTTTGCTAATATTGGTGAGGCCCAGGCAGTCACGTAGTTCAATATTCAGGTCCGATTTTTCGTTGATGGCAATGCGGGTACCAATGCCCAGATTAACACCGAAATCTATTGTTTTAAAAGTGTCGCTGTCATCGGTCACTTTATTGCCGTCTACCTTAGTGGTCTCGCTGATAAAAAAACCGGCATACGGGCCGCCGTTGATGTAAAATGCTTTTTTGGCGCCGAGGTAATATTTCAGGTTTACCGGAAGCGTAATGTAGTTGAGGGTGCCGCGCGCTTTAAAGCTGCCTGTCATAAATGCCGGATCAACAACCGGATCAAAATTGCCGAGCGTTTCAAAATAGATGGTGTTGGTAAAACTTTTGCGCTCGAAGTTAAGGTTTGCAAGTACAGATAGTTTTTCGGTAAGGGGGTATTCCAGGGAGGTTCCGATAAGGAAATTGACCGCTCCTTCGCTGCGGTCGGCAACCGCATTCCCGCGGATCGAAGAATAAGTGGCCCCGGCATTGATGCCCAGCTTGAGCGTTTCCTGAGAAAACATAAGTGCGGGAAATAAAAGGATGCCTGCCAGTAATGCAAGTGGATTTTTCATGGTGGTGGTGCTTTTAGTTGGTAAAAAATAAAGGCGGGACAGTATCCCGCCTTTTATATTATTGGTTTGCCAGCTGAATGCTTAGCTCTTTTAATTGTGCATCATCTATTACAGCCGGTGCGTCTATCATAACATCGCGCCCACTGTTGTTTTTCGGGAAGGCAATGAAGTCACGTATCGTTTCTTGTCCTCCAAGTATCGCTACAAGCCTGTCGAATCCAAAGGCCAGGCCACCATGCGGCGGCGCGCCGTATTGAAATGCGTCCATAAGGAAGCCAAACTGCGCTTTTGCCTGTTCTTCGGTAAAGCCCAGGTATTTAAACATCAGCGACTGAGTGGCTTTATCGTGGATACGGATTGAGCCTCCACCAATTTCGTTGCCATTAAGCACGAGGTCGTAGGCATTGGCACGTACGGCTGCGGGATCGGTTTCCAGAAGCGGAATATCATTCGGTTTCGGCGACGTGAAAGGGTGGTGCATAGCGTGGAAACGCTGGCTTTCTTCATCCCATTCCAGGAGCGGGAAATCTACTACCCACAGCGGCGCAAACTCATCGGGCTTGCGAAGGCCCAGGCGCGTTGCCAACTCCATGCGTAGTGCACTGAGGCGCGTACGGGTTTTGTAAGCCTCGCCTGAAAGCACCAGGATCAGGTCGCCAGGTTGTGCACCGGTAATTTCTGCCCATTGCTTCAGGTCGTCCTGATCGTAGAATTTATCTACTGATGATTTCAACGAGCCGTCCGTTTCGTATTTGGCATATACCATTCCGGTAGCGCCAACCTGCGGGCGTTTCACCCACTCAATAAGCTCGTCTATTTGTTTTCTTGTGTATGCGGCAGCGCCCGGTACAGCAATACCTACTACCAGCTCGCTGTTATTGAATACAGCAAAATCTTTATGCTGTGCAACGGCATTCAGTTCTCCAAATTCCATCCCGAAACGGATGTCCGGCTTGTCATTACCGTAGCGTTTCATCGCCTCATCATAGGTCATGCGCGGGAACGGGCCTGTTTCAATTCCTTTCAGCTCTTTTAAAAGATGGCTCGCCAGCCCTTCGAACATCTGGATGATATCTTCCTGCTCTACAAAGGCCATTTCGCAGTCTATTTGCGTAAACTCCGGCTGGCGGTCGGCACGAAGGTCTTCGTCGCGGAAGCATTTCACAATCTGAAAATACTTGTCCATACCGCCGACCATCAGCAGCTGCTTAAAGGTTTGTGGCGATTGCGGCAGTGCGTAGAATTGTCCCTGGTTCATGCGTGATGGTACTACAAAGTCACGGGCACCCTCGGGTGTCGATTTGATAAGCACCGGTGTTTCTACTTCTATAAATCCTTTTGCCGAAAGGTAGTTGCGTACTTCCATGGCCACTTTATGGCGGAACATGAGGCTGTTTTTTACCGGGTTGCGGCGGATGTCCAGATAACGGTATTTCATACGGATATCCTCGCCTCCGTCTGTTTCATCTTCAATTGTAAATGGCGGAATCAGTGCAGCATTGAGTATCGTGAGTTCTTTTACCAGTATTTCTATATCGCCGGTAGACATATTTGGGTTTTTAGACTCACGCTCGATAACGGTGCCTTTTACCTGAATTACAAATTCACGCCCCAGTGTAGAAGCCAGGTCAAATACAGCTTTATCGGTGCGGCTCTCATCAAAAATGAGCTGCGTGATGCCGTAGCGGTCGCGCAGGTCGGTCCAGATGAGGAAACCTTTGTTCCTAGTTTTCTGAACCCATCCGGCCAATGTTACTTCCTGGTTGATGTGGGCGGCCGTAAGCTCGCCGCAGTTGTGGCTTCTGTACATTTTGTAATAAAATTGAGGTGCAAATTTAGTAAGTCTCCCCCATTATACCCAAGACAATGGCAATCAATTTATAAATCGCAGGAAACGGCAAAAACAAATCCAAATGTTAAATCTCGCCTAATGTTACCAAATTGTTAAGCCAATGTGTTTTTTGTGTAAAGTAATTTATTAACTTCGTGAAAAGAATACGAATTAAATACAGATGCGAATATGAAAAAGATTATTATCGCCGCCGTGCTGCTTACTGCCGGTTTTGCTTCCGCCCAAAAAACCGACCATAAATATGAAATTGAAGGCCAGCTTGTTAAGGCTACTTACTATTATGATAACGGCCAGGTTAAGCAGGAAGGTTATTATAAGGATGGCAAGGTACACGGAAAATGGATTGCTTACAATGAAGATGGCACCAAAAAATCGATGGGCGAATATGCTGACGGACAAAAAACCGGTAAATGGTTTGTTTGGACGGGAACCGCTCTTAATGAGATAGACTATTCTAACAGCCGCATAGCTGAAGTGAAAAAATGGAACAGGGATGCTGTGGTAGTAAACAAGTAATCAATAACCTGTTTTATATAGAAAAGGCTGTGATCAACTCACAGCCTTTTTTATGCTTTGGCTTTTTTCGCCTTTTTATTCCGTCTGCCCCACCATATCAGGAAGCCGGTTATAGGAAGCATAGCACAGATAAAACTTGCTATAAAAGCCAGGATTTTGCCCGGAATACCTAATATTGCCCCTACGTGGATGTCATAGTTTGCGGTGATTAGTTTTTCCCCGAAGTTCTTCTCGCTGTGTAGCCTTTCGCGCAACAGCTTTCCCGTGTATTGGTCAAACTGCAGGTTATGAGAGGTGTGGTATACCCCCTTATATTGCTGAATATAAACGTTGATAACTCCGGTAGTGTCTGATGGCGCCGGTGGCGATAGCCTGAATGCATCCGCCTCATGGTGGCGTATTTTTGAAATGGCATACGCATTCTGAATGGCGTGGTCTTTATCGCCCGTAGCCACTACAGATTTTTCAGTTTTTATATCCGGTGGGGTAAAGGTGCCTGAGCCTGCAACATAAACAATTGCCTGAAACCATGAAAAGGCCCAAACCATGCCCGTAAAAGCAATGATAATTGCAATAGAGGATATGTAGAATCCGAGGATGTTGTGCACGTCGTAGTTTTTGCGCCGCCACTTCGTACCATCTTTCCATTGAAACGACATGCGCTGCTTACGTGCGGCCTTATTTTTTGGCCACCACAAAATAAGGCCGGTAATAAGCATTATAACAAATATTAAGGTAGCCCAGCCTGTAATGGTTTGTCCGATCGACGTATCAAGAAGCAGGCTCCAGTGCAGCATTTTTACGATATTGAAAAAGTCGGCCTCTTCATCGTAGATTCCCAATACCTTTCCGGTGTACGGATCTACATAGATAGAATAATATTGCTCTATATGATCAAAATACCAGATTCCGCCCTCGGCAGCTTTGTAAACGTTGAATTCAATTGAACGGTGTGGGTCGTTGTAGACATTCACGCTGCTGATTACTTTCTCCGAACCAATAGTTTGTTGCGTTTGTTTCCAAACCTGCGTAATCGGGAGCTTTTCGTCTTTTACTTCCGTTACATAGAGCTGCTCCTTGCGCAGCCATTCTGTAATTTCCTGGCTGAAAACATAAATGCAGCCCGTTACAGCCAAAAGCAATACAATCAGTCCGGAGGTAAGGCCCAGCCACAGGTGGACGCGCCCTATCCAGTACTTAAATCCTTTTTTCTTTTTCTTATCCTTTACCATTTCAGCCTATTTCTGCGCAGCAATCCGGTAAGTGGCGCAATGCCATATAAACTGGTAGTCTTTGCCGTTATAAGACCCCGGCACTTCTTCTTTTGTTGTCGCCTCAAATAAGTAAACGCCATCCCACGGCAATGCAAGGCGTACCAACCCGTCTTTATCTGTATATAGCTTTTTACTCCATTGGTCAGAGATGAATGCTGTTACTTCGCCTTCTTTCAGGGGTTGTCCTTTATACAGTATTTTCAGCACCGCTTCGCCGGATTTTGCATGTGGCTTGCCCGTAACGTCTATAATAGTGATTCCCTCATTATTTGCCGCGGCAGTCGCCGGGGCGCCCGACCCCACATCAACTCGAGCGGTGGAGTGATAGTGCGTTTTAAAAATACCAAAATTATATTGCGTATAGTCTATTACGTCAACCTTGTTGTTATTGAGAATTACGGTATACGTTCCCTTAGCCGATGGAACAAACGATCCGCTGTAATAGTTAGCAGAAGGCTGCAATTGTAATTTCGATTTTTCTCCTGCAGGGCTGATTAGCCATACTTCAAAGTTTTTCATTTTGCCGAATGCCTCCCCGTCAGTTTTCTCGCGGACGCCATAAGTGTACTCGCCAAAGAAAACTTTTACCTCATGCTTTTGGTTCAGTTTGCCCGATGGGCTGGTTTCAATCCACATAAAGTGCGCAAAGGCAGCGTTTGCTGAGAGTAGAAATAAGAAGGTGATGATAAGATTTTTCATGAGGCCAATGTAAAAAGCGGCACAGGAAGTTCCTGCGCCGCTGTGTTATTATTAGAACTGGTAGCTTAAGCTTGCAGCAAATGTGCGTGGCTTTTGCGGGCTGATGGTAGACCAGCCTTTGTAGTAATCCTTATCGGTCAGGTTATCCATTTTCAGGGTAAGGGTAAAACCTTCTACCGTGTAAAATGCCGAGGCGTTAAGTACCGTATACTCCGGCAGGGTAAAAGTACCGGCAAGATTCCTGTTGAAAATCTTGTTTTCGCTGGCATAGTTACCGCCAAAGCCAAGTCCGAAACCGTTTAACACACCACCGCTAAATTTGTAGCTCGCCCAAAGGTTGGCCAGGTTCATTGGCCCTGCGCTTTCCGGCCTGCGGTCTTTAAAGTCGCCGTCACCTTCAAGCAGCTTGCTGTCATTGTAGCTGTAGCCTGCAATGATGTTAAGCCCCTGGATAGGGTTTGCTGTAACAAACGCCTCAAAACCTTTATTGCGCTGCTTGCCATTCTGTAGGTTGATGATGTTTGGCAGTGCAGGGTTAACAAGGTTTGCCTCCTGAATAGAATACACCATATCATCTACTGTAATATTGTAGTAGCTAAGGGTAGCCGATACTTTGTTGTTCATCAGGCTTACCTTTGTTCCTGCTTCAAATTGCTTTGCATGTTCGGGCTTAAAGGTACGGGTGATAGATACACCTTCAATACGGTCCTGTACCGGCGCAGTATTACTGAAGCCATCCATATAGTTAGCGAAAAGCGAAACTTTTTCAAGGATTGGCTGATACACCAAACCGAATTTTGGAGAGTAAGCTGTCTGGTTAAAGTCATCTGATGAGGTGCTCAGGTCGCCTTTGTTTGAAAAACGGTCCACCCTTAGACTCACCATTGCAGATAAAGCAGGGGTAAAATTGATCACGTCTGATGCATAGGCGCTGAATATCTCTTCTTTGCTCTTCATCGGGTTTACGTTTCCGTTTGCCAAAAGCGCATCCACGCCCGGCTGGGTAAGCACACCTGAGTCATCACGTCCTGTTGGTTGTGCCATAGCAGTTAGGAAACTGTCAAACTGGGACTGGTTGTTGCCAAGGTAAATGTACCCATTGCCCACGTAAGGGCCGCTGTTGTTTACTACATTCCTGTTGAAGTAGTCAAGGCCTACCACCATACGGTTCCTGAAGCTGCCAAGCCTAAAGTCGCCAATGAAGTTTTGCTGGATGTCTGTTCCGTAGGTTTCAGAGTTTTGTTTGCTCATGTAGCGTCCAAACACCATTCCGTTAAGCGGCTGACCGATTGTGCTTTCAGCAAACCCCGAAGCTTCATAGATATAGGAGTAATAACCGTCAGATTTTGTAGAGGTGCGTGAAAATGCTGTTTGTGATGTCCATTGATCATTGATCTTGTAGTTCATTTGCCCCTGGGCATTAAATGTTGGTGTGTCAATGTACAGGTCGTTACTGGTATAAGAACGGTTCCTGTTATAGCCGAAAGCTTCAAGTTCGCTTAGGTTAGTAGCACGTAGCGGAGAAAAACGATCTACAAAAAGCATCCCGGTATTGGTGCTCCGGTTGTTGTAAAATTCAGTATTGATAAAAAATGTCAATCTGTCGCTGGCTTTGTAAAGAACAGAAGGCGCTACAAATACCGACCTCCTGAAGCCTGCGTCCTGAAAGCTGTTCTCGTTATGGTAGGCAGCATTGATACGAACACCGCCCTTGTTGTCTTTAAAAGGCGAGTTGATATCTGCAGTAAACCTGTTCAGGCCATAGGTGCCGCCGGTGTAGGTTACGTTGCCTCCAAAAGTGTCATAGGGTTTTTTGGTAGTAACGTTGATAAGGCCCCCGTAAGAGATAAGGCTGCTGCCGAAAAGAGTTCCCGACGGACCTTTGATCACTTCGATACGCTCTACGTTCTGCGGATCTTCGCTGCCGTTAGATACCGCAGGAAGGCCATTAATCATTGTAGGCTGTACCGGAAAACCGCGGAGTGAAAAGTAACCTGCGCCATCGCCGCCACGCCCTGTTGACTCCCAAAGCCTGTCGAGGCCGGGAACGTTCTTATAAGCGTCATCCATATTGGTTACCACCTGTTCCTTCAGAAGCTCGCTGGTAATAGTATTGTACACCTGCGGATTCTCGAGGTCTTTAAGCGGCATCTTAGAAACGATCGCGCTTTCGCTGCGCGAAAATTTATTGCCACGCCCCTCAATGACCACCTCGCTAAGCTGTTCCTGATTTTCTGATAAACTGATGTTTTTGGTTACGGTCTCGTTAGCAGTTACAGTTACAGCCTCTTCTATTGCGGTTACACCTATTGCCGATATACGCAGGGTATAAGTTCCCGGCTTTACATTGCGTATTTCATAAGCGCCCGATGCATTAGTCGTTGCCGAGTAGTTGGTACCTTTAAGTACAACCGAGATATTCTCTGCGGCTGTATTATCGCTTAAGGTAATTGTCCCCGAAACTTTTCCACGCTCCTGTGCCCACATTGTCAGGCTGCACAGCAAGACCAGTAAGGAAAGGACCGTTTTTGTAATATTGGTTTTCATTTTATTTAGAATAATTAAATTTTGCGAGGCAAAGGTAAAACGCAGAATCATTCTAAACAAGTTGTTTTTAATTATTCTAAATAAATCATTTGCTGCGCATAAATGTGGCGATGCAAATAACATCTTTAACCTTTTTTTAAGAATAATGAAAATTTTAGCTGTGTTACGTTATCGTTAATTCATAGAAAAAGCCTCCCTGCGGAGGCTTCTCAAATTTGTGTGTTTTGATATTTTAGTGCTTTACGGTAAAGCCGTCTTCGCTTAGCTCGCGGTGCTCATAATCAGCAACCATAAGCTCTTCATAGTTTGGTTTTTCCTTTTTAGAAAAGCGCGCAATAAGGCTGTCGAAGATTGAATATACCACCGGTACAATTACGAGGGTAAGGAACAGCGAGCTTACAAGCCCCCCGATAATTACCCAGGCAAGGCCGTTGTTCATCTGGGCCGCACCGCCTTTGGCCAACGCGATCGGGATCATACCGATTACCATCGCGATCGTGGTCATCAGGATCGGGCGGAGACGGGCATGGTTGGCCTGCACCAGTGCATTAAAGGTGCTTTCGCCTTCGGCTTTCCGGTGGTTGGTGAAGTCTACAAGCAGGATCGCGTTCTTACACACAAGCCCGATGAGCATGATGATACCCAATATGGTGAAGATATTTAGCGTATTGTTGGTCAGTGCCAGTGCCAGAAGCGCCCCGATAAAGGATAGCGGTACCGAGAACAATACCACAAACGGGTAAACAAAACTATCATACAATGCCACCATTACCAGATACACAAGTAAGATAGCTGCTAATAGTGCAATACCCAGCGTACCAAAACCTTCACCCTGCATCTCCATGTCACCGCCCCATACATAGCTCACGCCCGCAGGGGTGGGTTTATCAAGGAACTTCGCTTGCCAGTCTGCAATTACCGAGCCTACAGGCCGCCCTACCGATTGCCCCTGTACGGTAACAGAAGCACTCTTGTCGCGTCTTTCGAGCAATGAGGGCCCGGAACCTTCGGTGATGGTTGCAAACTGCGATAGCTTGATTTCCTGGCCCATATTGTTTACAAAGGTCAGATTCCGCACATCATTGATGTTCATACGGTCGTGTTCGCCAAAGCGGATATTGATGTCATATTCATACTGGCCGGCGCGGAATTTACCATCGGTATTTCCATTAAAGGCGGTTTGCATGGTAAGCCCTATCGTTTGAAGGTCAAGGCCAAGAGCCGCCATTTTATCGCGGTCTACCTGCACATTCACTTCCGGTGAGCCCGACTCAGAGGTCAGCTTTACCTCGGTAGCGCCATCTATCTTTGCGAGTTCGGCTGCCGCCTTAGTTGCATAGTCCATCGCACTCTTAAGGTCATTTGCGGTTACCGTAAGCGCAATAGGTGCGTCATCGGCGCCACCCATGATACTCACCGGCACCGTCTTAATTTTTGCTCCTACCAAAACTTTTTCAAGTTCGCGCTTGGTTTTCGCAGCATATACAAAGGAGTTATCCTTACGATGGTCCTCATCTACCAGTGTTACCGTAATCTCAGCTTTGTATGCCGTACCCTGTACACCTCCCGAAAAACCTTCGCTGGTTTGTCCCACTGTCGTAATTAAACTTTTTACTTCGGGCTTGCCAGCCAGGAATTCTTCGGCTTTCTGTGTCATGAAGTTCGTCTGTTCCAGCGATGCATCTTTTGGTTGCTCCATTTGTACAATGAACTGCCCCCTGTCGAGTTTTGCGAAGAATTCACCTCCCACAAATTTACCGGCGATAAAAAGCGAGCCAAAAAATAGGACCACCGCTACGCCAAGGCTGGCAAGCTTGGTGCCGCGGCTCTTCAGCGACCATTTCAAAATACCGGTTACCCAATGGGTAAAACGGTCAAGGCCTCTTTCAAAACCAAGGATAATGCGGCCAAAAAATGTTTTATCGGTGATGTGCTCCAGCTTGCCGAAACGTGACGAAAGCCAAGGGATAAGCGTGAATGATGACAGCAGGGAAAGCAAAGTTGCGATAACTACCACAACACAGAACTGCGTGATAATGTTACTTACCAATCCTGTACTCATAGCGATAGGGAGGAACACTACCACGATTACCAAAGTAATGGCCGATACGGTAAACCCGATTTCGGCAGTACCGTCATACGCGGCGCGTACCCGATTCTTACCCATCTCCATGTGGCGGTATATATTCTCAAGTACCACAATCGCGTCATCCACCAGGATACCTACCACCAGCGAAAGGCCGAGTAAACTCATCAGGTTGAGGGTATAACCCATCACATAAATACCTATGAAAGTGGCAATAAGCGATGCCGGGATAGACACCATCACGATAAGCGCGTTACGCAAACTGTGGAGGAAGAACAGCATTACAAAAGCCACCAGGAATATTGCAATGAAAAGGTCATGGATAACGGCATCCGCAGCTACCAGCGTAAATTCAGAAGTATCATTGGCTACTTCCAGCTTTAACCCTTCCTTGCTGTAGTCCTTTTGTATTTTGGCAATGGCAGCGTGCACATCTTCACTTACTTGTACGGCATTGGCCTCCGTTTGCTTGGTGATCTGTACCGCAATAGCGCTTCCACGGTTTACCCTTGCAATTTTATCAGCTTGTTTCTGGCTGTCCTGAACATCGGCTATCTGGCCAAGGCGAACCTGTATACCGTTTTTGCTCGAAACTACAAGGTTCCGCATTTCTTCTACACTACGATATTTACCGGCAAGACGCACCAGCATGCTGCTTTCACGCGTTTTTATGCTACCGGTAGGGAAATCGAGGTTACTGCCTAAAATCACCTGTTGCACCTGCGGGATACTAAGGCCATAGCCTTTTAGCTTTTCTTCGTCAAGGTTTACCTGTATCTCACGCTCCTGGCCACCCACAAGGGTTACCTGCGCCACGCCCGGCACACGTGCCAGAAGCGGTTCTATCTTTTTGTCTAGGAGGTCGTAGAATGCTACCTCATCCATTTTAGAGGTTGCGCCCAGGGTAATAACCGGAAGGTCGCTTAACGAGAATTTTACCAATGCCGGCGGATCTGCATCTTCCGGAAGGTCTTTCTCGATGGCATTGATTTTCCGTTGCGCATCGTTTAACGAGTAGTCGGCATCTGCTTCCGGCTCCAGCGTCACCATTACTACCGAAAGGCTTTCGTAGGATTTGGATTCTACTTTCTTTACAAGCTCGAGCGATGATACCGCGTCTTCTATCTTCTTGGTCACCGTGTTCTCTACCTCACTCGGCGATGCACCGGGATATACGGTAGAAATGGTTACCACGTTCATTTCAAATTTCGGGATAAGCTCGTAACTCAGGCTGCTGTAGCTGAAGAGCCCCCCAAGGGTAAGTATCGTGAACAACACTATTATAAGTGTTGGCCGCTTTATGGATATTTCTGCTAATTTCATTGATGTGTCTTTTATCCCATCCTCTTAGGTGAGGTTAGGAGTGCAATTACTTTATAGGGCTAACTTTGGTTCCGTCCTGCAGGTTGATTTGACCGCTGGTTACGACAGTATCGCCTTCTTTAAGCCCGCCAAGGATTTCTACTTCTTCGCCAAAGATGCGGCCAGAAGTTACCTTCACAAGTTTGGCCGTGTCATTCTCTACCACAAAAACCTGGTTGTTGCCCACGCCGCCCACAAACGCTACACGGGGAATTGTCATTACTGCAGGCTCTGCTTTACCTTTGCCAAATACTGCCGAGCCGTACATGCCGGCCTTAAGCTCGTTGCCCGGGTTGTTGGCAATTTCTATCTCTACAGGGAAATTAAGCGATTCATCGGCTTTAGGGGCAATGAAGGTTACCTTGCCGTTGAATTTCTTATCAGGGAAAACGCTTGCCGTTACCGGAACGGTTGTACCGGTTTTAAGGCTGGCTACCTGTTGCTCATTCACGGTAACTTTAAGTTTCAGGGTAGATACGTTTACCAGCTCAAATAATACTGTGCCCGGAGACACTACCGAGCCCGGCTCGATGTTCCTTTTGTTTACAATGCCATTGATGCTGCTTTTGATGGATGCATCGCCCAGCTGAATCCTGGTCTGGTCCAGCCTTGCCTTTGCATTTACAAGGCCAAGCTTCGCCTGGTCCAGCTGCTGCTTGGTTACACCGCCGGTTTTAAAGGCATTTTCGTAACGCTGGCTGTCGGTAAGCGCATTCTGGTAAGCTGCTTGTGCGTTTTGCAATTCAATGTTCAATTGGTCGCCCTTAATCACAGCAAGCACCTGGCCTTTGCGTACCACATCTCCTTCATCTACAAGTACACGTACTACGCGGCCGTTATTTTCCGCCGGGAATTCCAGCTGCTGCGATGGCTCAAATGTACCGTTGGCTACATAATCTGTATTCGGTACTTCGTTTTTCACGGTTGCAATACGTACAGCTACTGCAGTATTTTTTTGCGATACTACTGCCGTTTCTGCCTCGTTCTTTTCTTTGTTCTTGGTAAGGATGTAAGCGCCAAGTCCTATAACGGCTACACCTATAATAATATATAAAATCTTTTTCATTATGATATTTATTGGTTTGTTAGTGTTTTCAATTCGCCTCTTGCTTTGATGAGCTGTACCTCCGCCAGTTTAAAGTCAAGCTGTGCTGAGGTGTAATTGTTCTGCGCTTCTATATAAGAATTCTCGGCATCCAGGAGGTCGGTTAGCGTGGCCAACCCGTTCTGGTAGTTATTCTGCGTGTTATTGAGTACTTCCTGAGCCAGTCGCGCATTTTCCTTTTGGGAGCTGATGGTTGCCAGGCTGTTGGTTATCTGCGTACGCGCATTTTGGTAGGCCATGTCCAGCGCCAGTTTGGTATCTTCAATATCGGCCTCAATTTCTTTCAGGTCGATAGTTGCCTGGCGCACACGGGCGCGGGTACCAAAGCCATTAAATATAGGTATGTGCAGGTTAAGGCCGAGCGACGAGAAGTCGGTCCAGTATACTTTGTCAGACGGTTTGGCAAACCATGGCAGTTTAGGCCCCTGCCCGATATAGTTATAGCCGGCCGACAGAGAGAGGGTAGGGTAGTACGCTGCCATTACCGCTTTCCTGTTTAAGGTAAGGAGCTGCTCCTGTTTTTTCAGAAGCTGGTATTGCGTAAGCTGCGTCACATCGCGGGTTTCTTCCATTGCTATCGGGCTTACCTCGAATTTTTGTTCCGGCAACGTAATAGGTGTTTCTATCGGCATGCCGATGTAAAACTTGAGGGCATTTTCCTGAAGCGCCACAGCATTTCGCAACTGCGTGCGCTGCGTACTTATATTAGCCAGGTTTACGTTCATACGGTCCAGGTCTATCTTGCGCGCCAGTCCGTTGTCATACTGCCCCTGGATGATATTGCGCACCTTTTCTGTATTGGCATAGGTAGCCTCTATTACCGTAAGCTGCTGGCGCTGCACATACACCTGGTAGTAAGCGTTCGCTACCCGCTCGATCACGTTTTCTTCTGTTAGCTGTCCGTTGATCTGGTAAAACTCACGGGTTGTTTTTGCCGCTTTCAGGCCCGTAAATACGGACTGGTCAAAAATATTCTGCGTAAGGTTTACACCCGCGGTAGAATTCCATTTCTGCCCAAAGGCTACAAGCGATACGCCTGCATCAGCCGGTGCGCCGGGCAGCGCAGAGGCATCAAATGCTGTAAGCTGGATAATTGGGTTGTACGTAAGCCCGCCGTTGGCCGTAATAGTAGGCAATGCCCTTGCACGTACTTCCTGTATCTGGTAATTGCTGTTCTCTATGGCAAGTTTTGCCTTTTTGGCGTCCGACTTGTTTTGCAGCGCGTAATTAATGGCGTCTTTCAGGGAAAGTTCCTGCGCCGGAACCTGCGCCCTTAAAGCGAAAGAAGCCAGAAGCGCGACCGCAATGCCAAGCTTTTTTGCCGGTGTGGTGATCTGCTGTATTCTCATGTGTGTCACTGTTGTTAATTGATTGATGGTTTATCTGATAAAAAGTGTTTTCATAATTACGTCGCGCCGCTCTTCCAGAAGGATATCATATTCGGCAGGCGTGATGCCCATGGTTTCCTGAAATAAAGGGCGCATAGATACAGGGAAAGACATCATCGAAATGAAGTTCAGCGCAAATTGCTGCGGCTTCATGGGGTGGATGTTGCCCTTATCCATTTCCTCCTGTATCTCTCTGTAAAAATCCTGAAGAAGGTCTTTCATGTTTTCATGGTCTTTGATGATGCAGCCCTGGTTTACCTGCGTTACCATGTAAATTTCGAGGTAAGGGTATTTCCGGGCCTGCTCAAAGAACACATCGAGATGCTTCGCGATTTTTTCCTTAAAAGGCAGGTCGCTGTAAAATATCTGCTCCATGAGGTCGTGCTCCTGCTTGTGTGCTTCATCAAAAACCTGCTCAAAAAGTTTGTCCCGCGAGCGGAAGTAGTAGTTAATCAGCGTACGGTTTACGCCTGCGGCATCGGCTATCTCCTGGGTGGTCGCGTTAAAACGTCCCTCTGCAAAGAAGATGTTCATCGCGGTTTCCTTGATTAGCTTTTCGGTATCGGTATCGGAAATTCTTGCTGACATTTTTGTTTGACTAAAGTGTTTGACATTTTTGTCAATGCAAATTTATGACGTTTTCAAATACGACAAATGTTAAAATTTAATTAAATTCATTACATCGTTTTCGAGGATATCCCGCAACACTAATAATCCTGCCGGCGTAACGATGCCCCTGAAATGGTATTCCAGGAATTTGAGTGTCAGTTCCTCGGGACGAAATTTCGAGGACGGAAAAATATCCATGTCTTTAATGCCAGACAACCCGGTAAAGTATATCCGCGAGATGAACTCAATATCGATGTCTTTTCTGTAAAATCCTTGTGCAACACCCCGTTCCAGGTTCTGGATCATTCCCTTATGCATCTTCTCGAACTGGCGCTGGCGAAGTGCCGTGTGAAGATCGGGGAAGAACTTTTGCAGTTGGTAAAATGGCGAGGCGTTTTCGTTGTTAAGGTTTTGAATGAGGAATTTTCTAACCGTAAAAATTTCTTCTACGGGGTTTTTGCCCGATGAGAGGATTGCGTCGATGCCTGTAGATATCTTTTCAAATAATTCAAACGTAACGGCCTCAACCAACTCCGTTTTGTTTGCAAAATGCTGGTAAATGGTTTTTTTGGATATGCCCAGGGCCGCAGCAATAT
>JAGKWW010000076.1 GCA_021151665.1 Flavobacteriaceae bacterium
ATACCATAGATATTGGCACTTTGGTTCCGTCGGCAGCCGTAGCCCAGACACGCTCTTCGGTATAATTGTTTTTGTCGAATTTGCCCCCCAGCACTTCCTGCTCCTTCAGCACCGTCTTTTCTTTTGTCTTCATATTGAAGTCGATAACAGAAGACGGCGTGGCGAGTGACTGGTAGCTGTACCTCAGGACATCGGTATCAAAATCGGGATTGGTGCCCGTCTCGGCAGAATACGTTTCGATATCAAAAGGCAGGTAATATTCGGCGCTGCCATCCCACGGGCGTATGCGTATTTTGTTGAGCCCGTTGCTGCGCTCACTGATCACAAGATAGTTTTTAAATATCTCGATGTCTTCCAGAAGCGCGTCCTTGCGGTGCGGTATCAGGTCGGCCCAGTTTTCTTTGCCGGTTTTGCCTTCCGGCGTTGTCATCAGCTTAAAGTTGGTCGCCTTGTCTTTGTTGGTCACAATGTACCATTTATCGCCGTAATGCGAGATGTGGTACTCGAGCCCACGCGTACGCGGTTGGAAAATCTTAAACTCGCTATCCGGTGTCTTTGCATCCAGTACACGGAACTCGCTGGTTAGTGTACTCGTAGAACCTATTACCAGGTATTTCTTAGATTTTTCTTTATAGATATAAGTGTTGTAGGTATCGTCCTTTTCATGGAAGATCATCACATCCGAAGCAGCATCGGCACCCAGCTTATGTTTGTATATCTTATCCGAACGGAGCGTAACGGCATCCTTGCGGGTGTAGAAAAGCGTCTTGTTGTCGCCCGCCCATGTAGACCCACCTGTTGTATTTTCTATTTTTAGTGGAAGTATCTCACCTGTAAGCAGGTTCTTCACTTGTATCGTGTACTGCCTGCGCGAAACGGTGTCAACACCAAAGGCTGCCCATTGGTTATCTTCACTTACATTGAGCCCGCCCAGGTGGAAGTATGAATGTCCTTTTGCCATTTCATTACAATCGAACATGATTTCTTCTTTTGCATCGAGGCTGCCTTTTTTGCGGGAGAATATCGGGTAATCCTTGCCTTTCTCAAAACGGGTAATGTAGTAATATCCATTATAGAAATACGGCACCGAAGCATCGTCTTCCTTGATGCGCGCCTTCATTTCTTCGAACAGATCTTTGCGGAACTGCTCTGTATGGGCGGTCATCTGTTTGTAATACTCATTCTCTTTGTTCAGGTAATCTATTACTTCGGGGTTTTCGCGCTCGTTGAGCCAGTAGTAGTTATCGGTGCGCACATCGCCGTGCTTTTCTAATTTCTTGGGCTTTACGGCAGCCACCGGCGGAGTAATTGTTCCTGTCATAGACGTTTTTGAAGTTTGGGCATTTGCTGCAAAAATAGCACAAACACTATACAAGAGCATTTGCTTTTTCATACTTTTAAGATTAGATAAGTATGCAATTTAATATTTTTGCAGTAATACTAATTTATAAAGCACGATAAAATGTTTGGAGATATTATGGGCATGATGGGCAAGCTGCAGGAAGCCCAGAAAAAAATGGAAGAAACAAAGAAAAGGCTCGACACAGTACTGGTAGATGAACAGAGCAGTGATGGCCTGCTGAAAGTAACGCTAACCGCCAACCGCGAGATCAAATCAATACAAGTGGATGACAGCCTTCTGGAAGACAAAGAGCAGCTGGAAGATTACCTGGTTTTGGTGCTGAATAAAGCAATTGCCAAAGCTACATCGGTTAACGAAGCGGAGCTTGGCGCTGTAGCCAAAGAAGGCATGCCGAACATCCCAGGCATGGACATGTTTAAATAATTATTTTGAATTCAGAATTTTAAATTTCGATTAGGGGACATTCCGCAGAGATTCGCAAAGAAGGCGCAGAGTTTCGCAGAGGAATTTTTGCCACTGATTTCACTAATAACTTTGTAAACTTCGTGGTAGAGGATTTCACAAAGATTCGCAAAGGTCCGCAAAGGTCCGCAAAGAGGTTGACACGAATTTTCTCCAATTGCTTTGTATTCGTCGTGCTAGCTTTGTGAACTTTGTGGTGGAAAATTTCACAAAGATCCGCAAAGAAGGCACGAAGATTCGCAGAGGATTTTTCGCCACTGATCTCACTAAAAGCTTTGTGAACTTCGTGGGAGCTTTGTGAACTTTGTGGTAAAAATTTCGCAAAGATCCGCAAAGAAGGCACGAAGATTGGCAAAGAGTTTGACACGAATGACACAAATCCGCGTATAGCTTCGCGAATCTTCGCGTCTCCTTTGCTCTTTGCTTTGCGTACTACTAATCATTAAGAAGGCATAGCAAACTATCTGCGCACTGCATAAACCAACTCATCAACAAACTCACCATTTTTAAAAAGTGTGTTTTCGAAGCGGGCCTCCAGGGTAAAGCCTGCTTTCTCCAGCACTTTCTGCGATGCGATATTGGTTCCGAAGGGCCTCGCAAAGATTCGTGTAACTTCAAAATTGGCGAAACCGTAATCCACCATCTGGCGAACGGCCTGCGGCATAATCCCTTTGCCCCAAAAGGGTTCGGCAAGCCAGTAGCCCAGTTCCATATTCTTACGCTGTATGTCGTGCTGCGGGTGCAGGCCAATGCTGCCTACGGCCTCGCCATTTACATCTATCGCAAAAATGCGAACGGGATCTTCTGCAGTGGCAAAAGCTATAAAATTGCGCCCGTGCTCGTCGGTGTACGGATGGGCAAAACCATCGGTCATATTCTTTGCAATGTTAGCATTGTTGGCATATTGTACCAGTGATGGCAGGTCGGCCGGTGTCCAGGGGCGAAGTGAGAAATTCATGTCTTTTGCGGTTTATTTGTTGATGGGTTGATAGTTGATTAGTCCGTCCGGTAACAAAAAAGGCTGCCTTTTCGGGCAGCCTTCATATCGTAAACGAGGCAGGGATTATTTGTTCCCTTTTTCGTAATCGGCAATGAATTGTGCCAGTCCAAGATCAGTAAGTGGGTGTTTTAGCAAACCGGTAATAGCGGAAAGCGGGCCTGTCATTACATCGGCGCCTATTTTGGCACAGTTCACGATGTGCATGGTGTGGCGCACCGATGCCGCAAGGATTTCAGTCTCGAACCCGTAGTTGTCATAGATCTCGCGTATTTCCTGGATCAGGTTTAGCCCGTCTACAGATACGTCATCAAGGCGGCCAATAAATGGCGATAGATAGGTTGCGCCCGCCTTCGCCGCAAGAATAGCCTGCCCTGCAGAGAATACAAGCGTTACGTTGGTCTTGACACCTTTGTCAGAGAAATATTTACAAGCCTTAATACCGTCTTTTGTCATTGGTAGTTTTACCACGATCTGGTCATGCAGGTCGGCCAGCTCCTCGCCTTCGCGTATCATGCCTTCAAGGTCTACTGCATTTACCTCTGCACTTACATCACCTTCCACAATATTGCAGATGTCTACATAATGCTTCAGGATGTTGTTCTTGCCGGTAATGCCTTCTTTGGCCATAAGCGATGGGTTTGTAGTTACACCATCCAGAACGCCAAGCTCCTGTGCTTCCTTGATCTGCGCGAGGTTTGCGGTATCAATAAAAAATTTCATCGGTTGTTATTTAGATTGTTGTGTTTCACAAATTTGGTGCAAAATTACAATTTATAATGGTTCATCAGCATCTTTTCATACATTTTGTCCGGCAGGATGCGCTTAAGCACTATTGAGAATTTCTGCATGAAAGCCCCCACCTTGTAATGTACTTTCGGGGCGGGCGATTGGATGATATCGTACACCGCCTGGGCCATCTGCACCGGGTCAGATCCCGCATCTACATGGTCGTTCATGGTAGCGAGCATACCGCCATACACTTTTTCGTAAGGCGAGCCTTTTACCAATGGCGCATGGTACCGGCCGGCGGCAATATTGGTCGCGAAGTCTCCCGGGGCTACATTAGTAATGTGAATGCCAAATGCTTTTACCTCCATACGAAGCGCCTCGGTAATAAGTTCCAAAGCACCTTTGGAAGCGCTGTATACACTTCGATAAGGCAAGCCCATATATCCGGCAATTGAGGTCACGTTAATGATGAGCCCTCCACGCTGGTTGCGCATGTGCGGCAATACGACCTTCATTACTTCTATCGGCCCAAACAGGTTGGTTTCGAAATTGTTGCGAATCTCTTCGGCGGGAATTTCCTCGAGTGGGCCGGTAATGCCCACGCCTGCATTGTTCACCAATACATCGATACGGCCCGAGCGGCTGATAATTTCGGCCACGGCAGAACGGATGCTCTCACCATTGCGTACATCCAGGGCTACGAGGGGGAAAACGGAACCTGTAATGCGATCCGGATTGCGGCTGGTGCCATATACGGTAAAGCCTTTACTGTGGAGGTACTCCCCTATCGCTTTGCCTATACCCGACGAGCCGCCGGTAATGAGGACAACTTTGCTCATTGTGTTCTTTTTGGTAATGCTAAAGTAGGTTGTTTCGCAGAGATACGCAAAGGAGTCGCGAAGATGCGCAGAGGGCGTGGCACGAATTGCACCAATTCAGACCAATTGCGTTGCAATCAAACTCCCCAGTGGGTCGCCAAAATCAAAATTTATAATTCAGAATTTAAAATAAATGGTTCTTCCCCTAGCCCCGATAGAGCCGGCAGCCTGCCGAGGCACGAGGCAGCTATAGGCGAAAGCGGGAAAATGGCCTGAAAAAGGGCGCAAAAGTGATGCTGCCCAAAAACAAAAAAATCTCCCTAAGGAGACTGCGAAGTAAAAAAAAGAAAAAATGGCAAGCGACCTACATCGCACCGCTACAACCACGTACCTTTGCTGTGTTCCCACCCTGGAGGAGTCTGCAGGAGCTGGTCGTGTAGGACTTGCCGGTGCAAATATACAACCTTTTTATATTTTTGCAAGGCAATTGCCCGTTATAAAATACAATTGTATATTGTGGCATATTTACAGACAACCATGAAAAAATATAACATTTTGGCTGCCATTGCTTTGGGAGCCTTAATAGCCTCTTGTGGCGACGGAAAAAAAAATGACACTCCTGAAGAAAGTGCCTTTTTACTCGATACTTCGGGCATGAAAGAAACCTATAAGCTGGGCGAAACGCTGGAGCTGGGCATCACCAATCCGCAAAATGAAAAGATCGATTCTATACAATACCTTATCAACGACAAGCGCGTAGGCAGTGCCCCTGCCGGCAAAAAATTACCGGTTGTACTAAACGGCTACAAACTGGGTTACCAGGAAATACGTGCGATGGTGTACCGGGGTGGCGAAAGCACAGGTGCTACAGGCCGCGTAGAAATTGCTGCGGGAAAAGCGCCCGAGCTTTTAAAGTATGAGATTGTGAACACCTATCCGCACGACATGACTTCCTACACCCAGGGACTTGAGTTTTACCGCGACACGCTTTTTGAAGGTACAGGCCAATATGGCGAAAGCAAACTGCGCAAAGTGGATTACAAGACCGGGAAAGTGTATAAGCAGATTGAGCTGGCAGGAAGGTTTTTTGGCGAAGGCATCACTATCTTCAACAATAAGGTGTACCAGCTTACATGGAGAGAAAATACGGGTTTCATCTATGATGCCGGCAGCCTGAAAAAAGAGAAGGATTTTACATATTTCAAAGATATAGAAGGCTGGGGCCTTACGCATGACGATAAGTACCTGTACCAGAGTGATGGCAGCGAGAAGATATACAAACTCGACCCTGCCACGCTGAAAGAGGCTGATTATGTGAATGTATACACCGAAAGCAGCAAGATAAAGGCGGTGAACGAGCTGGAATGGGTAAACGGAAAGATTTACGGTAATATTTACCAGAAAGATGCAATCGCCGTTATCGACCCGGCTACCGGAACTGTTGAAGGTGTCCTCAACCTTGCCGAGCTTAAAGGGAAGGTGACCCAGCACCCCGAGCTGGATGTACTCAACGGCATCGCATATAACCCTAAAACAAAAACGCTATTTGTAACCGGAAAGAACTGGGACAAAATGTTTGAAATACGTATCAAATAACGTTTCATTCCAATAGCTAATCAGAAAGATGTAAAAAAATAAAGGTGCCCGATGGCACCTTTATTGTTACAGTAATTTTGTGGGAGCAATTAACAATTTCAGGGGATCTTATGGGCGGGATTGAAGCCCGTAAACCATTATCTCATCAAGGCAAAATGTCCTCGCAGTTCACGGCCATCTTCGCGGGTAACCACAAACCAATAGTCGGTGGAAGGTAGCATGCGGCCGTTTTCGGTACCATCCCAGCCTTCGTAGCCGCTACCGAATGAGGTTACCATTTTGCCGTAACGGTCATAAATTGCTATCTTCATGTGTGGCTCAAGCATACTATATTTAATGTGCCACTTGTCATTTTGGCCGTCGCCGTTTGGCGTAAAGAATTTAGGATAGTTCATCAGGACAATTTCTTTCATATCCAGCCCGCAGCCAAGGTCGTCCTTCACGAACACTTTATAAACGCCTGCGGTCAGGCCACCAAAACTGGCTTCCTCCTGATAATTTTCCCCATCGAGCGAAAAGAGATATTTGGCAGCATTGTCTGTTTCTACCGTAATCGTGTTTTGGTCCTCGGTCCAGTCAGACGATTTTATTTCGATGATCTTTGGTGTAACCGATTGTTTTATGTCAACATCTGCAGTGCCACTACATACTGCATTACCGTGATTTTTGTCTACTACCACGCTGTAAAGGCCCGGCTGAGATACGGTAATGCTCTGCGTTGTTTCGCCGGTAGACCAAAGGTAGGCATCATAACCGCGGTCGGCAGTAAGCGTGATCGGTTCGCCATCACATATTACCCCGGTTGTAGTGATTTCAGGCTGAGGCGTATCGCTCACAAAAAGCTTAAAGCTGGTGGAACCGTGGCAAATAGCAATTTCGTTGTGTATCAGCCTTACGTATATGGTTTGCCCATTCGATGTATTTGAATAATATTCCGGCAGCGGATTACTACCATTATCAGCATCGGCCTGGGTCAGGTGGTAACTGATGCTGTACATAGAGCTGTAAAGCGGTCCGAGTACGGATGGGTTCTGGTCGGTAAGATGAAAAGTGTGGCCGGCGAGCGATGATGAAGACTGGTCATTGCAGATAATCATATCCATGGGTCGGCTTGCACCGGCAATGGCCGGAAGCATCTGAACATCAAAAAGCTTGTTTACTATATTGCCACAAGCGTCCTCTATCTCAAACAGGTACTGGGCAGGCTCAAGATTATCAAACACATTATTGGTACCGTTATTTACAACAAAAGGCAGGCCGTTCTTTTTAGTGATCCGGTATATCGTTGGGTACCCTATAGCATCTATTCTGATTTTTCCCGGTTCGCCGATGCAACCTAACGAATACGCGCTTGATATCCCGAGCCCTTCCTGATATTCAAACTGCCCCAGGATGCTAAGGCATATTTCATTGGCGGCCTGGGCGTTGCCAAACGATTCGAATTTCTTTATTATACGAAACTTGCCATAAAAATTGAGGTTGGCGCGAACCTGATTGTTAGTCAGTGCGAGGCTGTTTTCGGAAGCCGGTGCAGTACCCTCGTTGTAAGCCACCCCTGTCAACGGATGTCCCCAGGTATTGGTGGCAGGGTCGAGCCTTTGAAGCCAGTAAGCCACACCTTGTGTCCCGTTGCTGTTATCTGTAACTTTCACAGAAAATGATGCGCAGTTCGGGGTATAGATAAATGGATTTTGCGGAGGGTTATAACCCGTAACCATTACGGTTTTTTCTTTGGTCACGCCACAAACATCGGTGCCCTTAAAGGTATAGCTTCCTGCGGGAAGCCCCGCCATATAGAAGTCGCCTTCGGTATCAATAAAGGTATTCGCGCTATAAGGGATGGGCTGGCCAAATGCCGCCGGTGCAGCGGTGATAGTTACTGCTGTAAAATCGCCATTTCCACTGCGGAACCTAACAGATCCTGACCCTGCAGCACAACCGGGCAATGTATTGATGAAAAAATCTTTTTCAACATATGGTGGAACATCTACGGTACTTGTGTATAAATAGCCGCAATCATCACGAAACTCTATCGTGTAAACGCCCAGGGGAAGGTTTGACAAATTGAGTGCACCCGCACCATTTATGTTAGCTGTTACATTTTTAGGAAGCGGCTGTGTATAATCTGATGGGGCAGCAATGATCTGAGCCCATACAAGCTTTTGCTCTGGAATAGCAATCCTTATTCGGCCAAAACCTGAAAAACACCCATTGTTTACACCGGCGGCTGATGGAGTAGGCGGTATAAACTCTACTTCGTAAGTTTTGGTAACCTGCCGGCCGCAGGCATCGGTAATGCGAATATCATAAGTGCCAAATGGTACAGGATTCTCAGAATGCCCATAATGAACATCAGGGCTGGTAAAGGGGCCGTTGCCATCAGCATTAAACTGTGTTACATTAAATCCAGCCGGAGCATTAGGAAAGTCGATCGTATACGGAGGCATAAAACCTTTCGCGTGCAACATAAGGTATTTATTGCTGCATGGCGAGTTACCGGTCGTGATATCCAACTGTATATCGGTGTCAACTATCATATTTTCCTTTTGATATACAATCCCGCAATTATCGGTAACCTGCAGTGTGTAAGTATAGTCCTGTGCGTTTCTGGGGAACAACTCCGAAACCTCAAGCACATCTGCCGGGCCACTGGTATATACCCGCACTATTTCGGCTTGCTGCCCCGCAACATTTAAAGGATCAAGAATATGCTTTACGGTTAACGGATACCCGATAGAACCGGTAGCTGCACTAATACTGTTTCCGATTTTTATGGTATTGCATACAATACTAACGTCGTCAGGAAAGATTGCATCGGATATTGCTAGTGAATTTGCCACTACATTTACGGTAACAGTTTTAACTTTGGCAATTCCGCATTCGTTGAAGGCTCTGATATTGTAAACGCCTGAAGGAAGGTTATTAAATATATTTGACGTTTGAAGCGGAAATACTACCGGGCCGGAAATAATCTCAAATGATGAGGCAGTCCCCGAGAGGGAATTAATAGTAAGATTTGCACCGGTAGAACAGTTAAGATTAGCTGAGATTATCTCAAAATCAAAAGGGAGAATATTACTCTTTATCTCTATTTCCTGTTGTTGGGAATTCGAGAAGCTATTAAGATATTGATATGCCACAACAAGATAAAGCCCTGAGGTTAAACTTCCAACCGAATTTGCAGCAGTAACTGCAATTGCATTTGAGGTATCAGGCAGGCGATAGACCTTGTAAAGCATCGTAGACTGCGGAGTAAGGTTTGAAACAGAAATAGTTACAGAGCCGTTACCCAAACATGTTTCATCAGTTTTTGATAATTGTAACTGAAACGGCGAAAGTTGCGCGTGCGCCAGACACGTAAACACAACCGCTAATACTAAAAGTAATTTTCTAACCATAATCCCCCCTTTATTATATTCTTCTTAAAGATTTAAGAAGTCCTTTGGCTTTTAATTATCAAAAGAAATAAAATCAATGTAATTTCTTGTTTAAATTTACTTAATTTAAATTAAGAAAATAAATTAACATTTGGATTATGTATGAAGTGCCGGAAATAATCGATAAAATGCACAACATCCCAGAATTTGGAGGGTCTAAAAGTAGGAATTGACAATAGAGTAATTCAATCTTACCGCTTGAATTGATAATGGAGCCTCTGCCGATTCTAATTCAATTATGACAGGATTTGTTCTGCGATAATGCCAACAACAGGCCGATTGTAGGATATCAGCAGATTTTCTCCCAAATCTTTCCAATTACCTTGGTAAACTTTAACTAATACCAGTCCGGTTGGGATAAAAATGTGGCCTGGAGCTTTTAAGGATTTGGGATATAAGCAAAAAAAAAAGTCCATATCATTTCTGATATGGACTTAAAAGAAAGGCGACGACATACTCTCCCACAAGATGCAGTACCATCTGCGCAGGCGGGCTTAACTTCTCTGTTCGGGATGGAAAGAGGTGAGCCCCGCCGCAATAATCACCTTAAAATGTTAGTTCAAATGTTTAAGGTTAGAATGTTTCAATGTTCAGGACGAACTTTATAACTTTCAAC
>JAGKWW010000077.1 GCA_021151665.1 Flavobacteriaceae bacterium
CTTTATTATTTATAGTAGTTTTTTTAGTTGGTGAAAATCCTCCACATCTGTGGGGGATTTTTTTATTTAAAATTTTTCGGGTTGTCCGCGCAAGGATAATGACAAAGATGCGTCTAACCTGTAAACCCCAACCACAGAACAAATGAAACTGATCCTTACTTTTTTACTTACCGCATGCATGGCCACCCTTACCAAAGCCCAGCCGCTTATTGACACCTGGACCATGAATGCCGGCCAGTATGCCAGCTATTGGCAAAACACCAACGGAAATCCAACAAACCCGTCGTTTGTATTTTATACGAGTACCACATTGGCCGATGTAACGAAGGTGTGCTACACGTCTTCCTACGTATATGTAAAGGCCGATGGAATGACCACCAATATGGGTCAGTTCCTGAACCCTGGTGCACCCACCGCGCAAAATTATACTTTCGCTTTTCCCCGCACACCTACTATACCCACAACCAAAACCATCTCACCAAAACTTGGAGCGATCGGTATGCTGAAGAATGGTGTTCCTATCTACGGACTTTCTAACGCACATTACTATAACGGCAGTGGCAACAACGGTATGGGTATGGGAACCTGGAATGTAGAAGTATATAAGTCTGAAGGCTTTGTGCTCGATGCCACGCTCGGGGCGCATCCCCAGCAACAGGGCGCTTACCACAGCCATGCAAAACCGTACTCGTTATATTCTGTAACCGGAGCCACCGTGCATTCGCCACTCATTGGCTATGCCTTTGACGGATACCCTGTGTATGGCCCTTACGGCTATTCTACCGCAACCGATGCCACCAGCGCTATAACGCGCATGCGTACAGGCTATTCGCTCCGCAACATCACTACGCGCACTACGCTGCCTTACAACGTATCGCTAACCTCAGCCAATTATGGCCCTGCCGTAAGCACCACATATCCTATAGGAACTTACATAGAAGATTACGAATGGCTCGCATCAAACAACGGTACGCTTGATAAATATAACGGAAGGTTTTGCGTAACGCCTGAATATCCTGAAGGAACTTATGCCTATTTTGTTACCGTAGATGCTGCCGGCACCCCGCAGTTCCCGTATTATATTGGCGTAGAATATTATGGCGCCCCGTATGCCTCAGACCTGCTGCAAAACCCTAACATCACCATTCCGTCCGATGCTGTATGCAAAGTGCCACTTGGGATTGAAGAAGTGGCGCAGCCGGAGCGGTTCGCTGCTTACCCTAACCCGTCGTCAGGTGTGTTTACGCTAAGCCTGCCCGATTTAACCGGAAACTCGCTCGTTGAAATATTCGCCGTAGATGGCCGAAAAGTTTATTCAAAAGAAATTACAGGTACTTCGGCAGAAATAAACCTCGCGACAAACGCTGATGCAGTACTGATAGTTAAGGTAACCAATTCCGGAAATACGTACACCACACGGATGATCATGAAATAATGCGTATAAAGGCAAAATATCTAATTCTGTTATTATTTTTTTCCGGCAGCTGTTTTTCCCAAAGCAGCTTGTCGGTTTTTTTTCATTTTGTATATGACGGGAATGCACTGGTAACCGGAACTTCTTACGACAATGAAGCCCATAGCACCACCATCAGCGTGGCACGGCTGTACACTTCACAATTCTGCTTTTATAACAAAGGGCAGAAAGTTGCCGCTGTTAACAACAGCTGTTTTCTGTTGGATGTCGAAAAGCCTCAATCCCTGTCACGTACCCTTGCTATTCCCGACGGTTTGGTTTTCGACGAAGTCCGTTTCTTAATTGGCATTGACGAAAAAACCAACGATGCAGGAATTGGAAACGGCGACCTTGATCCGGCAAAAGACATGTACTGGGCGTGGCAAAGCGGTTACATCAACATGAAGCTGGAGGGAAAAACCGATGGTACCGACTTTACCTACCACATTGGCGGGTTTCTCTCCCCCTACCTGTCGGCGCGGGAAGTACGCCTGCCTGCTACGCATAGCGAAAGTATTTCCATTTGCATCGACGTAAAAAAATTGCTGGATGTTACAAATGTGAAACTCACGCCACATATCATGTCGCCCGGACCAAAGGCAATGACAATGTCTGACCGCGCGCCCCAAATGTTTTCGATATGTCGATAAATGCCGTTAAGCTACTATTGTGCACTATCGGTGCAGCCTTCTTAGTCACCGGCAGCGAGCCCGCGATACCTTATGGATGGCCGGAACCTGTTTACGCCCTGCCCGCCGGCGAAGAAGGGGCGGCAAGGGCGATGCTTGGCCGCGCGTTGTTTTACGATCCGCTGCTCTCATCAGATAAACAGTATCCTGCGCAAGCTGCCATTCACAGACCAGCGCGTTTGCCCACAATGACCATAAATTAAGCCACGGGATAGCCGACCGTATAGGGACCCGAAACGCACCTGCATTGCAAAACCTTGCGTGGAAAAAAACATTTATGTGGGATGGCGCTGTGCACCATATTGACGCCCAGGCATTGGCCCCTATTTCTAACTTTGCAGAAATGGATGAGAGCTTACCGCATATCATTTCGAAACTAAGGCAATCGCGGATTTACCCCGAACTCTTTAAAAAAGCATACGGAGATACCACAATTACCGGCGAGCGCACCCTGAAAGCGCTATCAGGCTTTATGCTGACACTTATCTCGGCCAATTCGAAATATGACAAAGTGATGCAAAAGGAAAATGGCTTCTCCTTTACCGAAAGCGAGCAACGCGGGTATAACCTTTTTCAGCAGAACTGCGCCTCCTGCCATGCGGGGCCGCTATTTACCAATGATAAATTTGAACGCAACGGGCTGGCCGAAGATCCTGCGCTGAAAGATACCGGCCGTGGCACAATAACAGGAAAGAAATCGGATAACGGATTGTTTAAAGTGCCATCGCTGCGAAATGTAGAACTCACCTATCCGTATATGCACGATGGGCGTTTCCCCAATTTGCAAATGGTGCTTTTTCATTACACCGAGGGCATAAAGCCGTCTAACAAACTTTCCCATCAACTTCGACAAAAAATTTCCCTTAACGAGCAGGATAAAGGTGACCTGGTCAACTTTTTAAAAACCCTGACAGATGAGCAATTTATAACAGATAGCCGATATTCGTATCCGCGTCAAATATTGCGCCCTTCGCCATAGAGAAATCATATATAACAATAGAAAAGCGATATTGCGTTTCCATCCTAAAGCCGTAAACCCACCCTATATTTGCTACAAGAAAATAAGACAATCCGCCCCCGGATTTACTTTAAAAAATATATAGAGTTAGTAGTTTTTTTTAGATGGTTGGTTTTTGAAAAACCCTTGTAGTGTCCCGCTGCAGGGGTTTTTCGTTTTAGCGCGATACCAGGATACTTACAGCGTTACCGCCAAATCCGACCGCGTTAACCAATATTTTACGTAGCGATTTATGCATTGGGGGCGACTCCAGATAGGGCACAGGAATGAATTTGTTATTCTGTAGCATCATAATTGCCATTTCCAGGCTAAGGAGGCCTGAGGTTCCGAAGGTGTGGCCTATCTTCCACTTATTCCCCGTTAGCAAAGGCATATGGTTACCGAATACCGATTGTATAGCATTATATTCGGAGAGGTCGCCTTTTACGGTTCCGGGCGCATGCATCACAATAGCATCAACTTCGCCAACATCTGTGTTTTTCAATGCCATTTGCATCGCACGTTTCAGGCTGTCGCCTTCCGGTGTGATAGAGGCACCGTGGGCAAGTATTTCTGTGGCATAGCCCACACCTTCAATAACAGCTAAGGCATTATGTTTACTGCCTGCTTCAAGGCATGCAACAGCAGCGCCTTCGCCCAAAATCATTGTATTCTCTTTTTTAGCCATGTCAAGCGCCCGGCACGGATATTCCCCGGGTGACTGGCTGTAAATCTTCATCGCTTTCATCTGAGCGATGGTAAATGGCGTGAGCGGGGCTTCGCTGCCACCGGCCAGAAACTTATCTGCCATGCCCGATCCCAGCCACGCTACGGCATTGAGCACTGCATGAAGCGCTGTAGAACAGGTGATGGAGTGCGATATCTCAGGCCCGGCAGTGGCAAGATCGGCGGCTACCCATGAGGAAATATTGCCTAGCGTTGTTGCCGGCGAAGCTTGGGGGCTCACTTTACCAAGCTTTGAAAAATCGTCGTAATGGTTTTCGAAAAGCTGCGTTGCCCCACGTGATGAACCAATGTTCACCCCAAATGTTTCGCCCGGTGCCCAACCCGCAAGCTTTACAGCGCTGCGTGACGCAGCAATTGCATATAGCACAGAGTCATCGAGATTTTTATACCGGGAGTCGGACGTGCGGATGCTGTTTACAATCTCAGCTTCATCGGCACTCAGGGCAGATACAGGTACGTAGTCCCCGCCTATTTTGTGTGAGGTAATAAAGTGCCGGTCCGACAAATAATTTCGCCAAACCTTTTCAGGTGTATGCCCTAAAGGAGATAAAGAACCAATAGAGAGTATCGAAACCGGTAACGCCACTTGCAATTAATTTCGGCAAAAATACGCCAAAGTCAGGAGTTGTTTAATCGCGGTTCACGACTTTATGTTCAAAGTAGCAGGTTTTGATCGACCGTAGCGGAGCCTCGCCGCGCATCGCCTGGATGAAAGCTTGCCAATTGGCGGGCGAAATATAGGCCTGAAGCGGTTGAGATACAACACCAATGGTATCGAAGTTGGCTTCGATAGCAGCATCCCATTCTTTATAATAACGCAGGATATCGTCTGGGTAAACTACCTTCCTGTCGGTCCCTTCATCCTCCGCTTCAAAAGGCTCTTCTACATTAAGGTAGCCATAATCATCGGTAAGCTGTTCGCCGGGATGGATGTCGCGTATCGCAATCTCAAAATCGTAGGCGGTAGACATGCAGCTTGGCCTAAAACTGTGATTTACGAACCGGGCATTATCCCAGCACAGAACCTTCTGCCCCTTTGCATTGGTAAAGCTGTATTTTTCCAGATGCTCTAATACAATCGGATTCAGCCTGCTGATATCATCATGTGTGTACACTTTATCGAGGTCGTCCTGCACCCAGGTAATCGTACCCCTGGGGATAAATTTGCTTGCAACCACGCCATAGCCAATTGTATCATTGATAAAACGGAGCTCGGTATCGGGATGTATCATATAAGACGGTTAAGTCTTTTAAAATTACATTATTTCGTCAACGGCCTGTTTTACAATATCATAAATATTTCTTAATAAATCGTCGCTAATAATATAGGGCGGCAGGATGTAAACAGTATTGCCCACCGGTCTCAGTATAACTCCGTTCGCAATGAAAAAATCATACAGCCTGTTTCGGAATCCTCCATAATAGTCTTCCTTCCCCTCACGGCGTATCTCAAAGGCGAGGATAACGCCCAAAACTCTAATGTTGTTTATTCGCGAATGTGTTTCTATCTGTCGGGCAAATTCAAGATGGCGGCTATTGACACGCGCTATATTATCCTGCATTTCCTCCGACAGCAACAGATCGAGCCCAGCGATAGCTGCGGCGCAGGCAGTCGGGTTTGCCGTAAAAGTATGCCCGTGGAAAAGTGCCTTGTTTACGTCATCATCATAAAAGCCATCAAACAACTCCTGCGTAAAGGTGGTAATTGCCATGGGAATAGTACCCGCGGTAAGCGCCTTAGACAGGCACATCATATCCGGCTGCTCATTTAGGTAGCTGCACGCGAAATGCCTTCCCGTTTTGCCGAAGCCAGTCATCACTTCATCGGCAATCGTGAAGATACCCGATTCCTTACAGATAGAAATCAGCGCATCCAATGCCGGTGCCTCGTACATCACCATCCCTGCCGCCCCCTGCACAAGCGGTTCAAAGATAAAAGCGGCATACTCGCCGGTTTCGGCAAGCCTGCGCAATGCATCGTAGCTCTCTTTCTCCCGGCCTTTTACAGGAACCGGTATCCGGGCTACTTCTATAAGCGAGCCGCTGAAGGCCTCGGTAAAGAAAGAAATACCGCTGGCCGCCATGGCAGCGAACGTATCACCGTGAAAGGCATTTTCAAAAGCAATGATCTTCGTTTTCTTCTGTCCTTTGTTGTAATAATATTGCAGCGCTACCTTGATGGCGATCTCCACCGCGGTTGACCCGTTATCGGAAAAAAACAATTTCTTCTGGTTCTGCGGAAGAAGCGGCAACAGCCTTTGCGCAAGTGTAACCGCGGGTTCGTGCGTAAATCCGCCAAAGAGCACATGTTCGAGCGTTGTAAGCTGGCGGTATATGGCATCGGCTATATAGCGGTTGCTGTGCCCATACGGGTTTACCCACCATGAAGCAATCGCGTCGATGTACCGTTTTCCTTTATCGTCCCAAAGTAGCGCGCCTTCGCCCTTTACAATTGGTATTGCGGCGGCGGCAGTTTTATGCTGGGTATAAGGATGCCACAGCATTTGGGCATCCAGCGATGCAATATTATTTTTCTCCATTGCCATCAAGTTTCATTAACTCAGGGCGAAATGCATCAGCATACTCCGCTACTACATTCTTGTCAAAATAGGGTTCGTTGCCGATGCGCCCTAACATCTTCAAGCCACTTTTGTTCAATATGATGCGTTCTGGTGCTGCATTTCCATCACCGTTAAAAACAATTCCTGCTATCGTACAACTCCGGTTTTTTAGCGCCTCTATGGTAAGCAGCGTATGGTTGATGCTGCCCAGGTAATGGCGCGATACTATCACCACTTTGTAGTCGGGCTGTATCAGGTTTGCAATCGTATCATTTTCGTTGAGCGGAACAAAGATGCCACCTGCCCCTTCTATAACCAGATGGTTTTTTGTTTCGGGTTCGCGTATATCCGAAAGATTGATGGAAATCCCGTCAAGCTCTGCCGCGTAGTGGGGGCTCGCCGGGGTATTGAGCGCATACGCGTTCGGGAAAATATGGGTTTTGGTATTGCTGATATATCGCCTGATCTTGTGGCTGTCAGAATCCTCCAGGTCACCCGCCTGTACGGGTTTCCAATAGTCGGCTTCAAGCGCTTCTGTAATAATGGCTGATGCTAGGGTTTTACCTACGTCGGTCCCTATTCCTGTAATAAAGAGTTTCATCTGATATTAAATTCGTGTCCGCAATTATTGCAGTGGTATTTGTATTTCGTATAAAATGGGAGTGTCCCAAAACTAAAGAGGAAAGCAAGAAGTGACTTGAGGTCCCGGATAGTGCTCATTACTTCTACCGTTGCCGCACCGCAGTCGGGACACTCCAAAATATGTCCTTCGTCATCAACAGAATAAAGGCTCACATCGCGCAGTACTTCGATAGCCCGTGTTGCATCTTCGGTTTCCACGAAGAGCTTTACGCCGCCAATGGCATTGCTTATCAGCGGGTCTACATCAACCGTATACGTGTCGGCCATGAATACGCGTATCCCTTCAGCTTCGAGCTTGCCGCGTAGTATCGCAGCCTCTGCACTATACTGGCAGGTAGCAATTTTGGTATAGCGTTGTTCCATTTGGTAAAGTTACATTGTTTTGCTTTCTATTCCGCGGCCGTATTAATGCAACTGCACCATCGCCAGGCAGTGCATTTTAATAAAATGTTACCATTTCGCTGTTTTTTAAATAATTAACTTTGAAATGCAACCACCAAATTAACGCGGTTTTACTTATATGGAAACGCTTCGCATCCCGGCCTATATCAGAACAGTTTTTATCTCACTGCTCATCATTATCATTGTAGCATTTATGATCGTGGCCAAAGGGCTGCTGGTCCCGTTATTCATTTCAGGGTATATCGGGATGCTGCTTACCTCCGCCTGCAACGCCCTTGAGCGGCGGAAGATACCGCGGTCTATCAGCGCGTTCATAGTACTGCTCGCATTCCTGATCGTTATCAGCGGCATACTTATTTTTATCTATCTGCAGGTACGCACATTTATGGCCGACCTGGGTGGCGACCTTCAGGTAAAGCTCAACCAATATGCTATCATTGCCAACAGATGGGCCTATGACAATCTGGGGGTGGACATGGGTATGCGCCACGGATTCGAATTTAAAAAGGCCGTAGAGATGGTGCATCCCGCCGAAACGACGCCGACGCAACTGCTGATGTCTGTACTCGATGTGGTTTCTAATGTGGTGCTATTACCCGTATTTATCTTCTTTCTGCTTATCTATCGCGATCACCTTGCCATATTCATCACCAAAGTTTTCCGCAGGCAGGATAATGACTCACTTTTGCAAAAAATGACCCAGCTGCGCAAGATCGTGCATGCTTACATACTGGGCGCCGGAAAGGTAATGCTGATATTAGCTGTGGTAAATACCGCAGTACTATTTTCGCTGGGGATAGAACATGCAATCTTTTTTGGTGTGCTTGCGGGGATGCTGAACATCATTCCCTACCTGGGGCCATCGCTGGGTGCGGCGCTACCCTTTATCTTTGCGCTTATTACTAAAGACAATGTATTTTACCCTATAGCCATTGTAGTAGCCTTTACCTTCATACAGTTGCTCGAAGGAGCATTCCTTACACCCAAAATTACAGGCAGCAACGTTAACCTGAATGCGTTGGTAACTTTTCTCGGATTGCTGATAGGCGGGGCAATATGGGGTATGGTGGGCATGATCCTTATCATACCTACCATTGCGATCCTTAAAAAATTATTTGAGCTAAGCCCCGAAACGCAGCCGTATGCCTACCTCTTTGGTGAAGAAGACAGCAACTGGTTTAAACGGCGAAAGCGGCGAAAAAAAAGTGAGGCTATCGACGAAGTGCAGCCCGAAGCGTAGTAAGTACCGTAGTTATTTCCTGTGGTGTGTTATAACTGTGCAGGCAAATGCGAAGGCGCTCGCTGCCGTGTGGCACGGTGGGCGACAAGATGGCCTTCACGTCAAAGCCGGCTTCCTGAAGCAGTAGCGCCACTTCTTTCACTTTTTCATTTCCCGGAACTACTGCGCAATGTATGGCAGAATTACTGTCGATAAAAAAAGATCCTAAACCTAACCGAACCACTTCTTCGTTGAAAAATGAAATAAGCTTTTGAAGCGCTGTGATTTCATGTTGCCCGTTACTTTCCAGATGATGGTATGCGCAAAGAATGGCAGCCAGCGAGTGCGGTGGCACGCCGGTGGTGTAGATAAAGCTTCGCGCGAAGTTAACTAGATATTCTTTCAGTTCGGTCGAGCCAAGCACCGCGGCGCCGTGGCAGCCCAGCCCTTTGCCGAAGGTAACGACCCTTGCAAATACGTTATCATCCGCAGTTACCAAACCCTGACCGTTTTTTCCCAATACTCCTAAAGCATGGGCTTCATCTACTATCAGTCGGCAGCCGTAAATGTCGGCTACCTTCAAAAGTGCAGCCATATCGGGGGAATCGCCATCCATGGAAAATACCGATTCCGTAGTAATGTAAAGTTCGTTATTTGGTGTTTTATACTTGCCAATCAGGCTTTCGAGATGCGAATTGTCATTATGGCGAAATTTAAAGGCCTGCGCATGGCTCAGGCGTATTCCGTCGCGGATGGAGGCATGGATATATTCATCATACAAAACCACATCGCCCTTTTGCGGAACCGATGAAAACAGCCCCACATTGGCGTCATAACCGGAATTGAAAATAAGCGCCGACTCGGCACTGTGGAAGGCGGAGATGATTTTTTCTACTACAAGATAAAGGCCGTGATTGCCGGTAATAAGCCGCGAACCCGTTGCTCCATTCACTTTTATATTATGAGCAGACAGATATTGGTTGGCCTTCTCGTATAATGCTGCGTTGCGCGCAAACCCCAGGTAATCATTCGATGAAAAATCGACCCTGTCATTAGGTTCGGGAAGCGAACGCAGCGCATTGGCATCACGACGCTGGTGCAAACGAAGAAGCAGTGATGGAGGCATGTCTTTCATTAAGCCAAAGATAAGCATTACCACACTTTTTGTTA
>JAGKWW010000022.1 GCA_021151665.1 Flavobacteriaceae bacterium
CAATAGTAGCCGTGCTTGCAGGCGCGGCAGTAGGAGCTGCACTGGGAATATTATTTGCCCCGGACGAAGGAACAAAAACAAGAAGGAAGATCAAAGATGGCTACGGACAAAAAAGGGACGAGCTGAAAGACAAGCTTGCAGAGCTTACCGATACTGTAAAAAACAGGTTTGGCGGTGCGCAGCAGGATCTTCAGTCTACACTTGATAACCTGGTAACCAATGTTGAACATAAAAAGGATGAAGTGATCGAAGCACTTGAGCGTAAGCTGCAGGAGCTTAAAAGCAACAGCAACAGCGAAAAAGCACAGGTATAATCCGCTTTGATAAATAAAACAGACACCTATGGCATTTGACGACGTAAAAGAAAATGTAGAAGACCTGAAGTTTCAGGCCAAAGAGCTGCTCGATGCAAACCTGAGATATTATAAGCTTTGGGGTTTCAAGCTTCTTATGAAGTCGACCACCATGATGCTGAAGATGTTTCTGCTGGCAGTAATGCTGCTTATCGTAACTATTTTCTTTTCTATCGCCATAGCTTTGGGTATAGGTTATGCGCTGGATAACTTTGCTTATGGCTTCCTTATTGTGGGCTTTATATATCTTATCGCTGCTATTATTGTGTATAAAGTGCAGGATAAGATTGTTGAAGGCCCGATACTCGCTAAATTTTCCCGGATCTTTTTAAAAAAATACTAATGGCAGATACTAAGATATACCACACTTATGACGAGATCAACAGGGAACTGGAGATTTTGAAGGTAGAAAAAGACCTTGCCTACCAAAAGTTTTTAAGGGAACTTGATGAGACAAAGGAAAGCCTTGAGATAAAGAACCTGATTGGCGATACTCCTAAAAAAGCGCTTAGTATACTGGGGGCATTGGGAGGTCCGCTAAAAACAGCCGCACTTACCTTTTTATTCAAAAAGATATTTTAAAAGAAAAGGCCCTGCAATTGCGGGGCCTTTTCTTTATTCAGCGGGCGGTAATGCCGGCGGCGGATTAAAATTGTCGTGGTCATCTTTTCGTGGCTTTTTTGCGTTGGCATTCTTTAATGCCTCGCCCACATGGTTAGATGCGGTAAAGGATACGATCATATTATTCAGCATGTCACTGGCTGCCTGAGGCGAATTAGGAAGCAATATCAGGTTGCTGTTGGTATCAGAGCCTACTGCCTGAAGCGTATCATAATGCTGTGTCACTACAATAAGCGCCGACGCTTCCTGGCTGTTTATGCCCACCTTATTCAGTACGTCCACACTTTCTACCAATCCTCTGGCAATCTCCCGGCGCTGGTCGGCTATACCTTGTCCCTGCAGGCGCTTACTTTCGGCTTCTGCCTTTGCTTTCGCTACAATGCGGATCCGCTGTGCTTCGGCTTCATATTCTGCAGCCGATTTCTCGCGGTCTGCTGCGTTAATACGATTCATGGCATGCTTCACTTGCGGGTCGGGGTCAATATCGGTTATAAGCGCGTTTATAATGTCGTAGCCGTATGTTGACATCGCTTCATTCAGTTCGCGCTTTACTGCGATAGCAATATCATCTTTCCGCTCAAATACGTCATCCAGTTTAAGCTTAGGGACTTCGGCACGCACCACGTCAAATACATAGGAAGTGATCTGGTCATGCGGATATTCGAGGCGATAGAAAGCTTCATACACTTTCTCCTGTATGACTTTAAACTGTACCGAAACCTTCATCTTCACAAACACGTTCTCTTTGGTTTTAGTTTCAATGATAACGTCAAGCTGCGTGATCTTGAGGTTTAGCCGCCCGGCGATCTTATCGATAATAGGTATCTTCAGCTGAAGGCCCGCGTGGCGTATGCTCTGGAACTTTCCGAAGCGTTCTACAATTACAGCCGTTTGCTGCTTCACGGTAAAAAAGGACGAGAAGAAAATGATCAGTCCGAAGAAGGCCAGTACGGCCAGAAAAATAGATCCCATGATAATGTTGTTAATAATATCGGTTAATATATAAAAAATAAGCCTCCGTTGATGCGGAGGCTTAGTATTAATTGGATAGGGCTTCAGTAGCTTTCCTGATACGGCTTATCGTTTCCTCGCGGCCGATCATCTCCATGATATCGAAAAGGTGAGGGCCTTTTAAAGCCCCTACAAGGCTTAATCGCAGCGGCTGCATCACCTTGCCCATGCCGATGCTGTTTTCTTCCATCCAGGCTTTTATAATAGCCTCTGTGTGTGCAGACGAAAAGTCGTGCGTGGCAGATAATACCTCTACCAGCTTTTCCATGATGTCTTTGGTTTCCGGTTTCCAGTTCTTCGAAGCTTTTTCATCAAATGATGACGGTGCAATAAAGAAGTAATCAGACAGGTCCCAGAGCTCGCTGGCAAACGTCGCGCGTTCTTTTACAAGGCGTACCACTTCGGTGATATATTCTATCGGTTTGTTGATCCCTTTTTCAAGCAACAGGTGCGAGAATTGTTTGGCAATAACCGCATTATCCTGCCTGTTGAAATACTGGTGGTTGAACCACTTGTTCTTTTCCGGATCAAACTTTGCGCCGGCCTTATGAACACGCTCCAGGTCGAAGATCTGTATCAGTTCATCCAGGGTAAACAGTTCCTGGTCGGTACCGGGGTTCCAGCCAAGTAGCGCCAGGAAGTTAACCACGGCTTCGGGCAGGTAGCCTTTTTCGCGGTAGCCCGATGATATTTCTCCCGAGGTTGGGTCTTTCCATTCCAGCGGGAATACCGGGAAGCCCAGCTTATCACCATCACGTTTGGATAGCTTACCGTTGCCCACGGGTTTTAATATTAACGGAAGGTGGGCAAACTCTGGCGCGTCCCATCCAAAAGCCTTATAAAGCAGCGCATGGAGCGGGAGGGAAGGCAGCCATTCTTCGCCACGTATCACGTGTGTGGTTTCCATCAGGTGGTCGTCCACAATGTTGGCCAGGTGGTAGGTTGGCATACCATCGCTTTTAAAAAGCACTTTGTCATCCAGCAGGTTTGTTTCGAACTTTACATCGCCACGGATAATATCTTTCAGGAACAACGTCTCGCCTACCGGTATCTTAAAACGGATCACGTATTCTTCGCCGGCATCAATACGCGCCATTGTTTCTTCGGCAGAAATACGCAGCGAGTTGTCCATCTTGTCCCTGTTAGAATGGTTGTAAATGAAAGTACGCCCTTCTGCTTCTTCTGCAGTACGCGCCGCATCAAGGGCTTCAGCTGTATCAAATGCATAGTATGCCCATCCGGATGCAATTAGCTTATCAGCATATTCTTTATAGATCGCTTTGCGTTCACTCTGGCGGTACGGTCCGTACTTGCCTTCTCTCCCAATACCTTCGTCAAACGGGATACCACACCAGTTTAGCGCCTCCACAATATATTCTTCAGCGCCCGGCACGTAGCGGTTCTGGTCGGTATCTTCTATCCGGAGGTAGAATACACCGTTATGTTTCTTTGCAAACAGATAGTTGAACAGCGCTGTCCTTACGCCGCCTATGTGAAGTGGCCCGGTTGGGCTTGGTGCAAAACGCACACGAACTTGTTTTGACATTCCCTGAAAATTTTGCTGCAAAGATACAATTCTGTGTTTTTACGTTTGGCGAAAAATGGCACAGTTATTTATGTTGAAGTGAACTTATCAACACTAAGCGCTAAGTTATTATCATACAAGCCGGAAAATAGCGTTTATATATCATCGGGAAATTGTAATTTTATCGGTTATTAACAAAGCATTGCATCTTGGAATCAAAAAACATCATATATGCCAAGCTGGAGCATTTCATAAAGAAGTATTATACCAACGAGCTTATCCGCGGTACGATCTTCTTTATAGGGCTTGGGCTGTTGTATTTTATCTTTACGCTTTTGGTTGAGTATTTCCTCTGGCTGTCGCCGGGTGGCCGTACAGCGCTTTTCTGGCTGTTCATAGCCGTAGAGGTTTTCCTGCTGCTACGGTTCATTCTTTTTCCGCTATTTAAGCTCTTCAAGTTACAGAAAGGTTTAGACTATACACAGGCATCGGCAATCATCGGCAGCCATTTCAGCGAAGTAAGTGACAAGCTAACCAATTTTCTGCAGCTCTCTTCACAAAGCCAGCAGAGTGAGTTGCTCGCGGCTTCTATCGAGCAAAAAGCCAACAGCCTGCAACCGGTACCTTTTGCCAATGCGGTCAATTTCAGGAAAAACCTGAAGTATGTTCCCTATGCTGCCATTCCGTTGCTGCTGATTATTTTCTTTATGATAAGCGGCAACAGTGAAGTGATCACGCAAAGCTTTGACAGGGTAGTGCATTATGACAAGCATTATGCGCCGCCTGCCCCGTTTGAATTTGTTATCGCTAATGATAACCTAACGGCAGAACAGGGTTCGGATTTTACGCTTGAGGTAAAGACACAGGGCAGGGTAGTTCCTGAAAACGCGATGATCATTATCTGTGATGAAGAATATTACCTCGAGAATGTGAAGCCCGGAGTATTCCGCTACACGTTTGAGAAACCTGTAAAGGATGTGGACTTCCATCTAAAAGCAAACGACATCACATCATCTGACTATCAGCTGAATGTAGTGGCCGTGCCTACTATCGCAAACTTCGAGATGGTACTTTCGTTTCCTGGCTATCTGGGCAGGCGCCAGGAAGTTGTGCGTGGAACAGGTAATGCGGTGGTGCCCGAAGGTACAAAGGTTACGTGGAGGGTAAACGCCGTGGCCACAACTGCTGTTGATTTCGGAAGCAATGGTTTCGTTTCTGCGTTTACCAGAAGTGAGCAGGATTTTACGTTCGCCAAAACCATCCTTCAGAATACCGATTACCAGGTGATCACTTCCAACGCACGGGTAAAGGATCACGAGAAACTGCAATACCAGATCGCTACGATAAAAGATCAATATCCTACGATTACGGTGGGCAATGCACCGGATAGCCTAAAGCTGAAGCGCGATATTGTGCTGGGGCAGGTAAGTGACGATTATGGGTTGACACGCCTGCAAGTGGTGTATTATCCGAAAGAGAATCCAAACGCAGCTAAACGTGGAACACTGCCGGTTAAGAAGGATGTGTACGACCGGTTTTACTATACGTTCCCTGATGGCCTTTCTATTGCCGAAGGGGTGTCTTACGAATACTACTTTGAAGTATTTGACAACGATGCTGTGCATAATTACAAGAGTGCAAGGTCTTCAGTTTTTTCTCACAGGGAATTGACACAGGATGAGCGCCAGGATAAAGCGCTACAAGAGCAGAACAGCAACATCAACAGCCTTGAGAAATCGATAAAGAACCAGGACAAACAGTTGAGCGAACTGGATAAGCTCCAAAAGATGGGCAAGGAAAAGACCCAGCTTGACTTTAAAGATCAGAAGAAAGTGGACGATTTCATTAACCGCCAAAAGATGCTGGATGAAAAGATGAAGGAGTTCTCCAACAAGCTTCAGGAAAACCTGGAGCAGTTCAATCCGCAGAAAAAAGACGAATACAAGGATGAACTGATGAAGCGCCTTGAGAAAAACGAGAAGGAAGCTGAGAAGAATCAAAAGCTGCTCGACGAATTAAAGCAACTTACCGATAAGCTGAAGAAGGAAGAGCTGTTTGATAAGGTTGACCAGTTTAAGCAGAACGCCAAAAACCAAACCAAGAACCTCGAGCAGCTCGTAGAGCTTACCAAGCGTTTCTACGTAGAGAAGAAAGCGGAACAGCTCGCAAAGGAACTCGATAAGCTTGGCGAAAAGCAGGAGAAGCTTGGCGATGACAAAGACAACAATGCCCAGAAGCAGGAGGAGCTGAATAAGCAGTTCGACAAGCTGCAGGAAGAGATGCGGGAGCTCGATAAACAGAACAAAGACCTGAAAAAACCTATGGATATACCTGCCGATGAAAAGCAGGAAAAGAGTATTGAGCAGGATCAGAAAGATGCCAAAGAGCAACTACAGAAGCAGAACAAAGACGGGGCCAAGCCGAAGCAGAAATCCGCGGGGCAAAAGATGAAGCAAATGGGTGGTAAGATGATGCAGATGATGGCTAATGGCGATATGGAGATGATGCAGGAAGATATCAAGATGCTACGCCAGATACTCGATAACCTATTGGCTTACTCTTTCGAACAGGAAGGTGTTATGGGCCAGTTCAGGCAAAGCAACGGACGTTCGGCTTCCTTCGCTAAGTACCTTAAAAAACAGCAAGACCTCAAGCAGCAGTTCCGCCATGTAGACGACAGCCTGTTTGCGCTGTCGCTGCGTAACCCAAAGATCACCGAAGAGATCACGAAAGAAGTAGGCAATGTGCATTATTACGTGGACAAAGCCTTGGCCGACCTTGCGGAAAATATCGTACCGCGTGGTGTTTCGAATCAGCAGTATGCCGTTACCTCGGCCAATAAGTTGGCCGACATGCTGAGCGATATGCTCAACAGTATGCAGATGGAAATGCAGATGAGTGGGTCCGGCTCGGGTTCAGGTAAAGGAAAAGGCAAAGGGGGTTCGGGCAACGAGCCACAGCTTTCCGATATTATCAAGAAGCAAGAAGGCCTGGCTCAGAAGATGCAGAAGGGAATGGAAAATGGTGGTTCGCCCGGCGGTGAAAAGCCGGATAAGAATGGTAAAGATGGCAAGCAGGGACAAGGCGGCGAAGGCGAAGGTGGCAGCGAGGGCGATGCCGGTGAACTTCTTGAGATTTACAAAGAACAACAGCAGCTCCGCGAGCAACTGCAACAAGCGTTAGAAAAGCAAGGCATGGGTGGCAACGGACAGAACGCTGCCCGCCAGATGAAGGAGATAGAAAAGCAGCTGCTCAATAAAGGCTTTAAGAATGATGTTTTACAGCGCATGCAGAACCTGAAACATGAACTGCTGAAGCTTGATAAGGCGGTACAACAGCAGGGCGAGGAAAACAAGCGCCAATCGCAAACCAACAAAAAGGAGTTTAGCAACACCAATAGCCAATTGCCTGAGGCACTGAAAGAATATTTAAACAGCGTAGAGATATTAAACAGGCAAACACTACCTTTGCGCCCGAATTTCAACCAGAAGGTTCAAAACTATTTTAAGACAAATGATTAGCTTTAATTACGAAACTGATTTTGAGCTTCAGGATGAGGCAAAGTATGAAGCGTGGCTTGCCGCTGTAATTGAGTCGGAAGACAAGACAGAAGGGGAGATCAATTATATTTTTTGTGATGACGAATACTTGTTGCAGAAGAATATCGAGTTCCTCGACCATGATACATTGACGGATATTATCAGTTTTGATTATACCATGGGTAACCTGATCAGTGGCGATATATTCATCTCTGTAGAAAGGGTAGCCGATAACGCTAAGGATTTTAATGTGCCGTTTGATGAGGAGCTGAAAAGAGTTATGGCGCACGGGATTCTCCATTACTGTGGGTATAAAGACAAATCGCAAGACGACGAGAAGATAATGCGTATTAAGGAGGAAGAAAAGATGTTGTTGTTCCACGTGGAACAGTAAAGCGTCTATTCACAGAGTGTGTTCCACGTGGAACACATGATCATTGGATTTAAAATTTACGTTCCACGTGGAACATTAGATTGAATATATGTTTAATGAAGTTTATGATGTTATTGTTGTAGGGGCAGGCCACGCGGGAAGTGAGGCTGCTGCTGCTGCTGCAAATATGGGGGCGAAGACACTGCTGGTGACGATGAGTCTTCAAAACATCGCCCAGATGTCCTGCAATCCCGCTATGGGCGGTATTGCTAAGGGGCAGATTGTGCGTGAAATCGATGCGCTCGGAGGATATTCAGGTATTGTGACCGACCGCACGGCAATCCAATTCAGGATGCTCAACAAATCTAAAGGTCCCGCTATGTGGAGTCCGCGCGCGCAGAGCGACCGCATGCGTTTTGCAGAGGAGTGGAGAAGCATGCTTGAGCACACGCCAAATCTCGATTTTTATCAGGAAATGGTATCCGGACTGATTATAGAAAATGGAAAGGTTGCGGGAGTTCGTACATCGCTCGGTATTGAAATAAGAGCTAAGTCGGTTGTGTTGACTAATGGTACTTTTCTGAACGGGCTGATCCATATTGGGGAGAAACAGTTCGGCGGGGGCAGAGCAGGCGAGGGCGCTGCTTACGGCATTACAGAAGATTTGGTTCGTGCTGGCTTTACTGCCGGGCGGATGAAGACGGGCACTCCACCAAGGGTAGATACCCGTTCACTGGATTATTCTAAAATGATAGAGCAGCCAGGCGACGAAAACCCGGACAAGTTCTCTTATCTGGAAACAACAAAGCCGCTTCAAAAGCAGCTTTCCTGCCATATGACGTATACCTCGGAAGATGTACACAACCTGCTTCGTGAAGGGTTTGACCGGTCGCCAATGTTCAACGGCCGTATCAAGAGCCTCGGGCCGCGATACTGTCCGTCCATCGAGGACAAGATCAATCGTTTTGCCGATAAAGATCGGCACCAGATCTTTGTGGAGCCGGAAGGATGGAATACTATTGAAGTGTATGTAAACGGATTTTCTACATCGCTTCCTGAGGATGTTCAGTTCAGGGCGCTGCGTTCTGTAGCCGGTTTTGAGAACGTAAAGTTCCTGCGTCCCGGTTATGCTATCGAATATGATTACTTTCCGCCCACGCAGCTGAAGCATACGCTTGAAACCAAATTGGTAGAGAACTTGTTCTTCGCAGGACAGATTAACGGCACCACCGGATATGAGGAAGCCGCTTCTCAAGGATTAATGGCCGGGATTAATGCGGCGCTTAAGGTACAGGATAAAGATCCGTTTATCCTGAAACGAAACGAAGCGTACATAGGTGTGCTTATAGATGACCTTATCACAAAAGGTACTGAGGAGCCCTACCGTATGTTTACTTCGAGGGCAGAGTACCGTACGCTGCTGCGTCAGGATAACGCCGACTTCCGTCTTACTCCACTGTCTTACGAGATCGGCCTTGCGAAAGAAGACCGCTTACGGAGGATGGAAAAGAAGCGTGATGAGAGTGAAGCCTTCGTAAATTTCTTCCGTGAAACTAGTGTGACTGTCGCGGAGGCCAACCCGATACTTGAAGCAAAAGAATCTGCGCCGATTACGCAAAACGATAAAATGTTTAAGGTGTTTTCCCGCCCTCAGATAGAGTTGGACGACATACTTAAGTTTGAAAAAGTGCAGGAGTATATCCGGGAACATGACCTTGACCGTGAAGTGATCGAGCAGGCTGAGATCCAGGTGAAGTATTCCGGCTATATAGAGAAGGAAAAGAATAATGCGGATAAGCTCAATAGGCTGGAGGATGTAAAAATCCCGGAAGGTTTCGATTACGATAAGATAAAGTCATTATCCTTCGAAGCCAGGGAAAAAATGAAAAAGATTCGTCCCGTAACAATTTCTCAGGCGTCGCGCATAAGCGGGGTATCGCCAAGCGATGTCTCGGTGCTGTTAATACACATGGGCCGATGATTAAATTGTTTCACGTGGAACGTAAGGAATATGCGAAGCTAGTGCTAATTTTGGCATTAGCTTTTGCCGTTTTTGCTTCTTGCGTTACGCCAAGGCACACCATCGATGTGTCAGACTTTATTTTATTGCCCAACGGAAAGGAAGTGCCAGGAAAGCAAAAAGGCCTGACCGCTTTTATTTTCGAGAACAATCCGCGAAAAATTCCGTTTAACCAATATATCGCAGATAAGTACAATCTCGGGTCTTATAACGAGGTCGAATATTGGGTGCCGATAGAAGGGCAGCGGTTTAAGATCATGCTATACGAGAATGCAGAACTCGAAAAGTATTTCGATGTCTCTTCGTTCGCCGTTTCTACTGTAGAGCCTGATATTAACGTGGTAGGATCGAAAGCCAAATTCCTGGCTATTTCGGTAATTGACGAGTATAACGAAGACTGCCTTTCCGAAAGTTCACTGTATCAGCCAATGATACTTTCCTATCTTAAAAAACTTAAAGACGAATACAAACATTAGTTCATGAAATTTGACGCGAACGCTGTTTACCTGACAGTAAAAGACCATTCCGTATCCGGCGAAACATTTACACTCCTCATTAATGAGGAGTTTCAGCTTTTAAAAACGTCGCCACAGCCTCCTATTGAAAACCTGGGTCGGTATTATGAAAGCGAAGACTACATTTCGCACACCGACTCTAGAAGGTCGCTATTGGAGAAGTTATACCACCTTGTAAAGGGGAAGGCACTGAAAGATAAAGTAAAGATCATCGAAAAGGCACTGGGTAGAAAAGGCGCCTTGCTTGATATTGGCGCCGGTACGGGAGATTTCCTGGTTACAGCGAAAAGTGTCGGTTGGACGGTTGCCGGTTATGAACCGAATGACAGCGCCAGGAGTATTGCACAAGGTAAAGGTATTTCATTCGCGGAATCTATAGAGGCGATTGCAGACAACACCTACGATGTGGTTACAATGTGGCATGTACTGGAACATGTTCCCGATGTCGCACAACAAATAGCGCATCTGAAACGAATCGTCAAACACGATGGTATTATTATTATAGCGGTGCCTAACTACAAATCTTTCGATGCACAATATTATGGGCCTTACTGGGCTGCTTATGATGTGCCGAGACATCTCTGGCACTTTTCTGCGACTGCTATAAAAACACTTTTTGGAGCACGGGGTATGCAGGTAGTAGATATTTTACCGATGAAGTTCGACAGCTACTATGTGAGCCTTCTTTCGGAAAAGTACAAAACAGGAAAAATGAGTTATCCCAAAGCCTTTTTAACAGGATGGCGTTCAAACAGGGCTGCAGCACGTTCAGGCGAGTATTCCTCGTTGATTTACATAATAAAAATGGCTTAAAATCAAAATAAGGCGTTTTAAGCGATTTTTTATGGTTAAAACATCCAAGCATATTACCTGTTTTAAAAAGTCGATCTTACGGAGTTTATTTAAGCCGTTTTTAATTGATTCAAACTATAATAACTCCCGATTTGATAATTTTAAGCTATGCGTTGTTTTTTGCTAAAAAGATCCCTGTTTTGATACTTTGCAACTAATCATTACTTTTACACAAAATTAAACACAAGATGAAAAAAACACTTTTGATACTGGGCCTTGCCCTTTCACTTTTCGCCTGCAACAAAGACAACACCACTTCGTCTGCCTCAGGATTTAAAACCGCTTATGTAGATACCCAGAAATTGATGAAGGATTCAAAAGAGCTTCAGGAATTGGAAGATAAGAGCAAAGTGAAAAGCGAAGAAATGGGACGTGAGCTTGATGGTAAAGTGCAGCAACTTAAAATGGACTATGCTGCCGCTCAAAACGAAGCCGGTACAAAAGGGCCACAGTGGGCACAGTTAAAAGCACAGGAGCTTCAAAAGAGACAAGCAGAGCTTGCACAGCGCGAGCAGGAGATCATGAAGTCGCTCCAGGACGAGTTCGGTGTAAAAAGGGATTCGGCGGTAAGCAAAATGAGGAAGTATATCAAAGACTACGGCAAGAAAAACGGTTACGATTACATTTACGGTACCGGCGACTCTGCTAATATCCTTTATGCCAAAGACGGCCAGGACATTACCGACAAAATCATAAAAGAAATAAACGACAATTACAAAGGCTCTGAAGGTTCGGCAATTGCGCCGGCACAGGAGGACAAAAAATAGTAACTGTCTTAGTAATAATATTTAATGCCCCTTGTAGAGGGGCATTTTTTTATTAGAAAATTTTCTACGTAAATGAGAATCAAATCTATTTTGCGTACTTTGCAACGATAAATTATCTGCCATGGAATCGTTATCTGCCGCCGCCGAATATACGTTACGCTTTATAAACCAGACGGGTAAATCTATTTTCCTGACCGGGAAAGCGGGCACGGGAAAAACCACGCTTTTGCGCGAGATTATCCGCACCACGCATAAGAACGTAGTGGTGGTAGCCCCTACCGGTATAGCAGCGCTAAATGCTGGCGGTGTCACGATACATTCCATGTTCCAGTTGCCGTTTGCAGCCTTCCTGCCGGTAAATAACATTCCTTTTAGTAGCGAGGGCTCGGTAAAATTTGAGACACGTGACAGCCTGCGACGTCATTTCCGGATGCGGTATGACAAGCAGCAAGTGATCCAAAACCTTGAGCTGTTGGTAATTGACGAGGTGAGTATGCTTCGCGCCGACCTGCTGGACGCCATAGACTTTATGCTTCGAAGTACCCGGCGCAAAGACAGGCCTTTTGGCGGGGTACAGGTGCTGTACATCGGTGACCTTTTGCAATTGCCGCCAGTGGTTAAGAATGAGGAATGGGAGGCGCTGAAACACTATTACCGTGGCAAGTTCTTTTTTCATTCGCACGCCGTTGCGCAGGATCCGCCCTTGTATATTGAGCTTACAAAAATATACCGCCAGAGTGATGAACGGTTTATTGATGTTCTCAACAACCTCAGGAACAATGTGGTTACGGCCAAAGACCTCGCCATCTTAAACGAATTTGTAAAGCCGGATTTCAATCCGCCTAAAGAGGGTGGCTATATCACCCTGACCACGCACAATGCTAAAGCAGATGCGATGAACGCCAAAGCGCTTGAGTCACTTGAAGGTCAGGAATTTGTATTTTACCCGGATATCGTAGATGATTTTCCCGAAAAGATCTTCCCGGTAGATTATGAATTTAAACTAAAAGAAGGCGCCCAGGTAATGTTTATTAAGAACGACCCTTCGCCCGAGAAGAATTATTTTAATGGTAAGATCGGTATTATCCACTCATTAGCCGATGGCGAGATACTCGTTCGGTTTCCGGAAGATGGAAAGATCATTGAAGCCGAACGCTATGAATGGCAGAACATCAGGTACACGGTAGACGAATCTACCAAGGAGATAAAAGAGGAAGTGCTGGGCACCTATACCCATTATCCGCTTCGGCTGGCATGGGCAATCACGGTTCACAAAAGCCAGGGACTCACCTTTGACCGCGCAATACTTGACGTAACAAACGTTTTTATGCCGGGACAGGCCTACGTTGCCCTGTCGCGTTTACGTTCGTTAGAGGGGCTTATTTTGCTTTCTCCGATGCAGATGAACGGCATTTCGAATGATGCTGATGTAATGGATTACTCGTCGATGCGTTCTGACGAGGAGGCGCTGGAAGCTTCGCTGCATGGCGAAACGCTCAGGTTTGCGGCTGGTTTTCTCAAAGATGCCTTTTCATTTGCCGAGTTGGCGCAGTTCTGGCAAAAGCATAAGATGAGCTACCTGCAGGAAGGGAGCAAAGCCCTAAAGCAGGCATACCGGCAATGGGCACACAAGCATGAAGATGCACTATATGGGCTGCTTGACGCATCGGGCAAGTTCGCAAAACAGCTGGACAACCTGTTTGCACAGGCATCTCCAGACCTTGGTTTTGTAAAGGAAAGAGTAGAGGCGGCGTATGGCTACTTTTTTCCGGTGCTCGATAAGATAGCCACAGCCTTGCTGCATGCGATGGAAGAGGTCCGCAGGCAAAAGCGGGCCAAAGGCTTTTATGATGAGTTGGCCGAACTGGAAGAAGTCCACACCGCTGCAGTGCTGCACCTTATGAAGGCAAAGCAGATGGCAAGGCTGCTGGCAGACGGCAAAGATATCAGCCGGGAGAACCTCATTACCAAAGAAATTTCCGGGTACCGCGCCGCCAAGCTTGATGCAATACGCCTGATCCTGAAACAGAGTCCGGTAACAATCATCGAGGAAGACAATGAGGATTATCTCCCTCAACGCGCAGCCAAAGGCAAGAAGGAGCCTAAGAAGTCTACTTACGAAGAAACGTATGAACTTTGGCAGCAAAAGCTTTCGATTGAACAAATTGCAATGCGCCGAAAGCTTACCGACACGACCATTTGCAGCCATATTGCGAAGATTATCGAGTCGGGAAAAATAAAGATCACAGAGGTGCTGCCGGAAGACAAGATCCGGGCGCTTGAAAAAGTTTTTGGGGGCTATACAGACGAGTCGCTTTCTCCCTTGAAAGAGAAAGTAGGGGATGAGTTCACCTGGGGCGAACTCAGGCTCTTCCGGTCGTCACAACTGGCAAAAGCTTAAGCTGCCAGCCAGTGCAGCAGGATAAGCACAGGAATAAAGTAAATTACGATAGTGCGGGCGCCGTCATAATCTTTCGCAATACGCTGGCCCAGCAAGAGAACAAGCAGCGTCACCGCCGAAAGCACCGCGGCCCAGTAGGCAAATTCATTCCCTTCGCCCATCAGTATCTTGATGATGCCTATTACCGAGAAAGCGCCGGCCAGTATTTCGAGGAATACCACGACCATAAGCGATTGCGGCACGACATTTTTTAAGGGCGTTGCTGCGAAATGGCCCTTGAGCCATTCTATATTCCCTTTCCAGTCGACAACTTTGTCGTAGCCGGATTGTATGAAAGTAATGCCCAGGAAGGCGAGTACGATAATGATGGCGGTGTCTGTCATGGTGTTTATTTTTTATGGATGAGCCGTGTCAGTTTTATTGACAGGTCGGTTAATATGATCTTGGCGTTTCCGTTGCGCTCAATATGGTATAAAGCGTCAGAAAGTTCGCTAAAAATATCATTTATATTGTTACCATTTACAAAGGGCGCAAAATTTTCGAGCTTAAACCGCTCAACATCAGGTTCCATATACACAAGGTCTTTGGCGTTGTAGTTGAGCAGCAGCGCCTGGCGGAACATATCGATGCAGTGGTTCAGGAACTGTTTTTGCGCTTCACGGCCAATACCTGCAATCTGCTCACTCCAGGCAATAAGGTCCTGTATAGCGGCGGCATTGCCTTTGGCGCGAAATGCGGCACGCACCCATTGCACAAACCATTGGTCAAACGGTAGTCCGTCGTCGTCCTTATTCAGGATATGCAGGGCGCGGTTATAACTGCCCTGTGCGCGATGGGCTAAATTCTGGGCAAGTTTTGGTTCAATGCCTTTGGCGGTAAGTGCATCGCAGATAACCTTTTCGCTCAGCGGCCCAAAATTGAGCACCTGGCAGCGGGAGAGTATGGTTTGCAGTATATCGGCCTCACTTTCGGCGATCAGTATAAACACTGTTTTTTGCGGGGGTTCTTCCAGGAGTTTAAGCAGTTTGTTGGAAGTCGCGATGTTCATGCGGTCGGCCATCCAGATGATCATCACCTTGTAACCACCCTCATAAGCTTTCAGCGACAGCGACTTCACGATTTCCTGCGCCTCATCAACACCTATCTGTCCCTGCTTGTTCTGTATATCGATTTTCTTATACCAGTCGAAAAGGTTGCCATAAGGTGTTTCGGTAATAAACTCGCGCCAGTGCTTTAAAAAGTTGGCGCTTACCGGATGGCTCTTTACCTCGGTAGTGGTAGCAACCGGGAAAACGAAATGCAGGTCGGGGTGCGAATAGTTCTGGAACTTCAGGTTGCACGCGGCATTGCCCCCCTCGTTATCGTTTCCTGTATTACCGCACAAAATGTACTGCGCATACGCAATAGCCATTGGCAGCGCACCGCTCCCATCGGGGCCGATAAAAAGCTGGGCATGGGGAATTCGTCCGCTGCCGGCACTTTTGGTAAGGTGGCTTTTCAGGTGTTCCTGCCCGAGAATTTCGTGGAAATGCATGCGGCAAAGATAGGTAAATAGCTGCTTTATTGGCTGTCGCTTTGTTCACTATCCCTCACGTCTTCCTCTATTTCAGCTTGAACCATACTTATAGCAAAAAATATATACAATGTGGCTACAAAAATCAATATCTGCAATAGGATTATCCATTGAGGTACTAAGGATGTTGTTGCTAATATTGAGAAAAAGATTAATGACGGCACAAGTGAAAACACTATTAATATAGCAATAAATGCACCCAATGAATAAACTTTAACGTCTGACTTTTTGTTTTGCGCCTTACCGGTTAAATGAATTAGTTTAATAATTATTTGACCAGAAATAACTGAGGAGGTTAGAGAAAATTCGGGTTGGTATAAAAGAACGGAAAGTTTTTGCTGAAATGCAAAAACAATAGTCAAAACTAGAAAGGGCAATAATATCAATAGTATCTCTCCAAGTGCATAAGCACGGAACTCACCTCTATTACCTTGTTTCGCCATTTGTTAATTTTAAGATCAACAATATTACAAATTTTTTCCATTTTACGGCAAAATAAAAATTTAACACACAAGTAAACACCTGTAAATGAAATTTATACACTACTATTGCAATTGTTTTTACACAGAAAATTGGGTATTTATTAACATAAACGGCTATATTTGCAATTCGCCAAACCTTAATGCAACTTAAAACAACCCGGATGAAAACACTTTCAGATATCGATTTTAAAGGCAAAAAAGCACTGATACGCGTAGACTTCAACGTACCGCTGGATGACAACTTCAACGTGACCGACACTACCCGCATCGAGGCCGCTAAGCCTACCATCGATAAGATACTGAAAGATGGCGGCAGCGTGATACTGATGTCGCACCTGGGAAGGCCAAAGGGAAAAGAAGACAAATATTCCCTGAAGTATATTGTAGACAAGACAAGTGAGATACTTGGCGTAAAACTAAAATTTGCCGATGATTGCGTGGGCAAAACTGCAGAAGATGCCGCTGCCGGATTGAAGGCCGGTGAAGTGCTGCTTCTGGAAAACCTCCGTTTTTACAAAGAAGAGGAGGCGGGCGATGAAGGCTTTGCTAAAAAGCTGGCCGGCCTGGGCGATGTGTACGTGAACGATGCTTTTGGCACCGCGCACCGCGCACATGCGTCGACAACCATTATCGCGAAATTTTTCCCGCAGGACAAGTGCTTTGGGCTTTTACTTGCGAGGGAAATAGAGAGCCTCGACAAAGTGCTGAACAACAGTGAGAAGCCGGTAACGGCCGTGCTTGGAGGGTCTAAGGTATCGTCTAAGATCACGGTTATCGAGAATATCCTGGATAAGGTAGACCACCTGATCATTGGCGGGGGTATGACCTTTACCTTCATCAAGGCGCAGGGCGGCAAGATAGGCGACTCAATATGCGAAGATGACAAGCAGGACCTTGCGCTCGAAATTTTGGCCAAAGCCAAAGAGAAGAATGTGCGGGTGCACCTGCCGGTGGATGTGATTGCTGCCGACGGATTTAAAAATGATGCCCAAACGCAGGTTGTAGATGTAAATGCTATACCCGACGGATGGCAGGGGCTTGACGCAGGGCCAAAATCGCTGGAGCAGTTCAGGGATGTGATCCTGGCTTCTAAAACGATACTTTGGAACGGCCCGCTGGGCGTTTTTGAAATGGAAACCTTTGCAAAGGGTACGATACAACTGGGCAATGATATTGCCGAAGCTACCCAGAAGGGCGCTTTCTCGCTGGTAGGTGGGGGCGACTCTGTGGCAGCCGTGAAACAATTTGACCTTGAGCCGAAAATGAGCTATGTGTCTACCGGAGGCGGTGCCATGCTCGAAATGCTGGAAGGAAAGACACTTCCGGGCATTGCAGCCATACAGGAGTAGGGCTGTTAAAGTTTATACTATTTATTAATCTTTGAAGTTATAGCATACATTGTTACTTTGTAATACATTGTAATTTAACTCCTTAAAAAGTAAATTATGAATAAAAAAAGAACATTGTCCTTTATTTTTGCCTTGTTTTCTTTTGCGGCAGTTGCACAGGAAAGCGCAGAAGCCGACATTGCCCTTAAACCTGAAATTAAACTTTCTTTTCTTGATTCGATAAAATCAACGTTCATCCGAAACAATGAAATGACCTGCGTAGACAGTCTCTGGATGAAAGAGCTTGCCAACCAGGACCTTTTTGAAGGCATGCAGGAAGACCTGCGCCTTAATCCGGATGTAGACGTAAACTTCGGCCTTTCTACAGAACTGCTGAAAGAGCGCATCGCACACCTTGATTCGAAATCGCCTTTCCATATCGAATACAACAAAGGCCTTGAGAACATCATCAAGAACTACCTGAAAAACCGCCCCCGGGCCTACGAAAGGCTGATGGCCATCAGTGAGTATTACTTCCCGATGTTTGAAGAGTACCTTTCTAAATACAATGTTCCTCTCGAAATAAAATATCTTGCTGTTGTAGAGTCTGCCCTTAATACCCGTGCGCGTTCACGCGTGGGCGCCGGCGGCCTTTGGCAGTTTATGTACCCTACAGGTAAACAGTATAACCTTGAAGTAAATTCGTATGTAGATGAGCGTAACGACCCGCTTAAGGCTACAGAGGCAGCGTGCCAATACCTATCCAGCTTGTACAACATCTTTGGCGACTGGGAGCTCGTACTTGCGTCGTATAATGGTGGACCGGGCAATGTAACCAAGGCTATCCGCCGCTCAGGTAACTACCGCAACTACTGGAACATCCGCAAGAACCTACCGGTAGAAACACAGGGATATGTACCGGCTTTCTACGCCACAATGTATATTTACGAATATGCAAAGGAGCATGGTATCAAGGCTAAAAAAGCGCCACTTACCTATTTTGAAACTGATACCATCGCTGTTAAAAGGCAAATGTCTTTCCGCCAGATCGCACAGATACTGGATGTTCCTGTACAGCAGCTGCAGTTCCTGAACCCGATCTACAAGCTGGATGTCATTCCGTACACTAAAGACAAAGCCCACTATCTGAGGTTGCCAAAAGACAAGATTGGCCTTTTTGCTTCAAATGAAGAGGCTGTATACGCTTACATCGACCATGAAGAAAGCAAGCGTGAAAAGCCAAACCAGTACTATGTTGCACCACGTGCAGAAACAGCCCTTGCTGCGGCCCCATCACGTTACAGCAGGAAAAAAACCACTACGTATAAGAATTATGTGGTAAAGCGAGGCGATAACCTTGGCGAAATTGCCGATAAATACGGAGTTTCTGTTGCGGAGCTCAGGAAGTGGAACCGCATCAAAGGCAACAACATTATGGCCGGACAGCGTATTAAGATCGAGAAGACCATCATTACGAAAGAGGCTGTTGTAGTAAAAGAAGAAGCGATTGCTGCTAAGGATAATAAGAGAGACTCGGTTGAAACTACTAAAACGGCCGTTGCTGCAAATACTGCTGAAGCAACTTCCCCTGAAAAACAGGATGCTAATGACGCAGCCCCTGCAGCCGATGTAAAAACCGCTGTTGCCGCTACGCCATCTAAAAGGAACAGGGAACTTACTTACGAAGAAGAGCGTATGTACATTGTACAGAAGGGCGACTCATTATTCAGCATTGCTAAAAAGCACCCGGGAGTTACCGTTGAAAACCTTAAGAACTGGAACGAGATTAAGGGCGAATCGATACAACCCGGCATGAAACTGAAAGTTGCGGGTGTCAACTAACCCCGTAAAACATATCATCATGGTAAAAAGAACTAAACAAATCCTGTATTTTGTCTTAGTTCTTTTTCTTTTTGCCTGTAACGGCGACAAGGCTTCACAACTGGCCGATTCTACCGGCAACATCAATGAGATTTCGATAGTAGTAAATGATGTGCTTTGGAATGGCGAGGTGGGCGACCAGCTTCGAAAAAAGCTTGCGGCGCCTGTTGACGGGCTGAGCCAGGAAGAGCCGTTGTTTACCCTTAACCAATACCATGAGCAAACCTTCAACGACGTTTTGAAGCAGGGGCGCAACATCATTATCATCGATAAAGAAGAGGGCAGGGGCGGATTCAGCTATAAGCAAAACGGATATTGCTCGCACCAGAACGTTTTTACCATACGGGCGACAACTATCGACGGACTGCTGAAGCTCATACAGATGCACAGCGACGAGATGATACGCGTGATCCGCAAAACCGAGATGGAAACCAACCAGCGCAATAATGAAAAGGTGGGTATCATCCGGCAAAGCACTATTTCGAAGGAGTTTGGCATCACGATTAAAGTGCCGGTTACCTATAGGCCGGTGCTCAAACAGCAAAATTTCCTGTGGCTTAAGAAAGATATCCCAAGCGGCAATACCAACCTGGTGCTGTACAAAGTTCCCCTTTATGTTATCGAAAAGGATAAAGATATACTTAACAATATTGTCCGTATGCGCGACTCTATCGGAAGCACCCTGATACACGGTAAGGAGTCCGGCACCTACATGGGCACCGAAGCGGCTTTTGCGCCGTCGCTTTACATGACCGGTTTTCAGGATAAGCGTGCTTTTGAAACACGTGGTAACTGGGAAATGAAAGGCGACTTTATGAACGGCCCGTTTATCAATTACGCCATCATGGACCCCAAACAAAAATGTTACCTGATCATTGAAGGATTTATATACAGCCCCTCGTCGCCCAAGCGTGACCTGATCGTAGAGTTGGAGTCGATAATTAATTCCACCCGTTTCCTGTGAGCATACAATTCGAAATAAAGAGATTTAACGAACTTTCTATAGAAGAGCTATACCAATTGCTGCAATTACGTTCAGAAGTGTTTGTAGTGGAGCAAAATTGCGTGTATCAGGATATAGATGGGAAAGACCGCAAAGCGTTGCATGTGCTTGGCAAATATGAAGGCACTGTAGCTGCATATACACGGCTGTTTGGGCCCGGCGACTATTTTGCCGAAAGCTCTATCGGACGGGTAGTGATAAGCTCAAAATATCGCGACCGCAAATGGGGGCATTCGTTAATGCAGGAATCTGTTAATGCAGTAGCGGAATATTTAGGGCAAGGCCCGATCACTATTTCGGCGCAACAGTATCTCACAAAGTTCTATGAAAGCCATGGCTTTGTTCAACAAGGCGAACCTTACCTTGAAGACGGCATCCCTCACATTCGGATGCAACGTGAGGGCTAATCATCGAGCATACCCGTAACAAGGATTTCCACCCGCTTATTTTCTTCCTCCCATCCGCCCGGTATGGGGAATTGCCTTCCGTATCCTTTGTAAGCCATCCGCTGCGGCGGAATCCCTTTTTTGATGAGGTAGTCGTATATTTTCTTCGCGCGGTTTTCAGATAGGTTTGGGGTATACGTGTCTTCGTCTACAGCATCTTTGTGATTGTCGGCGATACAGCACACATGCCCCTGTATTTCAACGATCACATTAGGGTTACGCTGCATGAATAGCAGGATGTTTACAAGCTCCCGCTCAGAGCGTTTTACCAAAACACTCCGTCCGCTGACAAACTGAATGTTTTTTAGAAGGATACGGTCGCCCGGAAGAAAGTCGCGGTCATCGATACGGCGGTATTCAATGGGTTCCGTAGTCTCTACTGCCAGGGCAGAATCAACCGCTACCGGATTTACACTAATTGGCGCAGGGACAAGTGGTGCAGCCTTCTTGGGCTGTAACGTGTAGTTAAGGATAATGTCGGCCCGCCGGTTGTGGTCGCGCTGGGCAAGCGTATCTCCTGGAAGAAGGGCTATTTCGCCGCCAGCCATAGCATATTCAAACCCTTTGTTTAAAAAGGTTGCTACTGTGCGGGCCCGCTGCGCAGACAATGCATGGTTATAGCTGTCACTGCCACGGTCGTCGCAATACGCACGGATGGTAACTGACCGGACAAGTACGGTATCGGCGAGAGCAGTGAGTTTATCCAGCTTACCCGATTCTTGCACAGTAAGGGTGTGGCTGTTATAGTCGAAGTATACCGTTTCTTTTACCGACTGCGCAAAAGATACCCCCGATATGAACAGCGCCATATACAGGAGCCTCATGGTTCTATACTTTTTTGATGACAAGCTCTACCCGGCGGTCGTATTCGCTCCCCCTGCCCAAAGGCTGGGTATTGCCATATCCCTTAAACGTCATACGTGAGGGATTTATTTTTTTCATAATGAAAAACTTGTACACGGTTTCGGCGCGGTTTTTCGAGAGTTCGCGCTTACGGGTATCCTTGTCTATGGCTTCCCGTTGGAAAGTCGGGGTGCAGCATACGTGCCCCTGTATCTCGAACTGAAGGTTCTTAAATTTCTGGAGCAGCGCAGCCACCCGTTCTAATTCCTGTTTCGATTTGGTGGTAAGTTTGCTGCTTCCGCGTTCGAAAAGTATATCCTGCAGATAGATGCGGTCTCCCGGGTGCAACCCTTCCTTAACCATGTTATACATACCCGGGGCGAGTTGTATGGGCGGCTCCGGCTTAAAATTGGCTACCACGTCTACACGGCGGTTCTTTGCACGCGCTTCCGATTTATTATCGATATCCTCATCGAGTAGTATCCGCCCGCGCCCCTCGATGGTAATAATGATCTTGCTGCGGATGCCCTTTTCTACCAGGCGGTTCTTGATCGTGTTAGCCCGGTTGTTCGACAACTTGTAATTGTAAGCGTCTTTTCCGCGGTCATCAGTATAACCGAATATCTGGATGCTTTCTATCCGCGAAGTATCAATCGCTTTCACAAAAGCCACTACGGCAGTTGCCTGCTCTTCAGTAAGGTTAAACTTATCAAACTCGAAGTAGACCGAATGCACCACCTCTTCCTGGGCAAAAGCAGTAAGGAAGCCGGCAATAAGGAAAAACAGGGTCAGAAATTTTTTCATAGGTCAGGGCTCCATACGGTGAAGGTTGATATCTTCCGGGGGGTGTATCACAATAGGGAACTTCTCAACTTTTACCGAGCTGCTGTCGAGGCCGAATGCCTTGCCTTCGGAAAGGCTGACTTTTTTGAGCACAAAATAGATATCAAGTATGATCCTCTCGTACCACGGAATCTCATTATCGTAAGACAGGAACTTTTCGATGATCACGAACTTAAAGTCACCAATTACGTTGTTGCGGTTTAGCGATTCGTAACGGCTGGTAATATCTACTTCGCCGCGTCTTACCATGTCCTTCACTACCTGCTTAAACATAAGGTTGATGCGTGGCGCCACACGGAAGCCAAGGTAAAAGTCAATTCGTATTACATCATCATGGCAGATGTCGCGCACCTTGTAGTCCATACGGTACGGCTCGTCCACAACATTAACGTGCACAAACCAGTAAATATCAGCACGCTTTGGCCGCTTCTGAAGAATGGAATAGAGGATCTTCGACTCGATCTCGTCACTCAGCTGCGCATTGGTCATGTATACCAGGTGTGTTGCATATTTTGTAATACTCTGGTCATTACTAAGTTCTGCTAAAACCTGCTTGTAATTATCGATCTTGGTGAACTCGGTATATTCGCTGCGAATCATTTTCGCCGTATACCATACGCCCATGATCATGGCTAAAACACCTGCGATAGCAAGCGATACATAGCCGCCGTGGCTGAATTTACTGATGTTAGCGATAAGGAATGAGAATTCTATCGTGAAATATACCAGTACGATACCAACGATTGCGATAGGGTTGTAGCGTTTCATCACCATGTAATAGCCAAGCAGTATCGTGGTCATGATCATGCACAATACGATAGCAAGCCCGTAGGCGGCTTCCATATTACCGGACTCACGGAAGTGCAATACAATAAACACACAGCCCAGGAACAACAGCCAGTTGATGGACGGTATGTAGATCTGGCCTTTAAGCTCGGTAGGGAATTTAACTGAAACCTTGGGCCAGAAGTTAAGGCGCATAGCCTCACTAATGAGTGTGAAGGAACCCGAAATCAAGGCTTGCGATGCAATTACCGCAGCTGAGGTTGCAATCGCGATGCCAAACGGCAGGAACCAGTCGGGCATCAGGAGGTAGAATGGATTGCCCGGAACTTCGGGGCTGCCGCTAAGCTGTGTGAGCGTGCTTCCGGCATGGCTTATCAGGTAAACGCCCTGCCCGAAATAGTTGAGCACCAGCATTAGTTTTACAAATCCCCAGCTTAGGCGTATGTTATTCCGCCCGCAATGGCCCATATCGCTGTATAGCGCCTCGGCACCTGTGGTACAGAGAAATACAAAGCCTAATACATAGAAGCCTTCGTGGTGTACGCTTAGCAGGTGAAAGGCATAATAAGGGTTAAGAGCCTTCAGTACCGAAAGGTTGCTAAGCAGCGGGATAGCGCCGAGCACACCGAGCATACCGAACCAAAGCAGCATCATAGGCCCGAAAAACTTCCCTACGAGGCTGGTACCAAAACGCTGGATTACGAAGAGCGCGAAGAGGATCCCGATAACTATGGGCACCGTATCAATATCATGATTGTAGGCACGTAACCCTTCGATAGCCGAAGAAACCGAGATGGGGGGAGTAATGATACCATCTGCCAGAAGCGCAGAACCACCAATGATCGCCGGCACTATCAGGCCTTTTTTCTTGAGCCTTTTTACCAGGGTATACAAGGAGAAAATACCGCCTTCACCTTTGTTATCGGCCTGAAGCGTGAGTACAACGTATTTAAGTGTAGTCTGTAGCGTAAGGGTCCAGAAAATACAGGAGAGGGCCCCGAGTACAACATCCTGCTCTATCGGCTGTTCGCCTATTATCGCCTTCATTACATAAAGGGGAGAAGTGCCAATATCCCCATAAATGATCCCCAAAGTAACCAGCAGTCCGCCCAGTGTTACTTTGCTTAAGTGTTTGTGACTAGAGCTCACGGTGTTTTTAGATTAAAGATGCAAAGTTATAGCATTTTGAACAATCCTCATGTTACAGCCCCTGATTTTTAGATACATTAAAAAGCCCTGATGTTACATATTGCATCAGGGCTTTTTATTAATTCAGAAGAATCTTGTTATACTGCGCGGCGTTATGAAGCAGCGCGACCGATTTCAGTATTTCAGGATTGGTAGTGGTATAATATTTATACAGGCCCTCCTTGTATTGGTAGCGCTTAATAAGCTCATCGGTTATCAGTTGCTTGATCTCTTCCTTATGGGCGGTAAGCTCTTTGTCCTGGCTTTTTTGTAGCGCAGTGAGCAATTGGTTATACTCTGCCGCGATTGTTTCATCAACTTTTTCTTTTTTGGCTACTTCCAGCGTTGCTTTTAGTGAGCGTTCGGTTTCGGTGTCAAAATCAAATTTCTCTTTTTTCAGGAACTGGCGAAAGGCTTCATATTCTGCATCAGTCACCTTCGGCACACCTGTACCTACACCCGGATTTTTATAGTAAAAGTCGGTCGCGTAATTAAAAATTCCGTCATTGCGCACCAATGCATCTGCAATGGCGCTCTGCTTCGCCTCATCCAGCTCTACATCGGGCAATATCCCGCCGCCGTCATATACCGTACGGCCTTTGCGGGTTTTAAATGCATTATAGTTTTTTTTGTCGATGCGAATAGCTTTTCCATCAGCATCCTTATGCGTATAGTCAAGCGCCTGTATACCACGCCCCGAAGGCGTGTAATAGCGCGAGATGGTTACCTTTACCTGAGTGCCATAGGTCAGGTCGAGCGGGCGTTGCACCAATCCTTTCCCAAAACTGCGGCTGCCTACGATAACCGCCCGGTCAAGGTCCTGCAAGGCGCCGGACACGATCTCTGAAGCCGAGGCGCTCTTGCCATCTACCAATACAACAAGCGGAATTTCGGTATCTACCGGCACTTTTGGCGTTTTATATGTATTATTGTATTTCTCATTCTTTGATTTCGTGGTTACGATCACTTCGTTTTGCGGCACAAAAAGGTTGCATACGTTTACTGCCTCGTTCAGCAGGCCGCCCGGGTTGCCGCGAAGGTCGAGGATAATGCTCTTGGCGCCCTGGCCCTTAAGCGCGATCAGCGCATCTTTAGTTTCAGATGAGGCCTTGGCATTGAACTGCGAAAGCACAATGTAGCCGGTATCGCCACCCACCATCGAGAAGAACGGTACGGCCTTTACATCAACTTCGGTAAGCACCAGCTGGGTAGCCATCAGTTTGCCCTGCCTGCGGTATTTGATGTCGATCTTTGTGTTTTTGGTGCCTTTTAGAAGCTCGCTCGCGTCTTCCTTAAAGTTGGCCAGGTTCACGTCACCTATCTGTATGATTTCATCACCCGCTTTAAGGCCCGCTTTGTCGGCAGGGTAATCTTTATACGGTTCTTTGATGATAAGCTTGCCCTCTTTACGGGTGATGAGCGCACCAATGCCGGTATACTCGCCCGTATTATTAATCTTAAATTTGGCAACGTCGGCTTCGTTGAAATAAACTGTGTACGGATCCAGGTCGGCCAGCATGCTTTTTATGGCTTTATCCATGAGCTGGCCCGGGTTGGTCTCGTCTACATAGTTTGTATTTACGGTCTTAAACAACGTAGTAAATATCTCTACCTGCTTGGCTATTTCAAAGAAGTCGTCTTTAAAGCTCGCCCCTACAAACAGAAAACCAACTGCAGCTGCCGGGATAACATATTTTCTTTTTAGTGCGGAAAGCATAATTCTTATAGTGTTTTATTTTTCTTTTTCCTGATTCGCCTGCGCACCATAATGAACGCAATCACGAAAATAATGATAAATGGCCAAAGATACACCAGCCCTATAAACAAAGTTGACAGCGTATTAAAGCCGGAGGCAATGGCATTGCCGATCTTTGAAAAATAGGAAACGGTGGCGCCGCCTTCATGAGCGGCCTCCTTGTAGAACTGGACTGTAACTGTACTCATTGAGATACGGCTTTGCATATAGCGCAGGTGGCCTTCCTGGACTTCGATTTCTTCCCGTATTTCGGCGAGCTGCTTTTCTATTTCAAGCATTTCGCTCACCTTATTTGCCTTCTTCAGTAATTCCAGGTAGCGCGCTTCCAGGCTTTTCTTTGCTTTGATGCGTGCTTCTACATCAATATATTCTTCCGTCACATCCTGAGCCGATATTTCCCTGCGGTCAAAGTACGATACGCCGCTGGCAATATCGCTTACCAGGGCATCAAAGTTCTTTGACGGAACCCTTAGGGTAAATGTCCTTGATACAGAACCGTCGTTGTTATTCTCGGAATCCGACTGAACCTGCGCGCTGTATTTTGAAGCAGATGTTTTTATCTTTTTCGCTGTCGCGGCCATATCCGAGGACTCAAACCTCAGGTCGGCAGTGCGGATAATCTTTTGGGTATCGGCCGTGCGTTCGGGTGCAGAAGCAACTTTATCGGCAACGGGCGCTTCGAGGGCAACAGCTTCACTTTCGTAAGACTGCGAGGCATTTTCTTTGCACGAAAGTAGTGTCAGTAACGATAAGGCATAAAGCAGGGATTTCATAGTGGTGGTTTTTTTTAAAACGCCAAAATGAAAAATGTATTATGATGAAACAAAGGCGCTAAAGCCCTTCTTGTTTAAGGAATTTTTCAAAAAGCTGCCTGGTTTTTTCTTCTATATCTGCGTAAGGCAGCCTGTCTTTAGTCTGGTAGAAGAACATAATGGCATAGGGGCGGCTAAGCTTTTCGGTAATAATATGCTTATTAAGCCGATACGTTTCGCGCAGTACACGCTTAAAATAATTGCGGTCTACCGCCTTCTTAAAGTATTTTTTCGACACCGATACGCCCATCTGCAACGTTATAGCCTCCGCGTTTTCTATCGGGAGATAAACCAATCGCAACGGGTATTTGGAAACCGACGTGCCTTCGGTGAAAAGCTGTGTAATGGCCGAATGGCTTTTCAGCTTTTCAGTTTTCGGGTAAGTAAATCGTTTTTCCATATTGCAAAGGTAGGGAGATAAATTTAGTGTAAAAAAATTTTCACAGTAAGAGATTATTTTCTTAATTTGCAAAAAAATTCGTATGGTATCATCTAGAGTCGGGGAATATATCGAAGCTAAAGGAATAAGCTATTATGCATTTGAGAACAGCCTGGGCGCCAGCCGCGGCAGTATTTCTAAGGCGGTGAAGGACGGTAAGAGCATCGGCTCAAACGTGCTTGAAAAGATTATGGCCACCTATCCGGATATTAATACCGAGTGGTTGCTTACGGGCAAAGGTGAAATGTTTGCCGATGGTTATGCTGCCGGCGCAGTAAATACCTACCGCCTTAAAACGGACAGCACCGTAGAAAGCCAGCTTATTCCGCTATACGACCTTGAAGCAGTGGCGGGTATCGTACCTTTATTTACAGCAAATAAGGCGCTGAGTCCTATAGACCATATTTCTATTCCGCATTTGCCGAAGTGCGATGGTGCGGTTTACGTTACAGGAGACAGTATGTATCCGCTGCTGAAGAGCGGTGACATCGTCATGTACAAACAGATAGAAGATATTGCTAACGGCATCTTCTGGGGCGAAATGTACCTGCTTGGCGTAGACCTTGGAGGTGATGAGTATATTACCGTGAAATATATCCACAAATCTGAAAAAGATGGATGCGTAAAGCTCGTGAGTGAAAACAAGAGCCATCAGCCCAAAGAAATCGAAATGGCCAATATCCGTGCGCTTGCCCTTATAAAAGCAAGTATTCGTATGAACGCGATGATATAACGTATTGCGTACGGCCTTTTCGTAGAAATTAGCTCCATTTGAAGGCGAGGGATCTGTGGCAATAATGTATACAGTTTATATTATTGCACACATTTTTACCCATTTTTCCCCATATTCCACATTTTAGGTGTTCTTCTACTCCTTTTGAAATTTGCTTTAAATAATTTTTAATCCTCAGGAAAACAAATAGTTAGAGTGGATACTTGCACCATTTGCGTGCGGGTGAAGATTCAGGCACTGCGTTTGCCTATTTCACTGTATAAGATTTTAAATTAAAACACATATACAATGAAAAAGTTATTTGTAAGTGCATTAATGCTAACAGGATTAATGGCAGCAGCACAGGAGCAACCTGCACAAACGCAGCAGAATTCACAAACCACACAGACTACCACCACTAAAAAAGAAGAGGTAAAGCCGCAGCAGCAGCAACCACAGTCGCAACAGCAGCAGCAGACTACCGAAAGGAAAACAGAAGCCGTAGTGAAAGAAGAGAAATCTACCGAGAAGAAGGCTGACCCAGCTAAGAAGACTAACTAATTCTTAGCGACTATTTATATATACAACAGGTTTTTCATTCTATTTTACCTGTTCCCCGAAAAACCTTTGGCATCATCTACCGCCAAAGGTTTTTTAAATTAAAAAGCAGTGCCATCGCACTGCTTTTATTTTATTTGGCCTTTTCCTTAACCGGGGCAGGGTAGAGGTTGTTATCTCTCTCTACATCAGCCATCAGCTCTTTCGGGTCGATGGTGATGCTTTTTATTGCCGCCTTATCCTTAGCGATTACAAATGAATAGTTTTGGTGGCCCCAATCCCAGTCGGGCAAGACTGTACGGTGCATCGTTCCATACGGATTCGATTTCTGGAAGTGCATCATCTGCAACGGGATATAAAAATATTCGCTGGTACCGTCAGTATATTGTACGATAATATCTATAGGCATCGGCATCCGCCCGATACGTTCCAGCGAAACCGTGGTGCTACCTGTAGCATCCGCTACGCTTTTTATGGCGTAATCTATCGTGTTGGTCGTTTCTGCCCAGTCTATCAGATACCAGTCGAGCATCGCACCCGTTACTTTTTCTGCGGTATGCTTTATATCATTCGGATTTGGGTGGGTAAATTTAAACTCATTGTAATAACGCTTAATGGTTTTGGCAAGCATATCTTCGCCAATTACATAGCCAAGCTGCGACAGGAACAGGCAGCCCTTGCTGTACGATGTAATACTGTACAAACGGTTTTCATCAAAACGGTCGGCATGCGTTGTCTGCGGCTGTTCTTTGCCGGTCTTTACCAAATAGAAATAGTTGTTGTACGAATCAATAAAGGGATTAACCGGCTTGTCCTTAGCAGGCATGAACTTATCCATAGCCAATGCCTCGATATAGGTAGTAAACCCTTCATCCATCCATCCGTGCTTCGATTCGTTAGAGCCCAACACATGCTGAAACCACGAATGCCCCAACTCATGGGCCGTTACTTCTACAAGCCCCTCATATTTCCGGCCCGTAATAAGCGTACACATCGCATACTCCATACCGCCGTCGCCGCCCTGTATCACCGAATATTGTTTGTAAGGGTAAGGGCCAACGATCTGGTTATAAAATGCCATGATCTCGGCAGTTTTGGGCTGCAGGCGTTTCCATCCATCCTGATTCTCCGGTGTGTTTTTATACAGGAAATGCAATTCTGTACCGTTTGGCCCGGCGATCTTATCGTGCGCAAAGTTGGCGTCTGCCGCCCACGCGAAATCATGTACCATCGGCGCTTTAAAATGCCAGGTAAGTAAGTTGGCACCCGCCTTATATTTGACCGATGTTCCTGCCTTTTCATACCCTTTACCTATCTCCTGCGGATTTTGAAGATAGCCGGTACCACCAATGGTGTAGTCTTTATCGATAGTGATCTTTACATCATAATCGCCCCATACCCCGTAAAATTCGCGGGCAATGTAGTTGGTGGCGTGCCATCCTTCGGTATCATACTCTGCCATTTTCGGGTACCATTGTGTCATGGAAAGCGCCACACCTTCGGCATTGTTCCTACCGCTGCGGCGTATCTGTACTGGCACCTGGCCTTCAAAATCGAGGCTAAATTTTGCCTTTTTTCCGGGAAGGATAGGTTTTGCCAACACTACTTCCAGGATTGTCCCGGACACTCTGGTAGCTGCCGCCTTACCATCCTGCGTAAAATTCTTCACGTTGACGTAGCCAATTTCATCAGGCTTAAGGGTTGCTATCCGGCTTTCTTTGCTTGTACGGTCGGCCACCTTAAAGGTCTTTACCATCCGCCTGTCGGGATCAGTTATTGCCTGCAGGCGCGCATCCATTTCGCTGCCCGGCTGAAAGGCGTTGTTGTAAAGGTGGAAATAAACTTTGCGCAGGGTGTCAGGCGAGTTATTCCTGTATGTAAGTTCCTGGTGGCCGGTATACCGGAAAGTTTTCACATCCATGTTTACATTCATGGTATAGTCTGCCTTTTGCTGCCAGTAGCCCTTATTCGGATTTTTCTGTGCTACGCCCACAGTGGCCGAAAGAAGAAGAAGTAATGCTGTATGTTTCATTTCGTAAAAATAAAAAATGGAAGGGAATGCCCCTTCCATCTTTAACCTATGTTGTAAAAATTATTTCTTTCTCGACATCTTGTCGGCAAGGATGATCGCATTATAAGCGTTTACGATTTTACCTGTACGCGAAATGTCATTAAAATTGGCTGTCTTATCACCTTCCTCGCCCACAGCAACCGTCAGGTTGATCGGAAGCCCGCTTTGCATAATGATCTGCTTTACTTGGGCTGCACTTAGCTTAGGATAGTAAGAACGGATAAGGGCAGCTACACCTGCGGCATTTGGAGATGCCATTGATGTACCCTGAAGGAACTCGTAGTTATTGTTTGGAGTGGTAGCGTAAATCCTTACGCCCGGGCTGAAGATATCTACATCCGACTTTCCGTAGTTAGAGAAATCGGCCACAAGATCTTTACCATATTCATAAGTAAGCGCCCCGATAGAAAGGAAGTTGTCTGCAATTTCGGCACCACCGTTCTTGTTATCGTTCGGGAAACGCTCCACACCGCCCGGCTTGTTCAGGTCCATGCCTTCGTTTCCGGCAGCACATACGATAAGTACATCTTTAGAGGCAGCATACTTAATTGCATCATATACCCAATCGCTGTGGGTAGAGAAATATTTGCCAAAGCTTCCATTGATCACTTTTGCGCCGTTATCTACCGCATAACGGATACCAAGCGCTACGTCTTTGTCATACTCATCTCCGTCCGGCACGGCGCGTACCGCCATAATCCATACGTTGTTGGTTGCTACACCGTCGCCGCCGATACCGTTTCCACGGCCTTGTGCAATGATACCCGCAACGTGTGTGCCGTGCTTCGCACCTTCTTTTTCAGGCCCGATTACATTGTTGTTGCCATATTTGCGGTCGTTAAAGTCGTCCGGGTTATCACCCACGATCTTACGGCCATCATAGCTAAGGTTGAGGTTATATTTCAGTTGGTCATCATAGTGGTCAAATGCACCCTGAAGCTCCTTTTGCAACTCTGCAGCCGATACACCGCTTTCCATAATCTGGAGGAAACGCATTTTGATGGCGTTCAGCGTAGGGTCGGTAGGGTTATAGGCTTTCATGTCGTCGGCAGTAAGCGTTTCCTTTTTCAACTCTTTCTTGATAGAATTCAGCGCGTTAAGGATAAACTCAAATTGCTGTTTTGCAGCCGTTGCCTGTGCTGCTTCCTTATCATATTCTGCCTTGGCCTTTTTAAAACGTTCAGATCCGTCATCGCCTTTTTTAACGATGCGGGTAAACTCAAGGTTTTCATGCTCGGCATTGCCCAGGAAGTTCCAGCCATGCACATCGTCTATATAGCCGTTGTTGTCGTCGTCGATACCATTACCTGCGATTTCTTTGCTGTTGGTCCAGATCACGCCCTGCAGGTCCGGGTGCTCAATATCCACGCCCGAGTCTACTACACCTACAATGATGCGGTCAAACTTTCGGTCTTTTAAAATTTCGTAAGCGCGGTCCACGCTCATTCCGGGTATTGTATCGCGTAGCAGGTCGAGGTGGCTCCAGCGCTGCTCCTGATTATCTGTAAGTGCTGCTTTTTTCGCCGTGATGCCGGCAGTTGGTATAGAAAGAGGCTCTGCCTTAATGGCCTTGGCCCCACCGCAGCTGGCAAGCGCAAGTGCGAGGGCAGCCGACAGGTAAAGTGATCTGAATTTCATTCTGTACAAGTTTATTTAAAAGATAGGTCTAAAGTAGATTGAAAATGTTACAACGATGGGTGTGTTTAACATTACATTAATACATCCTCACAGCGCAAAACTTCGCTAAGCCTAACGCCTTTTTCGGTGTGCTCGACCGTGATGATCTGGTTGTGCGCATCGTGCTCAAGCCAAAGGTAATAGCCGTTATCGGCTGCCGCGTTCAGGAATTTTGCCTTTTCGTCGAGCGTTAGCAAAGGGCGCGTGTCATATCCCATTACGTAAGGAAGCGGCACGTGGCCGGCAGTTGCCAGAAGATCCGCACAAAAGACAATCGTTTTATCGTTGTAATTAATGTGAGGGAGCATCTGCTTTTCGGTATGGCCGTCTGCAAAAAAGATTCCGAAGCCCAGCTCGCTGCTTTCCAGGAAATCGCTTTCGGGGCGTTTTATAAATTTCAGCTGGCCACTTTCCTGCATCGGCAAAATATTTTCTGATAGGAAGGAAGCCTTCTCACGGGCATTGGGTTTGGTTGCCCATTCCCAGTGGTTTTCGTTGGTCCAGTAGGTGGCATTTTTGAAGGCAACTTCGTAGCCGGTGCGGTCCTTGTTCCAAACCACGCTGCCGCCGCAATGGTCAAAATGAAGGTGGGTCATAAACACATCGGTTATATCATCACGGTGAAAGCCATGCGTGGCCAGCGACTTGTCTAACGAATGGTCTCCCCACAACGAATAGTGCCCAAAGAATTTTTCGCTTTGCTTATTACCCATTCCGGTATCTATGATTATCAGTCGGTTGCCATCTTCTATCAACATACAACGTGCCGCTATATCGATGAGGTTATTGTTGTCGGCAGGGTTGGTTTTGCTCCACAAGGTCTTTGGCACTACGCCAAACATAGCGCCTCCGTCGAGCTTAAAATTTCCGGCTTCTATTGGGTATATTTTCATTATTATCTGATTTGGGTTGTTTGCCCTGCAATTTACCGCATATTAACACTTCCGCCAAAAATAATACGTATTTAGGGCATAAGTTTTGCTTATACTCAATACGAATAAAAAAGATACCTTTTATTGCAATCTCTAAAATTGTGGGTATCTTTGCGGTAATTTAGATTGAATAAATTTTTTAGGTAAGAGCGATGATAAAAGTTTCTGATTCAGCAAGAAAAAGGGCGGTCATGCTCATGGAAGATGACGGCTTTGATGCGGCTACCGATTATATAAGGGTAGGCGTCAAGAGTGGCGGGTGTTCAGGATTGTCATACGAACTGAAATTTGACAAGACTGTAAACGACACCGATAAGATTTTTGAAGACAATGGCGTAAAGATAGCGGTAGACAAGAAAAGCGTATTGTACCTTGCCGGTACAGTGCTTGAGTTTAGCGGCGGCCTTAACGGCAAAGGCTTTGTTTTCAATAACCCCAATGCGCAAAGAACGTGCGGATGTGGGGAGAGTTTTTCTCTATAAGTTTTAAGGTTAAATGTTGTAATGTTATAAAGTTTTTGTGTGGCGAAGTTAAACTCGTTTGAAGAAATAGTTGCCTGGCAAAAGGCAAGGGAATTGAACGCCGAAATTTATAGCATTACTAATTCTAACCAATTTTTTAATAGAGACTACGGATTAAGGGATCAGATGCGGCGATGTTGTATTTCTATCTCATCCAATATTGCTGAAGGTTTTGAAAGAGAGACAGCGAAAGAGTTTAGAAGATTTCTATATATTTCAAAAGCTTCCGCAGGCGAATTCAGATCCCAACTTTACTTAGCTTTGGATTTAGGCTATATTTCAGAAGTTGAATTTTTGAGTCTTAATGAAAAAGTAAATGATATATCAAAGTTATTAAGTGGCTTTATAAAGTACCTCACCGGAACTTTATAACTTTTAACTTTAAACATTAATACCACTGATGAGTAAATATACAGAAGAAGAATTAAAGATCGAACTCGAAAATAAAGAGTACGAGTACGGTTTTTATACCAATATAGAATCCGAGACATTTCCTGTCGGGCTTAACGAAAATGTCATCCGGGCGCTTTCTGCTAAAAAAGAGGAGCCGGAATGGATGACCGAGTGGCGCCTTGAAGCCTACCGTGCGTGGGTGGAAATGACGGAGCCGGAATGGGCGAATGTGCATTATGAGAAACCGGATTTCCAAGCGATATCGTATTACTCTGCACCTAAAGCAGTTGACCCGAACAAAACGCTTGACGATGTAGACCCCGAGCTTTTGGCGATGTACAAAAAGCTGGGTATTTCTATCGATGAGCAAAAGATGATGAATAATGTGGCAATGGATATCGTAGTTGATTCCGTTTCGGTAGCCACCACATTTAAAAAAACACTTGCGGAGAAAGGCATTATTTTCTGCCCGATCTCTGAAGCGATAAAAGAGCACCCTGAATTGGTGCGCAAATACTTAGGTACGGTAGTTCCGCAAAAAGACAATTTCTACGCTGCGCTTAATTCGGCAGTGTTCAGCGACGGGTCTTTCTGCTACATCCCGAAAGGGGTACGCTGCCCGATGGAGCTGAGTACGTACTTTCGGATCAACCAGGCGGGTACAGGGCAATTCGAGCGCACACTTGTTATTGCCGACGAAGGCAGCTACGTGAGTTACCTTGAGGGCTGTACGGCCCCAAGCCGCGACGAAAACCAGCTTCATGCCGCCGTGGTAGAACTTATTGCAATGGACGATGCAGAGATAAAATACTCCACGGTGCAAAACTGGTTCCCGGGCAATAAAGAAGGCAAAGGAGGTGTATACAACTTTGTAACCAAGCGCGGGCTTTGCGAAAAGAACGCCAAGATATCCTGGACACAGGTAGAAACGGGTTCTGCCGTTACGTGGAAATATCCGAGCTGCGTGCTTAAGGGAGATAACTCGGTAGGGGAGTTTTACTCTATTGCCGTAACCAACAACTTCCAGCAGGCGGATACCGGTACGAAGATGATCCACCTTGGTAAGAACACCAAGAGCACAATTATTTCTAAAGGAATTTCTGCCGGCCGCTCACAGAACAGCTACCGCGGATTGGTGCAAATCGGCTCAAGGACAGAGAACGCTCGGAACTTTTCGCAATGTGATTCCCTGCTGATGGGTAACAACTGCGGCGCGCATACCTTTCCGTACATTGAAAGTAAAAACACTACTGCCAAGATAGAGCACGAAGCCACGACCAGTAAGATTGGCGAAGACCAGGTATTCTACTGTAACCAAAGGGGAATCCCGACGGAAAAAGCTATTGCACTTATCGTGAACGGCTTTAGCAAGGAAGTGCTCAACAAGCTCCCGATGGAGTTTGCGGTGGAAGCACAAAAGCTGCTCGAAATAAGCCTTGAGGGCAGTGTGGGGTAATTTAAGAAGATATACAAACATAAAATTTTAAATTATGGATGTCATTCTGAAAAATGTAAAGAAAAAAGATTTGCCCGTTCTCAGATCTCTGGCGAAAGCCTTAGGATTTGAAATAGGTGAAACACAACAAAAGTCATACGATCCTAAGATGGTTCAGGAAATACTGAACGCTTCCGAAGAAATAAAAAACGGAAAGGGCAAAAGGGTAGCGATACAAGACCTTGACAAATTCTTAGGTCTTTAGGATGGAGATTAAGACGATTGTTTTTTCCGAAAAGGCTCAAAACGACCTGAAATTCTGGAATAAGTCTGGCAACAAAAATATCATACAAAAAATATCGAGACTTATAAAGGCGATACAGGCCGACCCATTTAACGGAATAGGTAAACCCGAAGCTTTGAAACACGAGCTGACGGGGAAATGGTCGAGAAGAATCGATAGGGAGCACAGGCTCATCTATGAAATATTGGAGGATGGCTCAGTTCAGATACTAAACATCCTTTCTTTAAAAGGGCATTACGAATTATAATAAGCGTTAGCTTAAGCAAACATAAAATGTTAAGTATAAAAAACCTACACGCAAAAGTAGAAGATAAAGACATCCTGAAAGGGATCAACCTTGAGGTAAGGGCAGGCGAAGTGCATGCCATCATGGGTCCGAACGGTTCGGGTAAGTCAACCCTTTCATCGGTAATTGCCGGTAAAGAGGATTATGAAGTAACCGATGGCGAGATCTACCTCGAAGGCGAAGACATCAGCGAACTGGCTCCTGAAGAGCGCGCACACAAAGGCGTGTTCCTTTCGTTCCAGTACCCGGTGGAGATTCCGGGGGTATCGGTGACTAACTTCATGAAAACGGCCATCAACGAAAGCCGCAAAGCAAAAGGCCAGGAAGAAATGCCGGCTAATGAAATGCTTAAGCTGATCCGTGAAAAGAGCGAGCTGCTCGAGATTGACCGCAAATTCCTTTCGCGCTCGCTGAATGAAGGTTTTTCCGGCGGTGAAAAGAAGCGAAACGAAATCTTCCAGATGGCTATGCTTGAACCAAAACTTGCGATCCTGGATGAAACCGACTCGGGCCTTGACATCGATGCACTGCGCATTGTGGCCAATGGCGTGAACAAACTCCGCAGCGAAGACAATGCCGTAATCGTGATCACGCACTACCAAAGGCTGCTTGACTATATCGTCCCTGATTTTGTGCACGTGTTATATAATGGTAAGATCGTTAAGTCGGGCGGTAAAGAGCTTGCCTACGAACTTGAAGAAAAAGGCTACGACTGGATTAAAGCGGAAAATTAGAACAGTTAAAAGTTGAAAGTTTAAAAGTTGTAAAGTGGCTTAGCCGAACTTTATAACATTCAACATTACGACTTTAAACAAATTAAATGGATTTAAAAGAAAAACTATTATCGTCTTTTATGGCGTTTGAGGAACGTGTAGATGTGACATCGCAACTGCACGATATCCGCACAGAGGCTATCAGGCGGTTTGAAGATAAAGGCTTTCCTACCAAAAAAGAGGAAGCGTGGAAATATACATCGCTAAACAGCGTGCTGAAGAATGATTTTACCGTTTTCCCAAAACAGGAAAATACAGTAGATTATGCCGAGGTAAAGAAATATTTCCTGCATGAGATCGATACGTACAAAGTCGTGTTTATCGATGGCGTATTCAGCTCATTCCTGTCATCTACCACACATGACGGGCTCGACGTGTGCCTGATGTCTTCGGCGCTTACCAAGCCGAAATACAAAGAGGTGGTCGACCAGTACTTCAACAAGATTGCGAACGCTGATGACAGCCTTACGTCGCTCAACACGGCATTTGCCAGCGAAGGTGCTTATATCAACATCCCCAAGAATAAGGTAGCCGATAAGCCAATTGAGATCGTCTATTTCTCTACCGGTAGCGAGTCGGCACTGATGATACAGCCGCGTAACCTTATTGTGGTGGGCAAGAATGCACAGGTACAGATCATTGAGCGCCACCAAAGCCTTAACAGCAATCCGGTGCTTACCAATTCGGTTACCGAGATATTTGTTGCAGAGCGCGCCATGGCCGATTACTATAAAATCCAGAATGACCAGCTGACTGCTAATCTTATCGATAATACATTTATCGCACAGAAGAGAGACAGTATGGCTTCGGTGCACACCTTCTCTTTTGGCGGAAATATTACGCGCAACAACCTGAACTTCTATCATCAGGGAGAACATGTAGAGAGTACGCTGAAAGGCATCACGCTGATTGGCGAAAAGCAGCACGTAGACCATTATACTTTGGTAAGGCATGCTGAACCGAATTGTGGCAGCCACCAGAATTACAAAGGAATTTTTGACGGAAGCGCTACGGGTGTTTTCAACGGAAAGATCTATGTTGAAAAGGAGGCGCAGAAAACGGACGCTTTCCAGCAGAACAACAACATATTGATGAGTGAGAAAGCGACGATCAATGCTAAGCCGCAACTCGAGATATTTGCCGATGACGTCAAATGTTCGCACGGTTGTACGATAGGGCAGCTGGATGAAAGCGCCATGTTCTACATGCAGTCGCGCGGCATCCCGAAGAAAGAGGCCAAGGCATTGCTGATGTACGCTTTTAGCAACGAAGTGATCGAGAGCATCCGGATACCGGAACTAAAGAACCGCATTACCAAGATCATCGCGACAAAGCTCGGTGTGAGCATGGGTTTCGACCTTTAAAATATACAGCAGCTTTCGGGCTGCTTTTTTATTGAACGATGGGGCATATCTTAAAAATAGTGAAGTACGCCCCGTAATTCGTCTGCATCCCGTACCTTTGTAGCACTCAGGCCGCGCCTGTTTCTAAAGACAATATTATGCTAGATATACAGTCCGTAAGGGCAGATTTCCCGATACTTAACCAAACCGTAAATGGCAAGCCACTGGTGTATTTTGACAACGCCGCGACCTCGCAAAAGCCGAAGATAGTTATCGACGCTATGGTGCGCTACTATGAGCAGATCAACAGCAACATTCACCGTGGGGTGCACGCCCTGAGCCAGCTGGCCACCGATGCTTATGAGGTTTCCCGCCAAACGATACAACGCCACCTTAATGCGCGCTTTGCCCACGAAATCATCTTCACTACCGGCACCACACACGGCATCAACCTTGTAGCCAATGGCTTCGCGGCGTTCGTAAAGGCGGGTGATGAGGTAATGGTTTCGGCCATGGAACACCATTCCAACATTGTGCCGTGGCAGCTGCTTTGCGAAAGAGTAGGGGCCAGGCTGGTAGTGATACCGATGAACGAACACGGCGAGCTTATCATGGAAGAGTTTGAAAGCCTGCTTTCGGAAAAAACAAAAATCGTTGCGGTAAACCACATCTCCAATTCTTTGGGTACGGTGAACCCGGTAAAATATATTATCGAAAAGGCCCATGAGGTTGGGGCAGCAGTGCTCATCGATGGCGCGCAGGCGGCTCCGCACATGCGTCCGGATGTGCAGGCGCTCGATGCCGACTTTTACACGTTCTCCGGCCATAAAGCCTGCGGGCCTACCGGTAGCGGCGTGCTGTATGGCAAGGAAGAATGGCTCAACAAGATGCCTCCCTACCAGGGCGGCGGCGAAATGATCAAAGAGGTTACTTTCGAGAGAACAACCTATGCCGACCTCCCGCATAAATTCGAGGCCGGGACGCCAAACATCGAAGGAGGTATTGTACTCGGCACAGCAATCGATTATCTCGACAGCATTGGCTTTGACAATATTATTGCCTACGAGCAGGAATTGCTGGAATACGGTACCAACCGGCTTTTAGAGATTGACGGGCTTAAGATCATTGGAACCGCTGCTGCTAAGGCTTCGGTAATATCGTTTAATGTAGGCAGCATCCATCCGTATGACATCGGAGCGATTGTCGACAAAATGGGTATTGCCGTCCGCACGGGCAACCATTGTACCCAACCGGTTATGGACTTCTTTAAAATTCCCGGAACGGTAAGGGCATCGTTTGCATTTTATAATACAAAAGAAGAGATAGATGCACTCGTTGCTGCCGTGATAAAGGCTCAACGCATGCTGGCGTGATAATTGCGTTTAATGTTATAACTTTAACCACAAACTCAATGTTATGAAAGCATTTTCTACCGTGGCGCTTTTTGTGATCGTTGTTGCCGGATGCGCCTCTGCCAGGAAAACCCTGCTTACTGAGGCAGTTATAGAATATAAGGCGGTTACGCGGGGCAGGCATCTCAATGTCAACTATAAAAATGACACCCTGAGCTGGTATTCAGGCAGGGGGATGGCTACTGGAGGCAACCAACGCATTCTTGCTGCCGACGAAAAAGAATCACTGTTCAGGCTGTTGGATAAAGTACAACTTGAAGATTTAAATAAGCTCAAATCTCCTACCAATGCACGGATGTATGATGGGGCGATGATAGCCGATATAAAAATTATAACAAAAGACAGCACTTATGAAAGCAGTAGCTTCGACCACGGAAAGCCGCCGGCAGAGATCGCTGAGTTCGTTAGTCAGTTTTTGAAATTTACAGGAGACGAAACGTATTATGGAAATTAAACAGATACAGGAAGAGATCGTTGACGAGTTTTCAATGTTTGACGACTGGGATGAACGTTACCAGTATGTGATCGACCTTGGGAAGTCGTTGCCGCTCATCGGCGAACAGTATAAAACCGACGAGAACATCATTAAAGGCTGCCAGAGCAAGGTTTGGCTGCACGGCGAAGAAGAGGATGGCAAGGTTGTTTTTACCGCCGATAGCGATGCTATCTTGACAAAAGGCATCATTGCCATACTCATCCGGGTATTCTCTAACCAGAAAGCCGAAGATATACTACAGGCAGATACTTCCTTCATAGACGAGATAGGGCTTAAGGAACACCTTTCGCCAACCCGCGCAAACGGATTGGTATCAATGATAAAACAAATTAAAATGTATGCGCTGGCTTTCAGCGCCAAAAAATAGATATGGAACAGCAGATAGACACAGCACAGCTTGGCGAATCGATCGTAAAGGTGCTAAAAACGATATATGACCCTGAAATTCCGGTAGACATCTATGAGCTTGGGCTTATTTATGATGTCATGGTAAACGAGGACAACGAAGTCAAGATCCTTATGACGCTCACTTCGCCTAACTGCCCGGTAGCCGAGTCGCTTCCGCAGGAAGTAGAGGAGAAGGTGACTAAAATTGATGGCGTAAAAGCCGCCGAAGTAGAAATCACTTTCGACCCGCCCTGGACCCGCGACCTCATGAGCGAAGAGGCGAAGCTGGAGCTTGGGATGCTGTAACTTATACCCGACTTACCATGGCACAGGAAACAGAATCGAATGAAATAGTAAACCGCGTAGCCAACAGCGCGTTGCAGGTTTTTGACCTCGAGGATTATTACCCCGAAGGCGACCGCGTGGCGCTCGATATTTCGCAGTGGCTATGGCAGGGTTTTGTACTTCGGGAAAAAGAATTCCGCGATGCGCTAAAGGAATCCGACTGGCAGCAGTTTTCCGGAAGTTATGTAGCGCTTTATTGCAGTACCGATGCTATTGTCCCGGCATGGGCTTATATGCTCATAACGGTTTACTTACAGCCTTATGCAAAATTTGTCGCCCAGGGTGGTGTTGAGGAACTGCAGGCTAACCTGTATACGCAACTCCTTGAAAAAGTAGATTATACCCCTTTCGAAGGTAAGCCTGTTATCATAAAAGGGTGCTCTAAAAAGCCGGTTCCGCAGGAGGCCTATGTAATGGCGGCACAAAAATTGATGCCTTATGCCAAAAGCATCATGTTCGGCGAAGCCTGCTCATCGGTGCCTTTGTTCAAAAAGAAATAGCGAACTAAAACCTCTACCATGAAAAGAACGCTCCTCCTTTTAGCCCTTATCTTTGGCGTTTCATTTGCAAATGCGCAGGACGAAGACAAAGATAACCCGGCTTCTGACAATGACACTATCGGCCCCTGGACAGCCCGTGGCAATGCTTCGCTGATGTTTAATCAGTCTACGTTCAACAATTGGCTTGCCGGCGGCGAAAACAACATTTCAGGTACGGCCGGGCTAAACTACGATGTTAACTATAAGAAAGGCGACTGGACCTGGGACAATAAGTTCATCGGTTCCTACGGTATTGTGAAGACGCGTACCAGTGCTTTCGCAAAAAAAACGGATGACCGCCTGCTTATAAATTCGATTGTCGGAAAACAAATATCCAGGTACTGGTACTATTCAGGATTCCTGAATTTCCGCACGCAGTTTACCAAGGGCTACAATTACAGCCGAGACGAAAATGATGTGGAGGTACGGGAAGAATATACTAATTTTTTCTCGCCGGCATATCTTTCAATAGGGCCCGGTTTCTTTTTTAAAAGGAATGATAACTTTAAGGTCAACCTTTCGCCGGCAGCCTCTAAGTTTACATTTGTCGACCGGAATTTTACGTTGCCAAACGAAGCTTATTTTGGGGTAAAGGAAGGCAAGTGGATGCGTTATGAATTGGGTATGAATGCATCGGCTTACTACAAGCTCGATATTATCGCAAACGTAACGCTCGAGAACATCCTGAATCTTTACTCTAATTATCTCGAAGACCCGCAGAATGTGGATATCGATTACCAGCTCAATGTCGTGATGAAGATCAACCGGTACCTTTCTACTAATATATCCTTCCAGACCATTTATGACGATAACGCGTTTAAAGGCTTCCAGGTGCGCCAGGTTTTTGGCGTGGCGGTAAACTACGGGTTTTAGCCGATAATTGCTTATACAACGAAAAAAGCCCCGCTAGGGGCTTTTTCTTTATATTTCGGTTAGGGGAATATTATCATCCGGCAGTTGCTGTCCGGGCTTTTCTTCTTTTACCCGCGACTGGATCATCCGGTTTACCCTGTACATTAAAAATATACTTAGCAGGGTTATTCCGGATACAATGTATCCTAATGTTTCGTAATGCTCTAAGGGGCTGGTATGCGTTCGCTGAACCACAATGGTTCCCGCTGCTGCTGCTGCAATTCCTCCCGCTATCATTTGCAATGAAGAGTTGATGCTCATGAAGGCGCCCCTGTCCTGCATTTCGGGCACCGCGGTAACCATAGCGGTGGATGGAACCATACGGCCCGTAATGCCTACCATCATTAAAATATTGAAAGCGATAACCAGCCATAACGGCGACACCGAGAAGCGGGTGTAGATAAGTACTACCGCAATCATCCAAAAGCACGATACCGCAAACAGCCTGAACTTATCTACCTTATCCGCCAACTTTCCCATAAACGGCATGATGATAAGCGTGGCAATACCGGCGCACATAAATACCAGGGGCAGCTGCTCGTTGGTAATTTGGAGGTTATTGATAGCAAACGCACTACCAAAGGGCATCATCATAAATCCGCCGATAGAAAGTAGGGCAGTAGCGGTAAAACCGATTCGGTAGTCCCGTTTTGCAATCGTATGGATGAGGTGGGAGAATGCGTTTTTGTCTTTTTTTACGGCAAGGTGATAGGTAACCGGTTTCAATTTAGCAATGATCAGGAAAATAATGATTGTGGCCATCGCTGCTATCCAAAGGAAAGGCATGTGCCAGTTCCATTTACCTGCAAGGTAGAGCCCTATAGGAATACCTAATACCTGGCTTGCGCCGAAGCCCATCTGGATAAAGCCCATAACGCGGCCGCGTTGTTGTATGGCAAACAGGTCGGCGATAATGGCCATTGAAATAGATCCGATTACGCCCCCGAAAATTCCGGTAATTACGCGGGCTATAACAAGCATTTCGTATGAGGTTACCACGCCGCAGAGTACGGTACCGAGAATGAATCCTGTGTAAAAGAATACCAGTAATTTTTTTCGGTCAAATTTGTCGGCAAATCCTGCAGTCAGTAGTCCCGACGCACCGGCGCTAAATGCATAGGCCGAAACGGCGATACCAAACTGGCTGGGTTCCATTTTTAGGCTTTTCATGAGGATATCACCCAATGGCGACATGACCATAAAGTCAAGCACAACGGTAAATTGTGTGATAGCCAGGATGAAAATAACAAACTTTTGGTAGCCGGTGAGAGCTGCCGGTTCTGTAGTAGAGGTCATAGTGGTAGTGGTGATTAGCTTGATAGAATGTGCTGATATAACATCTGTTGTAAAATTAGAATGTTTTGACTTATGAAATTTACGCGAGGTTAAAATTTTGGGTAAAATTTAGTTGAGGCCATTGGCCCTCCAACCCGCATCCCTGACCAATCAACCCTCAATTTATAATCATATACCAAAAAAGCAGCCCGGAGGCTGCTTTTTGTATTGGCTGGTTTGTGATTATTTCTTCACGATCAGGAACTCGCTTCGCCTGTTCTGTGCGTGCTGTTCTTCGGTACAGTTATCACCGCAAGCCACTTTTGGCTCGCTCTCGCCATAGCCTTTGCCTGATCTTCGGTAATGATCTTCTCTATCGGGTTCATCGAGGCATCAATGTTCACCGTGCCGCCTTTTGTCTTGGCAATAGGGAAGGTACTGTTCTCATACCCTTCTGCCGCCACCTGTATGGTGTAGGCCCTGTCGCAGTCTATCTCGTAAGTGATCTTTCCGTCGGCCGCAGTAGTGCGGGTTTCGATCACGTTATTCTTCTCATCAAGTATCGCCACTTTGGCCGATGCCAGGGGCTGGCCTGTGTTGGCATCCTTTACAAATACGATGGCTTCTACCCCGCATACCGGTGTTGCCGTGTAGAGCTGGTCTACACCCGAGCGGTTACTGGCAAAGAAACCAAGGTTCTTAGCTTTATTGAAGGTAAAGGAAATATCGTCCTGTGGTGAGTTTACCGGCATGCCCACGTTCATTGCGTCGGTGCCTTTCTCCATATCCATCACATAGATGTCCATACCGCCAAAGCCCTTGCGCCCGTCAGAAGAGAAGTACAGCTTGTTGTCGGCCGTCACGTACGGGAAGTTCTCCTTGCCCTCGGTGTTTACTTTGGTGCCCAGGTTTACCGGTTCGCCATAGGTGTTGTTCTCTTTTACCTCTACCTTCCAGATATCGCTGTCCCCTATAGAGCCTTCGCGGTCAGACACGAAGTACAGGGTCTTGCCATCGGGTGTTACGGCAGGGTTTCCGGTAGACCATTTCTTGTCGTTGAAAGGCACGGGCTCGATATGGCCCCACTTGCCGCCTTCTTTGGTAGCACGGAACAGGTATACCTGGCCTTTCTTAAGGTTATTGGCCCTGTCGCGCTCAAACTCGCGCTCCTTGAAGCTCTCGCTGGCAAAGTACATGGTGTTGCCATCGGCAGTAACCGCCACAGGCCCGTCATGGAACTTGCTGTTTACCTCTGCTACAGGCGTCGGCTCGCTAAAGGTGCCGGTGCCATTGTAGGTAGAGGAGTAGATATCAAGGAAAGGCTGCTCGTTCCATCCGTAGGTCTTGCGGGCAGTGTTGCGCGCACTGGTAAAGTATAGGGTATTGTCATCGGTAAGCACACCCCCGAAAGAGCTATACTTAGGGTCGTTGATATCCATCAGCTTCTCATCGAAAAGCTTCTCCTGGTTCCTTAGCTTGGGCAGGTAGTTAGGGTCTTTCATGAAGATGATGGCACGCTGGTCCTGCGGGGCCATGGAGGCAAAAGCCTGCATCTGCTTGTTGGCCTCGTCATAGCGGCCTTCGGCCTTAAGCATCTGGGCATACTGGTAATGGGTCTCGGCATCCTGAGGGGTCTCAATAGCCTTGGCATACCATTTTACAGCCTCCTTAGAGTTGTACACGTTGTAGTAGCTCATGGCTGCCTGCTTGTATACATACGGGTCGCCCTTGCCTTTATCGGCCAGCTTCTGGTATTCCTGTGCGGCCTCAACATACTCGAGGCGCTCGTATAGCTTGTCTGCGGTCTTGGTATCCTTGTTCTGCGCCGTCACGGCCATGCCAGCGAGCACAAAACTGAGAGTGATGTATATGTTCTTCATTTTTATTTGTCGCTTTTAGGTTAGAAATATCGTGGTGAGCGTGATACCTTTTTCGGGAAGTTCAGGTCAAAGAGCAGCATTACCTCGTGCGATGAAGGGGTGGTTACCTTCAAATCTGAGAATACATACCCTCCCGTTAAGAAGTAGTGCGACACTTCTGAGCCGAACTTGCGCTCTGTACCATCATCATTGATATCAAGGTGCTTGCTCTTTAGCATGTTGGGCACCGAGAAGGCCAGGTAGTAGTTGTTGGTGTAATAGAAGAACCCTGTACCTACGTTGAAGTAGGTGTTGTTGCTGTTCTCGCTAAAAGCCGGGTCGTCAGGCTGGGGTACGTTGTTCTGCCCGATATCGGTAAACAAGCCCACATCATGGAAGGTAAGCCCGGTCTTAAGCCCAAGGGCCAAACGGTGCTCGCCGCCAAGCTGGAGGGTGTAGGAGAAGTCGGCATACACGTTGTTCTCTTCCACAGGGCCTATCTTATCATTGATGAACGAGAGGCCAAGGCCTACATTCTTGCCCACAGGGCTGTGCGCCGATACCGTACCCGTAGTTGGGGCATCTTCGATATCAACCCACTGTTTGCGGTACAAAAGGCCCACGGCAAGGTTCTCCTTAGAGCCTGCATAAGCCGGGTTGATCACGTTCATATTGTACATGTACTGCGTGTAGTGGGGGTCCTGCTGGGAATAACCTAAGTATCCCGAAAAAGCCAGCAGGGCAGCAAGGTAAATTTTCTTCATTGCCATTGCTCTCCTGTCCGTGCCATTGGTTAGTATAGTTGGCCATACTGTATACTTCTCTTCCGTAGCGGTTAAAGATAGATAATTTTAACACATTAAAATCCGAAAGGTTAAAATTCTCGTTATCCCCGTCACCGTTTGGCGAGATACCTTTCTGGATAAGGCAGGCAACCGAGTCTGGCGTAAAGCTTGCTGTTCCCGAACAACCGTCAGGCAAAGTAACGGTAACGGTGTAGGTGCCCTGAGTAGTGATCTTCACTTTTTGGGTATCGTCAATAACTGCAACCGGCCCTGACCATGAGTATGTAACTCCCTCCGGATCGAATGAGCCATCAACCGGATGGGCGGTCAGGTAATAAGCATTATTCTCACAATCGCCGTCAATCATTACATTCAACGCCGTAGTGTTAGGAAGCACCTCTGTCGACTCGGTATGTGTACAGCCATTCAGGCTTACCGTTACACTCACGGTTCCGTTCTCGTTGACCGTAATGGTACTACCCGTTTCGGGCGATACAACGCCGTTTACCATCCATTGATAAGTAGCATCGATGGGATCAAAATTCGTTGCGGAAACATTAATTACAACCGGCTGGCCTTCGCAGCGTGTGTAGCCCGAGCCTATTGTAAATACCGGCAGCGGAAGCGCTTTCACCTCAAAACTGCGCACCCCGTAACAACCTGTTGGATTATATACTACCCTCGCATAGATCATCTGAGATGCTGTGCTGCTTGTATAAGGAGAAGCAACAGGGTTACTGCCGCTTTCTGCATCGGCCTGTGTAAGGTGATAGGTAATCGTAAGGTCTGAAACATTTGTAGTCCCGGCAATTACAGCATCATTAGTAGTAAGGTCGAAAGAAGCCGTACCTCCACTAATGCACTGGCTGATATCCTGCGGTTGCTGGGTGATGCTTTCTACCGGCGGGAAGAACTCGATAATTACATTGTCTGTTGCAGTACAGTTGGCCCCGATTACACTTGCTTCGAGCATATAGTTCCCTGTTTCGGCTACCACCAGGTCCGGTCCGGTCTGGCCGGTAATCTCAACGCCATCTTTATACCATTTGAAAGAGAAAAGTGTTGGGCTCATACCGCTTTGTATGGTGTGGCTGGCGTTAGAACATACTGCTGTCCCGTTTGCCACGGTAAGGTCGGCACCTAAAGTAGCGCTTCCAATATTAAAACTTCCCTGTGCAAGGAACACCGCTGAGTCGAGAATGGTATCGTCAAACTCGCCTCCCCTGTCCGCAATTACCATTTTAATATGGTACATTGTATTAGGCACCACACTTGCCGAAGCGGTAAGTTTCACGGTGCGTCCAAGATAATTTATCGCGGCAAGCGGGGCATCTATGTTGCCGTTGTATTCCGCGAAATATTCGGGATTTACCGATTCGCAGGTATTATTATATTCATTATCGCGAATGGTAATTACAGAAACAGGCGTTTCGCCATCAGGCAGCACGGCAAGGTTTTGAGTTACACCATTACTGTCTGTAAGCAGAAACGCAAAGCTATCGGAAAAAGAGCACTGGAAGGTACCATATTCTTCAGACGCAAACAGGAAGTCGAAACTCATATTATCTATAAGCGGTACAAAATCGAACTCGATGACGGTAGCATTGGTAGAATTCATCACATCGCCGGTACCCTCCAGGATCACGGAATCAAGGTCATCATCACCGGGCCAGCTTATATCACCCGTAGACGCCTGGCTGCTTTCGGGCCCAACGGCATCCATCGCGTTACCCGTACTCAGGATAAGCCCTCCGGACATAGGGAATTGAGATCCGTTTTGGTTGAAATACGCAATTCCGTTAGGGCCGGGCATACCATCATTATCTGTAAAGTTTGTACCGGTAGACCATGTGATATTGCTTACCTGGGCACACTGCGAACCAATAAGAACATCGGTAATCAGCTGCTCTACAGAATACGTAGTGTTATCTGCAGAGATGGGAGGGAAAGGCGTACGGATACAAACTTCAAAAGTGGTTGTTTCGCCAATCTGTCCTGTATATATCCTCAACTTATAAATCTGTCCCGGTATCAGCCCGCTTATATTTATCGACTGGTCATACTCATTACAATATACCGGCGTCAGCGAGGTGCAATCGCTGCCGGAATACAACTGGAATTTCATGCTCCATCCGCCCATGATGTTAAGCAGTGAAATGTTGTGCGTGGTTGCCGTGGCGGTAAACTGGAACCATACGTCATTAACCGGTGCAGTGTCGCAGGTATATGCTTCGGCAGACATGGTTGCCCCTGTTACTGTACCGCCCACGGATTGTACACATTCGGTACCGGGGTTGACAGGTACTGTGATAGCGTCGGCACATTCGTCATTAGATATAATTGTCGTGAACGGGATAGGCCCGGCCCAGATGCTATTGGTGCTGCCGCATACCGCGCGCACATAAAACTCGTAGGTGGTACCAGACGTAAGGCCGTTAGCGGTATACGGGTTATCCGAAGTTACGGTTCCTGCCGCCGTTGGAGTACCGGTTCCGGCAGGCTGCACCACCACTTCCCATTGCGTTTCTGTATTACCCGGTGTCCAGGCAAGCTGGGCAGAAGTTTGGGTAAGGTTATTTACCGAAAGGTCATACGGGTCGGCGCACGCAGGAATTGCCTCCACATGCACATCGTCAAGGTACCAGTACATGCCGCTGTCGCTTCCGCCGGGCGCATGGAATGCTATACGCACGGTTCCGGTATAAGCGGTCAGGTCGACAACTTTCTTAATGTAATACTCATTGGTGTATGACTGTACAGGGACAAGCACTGTGGTAAAATCGGCCGGATCTGTTCCTCCCGCAGAGAGGCGAACCTCCATATTTACAGGATACGCATTATCGTAGACCCTGTATTGGAAAGACAGGCGTTCGGCTCCGGTAAGGTTGATACCCGGAGAAACGAGCCAGTCATCGTTATTTGTAGTGAATTCCGAATTATATCGTGCAGACTGGTCGCCCTCAAAAATATTATCGACGTCGTTATTAAGTACCCATTTATCCCAGCCTCCATTTACGTCATTTATTTTCCAGCAGGCTTCGGTGGCCGAATCACTATTAAAGCCTTCAATGAACGGGACGTCAAAGGATTCACATTCGGTACGGAAAAGATATGGCCCCACCCAAGGGCTGTTGCCGTTGGTACCGCCACAAATCGCGCGCACATAATATTC
>JAGKWW010000023.1 GCA_021151665.1 Flavobacteriaceae bacterium
ATATTTGTGTATTTTACAGGACTAAGGTTATTTTTGTAACATGAAGTTTGCCGACATGCCGGATATTCAGGACATAGAAAGCTTAAATGCTTTTTATAAGAAACTGCTGGACCAGGTTCCCGACCTGATCTTTAAAATGGTATGGCATGCTGACGACGTTTACAGCGTTACTTATGCAAGCGAAAGCGTAAACGATATTTACGAACTTACGGTAGCTGAATTTACAGGGCACACCCACAGTTTTTTCCGCGAAAGGGTAATGCCGGATGATGTTACCGGCTTTTTGAAAAGCCTTACGTACTCCAGGAAGACATTAACCAACTGGAACCATGAATTCAGGGTGGTACTTCCCAAAAAAGGGCTTCGCTACATGCGGCTTAATGCAAAGCCTGAGCTACAGCATGATGGCACCATTAATTATTATGGAAGGGTAAGCGATATAACCGAAGAGAAGCAGCAGGAACTCGAACTGCAGGTAAGCGACGAGCGTTATAAGTTTGCGCTTAAGGCAGCGTCTGAAGGGATATGGGACTGGAATATGGTAAACAATACCGTCTATTTTTATGGACTGGCCATGTCTATATTCGGTATGGAGGGCGATGAAATTACAGTGCCATCATCGTTCTGGTCAGGCCGCGTGCACCCGGAGGATGTGGAAAAGCGGGAGGGAGACAAAAAATCTGCGCTTGCCGTGAAAGGCGGTGTCTATGAAAGCATTTACCGCGTAAAGAACCACGATGGAAAGTATCGATGGATACTGAGCCGGGGGCGGGCAGTGGAGTTTGACGGAACCGGCCGGCCTCTAAGGAGCGTAGGTGTACACAGGGATATCACTGTTCTTAAAGAAAAAGAAATAGAGCTTGCCAATACCATCAATATTATTGGCAACCAGAATAACAGGCTAAGCAACTTTGCGCACATTGTTTCGCATAACCTGCGGTCGCATGCGGGGAACCTGAAGATGCTGATCGATCTTTTTAAAACTGCCGAAGAAGAGGAAAAAGAAGAGATGCTCAAACACCTCGAGGCTATTTCAGACGGGCTGTATGTTACTATCGGCCACCTTAAAGAGCTGGTAGAGATACAATTTGAAATCAAGACGGTAAAAGAGAAGCTTAACCTGAGGCATTACCTGAAAAATATTCTGAACATTCTTCATAATGAAATTACCAAGCATGGCGTTACAATTGATATAAATATTCCGCTTGATGTAACTGTTAGCTACAATCCTGCTTATCTGGAGAGTATTTTGCTTAACTTTACTACCAATGCAATAAAGTACTCGAGCCCCGACCGGGAACCAATGATTTCCTATGATATGGATCTTAAAAACGGGGTCAAAGTTCTGTCGATCTCAGATAACGGTTTGGGTATTGACCTGAGAAAACATAGAAATTCACTTTTCGGAATGTACAAGACTTTCCATAAACACCAAAATTCACGCGGCATCGGGCTTTTTATCACAAAGAACCAGATTGAAGCCATGGGCGGGAAAATCGAAGTGTTTAGCGAAGTGAATAAAGGCACAACGTTTAAAATTTATTTTAATGAAGAGAATAATTAATCTTTTCGTTATAGATGACGATAAAATATATCATTTTCTGTTTAAAAATCTTTTGAAGCAAAATGATATACATGTTCGGGCGACCTACTTTACCAATGGTGCGGATGCAGTAGAATTTATACGGAATTGCAGCGAAGAGGATCAGCCGGACCTGATACTTCTGGACATTAATATGCCAATCATGAATGGCTGGCAGTTTTTGGAGGAGTACAACAAGCTGAAGGGCATAATAAAAAATGATTGCATTGTATACATGATCAGCTCGAGCAATAACGATGTTGATATAGAAAGATCTAAAAGTTTTGACGGCGTTGTAAAGGACTATTTTTTAAAGCCGATATGCAAGGAAGACCTTGACAAAATATTTCTGACCCAGATATAAAAAAGGCTGCCTGAAAAGGCAGCCTTTTTTATGACGTTCTCTGGAGGACTATTTAGCAATATTTACCGCCCTTGTTTCACGGATTACCGTGATCTTTACCTGGCCCGGATAGGTCATCTCTGTCTGTATCTTGTGCGATATCTCAAACGATAGGGTAGAAGCCATCTCATCACTTACCTTTTCGCTTTCTACAATAACCCTGAGTTCACGGCCGGCCTGTATAGCATAGGCACTCTTAACTCCCTGGAATCCGTAGGCGATATCTTCAAGGTCTTTCAGCCTCTGGATATACGAGTCAAGCACCTGCCTTCTTGCGCCCGGCCTCGCGCCTGATATGGCGTCGCAAACCTGTACAATAGGCGATAGCAGCGATTTCATCTCTATCTCATCGTGGTGAGCGCCAATAGCATTGCACACCTCTTCTTTCTCACCGTATTTCTCTGCCCATTGCATACCCAACAGCGCGTGCGGAAGGTCGCTTTCGGTATCCGGCACTTTTCCTATATCGTGCAGAAGGCCCGCCCTTTTTGCAAGCTTCACGTTAAGGCCAAGTTCAGCTGCCATAAGTCCGCAAAGTTTCGCAACTTCACGCGAGTGCTGCAGCAGGTTCTGCCCATAAGACGAACGGTATTTCATACGTCCCACGATCTTGATCAGTTCGGGGTGAAGTCCGTGTATCCCCAGGTCGATAACCGTACGCTTACCAACTTCTATAATTTCGTCTTCTATTTGTTTTGATGTTTTAGCCACCACCTCTTCAATACGTGCCGGGTGGATGCGTCCGTCTGTCACAAGCTTATGTAGTGCAAGGCGTGCCACTTCGCGGCGCACAGGGTCAAAGCACGACAGGATGATAGCCTCCGGGGTATCGTCTACAATGATCTCAACGCCGGTAGCTGCTTCCAGGGCCCGGATGTTACGGCCTTCGCGGCCAATGATGCGTCCTTTTACATCATCAGACTCGATATTGAATACCGATACGCAGTTTTCTACCGCTTCTTCTGTACCCACACGCTGAATAGTACTAATGATGATCTTTTTCGCCTCCTGTTGAGCAGTTAGCTTTGCTTCTTCAATAGTTTCCTGGATGTGAGACATCGCGCTTGTCTTCGCCTCTGCTTTAAGGCTCTCTACAAGCTGGTTCTTGGCTTCCTCTGCCGAAAGGCCGGATATTACTTCCAGCTGGTCTACCTGGCTTTTGTGAAGCCTGTCTATTTCCTGCTGTTTTTTATCAAGGTAGTCTACACGGTTATTGTAATCCGCTATCTTAACCTCGAGTTCATCGTTTAGTTTCTTAGACTTTGCAAGTTCATTGCTCACCTGAGATTCTTTATCACGGGTGCGTTTTTCGGCCTCGGCAATCTTTTTGTCTTTGCCCAGTATTACCTGCTCATGCTCCGCCTTTAGCTCAAGGAATTTTTCCTTAGCCTGAAGCAGCTTGTCCTTTTTAATGGCCTCAGCCTCGCTGGTGGCATCTTTTACGATGCCTGCGGCCTGCCTTTTGGCTTCGGCAAGAAGCCCCGTTACACTTTTCTTTTCAAGGAATTTTGCTATCCCGAAGCCTACTGCGGCCCCTACAACAATTCCGATAATTATAGCTAATGTTGCGTCCATAGATTTTTGTTGGTGTATAGATATAAAAAAGCCTGCATCAGGATGATTGTATAAACTCGTTTAGACAAGTTTTGAGCTAACCCGCTGTTCAAGGATCTGCGCAAGGCAGCATGCTATAGTAGCGGCGATTCGCCCATTTTAAAGAATTGGCGTTGAGTTTATCAAATATGTGCTAATGCAGGCAGTATTTTGACTATTTGTAAGAACGTATTTATCTGTCCAGGAGGTCTCCAAGCCGTTTATCCATTTCCGTAAGCCGCTGGATGGCGCTTTCCGTATCAACAGATACGTCCAGCTTGCGCTGCTCGGCCTGCGCTGCAAACTGCAAAGCGCACATTGCCAGTACATCCTGCTTATCGCGTACTGCATAATTCTCTTCAAACTGCTTGATCATCGCATCTATCTTTTTAGAGGCGCTCCTCAGGCCTTCTTCCTGCGATGGATCTACTGTAAGGGGGTAAACCCTGTCGGCGATAGATATCTTTATTTTAAGTTTCTCGCCCATACAGCTTAGTCAGAGAGTTGTGCTATGCAATAATCAATTTCCCGGATCAATGAATTTATCTTGAGTTTAGTCTCCCGTTTATTTTCGTCACTGCCCAGTAGCGAATTGGCCATTTTCAGGGTATCGTTTTGCTTTTTCAGCGCTTCGATATCTGTTTGCTGCCTCCTGATCTCTCCGGCCGACCTGTTTACTGCATCCTCCAGCTGCCGGTTTGCCTTTTCCAGGGTTTCCAGCTTTCGTGCCAGCTTTTCCAGCTTAGCTTCCAGAGAATCAACAATTTCGGTTATACCGGCCATAAAGTCAATTTTCGCTACAATAAGTTACAAAGTTAGGATTAGTTTGCTTACAGGCAATAGTTTTTAGCAAAAAAACGTTGTCGCTACTTTATTTAGTTGTAATATTTTGGACAGTAATCAGTTATAACTAATAGTTAATGTGCTTAGATTTTAGTAGCGGTTTTTGCTATTTTAGCGATATGAGATTATCAGTTTTACTTTTACTATCCGCCATTCCCTGTTTTTCGCAAACGCAATATCCGCAGGATTATTTTCGCTCACCCATGGATATACCCATCCATCCTTCGGGCACCTTTGGTGAGTTGCGTACCAACCATTTTCATGCCGGGCTCGACTTCAGGACCCAGCAAAAAACCGGCCTGCCTGTGTACGCGGCGGCGGCAGGCTATGTGTCGCGCATAAAAGTTTCATCGTATGGCTATGGTACTGCATTATACATAGACCATCCGAACGGATATACCACATTATACGGCCACCTGTTAAAATATGCCCCCAAAATAGAGGAGTACGTTCGCTCCCGCCAGTATGAAAAGCAAAGTTTTGAGATAGAGATATTTCCGAAACCGGGCGAGCTTCCTGTTACTAAAGGAGAATTGGTTGCACTTTCAGGCAATTCGGGAGGCTCCGGCGGCCCACACCTGCACTTTGAATACCGCGACACCAAAACCGAGATGATCATCAATCCGTTGCTTTTCGGATTAAATAAAAAAATGAAGGATACCAAAGCCCCTACGGTTTACGGGCTGATGGTGTACCCCCTTGCAGACGACGCAGTGGTTAACGAAAGCAAGCAGCCGATGTTGCTCAGTGTGAAGCAGCAGCCGGACGGTACCTATCTTGCCGACAAGGTATACGCCCGCGGGAAGATGGGGTTTGCAGTAAATGCTACAGACAAATCCACCGGAAGTTTCGGTAACAATGGCATTTACAAGGTACAGACTTACTTCAACGGTACGCCGTATTACGGATACGAGTTCAACACTTTCGCGTTTGATGAGTCGCGGTATGTCAATGCTTTTATAGACTATCCAAGGTATTACTCCACCGGGCAGCGTTTCCAGAAGCTGTTTATGCGCAACCCCTACCCGTTGTCGCTTTTAAAAGGGCAGGGCGATGGAATATTCAATGTGGTAAAAGATACGGTGAAGAATTTTCGCATTGAGGTTGCCGACTTTCATGGCAATAAGAGCATAATCAACGGCACTATTGAATATTCAGATAAGCCGGCGTCGGTCGTTTCGCAAAAAAAGATCACTCCCTACTTTGTGAAGGCAGCCAATGACAATGCTTATACACAAGACGATGTGTCGGTTTTCATTCCTGCCAATGCTTTTTACGAAGACTTTTTTATGGAATTCCGCGTTAAGGATTCAATTCTCACCCTGCATAACCCCACCGTGCCGGTGCATACCAATGTGGTAATATCATGGGATGTAAAAAAGATGCCCAAAGAGGTTTTACAAAAAACCTTTATTGCTACCGTAGTGGGAAAAGGGCTTAACTACAATGCCAGCAAGATGGAAGATGGTAGGCTTACGGCAAAAATAAAAGTGCTGGGCAATTTCAGGCTGGCGCAGGATAACAACCCGCCGAAAATATTTGGCGCCGATTTTAAAGAAGGGGAGTGGCTTACCAAAAAAGACACATTCGGCCTTAAGATATCCGACGACCTTTCGGGCATTGCAACTTACGATGCGTGGATAAACGGCAAATGGGCGCTATTGCATTACGATTATAAAACCCGCAATATTTTTCACAACTTCAGCGACGGGATTGTAGAAGAAGGGCGCAACAATTTGAAGGTGGTGGTTACCGATAATGTGGGAAATTCTGCTACCTTTGAAACGTATTTTTTCAGATCACAAAACAGTACTTCGCTTGAATCAGATAAATAAGTTCCTTACACTCATCGTATTATTCATCGGGCTTGCATCTTTTGCCCAGGCTCCGGTCATTTACGGGATTATACTAAATGAAAATCATCAGCCGGTAGAAGGCGTGTCTGTATATTACGAATATGGCGGTACACGCATTACCTCGATATCCAACGCCACGGGCTTTTACAAACTCGACCTTCAGGCCGATAAGCCGGTAACCGTTTATTTTCAGCATGAAAGTTTTGCGCTATCATCTATTGCCGATGTAAACCTGCCCAAGGGTAAGGCTTTCGAGTTTAATTTAATGATGCTTCAGGGCGCCGAACAGATACAGGGCGTCGTAATAGAGTCGGGTGGAAGGCGCGCCGTTCAGGGCCTTATCGGCATTTCGCCGGAAACGATCCGTAAAATTCCGGGCGCCAATCCAGGTGTAGAGAACATCATCAAGCTATTGGGCGGCAGCAGCAACAACGAAATGAGTACAGCCTATACGGTGCGCGGTGGTAATTATGATGAAAACCTGGTATATGTAGAAGACTTTGAAATATACCGCCCGTTCCTTATCCGCTCAGGGCAGCAGGAAGGGCTTAGCTTTACCAATACCACGATGGTGGAGAATGTTGATTTTTCTGCCGGTGGCTTCCAGGCCAAGTACGGCGATAAGCTTTCATCCGTTCTTGATATAACCTATCGCCGGCCGGTGCGTTATGGCGCCGAACTCGAAGCCAGCTTTCTGGGCGGAAGCCTTACGCTGGAAGGGATAAGTAAAGATCAGCGGCTGAGCGCTATTGTGGGTGCCCGCTACCGCGATAACAGCCTCCTGGTAAACAGCCAGCAGACGCAAACTAATTTTCATCCGGCATTCGCCGATGTGCAGACGATGATCAATTTTGATGCCTCGCCGCGCTGGCAGCATACCTTTTTGGGCAACATATCGCAGAATAAATACGACTACCAGCCGCTGACGCGCCAGACCAATTTCGGTACCATTACCGATCCGCGTGCGCTGGTTATTTATTATGAAGGACAGGAGAAAGATAAGTACACAACGTATTTCGGCGCATACAAAACCACATTTAAAGCTTCGGATAAATTTACGCTGAAGCTGATAGGCTCCATTTACCACACGCAGGAGCAGGAACATTTTGACATACTGGCGCAATATGCGTTAGGTTCTGTTGATACTAACATTGGGTCGGAGTCCTTTGGCGATTGTATAGATTGTGCGCCGGCGGGCGGCCAGCTCAACCATGCACGTAATGACCTTGACGCCCTAATCGTAAATGCCGAGGTAAAAGGTTACCACAACTTCAGGAAGCACCTTTTGGAATGGGGTGTCAAATATACGCGCGAAGATATACGCGACAGGCTCGTAGAATACGAAGTGATCGACTCAGCAGGATTTTCGGTGAACCCACCGCGCGAAGACCTTGCAGAAAATGACCAGCCATATAATCCCTACACGGGGCCTCTGGTCCCTTATCAAAACGCGCGTGCGCTCAATTTTGCCCAGATTAACCGCTTTTCAGGCTTTTTGATGTGGAGCCGCCGCTTGACATGGGGCGATAGCGATGTTTTCCTTAACGCCGGTGTGCGCGCCCATCAATGGATGGTAAATGTAGACAATGGTCCCGACGGCAGCAGCCAGGTAACGGTAAGCCCGCGAGCCCAGTTCGCCATCAAGCCAAGATGGAACCGCGATATGCTGTTCCGCCTTTCGGGAGGTTTCTATCACCAGCCGCCCTTTTACCGGGAACTTCGGGATGCGCAGGGTGTAGTGCAGCCTAATGTAAAAGCACAGCAATCCATACATGTTGTGCTGGGTAATGACTACAGCTTTAAGATGTGGGAGCGCCCATTCAAACTCGTTACTGAGGCTTACTATAAAAAGCTCGATGATGTAAATACGTACACTATTGAAAACGTACGAATCCGTTACCGCGCAAATAATGATGCGGTGGCTTATGTATATGGAGCGGATATGAGGCTGAACGGGCAGTTCGTTCCGGGAACTGAGTCGTGGGTAACGGTGGGCTACATGAAAACTGAAGAAAACATCAACAACCGTGGCTATATTGCCCGCCCAACCGACCAACGCATGAGGGTGGCGGTGCTTTTTCAGGATTATGTGCCGAACATACCGAGCCTTAAAATGTACCTGAACCTCGTGTATAATACCGGCCTTCCCGGCGGATCGCCTTCGTATGCCGATTCTTACGATTACCAGACAAGGCTTACATCCTATAAGCGTGCCGATGCGGGATTCTCTTACGTGTTTGCAGATGCTAAAAAGCAATACCCGAAAGGCCACTGGCTGAGCCCTTTCCGTGAGCTGGCGTTGGGGCTTGAGATATTCAACCTTTTCGATAACCAGAACTCCATTACGAACACCTGGGTGCGCGATGCCTATTCAAAGCGTGAGTATGGTATTCCCAACTACCTTACAAGCCGTGTATTTAGCTTAAAGCTGAATGTAAGGATATAGGTTGTTCCGATCTTTTTAGTTATTTTTGGTTAAGCATTAGATACAATGAAAAAAGCTACCCTGTTTTTCCTTTTACTATCCCTGGCGCTTACAGGCTGCCGGGAAGACCGCGAAAAGCCGAAAGTAACCTATAAAGAGTCGCGTAACCCTGCTAAGGCGAAGGTTGATTCTACCGACATAGAAGTAGCCGACCTGCCGATACTTATGGAAGGTACAAAATACCTGATTCATCCCATTGGCGATATCCGTATCTATGACGATGTTAACCGCAGCTATGGCAGCAGCCGCACCAACAGCAGTGCAAGCTATGCTATATCCAACTACAACCGGTACGAGATAACCGGGTATCTTGCCAACCTCAAATTTCAACATGTAGATTCTACGGCAGTAACCACGCTTACCGATAAGCCGGTACAGATACAAACGGCTACATTTTTAAATACAATCGCCCAACAGTATAAAAAACAGCTTTTAGTTTATACACTTGTAGATGCCGATACCAACCAGGATGGCAAAGCCGATAGCAACGATATCCGTTCGTTATATATAAGCGATATCAGTGGCAAGGGCTTTCACAAACTTTCGGCAGATATGCAGGAATTGCTCGACTGGAATATTATCGAGGCGCAGGGACGGCTTTACTTCCGTACCATCGAGGATATCAACAAGAATGGCGCTTTCGATAAAAATGACGCCGTGCATTACCATTACGCCGACCTGAAATCAGACAGCATCACTGTTTCCGACTATCAGCCGATAGCGAAGTGATCAGATGAGGATTTCGCTTTCGAGGTCAGATTTTTCAATGGTGAAATTGAAGCCCAGTTTTTCCATAAGCTGAACTACCAGATTCTTATACCAGTTTTCGGACTTGGGATGGATGTATATGGTTTCGATAAGGCGGCAGATATCTACATCAATTTTAAGGCCTTCGTTTACTGCAAAACCGCAATCCTGCAGGTCGGTAATTATTCGCACTTCCCTTTCGTACTGAAAGCTTTTCCTTTTGAATAAAAAAGGGAAAAAGTCGTTGTCAAACGGGATGTATTCTTTTTTATAATCGATGTATTTCACGCCGCCGATGTGCTGCCCATAGCGTAACTCCGGCGCAAGCGCTTCCTGAATGCGGCCTACCGTGCTTTGTATAGCAAGCCCTTCATTATTCTTGGTAAAGATCTGCCACATGGCATACGATTCATATTCGTTGATATGCCAGCTGCTGATTACTACATTCTTGCGCCTGTCTTTATAATGGTCAAGAAAACCCGGCTTATGGCCGCTTATGCGCTTAAGTTCCTCGAAAGTAGGCTCACTAAATGTTCCCTCAAACTTATCCTCGAATTTATCTGACCGCGCCATGAACATCTTCCTGCTCAAAAGCAGGTCGAGGAACTTCGAGAGGTCGAGATATTTCCACACAATGGTAGAAGGATCGGGGACTTCGATCTGTTTGTTTTCGACGAACATACAACGGTGTTTTCGTAAAAATACAAAAGCGGGGGCAAAACGCGTGTTAAACCAACACTATGTTTTTGGTATATTCGATGCAATCGCCGCCATCTCCATGAAACTCTGAATTTGATAATCAGCTGTACCTGCTGGCCAAGTCTTTTCGCGATCATAAAGAACCGTGGCAATGCCCAATTCTTTAGCGGCCTTAATTTCCGATTCCGGATCGTCGCCAACAACGAGTACGTCGGTCGCTTTATAGGCGTGCTGCGATAATATGTTGGCAAAAACTTCCTTTTTACTGGATTGCGTCGGGTCAACAATGTGGATCTCTTTGAAGTCATTGCGTATGCCCATGGCATCGACCTTGCTTTGCTGCATCTTGAAAAATCCCGTTGTTACCAGGTACCGGTCAGCAGGCAATTTTTGGATCTCAAGATAGTCATCAAAAGTCGGTATCGGTTCGTCGTACGTTAACGTCTCCTGGATTTCGGTACAGTTTTCGGTCAGGGCATCACTCATTCCGTATTTTTTTGCCACCAGGCGAAAAGGCGTCCGCATCATTTCACGTTTGATGTCTGCTATATTGTGGGCATGTTTACCACTTTCTTCAATAGCTTTAAAAACCGGTGCAAAAAGTTTTTCGCCGATAGCCGGGACAGGGTAGAGTGTATTGTCGAGGTCGTAGAGGATTGCTTTTATCATAGCTTTAAAAAGAAACAGCTGCCGGAGCAGCTGTGGTGTTTAGGTTTTTTATTCAAAAGACTGCATCATGACCAGCTTTCGGTAAGTGCCGTCGCGGGCAATCAGCTCTTCGTGGGTGCCCTGCTCTACAATACGCCCTTTTTGCATTACTACAATAACGTCGGCCTTTTGTATGGTAGAAAGCCTGTGGGCAATAACTATAGAGGTGCGGTTCTGCATCATGTTCTCAAGCGCCTGCTGTACGAGCCTTTCGCTTTCGGTATCCAGCGCAGAGGTGGCCTCATCCAGAATCATGATCGGAGGGTTTTTAAGTACTGCACGCGCAATGCTCAAACGTTGCTTTTGCCCACCCGAAAGCTTGTTTCCGCTGTCGCCAATGTTGGTGTTTATTCCCTCAGGAAGGTCTTTTACAAACTCGTAAGCATTCGCCACTTTCAGCGCGTCGATAATCTGTTCCTCGGTGGCATTTTTTACTCCTAAGGCCACGTTATTGGCAATTGTGTCGTTAAAAAGGATACTGTCCTGTGTAACCAGGCCTATCATCCCACGCAGGTGCGGCAGGCTGTAATCCCGAATGTCAGTGCCATCTATGGTTATACGCCCTTCGTTCACGTCATAAAAGCGCGTAATAAGGTTGGCAATGGTACTTTTCCCACTGCCCGACTGCCCCACAAGCGCTACCGTTTTCCCTTTGGGTACCATCAGTGAAAAATCGTGCAGTACATTTTCGTTAGCATAACGGAATCCGACATTTTCAATTGCAATACCCTGCCTGAAATCTTCGCCTACGTAAGCTCCCTGCTTGCTGGTAATCGGGTTTTCTTGCTCAAGTATTTCCATAACCCGGTCTGCAGCGGCATTTCCGCGTTTCACATCATACGATGCTTTCGAAATTGCCTTTGCCGGGGTAAGAATGTTGTAGGCAAGGGTCATGTAGCCAATAAAAGCCGAAGCCAGAAGCGTTTTTTCTACGAGAACCATATGGCCGCCATACCACAATAATATAGCAATAACTGTAATTCCGAGGAACTCGCTGAGCGGTGAAGCCATATTCTGGCGGTTCATGATCTTGTTCTGGAGCACGTAATGCCTACCGATGGAATCCCGGAATTTGCTGCGAAAGTAACTTTCGGAAGTGAAGCTCTTTATCACCTTAAGCCCGCTGAGCGTTTCATCTATAATAGATAAAAATACACCTTGCTCATTCTGGGCTCGCGCCGACTGCTTTTTTAATCGCTTCCCGATCCAGGAAATGATCAGCCCCGAAAGCGGAAGGAACAGGAACATAAAGATGGTAAGCCTGATGCTGATATTAAGCATCAGGAAGAGCGAGAAGATTATCGTAAGCGGTTCTTTTATGATGAGCTCCAGCAATGAAAGGTATGATGCCTGTACTTCATTCACGTCATTGGCTATACGCGACATTACATCGCCCTTACGCTTCTCTGAGAAGAACGACAGCGGCAACTCGGTGATTTTTTTGTACATGGCGCCCCTCATATCGCGCAGCACACCGTTGCGCAGGTGGGTGGCAAAATAAAGTGCAAAATAATTACAAACGTTTTTCAGTAAGAAGATACCTATCACTATTACAACCGTTATGCCGAGGGTATACTCTTTGCCGTAAGTATCGTTGCTAACCGTCACGAAATAGTTAAGGTAGTTCTCCAGAAAGTCCCGCGCCTCCGAAATACCCTTATATACCGGCTTCACCGTGAGGCGCTTGGTGTCATCAAACAGCACCGAAATCATCGGGATCAGGGCCAGGAACGACAGCGAACTGAAAAGCGCGTACAGTACGTTGAAAAAAATGTTTAGAACAGCTTCTTTTTTATACGGTTTTGCAAACCGCAAAATCTTCTTAAAATTACTCATCTATTGTAACTTCATCCCGAGGATGATATTATTGATTTTATCATTGAGGGCAGCATCAACCTTTTTAAAGTCGGCCACATCGTCCAGCGGTTCGTTCACGCTGAAATAAAATTTGATTTTCGGTTCTGTACCGCTTGGGCGTGCGCATATCTTGCTGCCGTCCTCAAGGTAATAAATAAGCACATTTGACTTTGGCACCGTAAGCGCCTCCTCCGAGCCATCCATAAAGTTTCGGGCCACAGAGCTTTGGTAGTCTTCCACCATTACCACGCGCTGCCCATTGATTTCCTTCACCGGATTTTCCCTAAGGTCGGTCATCATCTGCTTTATTTCGGCAGCGCCTTCTATACCTTTTTTAGTGATAGAAATAAGCGATTCCTTATAAAAGCCAAATTCATTATACAATTTTATAAGCTCCATATACAGCGAACTTGCTCTTTCTTTGGCCTGCGCGGCAATTTCACAAAGCAGCAGGGTAGCGGTAACAGCGTCTTTATCGCGTACGTTGTCGCCTACCATAAAGCCAAAGCTTTCTTCGCCGCCGCCTATGAATTCCTGTTCCGGGAAGTCTTTGATGAACTTCGCAATCCATTTAAAGCCCGTAAGCCCCACTTTGCATTCTACGCCGTACGCTTCGGCAAGTTCCAGCATCATCGGTGTAGAAACTATAGTCGACCCGATAAATTGCTTTCCATTGATCTTTCCCTGCTTTTTCCATTGTTCCAACAGGAAATGCGTCATGAGCACCATGGTCTGGTTACCGTTTAGCAGCGTCATAATGCCATTGCCGTTGCGCACCGCTACACCAAGGCGGTCACTATCAGGATCTGTGCCAATAACAATATCGGCATTGATCTGATCTGCCTGCTCTATAGCCATCGATAGCGCCTCCGGTTCTTCGGGGTTAGGCGATTTCACCGTCGGGAAGTTTCCGTCGGGCTTGGCCTGCTCACCTACAATATGTACATTGCTGTATCCGGCGTCTTCCAAAAGGTCCGGGATCAGTTTTACCGATGTACCGTGCAGCGGCGTATATACGATCTTCAGGTCGGCCTTCGCTTCACCAGACGTGCCAAATGTAGCATTTTGCAGCGCCATCCGGATAAATGCCGTATCAATTTCGCTGCCGATGTACTCGATCAGGCTTTCGTCTGCCTTAAAATTAATATCGCTGTATTCTAAAGATTCTATCAGCTGGATAATCTCTCCATCCTGGGGAGGCACAAGCTGGCCGCCATCCTGCCAGTACACCTTATAGCCATTGTATTCCGGCGGATTGTGCGAGGCCGTAAGTACGATGCCTGCGTGGCATTTAAGGTGCTTGAGTGCGAATGAAAGCTCCGGTGTCGGGCGCATTTCAGAGAACAGGTATACTTTGATGCCATTGGCCGAAAACACATCGGCAACCACTTTGGCAAGCGTATCACTATTGTGGCGGCAATCATAGGCGATGGCAACTTTTACTTCTTCACCGGGGAAAGATTGCTTCAGGTACTGCGAGAGCCCCTGGGTAGCTTTACCCAATGTATATTTATTGATACGGTTGGTGCCCGGACCCATAATGCCGCGCATGCCACCGGTACCAAATTCAAGGTTTTTATAAAAACTTTCCTCAAGCTCTTTCGGCGACGCCTCCATCATTTGCCTGACAGACGTTTGCGTTTCGTCATCAAATAATGGGGTAAGCCAGATGTTTGCTTTGTCAAGGATATTCTTGTCGATTTCCATTTCGTATATTAATTATGGTTGGTATTTCTTACACGTGAAGGTACAAAAACCAACTTATAAAATTTCGCTAATTTTATATCGCTCCTCGTTGTTCTTGGTTCGAAGCACAATTTCACCCAGGAAACCTGCAAGGAATAACTGCGTGCCGATGATCATGGTAGCCAGCGCAATGTAGAACCACGGATTATCGGTAACCAATATGGTTTTCTGGTGGTGGTAAAGCCTGTACAGCTTTATAAATCCTATCCATCCGGCAGAGCAGAACCCGATAAGGAACATCATTACACCCAACGCCCCGAAAAGGTGCATCGGCCGCTTGCCAAATCGTGAAAGGAACCATATAGTTATAAGGTCAAGGAAGCCATTGATAAAACGCTCCATACCGAATTTTGTGGTGCCATACTTACGGGCCTGGTGTAATACAGCTTTTTCGCCAATGCGGGCAAAGCCTGCATTTTTGGCAAGCACAGGAATATAACGGTGCATCTCGCCCGAAACCTCAATGCTTTTTACAACCGCCTTGCGATACGCCTTTAGCCCGCAGTTAAAATCGTTCAGCTTTACGCCCGAAGTTTTACGGGCAGCCCAGTTGAAGAGCTTGGATGGCAGGTTTTTAGAAAGTACCGAATCGTATCGTTTCTTTTTCCATCCCGATACAAGGTCGTAACCCTGCTGCGTTACCATACGGAACAGCTCGGGTATTTCCTCCGGGTTGTCCTGCAGGTCGGCATCCATGGTAATGATCACGTCGCCCTGAGCTTTGGCAAAGCCGGCGTGTAATGCCTGCGATTTACCATAATTGCGCAAAAAGCGGATTCCCTTCACATTGGGGTTTAACGCAGCAAGCCCCTGGATTATGCCCCAGGAGCCGTCTGTACTGCCGTCGTCTATAAAAAGAAGTTCGTATGTGTAACCGCTGGCGTTCATTACCTGAACAATCCAGCGGTGGAGTTCGGTAAGCGACTCCTCTTCATTAAGGAGTGGTATTACTATGGATAGATTCATTAAATTATTCAAATTCCGGCCTGTTCTTTTTCATGGCAGCCGCAACAATAAGTCCGATAACAATATAGAAAATTAGGCCGAATACGTATGATTTAAGCTGCCCCCAAAGGCCAAAATTATCAGATTCTTCCATCATCTGAATTTGTTTCCTTATGTCCTCACTTTTCATTCCTGCGTTTTGCAATGTGCTAACGGTCATTTCCTTTATACTTTGCATGATGACATCTTTTGCCCCCGGATCAATAAAATTAAACAATATGAACATATAGATTGATCCGATTGCGGCGCCTATCGCCATCGCAATAAAAAATGTGGTAAATGCTTCCTTGAAGGAGATGAATCCGCCCATAGCAGCTTTAGCTTTACCAACTGCTACAATACCCAGTATCATGTCGATTAAAAATATTATGATGCCGATCCACCATTTGGAAAATAAGGCGAGATCTGTAACATACATTATAGTAGTGGCAGCAATAGAGATTACGCCAATTATAAGCCCGAAGTTGAGTCCGTTTTTTTTGATAGCTGCATTCATAGTGGTTGGTTTGTTAAATTAATTTACAAAGATAATAATTCGTACCTTATAAGTAGGTAAAATCGCCCGGATGTTACACTCAAAAAAAGATTTGCAACGCTTTGATATTAAAAAAATAATACTACTTTTGCACTCTTAAATAAACTGTTTAACAACAAAAAGCTGCAATGCGCTTATACCTTCCTCGTGAAGCCGCAAAGCAAGGGGCAGCCAAACAATAAAAATTTACGTAAAATGAAAAAAGGTATTCACCCTGAAAATTACAGACTGGTAGCTTTTAAAGACATGTCTAACGACGAAGTTTTCATCACCAAGTCTACTGCCGACACTAAAGAAACAATTACTCACGAAGGAGTTGAATATCCGGTTGTGAAAATGGAAATCTCCAGGACTTCACACCCATTCTACACAGGTAAATCAAAACTTATCGACACTGCAGGACGTATCGACAAGTTCAAAAACAAATACGCGAAATTCCAGAAGTAATTCCGGGATTCCCAGATACAGAAAGCCTTTCCATACGGAGAGGCTTTTTTTTATGCTTACAGGACATTGGACATTCAGACATTAGACTTTTAGACATTAGACTTTTAGACATTGGACTTTGAGACATTGGACTTTTAGACATTCAGACTTTCACGCAGTATAACTTTCTACTTTCAACTCTTTGCTGTATTTTCGTGGCAACATAAACAAACAGGCAATGAACTACATCCTTTTTGACGGCCCTGTGCGCAACGCGCTGCTGCCCTTTACCTTTACGAGGCCGGTGGCCGATATTCGCATTGGTATACTCACCATCCGCGAGAAATGGGAAAAATACCTTGGCTACACTACCACGACGCTGACCGAGGAATACCTGATGGAAAAATTCCCGATGGTGGAAATGGAGCAGAACGTAATGATCAACGCATCGTTCCTGCCGAACGCCGTGCTTGCCGAAATGGTAATGTCGCTGGAAGAGAACCAGGCAATTTTTTGTGGTGACGATGTCATAGCCTTTTATACAAAAGAAACCCAGGAAGAAATAGACTTTGATACTTATGAAGTGATAGAATACACGGAAGACTGCCTGCGCGTGGAGAAACCGTGGGATATTTTCCAGAAGAATGACGCGGCTATCCGCGAAGATTTCGAACTGCTTACCGAAGGGCGAAAATCACAGCCGATACCCGCTACCGTAAATACTATCGCGCCCGAAAATATATTTATCGAGGAAGGTGCCATGCTTGAATTTGTTACGCTAAACGCCTCTACCGGGCCTATCTACATTGGCAAAAATGCCGAGATCATGGAAGGGTCGGTTATCCGGGGGCCATTTGCATTGTGCGAAGAAGCCCAGGTAAAGCTGGCTACTAAGGTATATGGCGCTACTACTGTAGGCCCTCACAGCCGGATTGGTGGCGAGGTAAACAACTCGGTGCTGTTTGGCTATTCTAACAAAGGGCATGATGGTTTCCTTGGAAACTCGGTGCTTGGCGAATGGTGCAACCTTGGTGCCGATACCAACAACTCTAACCTTAAAAATAACTACGAGGAGGTAAAGCTGTGGAGCTACGAAAAAGAGAATTTCTCTAAAACCGGGCTACAGTTTTGCGGGTTGATGATGGGCGACCACAGCAAGTGCGGCATCAACACCATGTTCAATACCGGAACTGTAGTAGGAGTCAGTGCCAACATATTCGGCGCCGGATTCCCGCGCAATTTCGTGCCAAGCTTTTCTTGGGGAGGCGCTTCGGGTATGACCACTTACATTACAAAAAAGGCTTTCGAAACTGCCCGCATCGTAATGTCGCGCCGCAAGGTAGAATTTACCGAACAGGACGCCGCGATACTCGAGCATGTTTTTGAGGAAACAAAGAAGTGGCGTAAAGACAGTTAATATATCAACTTTTTTAATTTACCAATATAGCAAATGGCAGGGCGCAAAAGTAATAAAGCTACCGGCATAGTAAGCCTGTGCCTTTTTTTGGCAGTCGCTGTATATCTGGCGTTCTTCAAAGAGTCGCGCAATAGTGTGCCTTCAGCAGCTCCGGTAGAGGTGCCGGGGAAGTCTGAAAAGGGACCTGGGCTAAAGCCTTTGCGTGAACTTCAGGTTTTTTCCGGTAAGGTAATCGGGGTGAAAGACGGTGATACCTTTGAGATTTTATACGATGGGCAACCTGAGCGCGTGCGCCTGGCAGAGATTGACTGTCCCGAAAAATCGCAGCCTTTTGGCAACAATGCCAAGCAATACGCATCTGACCTTTGCTTTGGACAACAGGTTACTGTAACAGTACATGGAAAACGCGACCGCTACGGACGCATTGTAGGGACTGTGGTAACCTCAGACGGAGTTAATGTTAACGAAGCTTTGGTGAAGGCCGGGCTTGCGTGGCATTATAAGCAATATTCTGACAGCGAAACATTGGCCGCCATGGAGCAGCAGGCAAGATTGCAGCAAGACGGGCTATGGGCAGATAAAAAACCGACGCCTCCGTGGGAATGGCGGAAAAACAAAAGAAAACACAAGCGCAGGGCGAATGCCGCGTAATAAAAAATGCCGGATATAAAGTCCGGCATTTTAGTTTGTTATCATCAGGGAAAAACTTATCAGTCCTCCTTTACAAATGTACCCATTGGGTCGAATATCAGGTCAATTCCGCTTTTTAGTTCGATTTCGTAGTTGAGGTCGGTGCGCTCAATCTTCACAATGTACTGGTTGCTGTAGTTTGATTTTACATAGCCTACAATGGTGCGTTGAATAAAGGTGGTGGGTATTGCTTTTCCTTTTCCGTCAACTTCTGTCCACCGCCCGGCATCGTCAAACTCAATTTCGGTGTTATCTTCCAGCGTTACATCATAAGAAATTTTCCGGTCGCCTACTTCTTTCATGGCACGGCTGAAGGGGCTTTTAAAATAATCTTTGATGAATAGCCTTGCTTCCGAGGGCAGCTCCTTTTGGAGTATTGGAACTTCCTGCGCGGCAGCAGAAAGCACACTAAAAAATAAAGCAGCTGAGAGTAATAATGTCTTCATGGCTTGTTTTCCTATAAAGGTAACACTTTATAAAAAGGCATACTGCGCGTTTTGCAGAAATTTAATGCTTCTTCACGTGTTTGAGCACAAGCAGGTTTAGCGGATTGATGCCGAGTCCGCTGACGTTACTGCGTGTAAACCGTGAAGCCTTATCGTAAAATAACGGAATTACGGGAGCTTCTTCCATTACGAGCGCATCCATCTTTTTATAAAGCTCAAATCGCTTGGCATCATTCGTTTCGAGGAATGCCTGTTCGTATAGCTTGTCAAATGCAGTGCTTTTAAAATGAGTATAGTCAGGTCCGCCCGGGGAGAAGTTTTTGCTGTAAAAAAGCGACAGGTAATTTTCGGCATCCGGATAATCGGCAATCCAGCTGGCCTTAAAGAAACTGACCTTACCATTTGAAATCGACTGGGTGAGCGTAGAGGGAGGGTTTACATCCACCTCTACATTCAGCCCGATCTTCTGCCATTCGCGCTGCAGGTATTCCGCGATATCAAGATAGGAAGCACTGGTACTCATCTGTATTTTTGGGTTGGTGTCGCCGGTTTCTTTTTTGTAAGCAGCGATCAGTTCGCGTGCTTTGGCGGGATCATAGATATAGCCCGTGGCACCATAGCCGCCCAATCCGGTCGGGATAATTCCGTTTACGGCGCCGGTACCCATTCCGTTGCGTAGGAAGAGGATCATCTTATTTCGGTCGAAACCATAGTTGAGCGCCTGCCGGATGCGCTTATCTTTCACAGCTTTATCGGCGCCATCAAGCCGGAAGCCCATGTATTCTGTATTCAGGTAAGGGCCGGTGATCATTTTTACATCCTTACTGTATTTCGGTGCAAGTTCGCCTTTTGGAGTCAGTATCTCATCTTTATAAGACGGGTCAAGCCCCGAAACGAAGTCCAGCTTTCCCTGTACAAACTGCAGAAATCCGCTTTGCTTGTCCGGGAGGAAGGTAATTGCTACGGCATCCATGTAAGGCAGGCGATTGCCCTCAGCATCCTTCTCATAATACAATGGGTTTTTGCGCAGCACCAGCTTTACATTTTCTTCCCACAGCTTAAACGCAAACGGACCCGTGCCGATGGGGTTTGAACGAAAATCGTAACCTGATTTTTCGAACGCCTCATGGGGTACAACAGAGGCATACTTCATGGTAAGCAGACCCAAAAATGCAGGAAAGGTTTTGTTGAGTTTTATCTGGAAAGTGCTGTCGTTTACCGCTGTGAAATTTTCCACATTTTGCAATATCCATCCACCGGGTGAGGCTACCTTTTCATCGCTAAGCCTATTAAGGCTATATTCAAAATCAGAAGCTTTTACAGTACGGGTGCTGTCTTTCCCGAAAAGGCTGCTTTTATGAAAATACACGTCGTTTCGCAACGTAAAAGTATACGTTTTTCCATCGGCTGAAATATTCCATCTTTTTGCGATGTCCGCCTGTATGCCGAGTGTGTCATTGAGTTGTACCAGTCCGCTGAAGAGCTGGTTGCACACCCAGATCGATGGGCGTATTTTGGCAAATGCAGGATCTAAGGAATTTACCGCGGCATTTTCGTTATAGCGGAAAACGAGTTTGTCGCGGCTGTTGTCATTATCTTTTTTGCAGGAAAAAAGCATGACGGCAACAAGAAAATAAAAAACTGATGTAAAGACTTTTTGCAAGCTAACGGATCTTTTTTAATGGATTTTGGTAGGTGTTGAAAACGTTCTCTACGACAATTTCTTCCGGTTTTATCCGATAAACAACTACATAAGGGAACTTTTTTACGGGAGCCTGCCTGTAACTTTGGAAGAATACCTTGTAAATCTCGGGATTTCTTTTCAATGAGTTTAAGCAGTCTTCAAGAGAGGCAAGGAAATAATCGCCGAGATCTTTCTGCGCATTTTCATAATAAACAATTGCATTCAGCGTGCTTTCGTGAAATGCGGTGGTGTAGACAAGCTTACGCTCTCTTTTCATTGATCTGCCTTTTTAGCCTTGCTGCACTTTCTTTTATTTCTTCCCAAGTATAGCCACGATCTATCCCAGCTTCATATCTGGCGGTAGCTTCTTGCAATTCGATTTTCTGCTCCTCTGTCAGTGTAAATCCTGAGGTTTCTTCCTCATACATTATTTCCTTTAATTTCAGGATTACAGCTTCATCATCCAATTGGGTAATCCATTCAATAAGTTCAAGTTTATCTTTTTGCAGCTGAACGGTTTGCATAATCTCAGGTATTTGTGCGTAATGACAAATATAACAATTGGCCGCTTTATTTCCTGACGAAATGTAGTAAATTTGCAGGCTCATTCACGACGGTGATAGTTATGATCATGGAAAACAGAAAAAAAGTCGCTTTTTATACACTGGGCTGCAAGCTCAACTTCTCGGAAACGTCCACTATTGCCCGCAACTTTCATGACGAGGGCTTTGACAGGGTAGATTTTGAAGAGGAAGCCGATATCTACGTTATCAATACCTGCTCGGTGACAGACAATGCTGACAAGCAGTTTAAACAGATCGTAAAAAAAGCCCTTAAAATTAACGATAAAGCTTTTGTTGCCGCCGTTGGCTGTTATGCTCAGCTAAAGCCCGAAGAGCTTGCCGCCGTAGATGGGGTAGACCTTGTGCTTGGCGCTACCGAGAAGTTCAAGATCACCGATTATATCAACGACCTGTCTAAAAATGATATGGGCGAGGTACATTCCTGCGAAATAGCCGAAGCCGACTTTTATGTGGGCAGCTATTCTATTGGCGACCGTACACGTGCCTTCCTGAAAGTTCAGGATGGGTGCGATTATAAGTGTACGTACTGCACCATTCCGTTGGCGCGGGGTATTTCACGCAGCGATACATTGCAAAATGTTTTGAAAAATGCCGCCGAGATCTCACAGCAGAATATCAAAGAGATCGTCCTTACCGGTGTAAACATCGGCGATTATGGCAAAGGTGAATTTGGCAACAAAAAGCATGAGCATACGTTTTATGAACTGGTACAGGAACTGGATAAAGTCGAAGGGATCGAGCGCCTTCGTATTTCCTCAATTGAGCCAAACCTGCTCCGTAACGAAACCATAGAATTTGTTTCGCAGAGCCGCACCTTTGTGCCGCATTTCCATATCCCATTACAGTCTGGCAGCAATGACATCCTGAAGCTGATGCGCCGCCGCTACTTGCGCGAAGTCTATACCGAGCGTGTGGCTAAAATACGTGAAGTGATGCCGCATGCTTGTATCGGCGTAGATGTGATTGTAGGCTTTCCGGGCGAAACCGATGAGCATTTCCTGGAAACGTACAACTTCCTGAACGAACTGGAGATATCGTATCTGCATGTGTTCACCTATTCGGAGCGCGACAATACGCCCGCAGCCGAAATGCCGGGTGCAGTGCCAATGAATGTGCGAAGCAAGCGCAGCAAGATGCTCAGGGGCCTTTCGGTTAAAAAACGCAGGGCATTCTACGAAAGCCAGTTAGGGACAACACGCACGGTGTTATTTGAAGGTGAAAATAAGGAGGGCTATATTCACGGATTTACAGAGAATTACGTAAAGGTAAAAGCGCCGTGGAATCCGGAACTTGTAAACACGCTTCATGAAGTTACCCTGACAAAAATCGACGATGACGGGCTTGTGCGTTTTGATTTTGTAAATACGCCAAATCCTACTGAAATTATCGCTTCTGCTATAGAAGAGCTATTTTAACTTTAACCTATAGCCGGATACCGGGGGGCAGCATCTCCTTGTAACGCGGGTTTTTCCGGAAGAAGGCTGCCACTTTTGGGTGGATGGGCATTACCCTCAGGTTGCGTTCTTCAATAACATCCAGCACCGCTTTCAGGAATTCGTTGAAACTTTCTTCCATTCCTTCGGGTATATTAACTTTGGTCAGGAAAATTTTTCGTTCCTGAAAAGAATATTCAACGGCCATAAGCTTGCCATTTACGGTAGTTTCGAATTGCCGGGAGAATTCGTTGTCTTTAATTTCCATAACTATTTAAATTGCATCGGGACTTCGATAATTAAAACTTTTGAAGGCTTCTTTGTAGCAATGGCCAGCGTATCAAATTCTACCGCACCATACGCATCCCTTTCGTTTACCGTTTGGCCTTCAATTTCGAGCTCACCTTCAATGAGGAAAATGTAAACGCCGTTGCCTTCAATCTTAAGGCTATATTCAAACTGTTGGTTTTCATCGAATAAGCCCATGTGCAGGTAAGCCTGTTGGTGTATCCACAACGCGTTGCCATCATTGGCATCTTTTGGCGACACCACATTAACCAACCGGTTGCGCTTTGCATCAAGGTCAAATCCCTTTTGGTCGTAGCGCGGTGTCACATCCTGCTCTTCGGGAAAAATCCATAGCTGCAGCGTCTTTGCCCTTTCGCTTTTGCTGGCGTTCATTTCGCTATGCGTAATCCCGGTCCCGGCACTCATTACCTGTACCTCGCCAAAGCGTACCGTGGCTTCGTTGCCCATACTGTCGCGATGCGTAAGCCCTCCTTCAAGCGGAATGGTAATGATCTCCATATTATCATGCGGATGCGTGCCAAAGCCCATGCCCGCGCCAATGGTGTCATCGTTTAGCACACGCAGCATGCCAAACTGCACCATTTCAGGGTTGTAGTAGTTGCCAAAAGAAAATGAAAAGTTAGCCTGCAGCCAGCCGTGGTCGGCGGTGCCGCGTTCGCTTTTGGGGAATAGCCTGTACCTCATAATTATCTGAAAAATAAAACGGGAAGCGGGTTAGGAAAAAGATAAACGGTTATTTTTATACAAATTTCGCAAATAAAATCGAGGTTGCGAATTATTACGCGTTAAAACCCTGACCTGATGGAGAAGATCCACGTTTACTTTATGCCCGGCCTCGCGGCCAGCCCGCTTATTTTTGAATATATTAAGCTTCCGGCCGATGTGTTTGAGGTGCATTACCTTACCTGGATATTGCCCGAGGGCAACGAGCCGCTTGCAGACTATGTAAAACGGCTGTCCAAAGAAGTGAAGCATGAAAGTCCGGTACTGGTGGGTGTTTCGTTTGGAGGCATCATTGTACAGGAAATGGCGAAGCTTGTGGATGCACGTAAGGTGATTATTATTTCCAGCGTGAAATGCAACAGGGAGTTCCCGAGGCGGATGCGGCTCGCGAAAAGGCAACGGCTGTACCGGTTTTTCCCCACGCGGATGATGTCGCGGGTTGAGGTGGTAAACAAATTGTTTTCAGCAGATGGTTTTATAAAGCGGAGGCTGGAACTTTACGAAAAATATTTGTCGGTCAGGGATAAGAAATACCTGGACTGGGCGTTTGAAAAAGTAATAGAGTGGGACCGCACAGAACCTGATCCGAACGTGGTGCATATTCATGGTACGGGTGACGGGGTTTTTCCTTGCCGGTACATAAAAAGATACATACCCATAGAAGGCGGCACGCATATTATGGTCATCAACCGGGCGGCATGGTTCAACCAGCACCTGCCTGGCATAATTTTAGGTACAGATACAAAAAAAATAGAGGCGATATGAAAATGCAATGGATAAAAAGCGCAGCGATAGTGGGCGCAGTAGTGATAATGAGCGGTGCGCTGATACACGGCGTTACCAATACAAAAGGCAAAGATGCCACATGGGAAAACGGAGACTATATGCCTGCCGAGATTAATTTTGCGGGAGAGAAGGCACCGTTGCAAATTTCTGACGTGCGCGAACGCCTTGACAGGGAACTGCTTGTAAACGCCAACCTGCATGCCACAACACTACTGATACTGAAGCGCGCGAACAGGGCATTCCCTGTTATTGAGCCGATACTGAAGAAGTATGGCGTGCCGGATGATTTTAAATACCTCGCGGTAATAGAGAGCGGACTCGTAAACGTGGTGTCGCCGGCGGGAGCAAGGGGCGTGTGGCAGTTTATGCCCGATACAGGGAAAGAAAAAGGACTCGAAATAAATGATGTGGTAGACGAGCGTTACCACCTTGAGAAGTCAACCGAGGCGGCTTGTAAATACCTGTTAGATGCCAAGAATAAATTCGGTTCGTGGACGCTGGCTGCGGCTTCTTACAATGGCGGCGTTGGCGGCGTAAACAAGCAGATCACCTTCCAGGGAGTAACTGATTATTACGACCTGCTGCTTACCGAAGAGACTTCGCGCTATGTGTTTCGTATCCTGGCGCTGAAAGAGATTATGCAGAACCCCACCAAGTACAACTTCAACCTGAAGCCGGCCGACCTGTACCCTGTAATCCCGACAAAGAAAGTGGAGGTAACCGCTTCTGTGCCCGACCTTGCGACCTTCGCCAAAGACAACGGCATCAACTACAAGGTGCTTAAAATACATAACCCATGGCTGCGCGACCGCAAGCTGGATGTTGCCGCCGGGAAAAGCTATACGCTGGAGATACCGCTGGAGGGGTATTAATAACGCGTTTTATCATCTTTAAAGGCGAAATGAATGAAAAAGATATTTTTGCTGGCTTTGCTGATACTGAGCGCGTGTCGGGATCACAAAGAGCCAGCTTCTTTTATTGATATAAAGCAGACCCATAATTATAAAGACGTTTATCCTGTGCAAAGAGCATTGGTGAACGATTATGAGGGATTGTTTTCGCAAAAACAGGAAGGCAAACTTGAGTCTTTATTATCTGAATTTGACTCATCCAGCCAAAACAAAATATTACTGCTTACAGTTAAAGCATATGATGAAGATTTCAGCTTTCAGGATTATATTTCTCGTGTAGCGAAAAGGTGGCACATTGATCAAAACAATGATGGAAGAACACTTTTAATTGTATTGAGCAAAGAAAAAAGGAAAATTAGTTTTTCGTTTGGTAATGGTGTGAAAAATTTGACTGAATTTCAGGCTAATGAAATCGTCTCTAACAAAGTCCTTCCACAATTCAGGAGTGACAACTATTACGCCGGGATACAAACTTGTATTGTGGAAATAACCCGAATTTGGAAATAGTTTTTTCAACCTGCAGCCGCTGATTTGCAATCCGTACCAATTTCTAATAAGCCCAACTCCACCTTAGCCCTGATAGAAGCATTACCCCGAAGCGCAGCGGAGGAGTAAAGCGGAAAGCAGGCACGACGCGTATAAAAATGCGCTAATGATGGCTGCTCCTAAACTCGAAACCTGAAATCCGCGCTGTCGGGGTGTAAGGGAAGGCACAGATTGCAAATTTGGCCCATCGTGCTCATCTAATTTTGCTACATTGTGTGTATGAAAAACTTCCTTAAAATAACAATTGTCCTTGCAACTGCCTTAGCAGCTTGCTGCTGCGCCGATAAGCACAACGATTTTGCAAATGAGGATCGATTTTCAACTATTTATAAGGTTGAGATTGGCGACGAAGCGGATGGTTTTTATACGGATAAAATAGGCAAAAATACCGTGCTCCTTAAGAAGCAAATAGAGGTTGACAGTTTAGTATTCGATGGTCCAGACCAGCTTAAAGATTGGCGATCTTACATTCTAAGTCAAAAAGGCCGTAAACCTAAAACGAGTATTAGAATACTTATTTACGTACTTAATACAGATCAAGAATTTGTAGAGAGCTTCTCATTCAACTATGGATCCTTTAATTATGATACAGAGACTTTTTGGTCAAGAAATATGGAGATTAGAATAGATTCCGGGCTAGTGTGGACAAAAAACAAATTAGAGGACTGCTTAAAAATTGAATTTACCCAACCGGACAATGGGCAAGGCTATAAAAAATGGATACTATCCTTTGACTATAGAAACGATGAGTGGAATCTTATCGTGAGAGAGCGGATAAGCAATGTCAAAAATGAAAAAAGTGAATATGGCTACTGTATTGATACGATAAATTCCGGAGTTTTTAGTCCTTCGAAATCTATTTATATTACAAACGAACTTTTGCTTGACTTAAATTGTAATTAGTTTTTCCAGGCAAATTATGATGACGTCTAAGTATTGGATCGCTAGTGGGTAGCGATTGTATTTTCGAATCCGGGAAAAAATAGATACATGCGATTTAGTTTCGGACATTCATTACTTTTTACCAAATAAATATATGAAAGATAAAGTTATTAGGTGGACGTTGTGTTTACCATTAGTGCTATGTCTCTTACCTTATTGTTACATTATAATAACTGCAATGTTTATTAACGGATCTATTTTTAAAATAGATCCAAAAGATAGTCCGATCAGCATTTTGTACGGATTTATTCTACCGATGTTTATGATTAAATATGTATTCATCGTGTCCGGAGTAATGGTGATATATTTGTTAACGAGAAAGGAGATTATATACTATAAATTTTTCATCCTCCTATATATCCTAGGAGTGACTTTAGGTGTAATCTTTGATTTTATATATGATCATAACCATTATTTGTTTTGGTTTTATGACTAAATAGAAGTAGGAAATACAATTCTAAAACTCTTAATGGAATTTGCAATACTTGTCAGCTAATGTACCACCCACGCAGGTGCGGGTTGCAGTCATTACCATTTTAAGTCATCAATCCACCACCATTTCCTGAGCCAAACCCAACTCCGCCTTTAGCCCTGATAGAGGCGGTACCCCGAAGCGCAGCGGAGGAGTAAAGCCGAAAGCAGGCGCGATGTTTGTAGGAATGCCCTAACGATGGCTGTTCCCAAACCTGAAACCCGGAACTTCTAATTTATTTCGTCGCCAGCATTTCCTTTTTCACTTCTTTATCGATTAAGATGAGCGCCAGCCCGTCAAGAAACGAATTATAGTTTAAGGCATAGGCTTTATTATAGGGCGTTTTCTTCGGGCACTGCTGCACGCCACACCGGCGGATATCGACCACCTTACGGTTCTCGTCGAGATAGTAGGAGGTAGGCAGGCCGAGCGTGTGCTTCATGGCGGCAACAATGGGGCCATCGTTACGATACGACTCGTGCGCATAGCAAACGGTAACATGCCTGCTGAGCTTGCGCGCCGCCTTGCGTACGTCTTCCTTACGGTTCCAGAACAGTGCAATGAACGTTACTTCCTTACTGTATTTTTGCGCAAGTTTGTTGAGTGCTTCATATTCGCCGGGAGAAGGCACACACCACGAGGCGTAGGTAATAAGGATGACAGGCTTTTTGATAGCGCTGAGCTTCAGTTTGCCGCCGGATGCCTTTTTAAACGTAAAATCATCAAAGGTTGTGCCCGCCAGCCGGCGCTGCACAAGAGAGTCGAACAGGAACTTGCCACGTTCAGTATCGCCTTTGCGATAGGCGGCTGCACTTGCCTTTTTATAATACTTGAAATTGATCTTGATGGCGCCGCTAAACATAAGGCTGTCGCTCTGGCTGAAAAGGAAGAGGGGGAACAACAAATAGGCTAATATGACAACAACACCTTTCATATTATTAGCTTCTTTGATATAAAGTTAGCTAATAAATTTCTTAATGTGTTGCGAATTAGGTTTTTATTTTAACTAAAAACCTAATCGACTAAGTTATCGCAACTTTCATAGAAAAGGGTACCGTCGCGTCCCGCATTAAGGTGAAGCCCCTCCAACTCTGCGCCGTTGTAGCCCATACCACGGGTGTCACGCAGCTGGTTTGCAACGGCATCATTGCCGGATAAAGCGACTGTTGCCGTAGCGCAAAAATCCTTACCGGAAATATCGAGTAACAGGTAGTCGGTTGTTTCAGTATCGGTAAACCCTTTTAAATAGTAGTGAATGTCTGTGAGTTGCGACGCAGCGATAAGACGCGCGAGTTCTTTTTTGTAAATCGCAGAGGCCGGCGCGTTAGATTCAAATACCGGATTGGTATTGTTGCATGCTCTTTGTTTGCAGCTGGAAATCGAAGTTGTTGCTGCCAATAAAATAATTACGGGAAATAGTTTCACGGTATGTGTCAGTTTTCAGTTGTCGGTGTTGCGCCCTTTATCTTTATCCGTATATAGGCTGGGTTAGCTCGGCGGTTCAGGTTATTTTCCGGATTTGTAGGTTGTTGTCTCGGAACGACCTCTGCATAAAAACAATTGTCTTCGCTCCAAAACATTTCGCCGGCAGGAGCCCATGTGCCAAACTCTTTAAAAACATACGCCGGCTCTTTATCTTTCCATCGTGTACAGTACAGTGCGGTAGGCGAGTCGCTAAAAAGCTGGTCCAGGGTAAGGGCCAGTTTCCCGTCTTTAGAGAAGTGAGGCACGGCGCTAAAAGTGGCGATCTCTTTACCGTTGGATTTATTTACAAGGCTATACGAATACTCCTCACAGGCTTCGCAAATATACCGCAACAGATAAGCCCGGTATGCGGGGTATTCGCCGACATATTCGTAAGTATTCGGCATCATACCTTCACCCACGCTGTCCTCATACTTTACTTTGCCAATCTTAATAACAAAACCGTTTTAATAATAGCTTTGTTGATCACCAGATTGGGTAGCGCATTTTTTTTATGCCGTTCGTACTCTGCCCGGGTTATAGCATTCACCTCGATGTCAGGATAATCCGAAGAGTTGAAAGGTACGGTTTCCGCATCTTCTTCGCAGCTATAGCGTTGCTTTTCGGTATCATCTAATTCAAAACTCTTGTTCAGGTATTCGTTATCACTCAGCAAGTTGCTTATAGAGCCGGCCTTTATTTTCCGGATATAAAAAATTCCGTCGTTGGTATCAACTCCCCAAAGGCTGTCTCTTTCGGCAACAATTGAAAGAGTTTCGCTGTAATCGAAGCACCACCCGGCATCTTCGCCCATTTTTGTGTATGCTTTTGCGCCATTTTGGGAAGTGACATAAAAGGTATGAATCACGGGCAGGGTATCTCGGCACGATAAGAGGATTTGTTTTGCCGGATATATGACATTGAAGCCAGATACACGTTTGACGGATGCCGCCCAGGCATTCGAAATGCAAAGAAGCATGCTGAAGGCGAATAAAACGATATTCCGGGGGGTATAACTCATAATGATATTACAAACTCAAATATAGTTAATTGCGATTTATGGGCATAAAAAAACCGCCTCATCGGGCGGTTCCTTATTAATATCTTCTCTGCTGTACCTGCGGTCCTTTCTTAAGTTGGGCGCTCATCATTTTCAGCTGGTCTTTCAGCATGCCGTGCTTGTCGAGCTTTTTGGCTTCCGATAAAAGCTTCTCCGCTTCCATTTTCCGGTTCTTTGTCATCGCGATACCGGCAAGGCTCATTTTGGCCATGGCCATATCCTGGTCCATATTCAGGCCAAGCTCAACTGCTTTTTTCAGGTATTTTTCTGCCGCCTGAAAGTTGGTCTGTGAAAGCATGATGCCGTTGAGGTAATTATAGTAGCCCAACTGCTTACGTACCAGGGCAGTTTCAGGGTTCTTTATTTTGTCAAGCACTCTCTTGGCGCCTTCCATATCCTGCTTGCGGAGCTTCAGGAACGACATCAGGATGTATTCGTTCTTAAAGTACAGGAAAACTATAAGTCCTGCAATAAGAAGGAGGAAGATTCCGTTGCCTATATTTCCTTCGGTAAACTGCCATATTGCGGTAGCTACGATAAGCCCTGCAAGGCCAAGCTTAATATTTTTATTGAACATGGTGTATCTGTATGATTTTGCGGTGCAAAGGTAAGAAATTCAATTAAAAATATTTTTGAAAAACCACTTGCGCGAAAAAAAAAGCTTTGTATATTTGCACTCGGTTTTAGAAGAACGGCTAATTCCTGGAACCCGACCGATATTCAATAAAGATTTTAAAGATACAAAGCAATGAGTAAGAGAACGTTTCAACCATCAAAAAGAAAAAGAAGAAATAAGCACGGTTTCATGGATAGAATGGCTTCTGCCAACGGTAGGAAAGTGCTTGCTCGCAGAAGGGCTAAAGGAAGGCATAAGCTAACCGTTTCAAGCGAACCAAGGCATAAGAAATAATAATGGCTTGTCCTTACAATATATAAAGGTGTTACTAATTGCAGTAACGCCTTTTTTTGTATCCGTAAGTAACGACTCCCGCATTGCACGGGATTTTTTTTAAAGGTAAATTTGCAATACACACTCTAAACACAACAACTACAACACAATGCCAAAAGACAACTCTATCAAATGCGTGCTCATTATCGGGTCGGGCCCCATCATTATTGGGCAGGCCTGCGAATTTGACTACTCCGGCTCACAGGCAGCACGCTCGCTGCGCGAGGAGGGGATAAAAGTGATCCTTATCAACTCTAACCCGGCTACTATCATGACCGACCCCTCTATGGCCGATCATGTGTACCTGAAGCCGCTTACCACAAAATCTATTATTGAGATACTCAAGGCACATCCGGATATTGATGCCGTACTGCCAACTATGGGTGGGCAAACCGCGCTCAACCTCTGCCTTGAAGCCGATGAAAAGGGCATTTGGTCCGATTTCAACGTGAGACTAATCGGTGTAGATATCAACGCCATCAACGTGACCGAAGACCGCGAGCAGTTCAAACAACTATTGGAGCGGATAGGCATACCGGCTGCACCCGCCAAAACGGCGAATTCTTTCCTTAAAGGCAAAGAAATTGCGCAGGAGTTCGGCTTCCCGCTGGTAATTCGCCCGTCGTTTACTTTGGGTGGTACAGGTGCTGCTTTTGTGCACCATAAAGAAGACTTTGATGAGCTGCTTACCCGCGGCCTCGAAGCCTCGCCCATTCATGAAGTGCTTATTGATAAAGCGCTGTTCGGATGGAAAGAATATGAGCTGGAGCTGCTTCGCGATCAGAATGATAACGTAGTGATTATCTGCTCTATTGAAAATATGGATCCTATGGGCATCCATACTGGCGACAGCATAACAGTAGCGCCAGCCATGACGCTAAGCGATACTACCTACCAGAAGATGCGGGACATGGCGATCAAGATGATGCGCAGCATCGGGAATTTCGCCGGCGGCTGCAACGTACAGTTTGCCGTGAGCCCGGATGAAAAGGAAGATATCGTTGCCATCGAGATCAACCCACGCGTTTCACGCTCCTCGGCACTGGCCTCAAAAGCGACAGGTTATCCCATCGCTAAAATTGCATCGAAACTTGCGCTGGGTTACAACCTCGATGAATTACAAAACCAGATCACGAAATCTACATCAGCATTGTTTGAGCCTACGCTCGACTACGTGATCGTAAAAATACCGCGCTGGAACTTTGATAAGTTTGAGGGTGCCGACAGGACCCTCGGCCTCCAGATGAAGTCGGTAGGCGAAGTGATGGGTATCGGGCGTTCGTTTCAGGAGGCGCTGCATAAGGCTACGCAGTCGCTTGAGATCAAACGCAACGGCCTGGGTGCAGATGGCAAGGGGTATAAGAACTACGAACAGATCATCGATAAGCTTACGCACGCCAGTTGGGACAGGGTATTCGTTATCTATGATGCGATACAGATGGGTATTCCATTGAGCCGCATCCACGAAATCACCCGTATCGATATGTGGTTCCTGAAACAATACGAAGAACTATATGCTTTAGAAAAAGAAATTTCGAAATATACGGTTGACACGCTTCCAAAGGAACTACTCCTTGAAGCCAAGCAAAAAGGTTTCGCCGACAGGCAGATTGCGCACATGATGGGCTGCCTGGAAAGCCAGGTGTACAACAAGCGCGAAGAAATGGGAATCAAACGCGTGTATAAGCTGGTAGATACCTGCGCGGCTGAGTTTACTGCCAAAACGCCTTATTACTATTCCACGTTTGAAGAAGAGATTGAAAGGGCAGACGGTACACGCTATGTACATAACGAAAGTATTGTGAGCGATCGCAAGAAAGTAGTGGTGCTGGGCTCCGGCCCCAACCGGATAGGGCAGGGGATAGAGTTTGACTATTCCTGTGTGCATGGTGTTCTCGCCGCTTCAGAGTGCGGTTATGAGACCATTATGATCAACTGCAACCCGGAAACCGTCTCTACCGATTTTGACACAGCCGATAAGCTTTACTTTGAACCGGTATTCTGGGAGCATATCTACGATATCATTCGCCATGAAAAACCGGAAGGCGTTATCGTGCAGTTGGGCGGGCAGACTGCCCTTAAACTTGCCGAGAAGCTGGATCGTTACGGAATTAAAATATTAGGCACAAGCTACAACGCGCTGGACCTGGCCGAAGACCGCGGGCGATTTTCAGAATTGCTATCGGAACTGGGTATACCGTTCCCTAAATTCGGTGTGGCCGAAAGTGCCGAGGAAGCTGTAAAGCTCGCCGATGACCTCGATTTTCCGCTACTGGTAAGGCCATCGTACGTATTAGGCGGACAGGGTATGAAGATCGTCATTAATAAACAGGAACTTGAAGAACATGTAATCGACCTGCTTAAAAATATACCAGGCAACAAGCTCTTGCTCGACCATTACCTTGATGGGGCCATCGAGGCAGAAGCCGATGCCATTTGTGATGGCGAAAATGTTTACATCATCGGTATTATGGAACATATCGAACCGTGCGGTGTGCATTCGGGTGATAGCAACGCAACACTTCCGCCATTCAACCTGGGTGAGTTCGTGATGCAGCAGATAAAAGACCATACGCATAAGATTGCGCTGGCGCTCAAAACCGTAGGGCTTATCAATATCCAGTTCGCCATAAAAGACGATACGGTTTACATCATAGAGGCCAACCCAAGGGCTTCGCGCACGGTGCCGTTCATTGCAAAAGCGTATGGCGAACCGTATGTGAACTATGCAACTAAAGTGATGCTCGGGCACAACAAGGTAACCGACTTTACCTTCAACCCCCAGCTGAAGGGTTACGCCATTAAGCAGCCGGTGTTCTCTTTCAACAAGTTTCCGGGCGTGAATAAAAAGCTGGGCCCTGAAATGAAGTCAACCGGGGAAAGCATCCTCTTTATAGATGACCTGAAAGATGACCAGTTCTATGAACTCTATTCGCGACGCAAAATGTACCTGAGCAGATAACATATAAGCCCCTTTCGAGGGGCTTTGTTTTTCTTTTATCTTAGCATTGCAAAATAACAGTCAACCATGGCTTTTTTCAAAAATATTAATACCAGAGCCACTGCAAACGAAACTACTGGCTTTGGCACCAACCCCTCAAGCTATGGGGGGCGGTTTGTAAATAAAGATGGCTCAGCCAACATACAAAAGCGTGGCCTGCCTTTTTTCAGCCGCATCAGCTGGTACCATACTATGCTTAAGATGCCGGGCTGGAAGTTTATCCTCGTGCTACTGGCGTTCTACGCGATTGTGAATTTCATTTTTGCGCTTCTGTATTATGCCATAGGCGTGCAGTACCTGAACGGAATCGATGCATCAGGTTCTGAGCTGCTGAAGTTTGGCAAGGCTTATTTTTTCAGCGCGCAAACGTTTACTACGGTAGGTTACGGGCACATCAGCCCCAACGGGTTTATGACGAGCGCGCTAGCCGCCGCCGAGGCTCTTACCGGCCTGCTTAGCTTTGCTATTGCTACCGGCCTTTTCTACGGAAGGTTCAGTCGTCCGCGGGCTTATCTGATCTTTTCAGAGCATGCATTGATCGCTCCATTTAAAGACGGTCAGGCATTGATGATACGCACGGCTCCGCATAAGAACACAAACTTAATTGACGCCGAAGCTAAAATTACTTTGGGTATGAGCGTTTTGGAAGACGGCATTCCTGTGAATAAATTCTATTCGCTGCCATTGCAGTTTGAAAAAATAGGCTCATTGACTTTAAGCTGGACCATTGTGCATCCTATCGACGAGCGAAGCCCGTTGTTCGGCCTGAGCGCAGAAGACATTAAGGCAACAGAAGGAGAGATCATTGTGTATATCAAAGCATTTGACGACCTTTTCAGTAATACGGTAGCCATCAGTACCTCATACATTTTTAGCGAAATTATTTATGGCGCGAAGTTTAAAATGATGTATGAAGAAAATGAAACCAACACGAAGACCGTCCTAAATCTGGACCAGATTAATTCGCATGAGAAAATAATAATTCCATAATGCATATTTTTTCTGTAAAATAATTGCACATCTGTTAATTATTTGTAAATTTGGTTTAGGATTTGGACGTAAATCCGTCCCTGAAATGACTAAACGGCTTATTGCCTGTAAAATAAATTATTTGTGTGTGTGAAAAAAGCCTGACTTCCTTAGTTGAAAGCAGGCTTTTTTATTTTGTTATGCAGGTGTCCCTATTGCTTTTTCAGTAATATTTTTTCCTGCGTAAACTGGTAAGCAGCTTCCACAAAGGCCACCACATTATTCCAGTTACTGCCGGTCTCAAAGTAGTTTTTATATTGCTTTTTTGTCTTTACGGTCAGCGTATTTCCATTAAGCGTTGCAGAACTTATAAAGCTGCCAGCACTATTATCAATATTTTTATTTAGCTTATCGAGCCCTGATACCGTATAGCCTTCAGGTATTGTTACGGTAATTTCCTCCTCAAAAGACCTCGGGAACGAAAAATACACATTTTGTTTCCTTTTCAGTTCTTTCTCCTCAAGGTTCACCTGCTGGCCTATAAGTTTGCCGATGTCAAAGGTATAGTTATTCCCAGCTTTCTTTATCAGGTCTTCTTTTATAGTAAAGTTTTCAGACAGTGATAACGGTTCCGATTTGCCAAAGCGGCCCGTAGAAACCACTTTACAGCTGTGGTCTTCTACTTTTAGCCCCAGTTCTGACTCTGCCGACTCTTTAAATTGCTTCTGCTGCTTATCTTTCAGTTTGGCAATAAGTGCGTCAAACTCTTTCGTAAGGCGTTCTTTGTCTTTCTTTTTGGTCACACGGCCTGCTATTGTCTTGCTGCCGTATTTATAGGCATCCTCATACACGTAGTCAAAAAAGTACAGTTTTTCCTCCTGCTCACTGTCTTTGTTATGGCCATAGTAAAAACTTTCCTTCGCTATTTTTGCCGAGGCAAAGTCCGGGTCTATCTTTACTTCCAGTTTTTCGAGCGAGCGGTTATCCTGCGGTGTTGAAGACGGTAGTTTGATAGTTTCTATAGCCGTTACTTTTTTTAGCTTGGAAACTTTCAGGAGGTAGGCGTCCGAGTTTTCTATGGAGTAGTTTACCTGGTCGGCATTGGTAAAAGGTGTAAAAAATTGCAGGTATACCGGTTCTTCAGCATCCACTTTCAGCAGCACCATGGCATTGCTTTCCAGCAGCAGGTCTTTTATTGGGCCGTTCTCTCGGGGAGTTGCCACAACGATATCGTAATCGATCTTTTCGTTTTTAAGGAACATCATAAAGAAGTTGATAAAGCTCTTCTCCGTGTTGAAATACAACAGGTCGTCCTGGTAGTAGTAGTAAGCGTTAGGAAGCATATTTGCCTCATTTGCTATGGCCGGCTCCACATATCGGGTGTAAAACATATGGCGGGCGTAGTAATATACCTGGCGTACCTTGTCGGCATTTGTTTTAAAGTCATTCTGCTTCATGAAGTCTTTCAGGAAACTCATGCTGTACATTGGCTCAAACTTAGACACATAATAATTCATCACGTCATCTTCCGACACCGTCTTTTTAACAAGGTTCTCCTTTTCCGGGAGAAAGGCCGAAGCCCGCTCCTCAAACTTGCCACTGCGGGCAAAGAATACCTGGAATTTGTACGAAGGAAGTTCGGCCAGAGGGTAGAACCATCTTGGGAAATCATCTTTTTCGATATCATGCGCTTCCATTTGGTAAACGCGTTTTGATTTACCTTTTTCCGAAACTTCTTTAAGTTCCGGGGCGCCGTTGTAAGTAGCAAAATTTACAAAGAAGTCGTTCTCGGTATGCAGTGTAAGTTTCATATCTACGACCGGATAGTTGTCACCAAGGGTAGTTTCAACCGGAGCAAAACCATACTCAAGCACTGATTTAAACGGCTCGGTAGAATGATAATAAAAGTCGATAATATCGCCCACTTCGAGGTTGGCGATCGCTACTTTCTTTTTATCATCTGCCGTTACCGCATCGGCATCAATGTTTATTTCGCGCTCAGTACCATCCGGTTTTATCACTTTGATTCCCATTACATTGGTAGCCTGCTTCCACGAATATCCGCGGCGCGAGTAAAACCTGTCTTTAAATGAGAATTCTGAAAATTCGGTTACGGCATTCTGGTCCAGCAGCTTTACACGCTTACGGCCCGATGAAACATAGGTTATGTTGATACCGAACTTGTGGAAATCGTAATCTTCGATCTTACACAAAACCACAGCCGACTCATTCTTCCATTTGTCAGGAACAGACAGGGCATTTTTGTAGGCATCATTCTTTCCCCAAAACATTTCCTTTATCTCAGCTTTGGTTTGTGCCCACGAGGTACCGCCTGCCACTATCAGCAGCGCTACAAATAACAGTTTCTTCATTATTGTTTGGTTAGTGTAATTTGGTCGTTGTAAAGCTTTTTCAGCTTGCTTATCGATTCGTTCCAGGTTTTGAACGAGCCTTTCTTAATCGTGCCGTCTTTAATAAGGAATTTTTTAGTGTATACGATTATGTTGCCCTTTTGCTCATAGCTTGCGGTCATTGCATAACCATCTGCTACAGCAGAAAATGGTTCGGGCAGCCTCGAGACAGCATATCCCTGCGGAATTTCGAGCGTGATGACACTTTCATAATCGCGTTTATAGTCGAATTCAAAATCGGTTTTACGCTCTTTGAATTCAAGCCCGGCAAACTCTTCGGCATAATCCAGATCGATATATAGTTCATTATCAAAGGAAGAAACGCGGTTTTTTAGCTTAGCGTCATAATCTATGGTCAGTGGCTTGTCGCGGTCAGTAAGGCTTGATGTTGCCACGTTAGAAACTCCAAAATTCTTATCGCCGTGAGAGAGGTAGCTTTGCAGCACATCTTCCTTCTTATCATTTTTCACATTGTTGTAGCCATACAGGAAGCCGGCGCGGCTTTCGCCTGTAAAGCTTGACTTAATGCGGCCTGTAAGGCTTTCATTCTCTATCTTAAAAGCTACCGTGTAAGCTTCTTTATTAACCGATGGGCTTGCCACCGGAACTTTTTCAATGATAAACTTATCGCCGTCTTCAATCATTACTTCTTTTCCCTGTATGCGTTCTGCATACTCCCCCAGCGAATTGTATTTTTCGGTAGCGTCAAGAAAGTACTTCTTTCCATTTCGCATCAGTGTACAGATCATGTGGTTGTCTACACTTAGCGAAGGCGTACTGTAGTCATAAGCAATATGTTTGGTACCTATCCAGGTAAGGCGCGCGTCAAACCCCGCCAGTTTCAGCATCTGCCGCATAAGGTTGGCCATACCCTTGCAGTCGCCATAGCGTTTTGTAAAAACATTTTGGGAGGCATCGGGCCTGAAGCCTGCAAGGCCATCTTCAAAAGCAATATAGCGTATGTTGTCCTGAACCCAGTAGTAGATATTCTTTATCTTTTCGTCGTCAGATTTTGCATTGGCGGTGAGTTCTTTTACTTTTTCCTTCATCACCTCAGGCTTTTCGTCCATGGTGTCTACAAGCGATTTGTACCACTTGTAAAGATCGGCAGTAGAGTTAAAAAGCAGCGTCTTCACATCATTCTGGGTATACGACTTCGCTATCAGCATCAGGTGCGGGTACAGGTGCGAAGGGCCGGGCATATCATCTTCTTTGGCACGCGCATCGGCATTCTGAATGGTATACGTATACGTTACACTTCCTGTTTTGGCGTCCACAGACCGTTCTTTTGCAATGCCATAGCCTTCAAAATTGTATTCCCTGATATCCAGTTCCAGCCATTTAGGGATCGTTACAATAAGTTTTTTGTTGACTACCGGATAGTCGTCGTGGAAGTATAAACTAGTAAAATACTTTACGTCATTATATCGCTTTTGCATCTCATAATTATAGCTGTATCCCTGCACGGGAAAGCTCACCTTCATATACTTCACACGGTAATCGTTGTAGAAAAGGTCGTTTGATGTGTAAAATTCATCCGATACAAAAAGCGCTGCCGGCTTGTCATTCCGATAGGCCATCTCAAAATTTTCTATTTTAGATTCGCTGTCGTAAATTTCATATTTATGAATATCTGCCCTGTGGTTGATATTCATAAGTTTCTCTTTTACATTGTGGGTAACGGTGACAGTGCCGGATTTCTTATCAAAACCAAAAGTGGCCCGCTCGGTTGCCGATAGTATGGCCACATCGTCTTTGGCAAATTTGTCCCTTAGCCCTTTTGCAACGGTAATTTCCTCGGGAGTGGGGTCGGTAGCTTTCTGCGCATGTAATGGCAGGGCGGTAAGGAACGCCAGTAAAATTAGGTAGTTAGTAATTTTCATGTCAACATATTAATCGTCGGCAAGTTATGCTTTTTTAGATATAATTAACATATTGAAATGAAAAATCCGCCTTAGATAACCAAGGCGGATTATTAAGCTAAGAAACTTGTTATTCTTTGATGAACTTCGTTTTATGCTGGAGCCCCGATTCATCTTCAAGAATCATGATATAAGTATCTGCGGCAAGATCATCTACCTTAAGTTGAGATTCCTTAACCGGCGCTGATTTTACCAGCCTGCCATTCAGGTCATATACATTCGCCTTTTTCAAAGAAAAGGCATTGCCGCTAAAATTGATCACATCGCGTGCCGGAACAGGGTAGAGCACAAGGTTGCTGTCTGCATACTCAGCAACATCAAGGGTAGCGCCCTCAACTACCATCAATGGTTGGTTTACCGGTGGGTTATTGATAACATCAATAGTTCCGGATGGCCACTTTATGATAACCTGTGTGATGGCCGTGGCCTGCCCGATACCGAAGTGTGTGTTTAGGGAACTCATGTAACGGAAACCATCACCGCTGCGCACCTCACGTATCTGCCTGCCCCATGCCCCATATAGTTCAATGCGCGCCCCAATGCCATTGCGGTTGCTTTGCACACCCTGCAGCATTATCTTGATCCATTTGTTACTGTTGCCTGTATTCAGGAATACGGTGTTATTGTTCTGGATGTCGAGGAATCCGTCATGATTGAGGTCCCCAACAGGCCCGTTGCTTGCCGGGATAGACAAGGGGGTAAAGGTCATGTTTCCATTGTTTACCATCAGCGTATTGTTTCCGCTCAGGATGTCTACAAACCCATCATTGTTAAAGTCATGCGCCACGTGTTCGATATTAAGTCCTGTGAACGTATCATAACCGCTTCCTACCGTTATATTGGTAAAAGTGCTGTCCCCATTATTCCGCATTAGCTTATGGCTGCCGGCAACGTTAGAGCTGGCTCCCACCATTACATCCATATCACCATCGTTGTCAAAATCGGCCCAGGCGCTCGACCATGCCTGGTGGTAGTCTGCAAACCCTGCCGAAGCCGCAATATTGGTAAATGTGCCGTTGCCGTTATTGCGGTGCAGTTCATCAATAGCTGCAGGATTGCCGCCGCCCCTGCATTTTGCTATAAACAGGTCCATGTCGCCGTCATTGTCAAAATCTGTCCAGATGGAGCCATAGTTCCCTCCTTCAGAGTAGTCACCAAGCCCTCCCTGCTGGAAGGTAAAGCCGCCAGTGCCGTTGTTGAGGAAGTAACAGTTGGGCGCAACATCATGACATACAAATGCGTCGAGGTTGCCATCGTTATTGATATCGATAAAATTGGTGCGCTGCGAGAAAATATACTGTGGCGAGTTGATGCCTACAAACGAATTGCCGGGCGAGCTGACTAATATCGTAGCGCCGCTGCCGCCGCCGTATAAAAGATCCATTCGGCCATCTTTGTTATAATCTCCCGCCGCAAGGCTCCATCCGGGAGTGTTAGATACCCCAGATGCTGAAATTGTCCCGGCTGTAAATCCGGTAGTTGCGTTTTGATACTGTACATTTACCGCTGTTTGCCCTGCAGATGTGACAATATCGTCAAGCCCGTCCCCATTCATGTCTACTACCGCATAATTTCCTGCTGTACCTATCTGGAGAGAGGTAAACATCGAAGTAGGCTGTGCACTTTGTGTAAGGGAGAAGGTGAAGTTTACAGAGCTCCAGTTATTATCGAATGCAATATAGTAGGTGATGCCCGCAGTGGCTGTAAAGCTTGCCAGCGATGAAACGCCTGTACCGCCGTCATCATCGCCCGTAACGCAGGTAAGGTTGCCGCATGTCCCGGTATAAATATGCAGGCGCGTATCTACGATTGGGTAGCCTGCAACATCTGTCGTCACCGTAACATTCTGGTTGAGCGAAGGGGTGTATTTAAACCATACAGCCCTGTCGGGTGTGTTATTAATACCGTCAGCGCAAACCGGCGATGGGACCTCGGTGCCGGGCATCAGGTAGGCCTGGTATATGCCGGGAGCAATAGGGGTAGCCGTGGCGCAGGTTTGCTGTGCAAACAGCCCCAGGGGCGAAAAGCACAAAAGTGCAAGGGTAATTTTCAGTTTCATTGTTGGTGGTTTAGTGGTTGATTGTTTAGTGATTTATGGGCAGGGATTATCCAGCGAGTTGATCCATTCTTTCATCATCTGCAAAGCTTCTGTGTGTTTTACGGTACGGCCCATGAGCGGCATTCGCACGGCTTCATCTGTAGCATTCATGCGATAGTACATGGCAGAGCGAAGGTGCTGGCCGCGCGCAACAATATAGGTTTGCGATGGCAATGGCTCGTTGGGCTCTACGCAGGAACCGAGGTTAACAGGATTTGTAGTTTCGGTAAATGCAAAACGCATTGGCCGGTAAGAGCAATGGGCGCCTTCGCTGTGGCAGTGTGCGCAGTTAATATCCAGATACGACCTTACACGAAGCTCGAGCGGCTTGCTGGTATCAGTCCAGTCGATAGTAGACGTAATATTTTGGGGAATATTGGGCGAAAGATAGCCTTCCTGTACCCATTTGCCCAACTGATTGGCGCTGCCGGTAGTGTAGGTGAAATTCTTGTTGAGGTTCTGTGGCTTGGGGCCGATGGGCATGTTCTGGTCGGCCACCTTATGGCAGGTGTGGCATTCAAACTCGCTGGGAATGCGGTAAGATGTGCTCATTGTGGCGCCGTCCTGTACCCAGCTGATTTCTTTAAAGCTTCCGTTAAGGTCTAGGTACGCTTCCGTCTGCTCGTCGTTCCAGATATAATCCGCAAACTTCCAGCCGGAGGCCATTTTTATCATCAGCCGTGTTTCTATGATCTTCGTGGTGTTTTCAGGAAGAACATTGTCGTAGTAAAACGTTTTTATGAGTACGGCACCTACCGGGAATTCCAGAATCTTTCCATCGGCGTTATACGTGGCCTGCGAACCCTGGGGCATCCATACAAAGCGTTTTTTATGGGCGTAGTCTGTAAAGAGCGTACTGTTCAGGTCGTATGGGATTACCTTATACGATGGATTTTGAGCTTTCATTTCTCCCTCAAAAAAATGGTAGTCAGATAGTTTATTGAACGCTCCGTTCTGCAAATCTACCACCACCGGAGATACAGGCGATATCGGTACATACAGGTCACTGTTATCATCATCTCCACCGCATGATAGTAACACAGAAAATAAAGTAAATAAAAGTAAAGTTTTTAAAAAGTAGTGTTGTTTCATTATTGTTATCGTAATAATTTAGAAGTACTGATAACAAATATATAATAAAACCTGACTTGTTAAGCCGATGTGAAATAAAAGTTATTGTATTGACAATGTTAAAGTTATAAATTAACTTTCACCCGGTATTTTTTTAATCCTTCAATTGCCTCCGGAGAGGTATGGTCAAAAGTTTCCTCATGATTGTCGCGCTCTTTTTTAAGATGTATACGCTTCAGGGCATTGCAATAGCGGCGCACTTCTTCCAGGCTGGTCAGTTCCAACGCAGGCACTGTTACGGTATTCCCTTCTGCATTTTTGGCCACCATAGTAAAGTAAGACGAGTTGCAATGCTTCACTTTTCCGGTCTGGATATTTTCCGAAGTTACCCGTATCCCGACGATCATCGAGCTGTTGCCCACATAGTTTACCGAGGCTTTCATGGTAACAAGTTCGCCTACTTCTATAGGATTCAGGAAATCAACCGTATCTACCGATGCGGTCACGCAATAGGCGCCTGAATATTTCGATGCCGAAGCAAAAGCGATCTGGTCCATCAGCATAAGGATGTAGCCGCCATGTATCTTACCGCTGAAATTGGTATGCGATGGCAGCATCAGTTCGGATATCGTCACTTTAGATGCCTGTACTTTGCGAAATGCTTCCATCATTATAAATTGAGTAGGTTATCACTGTTCTCAGTCACTTCATCCTCTTCCTGTGCTTTGGCCCGGTTTAGTATCGCTTCCGGCAGCGCCTTTTTAGCTTTCGCGCCCATTTTCTTTAGCTTTTCGATGCTTACAATAATGTTGCCGCGGCCATCAACCAGCTTGCCCATAGCATTTTGGTACTCGGCCTGTGCATCTTTCATTTTGTTGCCGACTTTAGTCAACACAAAGTCAGGGCTTTCTATACGGTACAGGTCATGGTAGTTCTTTTCGCTGAGCTGGTCCACATGGCGGCGGATGGAATTGCAATGCTCACGCAGGTGCAGTGAGCGCAGTGTTTCGTCTTCTTCGTTTACAAAACGTTCGTAGGCAACAAGCGACACTTTCGAGTCGACGATCATTTTCTTGCCATCCGGCAGGTTGATCACCACGTCCGGCAGTATGCGCGCACCTTCATCGGTTATGTGGCTTTGCTGGACATAATATTCGCGGCCTTTTTCAAGCCCCGACTTCTCAAGTACCCGCTCCAGTACCAGTTCGCCCCAGTTGCCCTGCATTTTGGTATCGCCCTTCAGCGCCTTGGTAAGGTTCAGGGTTTCGCGGCTCATCTGTTCATTCATCTCCCGCAGCCCCAGTATCTGCTGGCGGAGTGCCGCGTGATAATCGATACTTTCCTTGTGGGTATCTTCTACTTTCTTTTCAAACAAATGTATCTTTTCCTGAAGCGGCGAAAGTATCGTTTTCAGGTTCTCGCGGTTCTGCTCGGTAAACTTGGCCGACTTCTCCTCCATGATCTTGTTGGCGAGGTTCTCAAATTCTTTTGTGAACTTCTCGCGCAGGTCGGTTGCCTCACGCTGCTGCTCGCGCATGCGCTCCATAAGGTTGTCAAAGTCGGTTTCCTTTTTAGAAAGCTGTACTGCCATAGCCTCTTTGGCATCGCGAAGGCTTTCGCGCTCGGCCTGTACCTGGTTTAGCTGTTTTTCGAAAGACAGCCTGTCGTTTACGGCCTGCTGCTTCATCTGTTCCAGCTGGAGCTGTTGTCCTGCGGCACGCTCTTCAAGTACCTTTCGGTCGGTGGCAGCTTTTGCCGAGAAAAGTATTTTTCCGATATAGGCACCTATGGCCAGCGCTATGATGAATGTAAAGAGGATAATTAGTGTATCGGGCATTGGAAAGAGATTTTGCAAAGGGTAAAAGTAAGAAAATTTTAATCGAAACCGTTCGCGGTGTTATCCCTATATTTGAAAAAAATACCACCTATGGAGCTAGCCTCATTTCGCACTTACACCTCACTGGCAGAAGCCGAAGCCCTACAGCAAACGCTAAAACAACATGAAATCGATTGTTTAATTATCGATAACAGCCCGGCGGCAGGAGCACCGATAGGTGGGCAGCTTCCTAAAGAATATGAAGTGAAGCTGAAGCCGGAAAATTTTGAGGCCGCTAACGCTATCCTTGAACAGCGGGCGGCAGAAGATATGGGCGAGCTCCCAGAAGGTTATTATCTGAGTGAGTTTACAAACGACGAACTCATAGATGTACTGGCACACCGCTATGAGTGGAGCGAATTTGACTACTTGCACGCACGCCGTTTGCTGGAAGAGCGCGGCGTTGATATTAACGAGCAGCAGCTGCAGGAAATTACTGTGAATCGCCTTCGCGAGCTTACTAAGCCCGAAAAAATACATCCTGGCTGGATCGCATTAGGTTATGTATTTGCACTATTGGGAGGGGTGGTAGGAATCCTCACCGGATTTGGGATTGTCTATTCCACTAAAACATTGCCAACAGGTATTGTGGTGCCCACCTATTCGCCCAACGACAGGAAGCACGGGAGATATATCCTGATTCTTTCGGTAATAGTGGTCACGGCGGCGGTATTATATAAAATAAGCCTAATGATGGAAGAGTAGATAATATTCGGGGTGGATAAACGTTTTCATACAAAACCAACTAAAATGAAACTATTTACACTTTTGTTGTTGCTGCCGCTGCTTGCGACGGCACAGGATGCTGACGTAACCAACTGGATAAATTCCGATGCTGTTGCAATTGACAATACCGACATATCTAATCCGATTCCTGACAACGCCCACCTCGACAATCTGTTCAAAGGCCGGAAAGTTTTTGGCTTTGGCGAAGCAACCCATCATACCAAGGAGTTTTTTGAACTAAAGTTCAAGTTCTTTCGCTACGTGGCAGAACATGAAGGCGTGCGCGTTTTTTTAATGGAAGACAGTTATTTCGCGGGAAACCTTGTAAATAACTTCATCCTGGGAGGCGAAGGATCGGCTGCGGAGGTTGCGGCACGCATGGGTTTCCAGATATGGCGTACCGAAGAGGTAAGGCAACTCATTCAATGGATGCGCGATTTCAACACGGGCAGGCCGGAAAACGACCGTATTCGTTTCTACGGAATCGACTGCCAGGTGAGTTATGGGCTTGCCGATGATATAAAAGCATTTGCGAAAAAGTACAATATAGATATAACAAATTTTAATAGTGTTCTTCAGGATGCCGGGGCGTGGGAAGGGGTTTCTACAGGAAGGAGGCGTGAGTGCACTGCAGAACTGGACAAACTGGCTGCGTTGGTAAAGCAGGGATTCAATCCAAAAGTAAGATATGAAAAGCTGGAACTTGAACGTGTGTTATATGCTATTAACAACTTAATGCAATGTAACGAACTTATAATCACAGATAGCCATCGGGTTCGTGATGGGTATATGGCTGAAAATGTAAAACAACTCCTGGATAACCATGGTGCTGATGCCAGGGGTTTCATCTGGGCCCACAACAACCATGTCGCTAAAAATAACGACCGTAGCAATATGGGGTACGTATTGAAACAGACCTATGGAGAGAAATACTATTCAATCGGCTTCGAATTTGGAAAAGGCACTTTCTATGGTCAGGTAAATGACAATGGTGTTCGAAAACCAAAATTGTACAAACTGCCTCTTCTAAAAGACTCATACGCAGAATTATTTGCCAATGCGGATGCTCCACAATTCATGTTTGACATAAAGGAGGCATTAAGCAATCCGGCTATGACGGGCTTTTTAAAAAGCAAAAAGAAATTTTTTAATACAGGTGATCCCGGCTACAACCCGAAGCTTATCGGCGGGAAAGGAGACTATACAGAACTTTACGACGCTCTGATTTTTGTTCGTGATGTTTCTGTAGCAAAGTACCTCCATTCAGGGATACAATTGCAGTAATAGTTAAAGCCCCAACCACGCAATAATTTTTGGCATCCGCTTCGCGTTATAAGTATGGCTGCCGCCACATAAGCCGGTAGCTTAACTTCACACTTACATGAAACGCATTCCAAAAATCCTGCTTCTTGCAGCCTTGGTATTGGGCTGCATCCTGCCGGCAACGGCACAAAAATCTTTCGGGGCGGCAAAGTACAGCGCCATGTGCAGCTATTATGGCGAAAACATTGCCAGCACAGTTACTGCGTATGAGGCGGGCGAATCTGCGCAGACGGTTATAAAAGGCATCATGTCGGCCATAGGGCTGCGCCCCAACTTTGAGCTCAGGTCGGCCAACGTTCCTAATGCTGCCGCCGTGATGATCAAGAATAAAAGGTATATCCTGTACAACCCTGAGTTCATGAACAAGATCAATACCGCCAGCGGTACCAACTGGGCTGCCATCAGCATCCTTGCCCATGAGATAGCGCACCACCTCAACGGGCATACGCTCGATCAATACGGAAGCCGCCCAGCAACGGAACTGGAGGCTGATGAATTTTCCGGCTTTGTTTTGCAGCGTATGGGCGCTACATTGCCCGATGCGCAGGCAGCTTTAGCGCTAATATCTTCGCCAACCGGTTCTAAAACACATCCACCAAAATATATGCGTTTAGAGAGTATTGCCAGTGGATTTAGCAATGCAGGCAATACTACTTCGGCAGCTAAAGCAGTGGCTGCCCCTACGCCAAAGACAGCCGTGCAGCCGGTTGTTCCAAAAGCCGCTATGGCTGTGATACCTACCCGTGAGGCGACAGTAAATCCTGCTGTTCAAAGAAACAGGGTTACTTTCACAGAGAACGACATCGCCTCCGAAGCGCATTTTAAAGCCGATCCTTCCGGTAAATATTATATCACTACGCAAGCCAACCTGGTTCATATCGACGAAGGAAAACTCTATGTGATCGGCAAGCTGAGCTACAGTAATAAGCCCGGGTACAGGCTGATGCTTTCGGGCGATGATTATAGCCCCATGTACATAGGGCAGGGTGGCGCCATCGTGAGCAGCACGGGGCAAAGCATAGGGTACCTGAAAACGAGATAATCTTACGTATAAAATATTTGTGAAAGCCTGTACACCTTGTGCAGGCTTTTCTTATTTTTAATGCACCTTAACCCCCTTTAACCATGGAACCTATTCAACAGATTCAATTGCTCGAAGAGCGGCTTATCGAAGCAATGAAGGCAAGTGACGTTGCGACGCTTGATAGACTCATTTCTGACGAGCTTATATTTACAAGCCATAACGGGCAGTTTTTTACTAAAGAAGCCGATCTTGCCGCACACCGTTCTGGCGACATAAAGATATTTGATATCACTATCGGCGAGATGTACATGAAGCAATTTGATGATGTAGTGATCGTCTCCGTACGGAAAGAGATAAGCGGTTCTTTTTTTGGCGCTGTAGAGGTTGGCATTTTCCGGTTTACCAGGGTCTGGAAAAAATATGCTGACGACTGGAAGGTCATTGCCGGACAATCAACCCAGTTGGTTCATTAATTTCCGCTGCTAAATGAAATGTATATTTTTTATCATTCTGGGTGGATTTTTATATTCAACGGCACAAACCACTCCCTGTAAAGTACAGTATTCGGGGGAGATGAAAAATGTGATGTGGAAAGGCCAGCTTGGGGGCACTATTCAACCCGACACGATAGCACCCAAAGCGGGCACATACGGGGTAGGTCCGCTTGAAGGGCTACGGGGCGAATTGTTGCTTACTGACGGCGACCTGTGGCAAAGCACCGTTACCGGCCCCGACACCATGAACGTAGAAAAAGCGCCTGGCGCTAAAGCCCCCTTTTTTGTATATTCGAAATGTACGGACTGGAAAGCGATTAAACTTCCCGACGACGCGCGGGATTTACCGGAACTGGAACATTTTTTAGATTCGTTGGCCAAAAATATTGATGTACCCTTTGTGTTCAGGATAAAAGGTACCGTAAACATAGCCACGATACATGTGGTTAACCTTGCACCCGGGAGTAAGGTTTCCTCTCCCGAGGATGCACACAAAGGCCAGGAAAGCTACCGTATATTCAATGAGTCTTCCGAAATTGTAGGTTTCTTTTCGCGCCACCATCAATCGGTATTCACGCATCACTCCACGTATATGCATCTTCATCTTATAACGGATAACAAGAAAATGATGGGCCACCTCGACCGGCTTTTTTTGGCAAATGACGCCACACTATATGTACCGGCTAACCTAACCAATTGATTTATGACGAAATTTAAAGTAATAGCATTTGATGCAGATGATACACTTTTTGTAAACGAACCCTATTTTGAAGAAACAGAAAAGAAGTTCTGCGGGCTTATGGAGCCGTGGCTATCGCGGCAAAGTTCGTCACAGATTTTATATAAAACCCAGATCAATAATCTACCGATTTACGGCTACGGCATTAAATGCTATATGCTGAGCATGGTAGAAGCGGCGCTGGAAATTTCGAAAGGTACCTTATCCAGCAAGCATATCGAGCGTATCCTTGAGATAGGGAAGGAGCTTCTGCAAAAACCAATAGAACTGCTTGATGGCGTAGAGGAAACCCTCGCCGCCCTGGCCCCTCATTATAAACTGATCGTGGCTACAAAAGGCGACCTTAAGGACCAGCAGCGCAAGCTGCACGACAGCGGGCTCGGGCATTTCTTCCATCATATCGAAGTGATGGCCGATAAGCAGGAGGTGAATTACCTCAAGCTGCTGCAGCGCTTAGAGGCAGACCCTGGCGAATTTATGATGATTGGCAACTCGCTGCGCAGCGATGTGCTACCGGTACTGGAGATTGGCGGCTATGCCTGCCATGTGCCGTTCCATACCACATGGGCGCACGAGCAGATAGACCATGAAGTGGAACATGAAAATTTCAGGGCGCTTACCGATATCCGTGAGGTGCTTCCGTTACTATTGCCAACGTCTTGATATGAAGCCTCATTTTTTTGCTACTCCGGAAGATTTTCGCCAATGGCTGAAAGAATACCATCAAACAGAAAAAGAGTTGTTAGTGGGATTCTACAAGAAGGAAACAGGAAAGCCCAGCATCACGTGGCCGGAATCTGTAGACCAGGCATTGTGCTTCGGCTGGATCGATGGCATACGAAAGTCCTATGACGCAGAGAGCTATACCATACGCTTTACGCCGCGAAAACCGGGAAGCACATGGAGCGCGATCAATATTGCCAAAATGGAAGATCTTCTTGCAAAGGGCCTCGTGGCTCCTGCAGGTGCGGCTGCATTCGAAAAAAGGCAGGAACATAACAGCCGCATTTATGCTTATGAACAGGATGAGGTTTCGCTTCGCGAAGATTTTTTAGCATTATTTAAAGCTGATAAAGAAGCCTGGACATTCTTTTCATCAAGGGGAGCTTATTATAAAAAGCGCGCCATACACCATATTATGTCCGCCAAACAGGAAAAGACACGGCAGGCCCGGTTTGAGAAGGTTGTAAATGCCAGCAGCAAAGGAAAAGAGATATGATTGGCAATACTATCCGTGCCGTGTTATTCGTTAATAAAATAACCAAACAACCTGAATATGAAAAATCCAACGAAAATTATTGCTTTAACTGCGTTAACAGCCTGTATGGCGTTTACGGCTCCCCAAGGGAAGGCCGACAAAAAGTTTCATGTTGTGATTGATGCCGCACACGGCGGAAAAGATTATGGTGCGGCCTACGGTTCTGTTTATGAAAAGGATGTTGTGTTCAAAATTGCCGGGGAGCTCCAAAAGCAGCATAAAGATGAGGATGTCGTGCTGCATTTTACGAGAAAGGGCGACAACTATGTAACGCTCGAGGAGCGGGTACAATTTATCAATGCGATAAAACCCGATCTTGTAATTTCGCTGCACAGCAATTTTTCAACGGAGCAGGAGGTGGCGGGCGCCGAAGTATTTTACCAGAATCAAAGCTCCCGGCCCTATGCCGAGGCTTTGGGAGGCAGGATAAATCAACAAAAGCTTGTTTTAAGAAACGTTGATGAAGCTCAGTTTTATTTATTGAAGAAATCTCAGGTTCCGGCCGTACATCTCGAAATGGGCTTTTTGTCTAATCCGGCCGACCGCAGCTTGTTGACTACCGAAGCGGGCAGGCAGAAGCTTGCGGGTATGGTTGACGAATATATTAATGAACTGAACTAATGGAAAATCAAAGCTACACCAACCACATCCGGTGGTATGTGCCCCATCACTTTATCTTTTATCCGGCAATGCTGGCGCTTATAGCCTTCACCGGATATAGGGCCACGCAGTCTGACGGCGAAATCGCATGGCTTTGGGCTACTGCCTGTATTGGTTTTGCCTGCCTTACATGGGTTGCGTTCATGCTGCGGCAGCATTATGCACTAACGTTACAAAACAGGCTGGTGCTTCAGGAACTGCGTTATCGATATCTGGCTCTTACGGGACGCCGCCTCGAATCATTAGAAGCATCGCTTACCGAAGGGCAGCTTTTCGCACTGCGGTTTGCACCCGATGAAGAACTTCCGGCGCTTGCAGACAGGGCCGTTACCGAAAATCTTTCTCCTGACGCTATTAAAAAGGCTATAAAAAACTGGAAGCCCGACCACCGACGGGTATAAAATAAAAAGAGGGGCAACATATGTTGTCCCTCTTTGTTTAGATCAGGTTCGGAATCTCAAAAGTTTCTTACTCTAATCTTAAGTTGTTGGTAATCCAACTGTGTGTTGCTTAGCGAAGCATAGGGTCGTTAGCATCCCAGTTATTATCCGGGGTACCATTGTTGCCACCATTCATGCGGCGCTCTTCCCATGACTGTTCATCTTCGTTGAAAGTGCGCGAGTGCATGTCGCGGTTATTATCTTCTTCAGGAAAGCCTGAGGTGTTAAAGTCGTCGTTGTCGCTCTCACTCATGTTTTGTGAATGGGTACCTCCGTCTACGTCATCTTCTGTGTATTCAGATGAGCTCATACTTTGGCTGTCGCCAGGAGATGTAGTATCCCAGTCGTTGCCTGTGCCGCGCCCGGATGCATTCATGCTGTTTTCATTCTGGCTGCTCCACTGGCTTTCGCTTGAGTTGTCTCCACGGCTGCCTGTATTCCAGGTTTCGTCTTCGTTTTCGTTTTCCTGTCCTGAAAAGTGTGATGGTGAACTGTACGGCTTATCATCGTTCATTGGTGCGTCGTTCATTCCATTTCCGCGGCTGCCCATTCCCTGAGACTGCATGCTGCTCCCTGTTCCTTCATCTGCCGGGTTCATATTGTTGCCCGACATGTTTTTCGACTCATCGTTCCAGCTGCTGCGGCTATCGCCGTTACTGCCGTTGTTGTTATTCGTATCCATAGCTATAGTTGTTTATTTGTTTCGTACTAATCTCTTTGAGAAGGTTTTGGATAAGCCTCTTTTCCTGAAGAATCTTTGGTCTCATTCTTCTTTGCTACTTCTGTCGCGGCCGATTCCCTTTCGCTGGAAACTTTCGGGGCCGGTGTTTGTTTTCCTGTCGCCATGATCTTCGTTGTTTTAAGTTGTTTGAACAAAGTTGGTAAACACATCGCAGCATCGGAAAAGGTTTAACGTGGCGTTTAACCGAAAACGTTATAAAAAGCATTAACACAATGCGATAGACTCAATATTTACGGGCAAAGTTTAATTATTGGCAAGGGCTTGGAATATTATTTTTAACAATTAATTTGGTGTAGTAAAACCATTAGGTATCTGCGTAATTGTGTAAATTAGTATCTTGTTATAAGGCTTTACTGACGGAATTTTTCGGCGGTTCCCTTAGTATTATATTTTAACCTTAATAAAACATGGCAACAAAACAATGGACACTGGATCCGGCACATTCTGAGATCCATTTTAAAATACGGCACCTTGTTATTTCCAACATTACAGGTGCGTTCAATATCTTTTCGGGAACGATGGTCACACCGCAGCACGACGATTTTCACGATGCTTTCTTTACATTGAATATCGATGTGTATAGCATTGATACCAACAACCGCGACCGCGATGAGCACCTGAAGTCGGCCGACTTTTTTGATGCAGATGCTTTTCCTTCTATCGAATTTCGCTC
>JAGKWW010000024.1 GCA_021151665.1 Flavobacteriaceae bacterium
TTGCGTATCGGTGGAAATGAAAGCGTTACACGGTTATCGCAGTAAATAGGCGATTTCCATCCCGAAGCCCATGTAAAAGGATTTTTGGGATTTAATTTAATTGCGTTTATTTGTAAAAGCAATTCGGCTGTTTTTTTAGCTGTGTCTGTATTGAAAACCATACCGCAAATGTATAAAGTTTTTGTGAACGATAAGCCGCTTTTCCTCACAAATCAGGTGGAGAAGGAAACCGATTTCCAGTTGTTTTTACTGGAAAGCGTAGATATTGAGCAGCTCATCGTGAAGATGTTCAACAACAAGATAAAAAAGGCTTTTTTGTACCATCCGGATGAAAAGGAGGTGCTTAAAAAGCTTAAGGAAAAGCTACCCGTGGTAAAGGCCGGGGGCGGACTCGTATACAATAAAGCCGGCGAGGCGCTGTTCATTTTCCGCAATGGCAAATGGGATCTCCCAAAAGGTGGTATGGAAAAAGGAGAAGACATTGAGGAAACTGCGCTTAGGGAGGTAGAGGAAGAGACCGGCGTAACCGGGTTGAAGATTGTACAGAAACTGCAGAAAACCTATCATGTATTTAAGCGTAACGGTACCTACAAGCTAAAAATCACCCATTGGTTTGAGATGAAAACATCTTTTAACGGAATGCTTGTGGGCCAGGCGAATGAAGGCATAGAAAAGGTGGCGTGGCTAAAACCGGGTGAAATTAAAGAAGTGTTGGGCAACTCTTACGAAAATATCAAGCTGCTGTTTGAGGATGTAGAGGTGTAATCAGCTAATCCATAACGGGGAAATTTTTTCGATTTCCCATCGCCCATTTTTTTTGCGAAGTTTATACTGATTTCCACTTGAGGTACCCCCATTGTAGGTTCCCATATACACGATAGCAAAATCTTTATTTTTTGAGAACAGGGGCTTACTGATGGTGATCAACCATCCCTCGTACCTTTTTTGGAGTTCCTGCCAAAAGTATTTGCGTTTACCTTCCTTTTCGAGCCGTTTACTAATCGTGCGCAGCGTATCAGACGAAACTACCCTCGCATCTTTTAATATCTTTTCCTGCTTGATATAGAAAACAGTACTATCTTTTAATTGGATCGCTATGTCTGTAGCGTGTTCTTCAAGGAAATATTTTTTAAGATATTTTACACTTGCCGGATTCTCATAATAAAGCGCTGTAGACAATTCATCTTCAACATTCCATCTGGCTGTAGATTCGCGGGTGTCTCTCGATGCCAGGCATATATTTACAACATCATAAATATCTTTGTCAATGCCATATTCTGTTTTAAGTCTGACTTTAGTATTTTGCTGGCAGCCGGCCAATAAGGAAACGAGTATTAAAAGAAATGCGACGTTCCTCATATCATCATTTTAAAACCCTATAAACCGGATATTCCATGTGGGTCCTTTCGTAATATACCGAATGCGTATAGATCCAGTCCAGTTGCGCCTCGGCATCATCAGCAAAGGCTTTATCCTCCTGCTTCTTCTTTTCGAATTCAGCATTTAGCTTAGCGTCTTCTTTGAGCAGCTTAGCGGCAGTATCTTCAAATACGTAAGCCGAAAAATATTCCTTCTGCTGAAGGATAGCATCAAAGAAGTTCCAGTTGAAATAACTATCGACCCCCTGCGGCTCGAGCGTTTCCAGCACATATTTTACACCCCGCTGATTGGTGTCAATAATATAGTCGCCTTTATGGAGCTGAACCTTTCGTATTGTTGCTATAACTTGTGTGTTGTTATGCGGGTAATGCCCTTCGTAGGGAGACTTGGAAGTTTTATAGTCAGCAATGCGGTAACTTTCCACTTCCACTTCCGTATCCTTATCAAACTGCTTGATTTCGATTTTGTTCAGTTTCAGCAGATCGATAGCTTCCCACCATTGCTGAGGTACAACGTAGGCGCGGGGGATGGTCACCTGCAAGGCCGGCTTGTATTCCCTGTAGTACGGTACGGTTTTATAGAAAGGCGTGCTGCGATCGTAATACAATCTCGGTTTGCCGGTTACTTCACTTGTTTTGTAGTTGCCTTCGTAACCGAGGAAGGGCAGTTGCGTAACTTTCGATTTGTCTATTTCCCATTGCAGTGTATAAGGCATCCCCGGTTGCACTTGCTTTAGGCTTTCTGCACGAAGATGTTGTATCTTCAGGTAATTCCTATCTGTATATGCCAAAGATTCCAGCATATACTCATACGTCACTTTTACACGTGAAGTATAGTCTTTGAGCATATGCGTTTCGGGCATCGATCCGGGTACATTGAACATAGCGGCATATCCGGTGGAGTAGCGTGGATAATCCATAAACTGCTCAAAACCTCCATCGGGTTTTTCATCGTGGATGTTTACATACGGTACTGCTTCAATGCCTTTCTTTTTCATCGAGGCAAGGATATCGGGCATCATTTCAGTCTTCCAGTACGCGCCCAGGCTACCGCTGAGCTTTTGGTGGTGCGTAGCTATATAGGTAAAGGTGTATTGGTAATCGGCGCCGTTGCTTACATGGTTATCTATAAACACATCAGGCTGCACCAAATGAAAAATCTCTGCAAAGCTTCGTGCATCTTTGGTATCGCACTTCAGGAAATCGCGGTTCAGGTCGTAATTGCGTGCGTTGCCGCGAAAGCCGTAGCTCTCGGGCCCGTTCTGGTTGGCACGCGTGTGAGAATTCCGGTTAAGAGCCCCGCCAATGTTGTAGACGGGAATGTTCACAACCACGGTATTTTTCGGCACTGCAATTTTGCCCATGGCGAGGTCGCGGTACAGCATCATCGTGGCGTCTATTCCATCGGGCTCGCCGGGGTGGATGCCGTTGTTTATAAGCAACACCGCCTTTTCTTTTTTTATCTTGCCGAAATCAAAGACCTTATCCGGATTGAAGACTACAATATGCAGGTGCTGCCCGCCATCGGTCGGACCCATTTCGACCATTTGGATCGACTCATATTGTTTATCCAATTGGGTAAACCATTCTATAACTTCGGCATACGTGGCAGTCTGGTTGCCATTGCCTTTTTCGTAGGGTGTAAGCATATTCTGTTGTTGTGCGAATAGTGAAAAGGAACAGAGCAGGAGCAGGGTAAGTTTTTTCATACCCTTATTTTACACGAACAGAATCCGGGACCAATATGGTATAATCACCACCATTGCGCAGCACATCGCGAACAATGCTCGAGCTTATGTAAGAAGTACGCGCCGCCGTCAGCAGAAAAACCGTTTCAATTTTTGAAAGCTCCCGGTTGGTGTGGGCAATCGCTTTTTCAAATTCGAAGTCGGCCGGGTTGCGTAAGCCCCTCAGAATGAATTGTGCACCGACTTTTTTGCACAGGTCGATAGTGAGCCCCTGATATGTAATTACCTCCACCTTTGGCTCATCCTTAAACGCTTCTTTGATAAAATGCAGCCGCTCTTCCAACGGAAACATATATTTCTTTTCGGCATTGACGCCAATAGCTACGATCACCTTATCGAAAAGGCTTACCCCACGCTTGATAATATCATAGTGCCCAAGGGTTATCGGGTCAAACGATCCGGGGAATACGGCGATTTTCATAGATTCAGGTTTCAGGTTTCAGGTTTCGGGTTTCGCGTTGGGTTCCGTGTTACACCCTCTCCTTTGGAGAAGGGCTGGGGTGAGGCCTATCTCCTCCACAATGGCTTACGCTCCAACGCTAATTGTATCTCACTGTCCAGCAGTTCAGAAAACGGAATGCCGGCGTGGGCTGCCTGCTGCGGGAAAATGCTTTGCGGCGATAGCCCGGGGTTGGTATTCATCTCTATAAAGTGAGGAACGCCGTCCATAATAATAAAGTCGGTGCGCGAAAAGCCTGTCATGCCAAGCGCTTCATACGCTTTAGCTGCCATATCCCTAACGCGCTGCTCGGTTTCAGCATCAAGGCGCGCAGGTGTAATTTCATCCGACTTGCCCATGTATTTTGCTTCGTAATCGAAAAACTCGTTGTGCGGAACGATCTCGGTTAGCCCCAGCACGGTTATCTTTCCGTTGAGGTTGAGCACACCCACAGACACTTCCATGCCTTTCAGATACGATTCAATAAGGATGTCGCTATCTTCGGCAAATGCAAATTCAAGCGCTTTATCGAGTTCCTTGAGGCTGTTCACCTTACTCACCCCCAGGCTGCTGCCGCTCTGGTTGGGCTTCACCATAAATGGAAGGCCGAGTTCCGCTACAAGGGCATTTGCGTCTACTGCATCACCTTTGCTCAGGTAAACCGACTTCGCCCTCGGAATATTGAATTTTGAAAGCACGCTGAGCGTATCTCGTTTATTAAAGGTAAGCGCACTCTGGTAAAACCCGCAGCCGGTATAGGGGAGCTCCAGCAATTCCCAGTAAGCCTGCATATGGCCGTCTTCGCCGGGTGTGCCGTGTATGGTGTTTACCGCTACGTCAAACTTTATGGTTTCTCCATCCTTTTGAAAAGAAAAGTCTGTTTTGTTTATTGGGTATTTATTTTCGCTGATGATTACATTCCAGCCATCAGGAAGTATCTGCACTTCGTAGGCATTGTACTTGTTTTTATCGAGATTATTCAGGATCAGTTGCCCGCTGCGGATCGAAATGACCGACTCGTCGCTGTAACCGCCTGTTACTACTGCTATGTTCATTATATATTGGTGTTATTCGCCAAAAGGCTCTTACAAAAATATCATTATTTGGATTAACTTATAAAGTTTGGTATTATTTATATCTTTGCGCAAATCCTATCCGATAATGAGTTTAAAAAAGTTCCTGACCAGCAACGTCTTTTTCAAGCAACTGGGAATAGCAATTGCGATTATTATCGTCGCTTTATTCTTAATCCTGAAATGGATCAGCTTTTCTACCAATCATGGACAGGAAATACCGGTACCCGAGTTGCGTAAGCTTACCGTAGAAAAAGCAGGGGAGAAGCTGGAAGAGCTCGACCTTGACTACCTCGTACTGGATACGGTAGATTTCCGTCCGGAGTTTCCCCCCTTTACCATTGTAGAGCAGGATCCTCTGCCTAATGTAACCGTTAAGGAGGACAGGAAAATATATATTAAGGTAAACGCCGGAAGCTATTCTACCGTGAAAGTGCCCGACCTGATACAGAAAACCTACCGGCAAGTGGTGCTCAACCTGAAAGCTGCAGGCCTTGAAGAAGGGACAAAAATTTATAAACCGTATCTTGCCAAAGACGTGGTACTTGAAATGAAGCAGAACGGAAAGATATTGAAACCGGGTGATAAAGTGATGAAAGCATCTAAAATAGACCTGGTGCTGGGCGATGGCTCTACAGGTTTTGATGATAGTGAACTGGATTCGGTGCAGGACCGTAACGTGGATGCGCCGGTGGATGTAGAAATGAACGGAGGAGAAGAATAAATGAGTACTACTATAATAGAACAGGATGCCGATGACGAACTTTATGAGCATCACAGGTTTGAGGCAGGTAAAGGACAGTCGCCGCTTCGTGTAGATAAATTCCTTATGAACCTGGTGGAAAACGCCACCCGTAACAAAATACAGAAGGCCGCTGAAGCCGGGAATATCTATGTGAACGACATTCCGGTAAAATCGAACCACAAGGTAAAGGCGAATGACATTGTCCGCGTCCTGATGGAGCATCCGCCGTATGAATACCTGCTTGAGCCCGAGAATATCCCTTTAGATATTGTTTACGAAGACGACCAGTTGCTCGTGGTGAATAAACCTGCAGGCATGGTGGTACATCCGGGGCATGGCAACTATAGCGGTACTCTTGTAAATGCACTTGCTTACCATTTTGAAAACCTACCGCTGAACAGCAGCGAAAGGCCGGGACTGGTGCACCGCCTTGATAAAGATACTTCCGGGCTTTTGGTAATTGCCAAAACCGAGCTTGCCATGACATTACTGGCACAGCAGTTTGCCGAAAAAACATCAGAACGCGAGTACATTGCTTTGGTTTGGGGTAATGTAGAGCAGGACCAGGGAACGATTGAAGGCCATATAGGTCGCCACCCGAAAGACCGTATGCAGAATACGGTGTATGCGGATGGCAGCGAAGGTAAGCCCGCGGTAACACATTATAAGGTTATAGAACGTTTCGGTTACGTTACACTGGTATCATGCCGATTGGAAACAGGGCGTACGCACCAGATCCGTGTCCACATGAAATACATAGGGCACACTTTATTCAATGATGCTCGCTATGGCGGCGACATTATCCTGAAGGGAACTACATTTACAAAGTATAAGCAGTTTATAGACAATTGCTTCAAGGTTTTGCCGAGACAGGCACTTCATGCTAAAACACTCGGCTTTGAACACCCAACAACTAAAGAGTTTCTTCGTTTCGAAAGCCCTCTGCCACAGGATATGGTTGAGTGCATCGAGAAGTGGAGAATTTACTCGAAATCACATACAATCGAGGAAGAAGAATAAAAAAAGCCGCTACGTCAATAGCGGCTTTTTTATTACTTCTTATCAGCTGCAGGTTCCCATAGCTCGATCTTGTTTCCTTCGGGATCAAATACCCAGGCAAACTTTCCGATCTCATCACTCATGCGGTTTTCGTCTATCTTCACGCCATCGGCTTTCATTCCTTCCAGCATTTCGTCCAGGCCTTCCACGCGGAAGTTGACCATGAACTGCTGCTCCGGATTCCCGAAATAGCCTGTGTCGTGCTTAAACGGGGAAAAAACTGTCGGCCCTTCTTCCTGACGCCAGACATCTTTACCCATAATAAAGGTGTTGCCAAAATATTTCTCATACCACTCAGCCAAAGCCTTGTGGTCTTTTGCGCGGAAAAACAATCCGCCTATGCCTGTTACTCTTGCCATAATAAATGTATTGGTTTGCAATACAAAGATGGCATATTTTGTTATTGCAGAGGCTAATACTTTAGTATGATTTCTCGTTAAAGGTCTAGATATTTTTGTTCCATGTCGACCGCAGTGGAGACATCTCTTTTTTGTGAGAGGAGATTTCTCCGCTCCGCTGCGCTTCGGTCGAAATGGAATCTAAGCTATCGTTTACTGCTTGATGAATTGTAGTTCGATAGCAAGCTTTACTTCTTCCCCTACCAATACACCACCGGTCTCAAGGGCCGAATTCCAGGTCAGGCCAAAATCCTTGCGGTTAATTTTTCCGGTAGCCGAAAGTCCAGCTTTGGTATTTCCCCATGGGTCTTTAGCGGTGCCGCCAAATTCTACATCAAGCGTAACCGGCTTTGTTACTCCGTGGATGGAAAGGTCGCCGGTTAATGTGTATTCGCTGTCGTTCTTTTTGCTGAATGCTGTCGATTTAAATGTAAGCTTAGGGTGTTGTGACGCATCAAAAAAGTCAACGCTCTGCAGGTGGCCGTCACGGTCGGCGTTGCCGGTATTTACCGAAGCTACATCAGCCGAAAAATCAAAAGAAGCATTCGTGAAATCATCGTCTTCGGTTGTTGCTGAACCCTCAAACTGGGTAAAGCTGCCGGATACATTGGTAAACATCAAGTGTTTTACTTTAAACACGATTTCTGAGTGTGCGGGGTCTAATGCCCAAGTTGTTGTATTCATAATTGTAGTATTAAGATTTGAGAATTAAGTATTAAGATTTGAAAATTAAGTATCAAGTATTAAGAAAATAACCCGAAACCCCAAACTCCGAACCTTATATCTGCCTGAGCGCCATTGGTACTTCCATCAGTAATATCTCGGCATCAGGGCTGGTGGCTGTCAGGTTTATCGCCTCAGTATCCCAAACACCGAGCCCATCGCGACGATTCAGTTCGATGCCTCCCACATTAAAGCTGCCTTCCAGTACAAACAAATATACGCCATTGCCGGGTTTCTTTATGGTGTATTCTGTTGCGAAATCCTTATCAAATTTCCCCATGTGGAACCACGCATCCTGATGAATCCAAACGCCGGCGTCGTCAGGATTTGGTGAAAGTACCTGCTGTAGCTTGTTGTGCCTGTCGGCTTCGTTAAGGGTAATCTGGTCGTACCGTGGCGTTACATTACGCTTATTCGGGAACACCCATATCTGCAGGAATTTGGTTAGCTTGTCGGCATTGCGGTTGTATTCGCTGTGGTAAATTCCGGTACCGGCGCTCATCACCTGTATGTCGCCTTTACTGATTACGGCAGCGGTGCCCATACTGTCCTTATGCTCAAGGTCGCCTTCCAGCGGAATCGAGATGATCTCCATATTATCATGCGGATGCGTACCGAAGCCCATGCCGGGATCTACGCGGTCATCATTCAGTACCCGCAAAACACCAAAGTGCATCCTGTCGGGATTCTGGTAATTGGCAAAACTGAAGGTGTGGTGGCTGTCGAGCCATCCGTGGTTGGCATGGCCGCGTGTTTCGGCCTTATGCAAAACTGTATTTTCCATAACTAATGATTTTGTGTTGGGTAAATGATTAAAGCCAATGGGTTCGAGCGGCTTCAGCTCCTCTATATCGTTTTTGAGCGTATCGCCCAAAGCCGAGCCGGCTACGAACATCCCTGTTCCCATCAGCCCTTTTTTTATAAATTCTTTCCTGTCCATGATTAGTTGCTTATTATTTACAGGACAAAGTTCCGCTAATAACAAACCCTGTGCATTGAACTGGGACAAGAAGTTTCAGCTTCAGCTATCAGTTATTAGCCAAAAGCCACAGGCTGCGAGCCACAAGCCACCAGCCACTATTCAGGCAGCTTGCTCACCTCTCCTTCGGAGAGGGGCAAGGGATGAGGTTTTTAGAAATAAGCTATAAGCTAAAAGTTCAAGGTTGAGCCTGCACGCAATACTTAAACCTGAAACTTTGAACCTGAAACTTAAAAACCCGAATACTATCTTACCCCTTCGCCAGCTTCGCGCGGGTCTTGCTTAAAAATTCGGCAGAGATGCCAAGGTAGGATGCGATGTAATGCTGCGCCACGCGTTGGGGCAGGGTAGGGTAATGCTCAAGGAATTCGAGGTATTTTTCCATGGCCGTTTTCGAGATCGTGTTTACCAGCCTGTTTTGGGTAATGGCCAGGTGGCGCTGCAGCAGGATACGGAAAGCCCGCTCAAACCGTGGCGCTTTCAGGAAGAGTGCCTCTTTAGTTTCGGGCGAGAATTGAAGGAATTCGCAATCCTCAAGTGTTTCGATAAAGATGCGGCTGGGCTTGTCTTCATAAATTGAAAAGGAAATATCGCTCACCCAGGCATCTTCAATAGCAAATTGGAGGATAACCTCATGTCCGTTTTCATCGATATAATACTTGCGTACACACCCTTTTACCACAAAAGCTTCAAAGTCGCATTTTTCGCCTTCGCGCAGGAGGATTGTTTTCTTCGGCACCCTACGGTAATGCAACAACGAATTAAACGCTTCGAGCTCTTCTTGCGAAAATGCTACGTAGCGACTGATGCTTCGGTCTATCTTGGCAAACATTTCCATTTGTCTTGTGTTTTCATAAAAGTATAAAAAAATGCCCCACAGGGCATCGTTTTAATTTTTGACGAATGTATCGCGAAAATACATAGGGGCCGCTTCGCTTCTTTCAATAATCAGCTTAGTCGGTGTCAGTTCGATAATCGTACGATCAAAAATAACGGAGCTCATATCGGAAGATATTAAAATATGCGAATCATTTTCTGCCAGTTCCCAATCTCCGTAATAGGTAGAAGGGCTCTCGCCGCTACACGTGTGGTTATTTGTCCGGTTAAAGTAAGCTCCGTCGGCGCGAAACTCCTGAGTGTCATCGGTATCGCAGGGTTGAGTATAGTCAGCCCATGCGCCGGTAGTACCCAAACGCCCCTCTTTTTTGGTTTTGGTCCATATACCCGTTAGTTTTTGGGCAACCGTCATATTTTGTTCGGTTGTTGAAGCGTTGTCATCATCGCTGCATCCGATAACAGAAGCTGCACAGAAAACGGCAGCCATAAATAGAATTTTTTTCATGTTGGCAAATTTACATTAAGTCGGTTATTTTTAGGTTCAATTTACTGTATTACTCCCAGCCTTCTTGCAGTCTCTACTGCCTGGGTGCGCCGGCTCACTTCCAGCTTTTCAAATAGTTTTGAGGTATGGGTCTTGATAGTATTTACCGACACAAAAAGTGTGTCAGCAATCTGGGCATTGCTCAGGCCAGAAGCCATGAGCTGCAGCACTTCAAGTTCCCTCTTGCTCAGGCCGAGATTTGCAATGGCAGTCTCATTTGGTGTAAAGTCTGCCGGCGCAGGTATAAAAACCTCTTTCTCAATAATGATCGTTTCCTTTTTAGGTCGCGACAGCTTCAATGCCAGCCAGATGCCCAGCCCGGTAAACAACACGGCAATAGCACTAATATAAATGTTGAGCGCCTGGTCAATAATCAGCAGGCGGTATTCCATCCAGTTCAAAAGCAGCAGCAGGGCGGCCAGCGCCACGCCGTATACTATGATCCTGTATTTACCTGAGAGGGCCATTTGCTTTTTATCAAATATACTATTTTGCGCCTTCCAGCCCAAGCGCATCGCGCAGCAGCTTTTCAAAGTTAGCTTCAGACGGACGCGGCATTTCAGCATTCACAAGGTTGCCCTGAGGGTCTATCAGTATAAATCTCGGAATGCCCTCAATATTATAGGCATTGCTAAAGGCATCAGAATTGGTAAGCCATAACTGCAGTACGGATTTCGATTTGGTTTTCGCCTCCATTATCCACGGCTCCGGCTTGCTGTCCATGCTGGCGGCTACAAAATGTACCGGTTGGTTTTTGTACTTGATGGCGATGCGCTCAAATTGCGGCGACTCCTGACGACAGGGTCCGCACCACGTAGCCCATACATCGATCGCTACAAATTTACCTTTCAGTTGCGAGAGATCTGTTTTTTGACCGTTTAGCGCCAGCGCTTCAAATATAGGGGCGGGCTTGCCTTTCGAAAGGCTTTCGGCTATTTTATAATTATGGACAGTGTTCGCACGGTAATTGGCACTGCCAAACAGCGGCGAGTATTCCGCCATCAGTCCGCTTCTTTCATCAGATGTTGCCGCTTCCTTCACACTTTTATTCAGCTGCCAGTAGAGCATCTTATCGCGGAAGGTACCGGCAGGCATCTGCTTTATCGCTAAAAGGCCTTTTGTGTTTTCGTCTAAGTCTTCCTTATTGTTTTTAACGATGCTGCTCCTCACATAGTTAAAGTAATTTTCGTCACCTAAGAGGCTTTCATCGTTAAACGGAACCATCGCCTTCATTTCCTTGATGTCGGCAGATTCGGCTGTTTCTTTGCCCGGAAACTGCAGGTCGCGCAGCTTCAGGTAAGAATTCCAGTGATTGATATATCTAATAGTAAGGATCTTTTTGTTCTTATCGAGAAAATCCTTCCTCGGTATGTAGTTGTCGATGGTTTTAAATTTATTGGATGCTTTCATCTTATCTTTCCATTCGCTCACAAGGGCATCGGTAAAACGTTCAGGCTGGTCTACCCAGGTTTTATTCTGGAGGTAATATTCTACTGGATCCCAATATTCCTTTTCGGCCTGGTACTGGTTTTCGGCCAGCCTTGTACCCAGTATTTTCATTTTCGCCTGCCGGTTGTATAGCTCAATATCAAAATCAAGGCTGTCGCGGTCGGATAGTATCACCTCCTGGCGCACGGCATTGTCAAGTATCAGGAAATAGGAGTCCAGCGGCAATTTTCGCTTGATTACGCCATGAAAAATTCCGTCTTTTATCGGCATCGTGGCAATGGTATCGCCCACAAGCCTATCAATAAGGTAGGCGTTTTGAATGTTCATATCGCTCGATATCTTTCCGCCCAGCACTGTTTCGCTATAGGGCATTAGGGTATTTGGGATAAGCATATACCAGGTTAACCCGCCAAATATCAGCAACACAACTGCAAGGCTAATCGTCCGGGATGGTTTGCCGAAAAAAGCCCTTCCGATCTTTTTGTGCCTGTACCACTGGAAGCCAATATACAACAGTAATGTCCCCAAAAGAATTGACACGACATCCGTATAGGTAAACCAATAACCGAGCTCGGAGCCCTCCGGATGGGAAGCTACCCGGCTAAGGATATCATAGGGGTACCAGTCGGGTGTAACTTTAAATCCGCTAAGAAACAGGTATAACAACAAGCCGACAAAGCCGATTACAATAGCCCAGATAAAGCTCGGAATAAGCACTGCAATCATAAACTGAAGCGCGGTAAGCATAAGGGCTGCTACAAAAAGCCTTGAGGCAAGCTGAAGCAAGGGAACCCAGGGAATTTCGAAAATGGCATTTTTAGGGTATTCAACAACATAACTGATGGCCCAGGCAGCCAACATGCCCACCAGTATAAACGAAAGTATTGCGATGAGGTTGGAAATAAGTACCACGGTAAATTTCGCAAAATACAGCTTCCACTTTTCAATGGGTTGGGTTTCCATCAGCTGCCAGCCGCCATTGCGATGGTCAAGCTGTGCTATCCTGCTCGTTACGATGATAATGAGCAGCGGGAAAAAGAAACCGGCAAATGGATTTACCGCTTCCCGGAAGAACGTCATGAAATAGTTGGCGGGTACACCGGCCGCAGCATTCGGTTCTTTAACGAATGACAGTACCGTGGCATAAAGCAGGGGAGTGAAAGCCCCGAGTATTATACTCAGCAGGTAAAACCCGGTGCCTTTGGTTTTTATATGTTCGGCTTTTAATGCCGTGGTAAAATTTTGCATTTCAGTAAGTTTAGTTGGTTGGTTATTTCTGGCGGATGAGTTGCATAAACCATTCCTCGAGCCCGTTCAGTATCTTCAGTTCATACAGTTCGGCGCCCTGGCTAACGAGATTGCGGGTAAACTCCGGTATGGCTTCGCGGCTGTCAAAATCCAGCAGTATCTGGTTGTTATCCAGAGTAGCGCCGGGATAGGTTTCTATCAGGCGGGTATGCCATTGTGCAGCGTCCTTTACAGTAAGTTGAACTTTGCATGCGCCGGACTGGGCAGAGAGTTCGGCAATCGTTCCCTCAAAGCGCATCTTTCCGTTGCTGATGATGCCTACGTGCGTACACATGCGCTCTATCTCGGCCAAAAGGTGGCTTGATACAAATATGGTTATACCTTTTTCGCGGTTCAGTTTTACCAGCAGTTGCCTGATGTCGCGCATACCGTTTGGGTCGAGGCCGTTTACCGGCTCATCAAGCAGTAAGAGGTCGGGTTCACTAAGCAATGCCATCGCGATGGCCAGCCTTTGCTTCATCCCAAGCGAGTATTGCTTTACCTTGCGTTTGGCATCGCGGGTAAGCTCTACTAATTCCAGCGCCTCAGCAATGCGGCTTTCAGGAATGTTACGCAGCGTGGCGATATATTTCAGGTTGTTATACCCGTTGAGATGCAGGTAAAGCGCCGGGCTTTCTACAAGCGACCCCACGTTTTCAAACACCTGCGGGAGTTGGCTTTGAAGCGGCTTCCCGAAAAGTGAGATGCTGTTGCCCTGCTCGGGCAGAATCCCCGTGAGCAAACGCATTGTGGTCGACTTGCCCGCGCCGTTAGGCCCAAGGAAACCATAAATGGAACCCTTCGGGATGTTCAGCGATACGTTGTCGAGTACTTTGCGGTATTTGTTAAAACTGAAATTGAGAGATTGTGCCTGTATAATATAGTCGGACATGATTGTAGTTGGTTTTCGGCTAATATAGGAAAATACTTTTAACTTGTACGGATGCCTACTCCTCACTACATTTGGGTAAAGCAAATCTGTTTATGAAGATCGTTATATCGCCTGCCAAAACCCTCGACTTTGAATCGAAACTGCCTACACGAAAGCACACGCAGTTACAGTTTGCCGAGAAAGCTGCTATTGTACACGCCGAATTAAAGGAAAAAACACCAAACGAACTGCGGGAACTTATGGATATCTCGGATAAGCTGGCCGACCTTAACTGGCAACGCAACCAGGAGTGGCAAATGCCTTTTACTTCAAAGAATGCAAGGCCTGCGGTATATGCCTTTAATGGCGATGTGTACACCGGGCTGGATGCCTATACCATTCCGGTAACCAAGCTGAAGAGATTACAGGATTCGCTACGGATACTTTCAGGTTTGTATGGATTGCTGAAGCCACTCGACCTCATACAGCCGTACCGCCTGGAAATGGGTACAAAGCTGGAAGTAGGGGAGAATAAAGAGTTGTATTCATTCTGGAAGGAAACGATAACTGGTGCGTTAAATGAAGAATTAAAGGATGGCGAACTATTCGTTAACCTTGCAAGCAAGGAATATTTTGATGCGGTAGACGTCAAAGCGCTGAAAGTCCCCGTGATTACCCCGGAATTTAAAGACTACAGCAAGGAAGGGGAACTGCGCATGGTGAGTTTCTTTGCGAAAAAAGCCCGCGGCATGATGGTGCGCTATATCATCGACCACAACGTAAAAACACTCAAAGGCCTTAAAGGTTTTAATTATGACGGATATAGCTTTGATCCGTCATTATCCGACAAGGCTACCTTAGTTTATACCCGCTAATGAAATATAGCTTAAATTTTATCGTAGATGAACAGCCGGAAACATATGTGAAGAGAAAGTATGTCAAAATCAATAGGCGTAACAAAGATGAGGTACTGCGTGACTACAGAGAGACAGTCTATGCATGGTCCTTAAGCCGCCTTACCAATTACAATCCAGCTCCGGACTTTTGGGGCTATCAGCAAAGCGTATTGCAAAAAGCGGGAGTTTTAGAAGCGGACGATGTTGCAGGTTTGCTAAATGCAGGCTACACATTTGAATTCGGATTTGAGTTAAAAGATGGAGATGTGCTCAAAATAACCTACTCCTACAAAAATCCTGCAATAATACGGAGAACCAGGCCTTACCTTTCGGATGCAGGGGATATTCTCTTGCAATTTAATGGTGAATCATGGCAGCAGAAGAGTTTTACACCATATCCTACGGAAAATCTGCGTAAAGGAATTCTATTAGTTACGCTACAACAAAACCCCTATACTAAAGGTTAGGTTTTTTAATGCTTATTGGCCTTACTCTTTCCGACAGTCTTTACATGCTGCAGGCAATTTTGAAATAGTCATTGGTTGATAGAGTGTCACAATCTTGAGCCTCAAAATTTGGTAGGCGTCCGGGCGCTTTTTAAGGCTACAGCATCTACCCAAGACTATCGGATAAACATCCCTTGTTTTTACACGATGAGCTTATAAGCAAAAAAGCTGCTGAGCCCCTAGGCCTAAGGAGCTCAGCAGCTGATAGCTTAACCGCTTTCTTTAATGCATCGCATCGGCCATATCTACTTTGGCCTTGCCCTGCTTAACTAAAAGGATAAAAGGGATACACATCAGGAACAAAAGCCCGAGGTACAGGAATATATCCATGTAAGAAAGTACGGTAGCCTGCTTAAGCACGCCGCCTTCCATCGCCTTATACGCTTTTGCAAGTGCTTCATTAGCCGAAAACCCCTGCGCCATAAAGCCGTGCTGTATCTGGCTCACCCGTTGCTGCACCGCAAAGTTGGTTACCTGCTCATGCCCTACGAGGTTCACCCTGTGTGTTTGCGTAAAACGGGTAATAAACGTACTGATGATCGCGATACCGAAAGATCCGCCCAGCTGGCGCATCATACCGGTAAAGGCAGCACCCTCGCCAATGCTTTTTCCTTTCAGAGTGGATAATGACATCGTTGTTATCGGTACAAACAGCAGCCCGAGTCCTACACCCCGCATAATAAGCGGCCAGAAGAAATTCTCCGTCCCCGTGTCGGGGGTCATTACATTGTACATCCAGAACGTAAAGATGAAGAATACCAGGAACCCTACGGCCACCATATACGTTTGCCTTACGCCCCGCTGTATCATCTGCCCGATGATGGGCATCATAAAGGCGGTAGTAATGGAACTCGGAATCAACAATAGCCCGGCGTCCAGCGCTGTCCACCCCAATATCGACTGGGTATAAATCGGGATAATAAAAGTTGTGCCATACAGGCCGAAGCCCATGATGAAACATAATATCGTACCGATGCGCAGGTTGTTATCTTTCAACACACGGAGATTTACTATAGGATGCTCATACACCATTTCGCGCCATATAAAGGCTAACAGGCCAAATCCGCTGAATACGCTTAGCCCGGTTATAAGAGGATCGTCAAACCAGTCGTCCTGCTGCCCATGCTCAAGAACAAATTGCAGCGAACCGATAAAAATGATAAGGAAAAGCATACCCCACCAGTCTACCTGGCTGGCGCTCATCTTCTCACCATATTTCGGACTCTTTACATACATCAGCGTTAGCATTGTGGCAATAATACCCAACGGCACGTTGATGTAAAATATCCACCCCCAATGAAAGTTATCCACGATCCATCCGCCCAGCGGCGGGCCGAGGGTAGGGCCAACGATCACACCCATACCATAAATCGCCTGCGCCATACCGCGTTTCTCCGGCGGGTAGCTTTCGGTAATGATGGTTTGCGCCGTTACCAGGAGCGCGCCGCCACCCATACCCTGTATGAAGCGGAACACTACAAGTTCCCATATATTATCGCTGTTACCACATAAAAATGAAGCTACAGTAAAGATCACAATGCTCACCGCAAAATAATTACGGCGTCCGAATTGCTGGCTCAGCCAGCTTGTCATCGGTATTACAATTACGTTCGCTATAGCATAAGCGGTAATTACCCAGGCTACATCGTTAAGTGTGGCGCCAAGGCTGCCCTGCATTTGCTTCAGCGCAACGTTTACAATGGTAGTGTCCACTATCTCGAGCAGCGCACACAGCACAGCGGTTATCGTGATAATAACGCGCCGGAAGCCATATTCTACCAGGTCGTTCTGTACGGTTGCTCCTGCTGCCATACTGTTATTTTAAATGTACGTCTACCTCCACGTTCATACCCGGGCGAAGCATCTTAAGCTTCTCCTGGTCGTTGTTTTTGGTCAGGTTGATCCTTACGGGAAGCCTTTGAACGGTCTTTACGAAGTTACCCGTAGCATTATCCGGTGGAAGCAGCGAAAACCGTGCACCCGTAGCAGGGGAGAAAGAGGTTACCTCGCCTTCAAATTCGGTGTCCGGGTAGGCATCAGCCTTGATGCTCACTTTTTGTCCGGCCCGCATTTTGTTGAGTTGTGTTTCCTTAAAGTTGGCGACCACCCATGCCTCTTCGCTACTGATGGTATAAAACAGTGCCTGTCCCGGCTGTACCAGTTGCCCCGGCTGTATTTCTACGGCAGAAACCTGCCCGTCTGCAGCCGCGGTAACAACGGTATATGACAGGTTCAGCTCGGCAGCTTTAAGGGCTGCTTCGGCGCGCTCTATATTGGCTTGTGCCACCTCGGTCTGTTTGCCCGATACATTACTGCGTGAAAGGCTTGCGCTACGCTGTGCGGCGCTTGCTGCTTCTGCCTGTTGCAATACTTTCAATTGTGCTTCTGCCTCGCGTTTCGCCGCATCGGCCTGCTCAAACTGCTGCTTTGTTATCGAGTGGTTCTTATACAGGTTGCTGAAACGCTCGTAGTCGTTATTAGCCCTCCAAAGCCTCACTTTCGCTGCCTCAATATTTCCACGCGACGACTGGATATTAGCTTCAGAAACACTTACGCCTGCAGCTGCACCGCCTACATCGGCTTTGGCTGCCTCATAGCTTCCCTTTGCAGCTGCAAGGGCAGCCTTGGCCTCCTCCACTTTCACACGGTAATCTTTATCGTCAATTGTAAAAAGCGTGTCGCCCTTTTTTACCACATCATTATCCTTGATGTATACTTTGGTAATATAACCCGTTACACGCGGGATAATTGGATTCATGTTCTTTTCTACCTGTGCGTCGTCGGTAGTTTCATGTGCCAGTGAATGGATGTATTTGTAGGCTCCGTAAGCGCCGCCTATCAATACTACAATGATCAGTATAGAGAGGAATTTCCGGTTTGTTTTCTTTTTTTCCATGGTGGATTACTTGTTTTGGGTAAGGTTGAATGATTGGGTTAGCTTTCCGGCTGCGTTGAGCAGCTCAAAATAGCGTTGGGTAATATCTGCTTTAGAGAAAGCTTCGTCAAGGCGGGCCTGTAGTTGTTGCACATCGGCTTCCAGCAGGTCGTTGGTATCTACAAGTCCGTTATCGTATTTGTCCTTCACGATCCTGAAGTTCTCGTTGGCCTGCGTTACTGCTTCGGTATAAACCCGGTCCTGCTTTATCGCGAGGTTGTAGTTTTCGGCGGCTTCCTGCACCTGAACTTTTACCTGGTCGCTCAGCAGCTCAACTGCTTTCCGCGATTCGTCGGCACGGCTCTGGGCTTCCTTTACTTTATTACCATTTTTGAAGATGCTGGCAATGTCGTACGATAATCCCACGCCAAAGTTGGCTGCGTTGTAAACCTGTACCAGATTCTGGATATCTAGCGCCACATAACCGGCCATAAGCGAAACAGAGGGGTAATAGCCCGCCTTGGCAATGCCGATGTTGGCCTCGCTGGCTTTTTGCTGCCAGCGCAATGCTTCAAGGTCGCTGCGCTGTGCCATGGCCTCGTCCGCCGTCACCGCACTTCCCGAACCCTGAGGTTTATTGAAGTAGGAGGCATCCGGCATTATCTCGGTGCCCTCAGGCAGCTTCAGTAATGTAACCAACTGATAATTGACAGTCGACACCCGGCGTTTGGCATCTTCCAGAGAAAGCTCGATACTGCTGGATTGCAGCTGCGCTTTCAACAAGTCGTTGCGCGCCAAAAGTCCGTTCTGCTCCATCGCGGTAAAATCTTTTACACGCTGGCCGGCACTTTTAAGGCTCTCCTGGATCAGCGTAACCGATTGCTGCGCCTTATACAGGTTTACGTAAAGCATGATCGCCTGCAATGCCAGCTGTTCTTTTGTACTGGCAGCATTAAGGGTTTCGGCCTTGTAAAGGTCCTCGCTGGCTGCTACACTGTTCTTCAGGCGGAAGCCTGAGAAGACAGGCATGCTTACCGTAGCCTGGCCCAGCATAACGCGGTTTACTTTGGGTGAGGCAGTACTGCTTCCGCTATCTGTGCTTCCGTCATTAGAATCACCTGTCGGGATACGCAGCTTCACCGTGGGGCTGGTAAGCCTTTGATACTGGCCGCTCACCTTAAAATCGGGGTAGATGTTGCTTTTGGTGTTCTGCACATCCAGCTTCGCGGTGTTTACCCGTATATCGGCCAGGCCGGCACGGGTGCTTTGGGTTACTGCAAGGTTTATGGCCTCATCCATGGTAAGTGGCTTTTTTTCCTGCGCTTCGGCAGTGCCGATTACGCTAAAAAAGAAAAGGCTACCCAGCAGCATCTGATTAATTTTCATGTACTAAAAGTGCTTTAATGGTTTGCTTGATATGTTGTGTTAACTCGTTCGAGATGTAGTTTTCCAGTTTTTCATCAGTATCCAGGCCTAACAACGGGCCAAGGAAACTGCGGTTCATGCGGAAGTGGACTATAGTGCCCATAATAGTCGGGGGAATTAAAAGGGTATTAATATCCTTTCTGAAAACACCCTGTTGCTGCCCGTCTTCTATAATCCTACGGAAGGCCGCCATATTCTGGTTCTTTATGTCAATAAAGGATTGCATATCCATTACACGCTTTTTGGTAGAAAGCTCAAAATGCAATATCTGGTACATGCACTTGTTTTGATTGATGCGGGATATGTAAAGATCAATGAGGCGATCCACTTTCTGGAGAGGGGGGAGGTCTTCGTTCAGGATATTTTCCAACGCTATGCCCAAACCTGAAATCCGATAGATGATCAGTGCTTCAAGGAGCTTTTCCTTCGAGCCGAAGTAGTAAGATATCATCGCAATGTTGACTCCCGCCTCACGCGCAATACTGCGGATAGAAGCCCCGTCAAACCCTTCTTCTGCAAACAGCTTTTCGGCCGCCTGCAGGATGTCGGTCTGCTTGTCATTATATGCATTCATTTTCTATTCTGTTTAGAGAGGACAAAGTTAAACAAACGTTTAATTTAAACGTTTGTTTAAAAATGATTTTTGGTTTTATTTAACAGAAAACGATTTCGAAACGAGAATAGAGAAAATTTATACCTGATGATTTAAATATTGATTACCAAAAATTTATATAAGGTAATGTGAAGTATTTGTTAAAGCTTAATCCAGTTCTCAATAATTTGCCTGCCACACGGTGTAAGTACGGATTCGGGATGAAATTGCACCCCTCTAACGTCTAATACGCGATGCCGTAGCGACATAATATTACCTGATGAGTCGACGGAAGTGACCTCCAGACTCTCGGGTAATGTGGTCGGATCTACACTCCAGGAATGATATCTCCCCACCTCGATCTGATTATCAAGCCCGGTGTATAGAGGCTCATTTTCGACAGTAATTTGAATCGTGGCGGCCACGCCGTGGTGTACGGTCTGGAGGTTGATAAGGCTTCCGCCGAATACCTCCGCAATCGCCTGTTGGCCCAGGCATATACCGAGTATACTTTTAGACGCCGCATATCTCTTGATGATCTGCTTTAAAAGGCCTGCCTCGTCGGGCACACCCGGACCCGGAGAAAGGAGTATCTTCTCAAAATCTTCAGGATCGTCAAGCGTTACTTCATCATTTCGCAATACGGTTACCTCCGCATCCAGCGCTTCGAGGTAGTGCACGAGGTTGTAGGTAAAGCTGTCGTAATTATCGATAACCAGTATTTTTTTCATGATGAGCGCGGTTTAGTTGCAAATGTAACCAGTTGCTGCCGTATTATTACCAATTTTATAATCTACTAATTTTATAGACTATTAACATTGCCGTGAAAGGTTTTTCTCTAATTTTGGATAGCTGCTCAAAAAATGAGCTACTGCCTATCTGCATTTACCATCTTATGAAACACGCTGTTTATATAAAAAACTATCACACCCGGATATCATCTCCCAGCCATAAAAAAGTCAGGAAATGGATAGAGAATTTCTTTAAATGGCTTTTTTGCCTTGACCCAAAATATTCTGATTACGATTATTTTTTAAAGATGCAGCAGAAGCTCCGTAAGAGGCTTTCGATCTTGCTCGAATCAGTAGGGTATGATGAAAATAAATACTATTTAATACTTTCTACAACAGAAGTAAAAGCCGAAGTACTTTATCAATTACTTGAAGATGACTTAAGTGCCGTTTTCGAGTTCGATCCGGCGGCTAAATCACGCGATGAGGTGCTGCTTTCTTACCCCGGATTCTTTGCCATATTTGTGCACCGTGTTGCCCATGACTTTTGGAAAGCCGGCGTACCGCTGCTGCCCCGGATGCTCAGTGAATATGCACACGGCAAAACGGGAATTGATATCCATCCCGGCGCGCGAATTGGGCGTCGGTTCTTCATCGACCACGGAACCGGGATTGTTATTGGTGAAACAGCAGAAATAGGGGACAATGTAAAAATCTACCAGGGCGTAACGCTCGGCGCGTTAAGCGTAAGCAAAGCCGATGCGGAAGTAAAAAGACATCCTACCGTTGGCAATGACGTTACAATATATGCCAATGCGACGATACTCGGAGCGCATACCGTGATCGGCGATGGCGCTGTAATCGGAGGCAACGTTTGGCTTACCCGTTCGGTGCCGCCGGGTGCCATGGTGTACCATAAAAGCGAAATCAGTATCAAATCCCCGGAGGCATTTCCGGAGCCACTCAACTTTGTAATTTAATTTACCGATATATGAAAGCGCACACAATACTTGAAACCATTGGCAAGACACCTCACGTGAAGCTGAACCGTTTGTTTGGCAGGAGAAACGTATGGGTAAAGCTGGAGCGGAGCAATCCGGGCAACAGCATAAAAGACCGGATCGCACTGGCCATGATAGAAGATGCTGAAGCGAAAGGGTTGCTTAACCCCGACAGTATTATCATTGAGCCTACATCCGGCAACACTGGTATTGGCCTTGCGCTGGTAGCTGCTGTAAAAGGTTACAAGCTTATCCTTGTAATGCCGGAATCGATGAGTATAGAAAGGCGAAAGCTGATGAGTATTTACGGAGCTGAATTTGAATTGACGCCCCGTGAAAAGGGGATGAAAGGAGCCATTGAAAAGGCGCGCGAACTTACTGCTACCACACCAAACGCATGGTCACCATCGCAGTTTGACAACCCTGCAAATGTGGAAGTGCATAAGCGTACTACTGCCCAGGAGATCCTTGAGGACTTTCCCGAAGGAGTTGATTACATCATCACAGGTGTGGGGACTGGAGGCCATATAACGGGCGTAGCGGCAGTTTTAAAAGAAAAATGGCCTAATCTCAAGGTCTTCGCTGTGGAGCCGGAATTATCGCCTGTATTAAGCGGAGGTTCACCCGGGCTTCACCCACTGCAGGGAATAGGAGCGGGGTTTGTACCATCAATTTATGACAGCGGGTTGATAGACGGGGTTATCAGGGTAGATAAAGATGAGGCTTTCGAATTTGCGCGGAGGATAGCCCGGGAAGAAGGGATACTCGCCGGTATATCGTCGGGGGCTTCATTGGCTGCCGCGCAGAAGAAGCTGGCTGACATTCCGGAAGATGCCACGGTGCTTACCTTCAACTATGACACCGGTGAAAGATATCTGTCTATCGAGGGACTTTTTTAATCGCGAAAGTGCTTTTATTTGCATATAAAAAGAAACCCCGGGGTGACCGGGGTTTCTCATTCAATTTAAATCCTGATTAGAACTTCAGGTTTACAGTAAGTTCAAATTCATCATAGATGGTTTTGTCGCCAAGGCCATCGAAGAAGCTTCCTGAACCATATTTAATGTCATATTTTGTCCTGTCAACATTGAATGAAGTTGTAGCTGTGTTTTTGCCTACGGTAAGGTCAAACGTTACAGGCTTTGTAATATTTTTGATTGTAAGGTCGGCTGTAACAGTATAAACTCCGGCAGATTTAGCTTTCAGTGTTTTGAAAACCAGTGTGGCAGTCGGGAACTTTTCAGTACCGAAGAAATCGTCAGCTTTCAGGTGGCCTTCCAGTTTCTCTTTGCCTTCACCGGCTTTAAGGTCGGTTACATTTACAGAGGCCATATCTACTGTAAAGCTACCGCCTGTAAGCTTGCCGCTTTTAAATACAAGCGCTCCGTCTTTGAAGCTGATAGTACCGCTATGCTGGCCGGTTACTTTTTTACCTACCCAGCTGATAGTACTTTTAGCAGTGTCGATTTTCTTGGTTTGAGCAATTGCAGTTGCAGTTGAAAGTACTGCTACAAAAGCGATAGCAAGCGTTTTAAGGTTTTTCATGGTTCTTATGATTTAATTTAAGGTTATTAATTATAATTATTAAATGTGGATAAATAGTTCATCGTGAGGTTTGCGTACTTTTTTCAGGTGCTGGAACTGGTCGTCAGCATGGCGGTAACCCACTGCGGCAATGGCAGCAACACCGAGCCCTTTTTCGTTAAGCGACAATACTTCATTTACGGCAGCAGGATCAAAACCTTCCATTGGCGTGGCGTCTATGCGAAGGGTTGCCGCAGCGTTGATTAGCGAAGATAGTGCCAGATAGGTTTGTTTTGCAGCCCAGTTGTTTTTCTCCGCTTCGGTCATTCGCCCTACAAAACCGCTAACCATATCTTCAAAACCTTTCAGGTCGGCGCGCGCTATTTCGCGCTGCGCGGCGATGTTATCAATATAAGCGCCAATGTGGCTGTCGCCCACGTTCAATTCATAGGCAAAAACAAACAGGTGCGAAGCATTCGTAATACCGTCCTGGTTGTAAGCCGCCGGAGCCAGTTTGGCACGCAGTTCGGGATCGGAAATTACCAGGATACGGTAAGGCTGAAGGCCCATGCTCGATACGCTGAGCTGTACCGCCTGTTTTAATTTTTCAAGGTCATCTGCCGACACCTTGCGCGAAGGGTCGTACTTTTTTGTTGCATAGCGCCATTTCAGGCTTTCAATATAATCTGACATAGTATAATTATTGTTTTTCGCCCCGGTATTTTTCCAGGAGCAGGTTAAGTTGATTAAGTTCTTCGGTGGTGAGGTTAGAGGAATACGAGTTTTCATTCGCATCTACCAGCGGGTCAAGTTCCGAAAGGAGAGCAAGCCCTTTCCCGGTAATTGCCACTTCCATTTTGCGGCGGTTGGCGCTGCAAACTTCGCGGGTTACGAGCTCTTTGAGCAATAGTTTGTCCACAAGCCTTGTCGTGTTGCTCGTGCGGGCAATCATCCGCTCCTGTATTACACACATGTTGGCCGGCTTTCCTTTTTGTCCTCTCAATATCCGTAACACATTAAATTGTTCCGGCGAAAGGTCAAAAGGCTTTAGTATCTCATTAAACGCCTCGGCAAGTATAGTCTGTGTATACATGATATTTAGTATCGTACGCTTGCCAATTGGCAGTGGCGTTGAGGACTTAATAGCTTCTTCGATCTTCATATCTGTAATTACAAAATTTGTATGTACAAATGTAGTAATATTAATTGTTGTGTATACAAGTGTTGTTGTTAAATTTTTGTTAACACGATCTGCAGCATTTATTTTGCTACCTTTATCTTTAAATGGAAATGAAATGAAAATACCCGGAAAAAGATTTTTCTATCTGCTGCCCATACTTGGATTGCTCTGTTTCTCGTTTACTGAATCCGGCACACGTGAACCAAAACCGCTAAAGACGTACAATTCTGGCGTCGTAAAAGTGGATGCCTATGATTATGAAGGCTTGCAGTATTTTTTAAACCGGAAAACAGATACGACCTACATTGTAAATTTCTGGGCAACATGGTGTGTTCCCTGTGTGAAAGAGCTTCCTGCATTTGAGGGGCTGGCTGAAAAATACAAAGGATCGAAAGTAAAGGTATTGTTAGTGAGCCTCGACATGCCGAAGATGGTGGAAAGTAAATTGTTGCCTTTCATTAAAGAAAAAAAAGTAAAAAGCAGGGTTTTGCTGATGCGCGACCCAGATGCCAACAGCTGGATATCTAAGGTAGATGCAAAATGGAGCGGGGCGATACCGGCAACTCTGATATACAACCGCAACAAAAGGCAATTTTACGAACGTTCTTTCACCGCTGCGGAACTGGAAAAAGAGCTGGCTAAAATCAGGAAGAATTAGATAGTAAAACTGAATATTAAATTAGTATAGAATGAAATCTTTAAAATTTATTGTATTGTTCATCGTTTCGTCGCTCATGGCGGCATTTACCGTTGCTAAAACAGCCGGCGGGTACAAAGTAGGGGATATAGCTGCCGACTTCAGCCTGAAAAATGTAGATGGGAAACAGGTAGCCCTGAAAGATATTAAGGGCGCTAAAGGCTACATCGTTGTGTTTACGTGCAACCACTGCCCGTATGCGCAGGCGTATGAAGACCGTATCATTGCATTGGATAAAAAGTATCGCAGCCTCGGATATCCGGTAGTGGCGATAAACCCCAATGATCCTAAAAAAGTGGCAGAGGACAGTTTTGAAAATATGCAGGCACGCGCGAAAGAGAAAAGTTATCCGTTCCCTTACCTTTTGGATGAGGGGCAAAAAGTATTTCCACGGTTTGGCGCTACCAAAACCCCACACGTTTATTTGCTGCAAAAAACAGACAAAGGAAACAAGGTGGTTTACATTGGCGCTATTGATGATAATTATGAAGAAGAGTCAGCCGTAAAAGTTAAGTATGTTGAGGATGCGGTAGATGCGCTGCTGGCGGGGAAAGAAATTAAGGTAAAGGAAACGAAGGCTATTGGCTGTTCTATAAAAGCATAATACCTTTGGCTAAAATATATATTTATGAATCTGAATCAGGAACAATGGTGGGAGCAGGCACAGCAAGACGAAAATGCTGTAATACTCGATGTGCGCACACCCGACGAATGGAGCCGCGGCATAATACCCGGCGCTATCAATATCGATATTTATAAAGGGCAGGGTTTTATTTATGCTGTAGAAGAGCTCGATAAAAGTAAGAATTATTATGTATACTGCGCTGCCGGCGCCCGTAGCGGCCAGGCTTGCAATATTATGAACCAACTGGGCTTTGCCAATACGTACAACCTTGCGGGCGGTATCTCGCAATGGCACGGGCCCGTTGCCGACCCGGAATAAAAAAAGAGAGCGTCAGCTCTCTTTTTTTATGCTCTCTTAGCGGTAAAAGAATTGATGTTCTCTTTCCAGTAGTCGATAAGGTTCTTTATCTTCTCTTTGTAGTTATTATAATCGGTGCCTTTATGAATGTAGCCCTGAATGCTTAACTTATTGGCCTCGCGAACAGAATATTCATCCTGGGCGTTAGAGATGAAGATATACGGTATATCCTTATCCATAAATAATTCTTCATTCAGGATTATATTTCTCAACTCAAAGCCTCCAAGCTTTGGCATATTGATATCGGAAATCACGATAAACGGCTCAATTTCAGGGCGTCTAAGGTATTCAAGCGCTTCGGTACTATCGGCAAAAAAAATGATCTTGTTTTTGTAGCCCAGGTCACGAAATATTTCCTGTAGGATGTCCCGGTCATCTTCATCGTCTTCTATGACCAGTATATCGCGGTGTCTTTTCATACGTTGGTAGTGTTGTGCATAGTTAACACTTGTTTAAGTGAAAACTGTTATGCTTTACACTGCAAATGTATCATTTTAGCGCATTGTTTGTAAGAAACTGAAATCACAAATATTTCTTAAATTAATCAAAACTTAAAAAATATCGCGGTGATAATATAGGGATTGGATGATGCAGCTTACATCTTGCGGAGGCCTGCAATATTGTTGAGGGTAATCTTCTTGCCCGAGAGCAAAATGAGTCCGGCTTTGTTGAATTCGCTCAGCAGCCTGATGCAACTCTCGGTAGCAGTACCGGCCATCCCGGCTATCTCTTCTCTCGAAAGCTTCAGGTTCAGGCTTCCGTCTTCGGCAGTTCCAAAGGTTTCGTGAAGGTAAATAAGTATTTCGGCAAGGCGTTGTTTTACAGATTTTTGTGCCATGGTTACCAAATGGTCATCCGCTTCCTTAAGGTCGCCGCAGATAGTGCGCATCACGTTCATCGAGAACTGGTTGTTCTCGTTAAAAAACTGCATGATCTCGCTTTTAGGAATAAAGCATACCTGCATATCTTCCAGCGCAATTGCGCTAAGGTTTACAGGCTCTTCGCTAATCATAGAACGTTGCCCCAAAAGCTCACCCTTAGTAGTTAGTTTAACAATTTGCTCATTTCCGTTAGGGCTCAGTTTGGTCATCTTGCACACTCCGGCCTTCACGCAAAAGATACCGTTTACATTTTCCCCTTCTGTAAAAATGGGCTCACCTTTTTTTACGGTATAAGATTCCTTGCAATCGGCAAGGCGTATTAATTCATTTTTATTGAGCGCCTTCAACGAGCTAAACTCCCTCACAATACATTGCTCACACTTCCCCATACCTGTATTCTTAAAAAACTGTTAAACAGTCGCAAAGGTATAGAAAATTGTTATATGACAATTATCATATTTTGTTTTTAACGCTCACAGTAGCTTTGTATCAGGTAATTGAGCATTAAAAAATATGGACGCAACAAATTGTTTTCATTGCGGTGTAGGGATCACTGCCAATGAAGAGATAGCGTATGACGGGAAACTGTTTTGCTGCACAGGGTGCAAAACCGTCTACGAGATTTTCAGCGATAACGGACTGACCGGTTATTACGATTTCGAAAAATCGCCGGGGGCAACCCCTCAGGATATTCACGGAAAATATGATTTCCTGGACAACACCGAAATTTCGGCCAGGCTACTGGATTTTAGCGAAGAGGGAGTACAGATCATCAGCCTTTATATACCTCATATTCACTGTAGCTCCTGTATATGGATTTTAGAGAACCTGAATAAACTGCGGCGGGGGATAAGCAGCAGCCAGGTAAACTTCCCTGAAAAAAAAGTACGTATTGTTTTTGACCCGTCCGGGCTCTCGCTGAAAGAGGTGGTCTTACTGCTTTGCACTATCGGCTACGAGCCTTATATCAGCCTCGAAAACTATGACAACAAGCGAAAAGGCGTAAGCCGCGACCTGACCTATAAACTGGGTGTTGCATTTTTTTGTTTTGGAAATGTAATGCTATTGTCGTTTCCGGAATATTTTGACGTAGATGAGTTTTGGCTCGAAAAATACAGGGGCTTTTTCCGCTGGCTGATTTTCGGCCTCTCCCTGCCCAGCTTTTTTTACGCCGCCAGCGGATATTACATCTCTGCCTGGAAAAGCATCAGGGCGCGAATGCTTAATATCGACATTCCCATTGCGCTTGGGCTTATTGTAATGTTTGTGCGCAGCACCTATGACATTATCAGCGGACACGGGCAGGGCTTTTTTGACAGCCTCTGTTCTCTGGTGTTCTTTATGCTCCTGGGCAAGCTGTTTCAGCAAAAAACGTATAACTTCCTATCTTTTGAGCGCGACTTTAAATCCTATTTTCCCGTAGCGGTAACCAAAATCCTGGCAGACCGCACAGAGCTGTCGGTGCCGGTATATGATATCGCTGCCGGCGACAGGCTGCTGATACGCAACCAGGAATTGATCCCCGTAGACGGTATACTGATGAGCGCCGAAACCGCGATAGACTACAGTTTTGTAACCGGAGAGGCGCTGCCTATTACTAAAAGGTCGGGCGATAAGGTATATGCCGGGGGCAAACAAATGGGGCCAGTGGTAGAGATAGAGGTGCTCTCATCGGTATCGCAAAGCTACCTCACCCAGTTGTGGAGTAACGATGTCTTTACCAAAAAAGACAAGCGCTCCTATAAAACAATGACCGATACCATCAGCCGTTACTTTACCCCGGTGCTGCTCGCTATAGCAGTTCTTGGATTTACATACTGGATATTTCGCGACAGCATTACGGCTTTTAATGTGTTTACGGCGGTACTCATTGTAGCCTGCCCGTGTGCCCTTGCGCTGAGTGCTCCGTTTACCCTGGGCAATGTACTGCGCATAATGGGTAAAAAGAAGCTATACCTTAAAAACGCCACTGTTATAGAACAACTGGCGAAAGTAGATACTATTGTTTTTGATAAAACCGGTACAATAACCACCAACGGCAAATCGGATATACATTATGAAGGCGAAGATATCTCAAAACACATCAGCCTTATCAAAAACGTCCTCCGGGGCAGCAACCATCCGCTAAGCAGGAGGCTTTACGAGATGCTGCCGGCTACCGAAATAAAAATTGTCCATGATTTTGAAGAATTGACAGGAAAAGGCATACAGGGCCTGGTAGACGGAAGGCTCGTTAAGATAGGGTCGGCCGCATTTACCGGGCATTCTGAAACAAAATCATTCCAGACCAACGTTCACATCGCGATAGATGGCAGGCATTTCGGCAAATATGTGTTTGACAACCTTTACCGCGAGGGGCTTGCAGAGCTTTTTACAGATCTTGGGCGCACCTATAAACTTGCAATACTATCGGGCGATAATGAAGGCGAGCGCCAGGTGCTGGAGCAGTTACTGCCCAAAGGGACCGCTTTTATCTTCAATCAAAGGCCGGAGCAAAAGCTGGCTTATATAGAAGAGCTTCAGTTTAAAGGGCACAATGTGATGATGGTGGGCGACGGGCTTAACGATGCGGGCGCGCTGGCGCAAAGCAATGTAGGCATCGCAATTTCGGAGAATGTAAATGTGTTTTCGCCCGCCTGCGATGGCATATTGGATGCATCGCAATTTAAGAACATTGCTTACTTCATGCGATATTCCAAAAACGCAGTGAAAACAATCAAGGGCAGCTTTACACTTTCGCTCCTTTATAATGTAGTAGGTCTTGCTTTTGCCGTTGCCGGAAAGCTGCTGCCCATTACTGCGGCTATCATCATGCCGCTCAGCACTATTACCATTGTGAGTTTTGTAACGCTGGCGAGTAATTTTTATTCAAAAAAACGCTGATATAGCGCGTTAAAATCGACGCTTATGACAAATATCATGTTTTAGGCTAAACCGCCGAAGTACTTTTGTTAACATAAATTTAAGAGGTATGAGCGTAATCTATTTATTGATCTGCATCAGTATTGTCGTCGCCATCTCCTTTTTTATCGCATTCGTAAAAGCGGTAAAAAGCGGGCAGTATGACGACGAATACACACCGAGCGTCAGGATGCTTTTTGACGACGAGCTGAAAGAAAATCAAACCAAAACCAAATCTAATAATAAGTAATTATGGAAGTTCAACAGTTTTATTACGACAATAAAATAGTTAAGAAGTTTCTTTACGCGTGCATCGTATTTGGGGTCGTGGGCATGCTTGTGGGGTTGCTCCTGGCAACTATGTATCTGTTCCCCAATCTTACAGATGGTATTCCGTGGCTTAGCTATGGGCGTTTAAGGCCGCTGCATACCAATGCAGTAATCTTCGCATTTGTAGGTAACGCTATTTTTGCGGGAGTATATTATTCACTTCAGAGGCTTTTAAAGGCCCGTATGTTCAGCGATGTGCTCAGCAATATAAACTTCTGGGGCTGGCAGCTCATTATCGTTGCCGCTGCCATTTCGCTGCCGATGGGATACACCACTTCAAAAGAATATGCCGAGCTTGAATGGCCTATAGATATTGCAATTGCATTAGTATGGGTAGTGTTCGGTATCAATATGATAGGTACCATCCTTCGCAGGAGGGAGCGCCACCTGTATGTTGCCGTATGGTTCTACATCGCAACGTTTGTAACGGTAGCCGTGCTTCACATTTTCAACAGCCTGGAGCTTCCGGTTAACGGACTTAAGAGTTACTCGGTATATGCAGGTGTTCAGGATGCGCTGGTACAATGGTGGTATGGGCACAACGCAGTAGCTTTCTTCCTTACTACGCCGTTCCTTGGGCTTATGTACTACTTCCTTCCAAAGGCAGCCAATCGCCCGGTATATTCATACAGGCTTTCTATCATCCACTTCTGGTCATTGATATTCATTTATATCTGGGCAGGCCCTCACCACCTTCTGTATTCGGCACTGCCGGATTGGGCACAAAACCTTGGCGTAGTATTCTCTGTAATGCTTATTGCACCATCATGGGGTGGTATGATCAATGGCTTGTTAACCCTTAGGGGCGTGTGGGATAAAGTACGCACAGAGCCTGTACTTAAGTTCTTTGTGGTAGCTATAACAGGATATGGTATGGCAACCTTCGAGGGGCCGATGCTTTCACTGAAAAACGTAAACGCTATTGCCCACTTTACCGACTGGATCGTGGCTCACGTGCACGTTGGCGCGCTGGCCTGGAACGGCTTCCTTACTTTCGGTATGCTATACTGGCTGCTGCCAAGAATGACCAAAACAACACTTTACTCTAATAAGCTTGCCAACTTCCATTTCTGGATTGGTACGCTGGGTATCATACTGTATGCTCTTCCAATGTATGTTGCCGGTTTCCTTCAGGCTTCTATGTGGAAACAGTTTAACCCTGACGGAACCCTTGTATACGGTAACTTCCTTGAAACTGTAAAAGAGATCATGCCGATGTATGCCATGAGGGCAGTAGGAGGTACACTTTACCTTATCGGGTTGCTTGTATGTGTGTATAACATTGTAATGACCGTACGCCAGGGCCAGAAAGTTGAAGATGAACTTGCAGAGGCCCCTGCACTTGCCAAAATAAGCCCGAACAGGCTAAAAGGGGAGAAATTCCACCCTTGGCTCGAAAGGAAGCCGATACAGCTTACTATCCTTGCCACAGTTGCTATCCTCATCGGTGGTATTATCCAGATCGTTCCTACTATCATGGTAAAATCCAATATCCCGACTATATCAAGCGTGAAGCCTTATACACCGCTTGAGCTCGAGGGCCGCGACCTTTACATCCGCGAGGGTTGTGTTGGGTGCCACTCTCAGATGATACGTCCGTTCCGCAGTGAGGTTGAGCGATATGGCGAATACTCAAAATCAGGTGAGTATGTTTACGACCACCCATTCCTTTGGGGATCTAAGAGAACGGGTCCGGACCTCTTAAGGGTAGGGGGCAAGTACAGCGACAACTGGCACTTTAACCACCTTTGGGATCCGCAAAGCACCTCTGCAGGTTCTATCATGCCGGCTTACAAATGGCTCTTTGACAACAAGAAGATGAACTACTCTGAAACCCAGAAGAAAATGCAGGTGATGGTTACGCTGGGTGTTCCGTATACAGAGGCTGAGATTGCAAATGCTCCGAAAGCCGTGGCCGAGCAGGCAGCCAAAATTGAGGCAAGCCTTCACGCAGACCCTGACTTTGTGAAAAGTTATGGAGACAGTAAAAAAGCCGCTGCCGCAAAAGGCGAAGAGTTTGTACCGATGAAAGACAGGGAAGTTGTGGCGCTTATTGCCTACCTGCAACGCCTTGGTACCGATATTAAAGTGAAAAATGCAACCGCGGAAAACCTTAAAAAATAGATGTTATGCTAAAGTTTATGAGACACCCGCTGGAAACGATCGCTAATGTAGAGATCTATCCGATAATATCGCTCCTTATGTTCTTTGTGTTCTTCATCGTGCTTTACGCCTGGGTGATAGGGTACCGGAAAGAGAAGATAACCGAGATGAGCCTCCTGCCTTTTGACGGGGAGCAAGATAACCTGAACCAATAGCAAACCAATAATTTAAAATTTACAGAGATGAAAAAGTTGATTCCGGTATACGTTAGGGTACCTGCGCTGTTTGCACTCGTTTTCATGGCGCTGGAATACTTCATAGATTCAGGAGACAGGCCGGCCTTTATTAAATACCCACTGGTTTCGGTGTTCCTGTTCGTTTTCCTGTTCCTTCAGATAGCGCTGGAAATTGTGATAAGCGCAATAGACAGGGTAACCTATAATATGCTAACTGAAGAGCAAAAACAAAAACTGGCAGAAGTAGATTCTATAAGCCTTAAAGATACAGCGCTTGGCCGCAAGCTGAAAGGCCTTATCGGCAAATCTACGCCGATTGAAGAGGAGGGTAACCTTTTGCTCGAGCATAATTACGATGGCATTAAGGAGCTGGACAATGTGCTTCCGCCATGGTGGGTTTACCTCTTCTACGTGACCATTATCTTCGGGCTTATTTACCTGGTGCGTTTCCATATCTATGGCGACTACGACCAAAAACAGGAATTTGAAACCGAAATGGCACAGGCAAAGCTTGCTGTAGAGGAGTATAAGAAAACTGCGAAAGACCTTATTGACGAAAAGAGCGTTACGCTGCTTACAGAAGCCGGAGATATTGCCGCGGGTAAAAAGATATTCGAAACCAATTGTGCCGCGTGCCACCGCGCCGACGCAGGAGGTGCTATCGGCCCGAACCTTACTGATGACCACTGGCTGTTTGGTGGTGGTATTAAGAATGTGTTCCATACCATTAACGAAGGCGGACGTCCCGGTAAAGGCATGGTAAGCTGGAAGGGTACGTTAAAACCGAGTGAAATGCAGCAGGTAGCAAGCTACGTGTTGTCTTTAAAAGGTTCTAACCCAAAAGATCCTAAAGCGCCCGATGGCGAAATATGGAAAGATGATGCAACCGCTGCCCCAGCTGCAGCAAAATAAAGAATAGTATGATGGAAAGTATGCCGGATGAGGAGTTTCGCGATAAGATCGGGACTATAAATGAAGAGGGTAAAAGGGCATGGGTATTCCCTAAAAAGCCATCAGGTAAGTTTTACAGGTACAGGAAGCTGGTAAGCTATTTCCTTCTCATCTTCCTGTTCCTTGCACCCTTCGTTAAGATCAACGGAAATCAGTTCCTGATGTTCAATGTAGTCGAGCGCAGGTTCAATATTTTCGGGTTCCCGTTCTGGCCACAGGACTTTTACATCTTTGTGTTGTCCATGATTATCGGAGTAATTTTCGTGGCTTTGTTTACTGTTGCTTTCGGGCGTATTTTTTGCGGATGGATCTGCCCGCAAACCATTTTCATGGAGATGGTTTTTCGACGGATAGAGTACTGGATTGATGGTGACCGCAATGCCCAGATCAAGCTGGATAAACAGGAGTGGAATGCCGAGAAGATCAGGAAGCGGGTATTGAAATGGATCGTGTTCTTTGTCATATCGTTTGCAATTGCCAATGTGTTCTTTGCTTATCTGAATGGAAGCGACAAGTTGCTGCACATGATAGAAGATGGCCCTGCTTCGCACATAGGCAACCTTATCGCCCTGTTGATCTTTACCGCGGTGTTTTACTTTGTGTTCGCCTGGTTCAGGGAGCAGGTGTGCATCATTGCCTGTCCGTACGGAAGGCTGCAGGGTGTACTGCTCGATAATAAGAGTATCATCGTGGCCTATGACCATGTGCGGGGAGAAGGAGAAGCCGGCCGTGGCCGTATCATAAAAGGTGAAGACCGTACTCTTTCAGGCAAGGGCGACTGTATCGATTGCAAGTTGTGTGTCCATGTATGCCCAACCAACATCGACATCAGGAACGGTACCCAGTTGGAATGTGTAAACTGTACCGCTTGTATCGATGAGTGCAACACCGTCATGGAAAAGATCCAAAAGCCGAAAGGGCTGATACGCTACGCCAGCGAAGACGAGATCACCAAAAACGAAAGATTCGTTTTTACAGCGCGGATGAAAGGGTATACTGCCATATTGGTTATCCTTACCGGCATCTTCATTGGCATGCTCTTTATGCGGAGCGCTGTAGAAGCATCGGTAGTCAGGCTGCCCGGGCAACTGTTTCAGCACAAGGGCAACAACCTTACCAACGTGTACACCTTCAAACTTGTAAACAAAACCAGTGTTGACTATAACCATGTGCGCATTGTACTGGCGAGGCCGCTTGGCGGCAAGGTGCAAATGGTGGGCAAGGACGAGATGAAAGTCCCCAAAGAAGGCATGGCGCAGGGAACGCTCTTTGTAGAGCTGAGCCCGGCGCAGATGAAAGGCGAAAAAACAAAAGTGCTCTTTGAAGTTTATGACGGAAACAAGGTTATAGAAACTGAAACCAGCACATTTATTGGCCCGCGCAGTTTTAATTAGAATACACTAAATCACACTAAATACTAAAAAAATGAAAATTAACTGGGGTACAGGAATCGTTTTGGCTTTCGCCCTGTTCATGAGCTTCATCATGTTCTTTGTAATACGGGTGCAAAGCGACCATCAATACGATAATGAGCTTGTAGTAGAAGACTACTATAAAATGGAACGTGGCCTTGAGGGCCAGCTTCAAAAAGAAGAGAATGCGGCACAGCTTGCCGAAAAAGTAATAATAGATGCAAAAGGCGATAGTATTAAAGTAGCTTTTCCGGCTCACTTTAATCCTGCGCTCATCAAGGGTAAAGTGTCCCTGTACAGGCCGTCTAGCCAAAAGCTGGATTTCGAGATTCCCATCTCAGTCTCAGCTCCATATCTGCTCATACCTAAAAGTGATTTGGCAGGCGGCCGATGGGACATTACTGTTGACTGGCAATATGATGGCAAAGGCTATATAAACAGCGAGAAGCTAACGCTATAGCAGAAATTTAGATGAGAGATAATAGATAATAGACAGTTTGAAGTTCACAGTTGACAGTAATTAGTTGAGTGTTGGTGCCTTAATCCTGCAGTCTATTATCTATCATCTTTTATCTTTCGTCTATCATCTATTATCTATCATCTACCATCTTACATCTATCATCTGCAAATGCTTTACTCCGCCCTTATACTCGGATTAATATCAAGCCTGCACTGCATAGGCATGTGCGGCCCCATAGCAATGATGCTGCCCCTTAACCGGAGCAACCCTGCCTCAATGGCAATGCAACTCATGGTATACCACGCCGGCAGGCTCAGCGCTTATGCGGGGCTGGGGCTTGTATTTGGGATATTGGGTAAAGGCTTGTTCCTTGCCGGCTTACAGCAGCATCTCTCTATCATTGCCGGAATTATTATGATAATTATAGCGCTGGTACCCGAAAAGGTATTTGCGAGGTATAATTTCTCCAGGCCGGTTTATCAAATAATAGCAAAGGTAAAGTCTTCATTAGGGGGGCAACTGCGCAACAAAAGCATAAAAGGTTTCTACCTTACCGGACTTTTTAACGGCTTGCTCCCATGCGCACTTGTGTATGCAGCTTTATTTGGCGCTATCGCCATGCAGGATGAAATTCGCGGTGTAGCATATATGTTTCTTTACGGAATAGGCACTATTCCTCTCATGAGCGCCGTGGTTTACGCATCGGGATTTGTATCCGGCGGGTTTAGGCAAAAGGCAGCGTCTTTTGTACCGTATGCTATGGCCATTATAGGCATGCTGTTTATTGTAAGGGGCCTTGGGCTCGGCATTCCTTATCTTTCCCCATCCAATGCTTCTCTTTTTATACAAAAGGGCGCCGACTGCGGAATCACCTCTCATTAAAAGCTTTTTGCTAAATTGCGGGAAAGCAGACCCGCATGAAATTCACACCCTATCCTGTAACGCTTAAAGACGGTGCCTGCGTCCTTATACGTACGGCAGTTCCCGCAGATGCGCCGCGGTTGCTGCAAACTATCACAACGTATGTAGCCGACGCCGAGTTCATCCCTAAACAGCCGGATGAGATGACCCTTACCGGACAGCGCACCGAAGAGTGGATAACCGATTTTAGCGGGCGCGATAACTGCCTGTTGTTAGTTGCTGAATGTGACGGGCAACTGCTTGGCAATATCGATCTTACCGGAAGTCTGCGCGCTGCGATGGCCCACACTGCAATGGTAGGTATGGGGATGTTGAAAGGGTGGAGAGGAAAAGGACTCGGAACAGCGCTTATCAATGCCGCACTATCCTGGGCTACAGAAAATGAAGTACTTGAGCTACTTTGGCTGCAGGTATATACCCAGAACCTCGCTGCGATATCGCTGTATCAACGCGCAGGTTTTGAAGAATGCGGGTATATGAAAAACTATTTCAGGCATGCCGATATTTACTACGACAACATGACCATGTCCAGAAGTGTATGGCGCTAAACGAGTTGCCGCGGTACATTATATTCGATTTCTTTCAAGTCAAACTTTGCGTAGGGATATTCAATTCCGTTTAATATCCACGATGCCGATACTTTCATAGGCACGAGCATGCCGTAATGATAACGGTAGTCTGAAAATGTGCCTACCCAGGGCTGTGCGGCCCCATTGTTATAGCTGCGGGAGGTTTCCATCCGGCAGATCTCATTTTTCTCGTTAAAAAACACGGTATAGTCCAGATGGATGCCACGGTAGCAGAAAAACATCCTCGCAGAATTGTCGGAAAGGGGTTCCCATGTTACGTATCGTGATGGCAGCAGGTTGGTAGGCATCCACACGTCTTCGCCCAGCCAACGCAGTAATTCGGCGCGGTCCATCCGTTGTCCTGTTGCGTTAGCAATTCTAAAAGCCGAAAAAAGCCATACGCTGAGGGTTCCTTTTCCATTAATATAAGAGTCTATCGCAGAGAAGCTCCCGATATTGCCGCGCCAGATGAACCCCGGCCTCATCACGGTAAAGTACTGCTCGCCTTTTATCGCTATCCAGTTTTTCCTGAGATCCGTTTTAAAAGTTCCGGTGTGCTTCAGCCGGGCGCAGGAAACATAATGCATTCCATCGGTTAATACGTGACAGAAATAGGCACGAACAGGGCTTGGAAGGTCGACGCTCGACAGATCTACTTTTTTACCAATTTCCTGCCTGTGTGAAAATAGAACCTGTAACTGCTTATAAAAATGATGCCTGAAAACAAGCCTGCCGCAAAAATAAACGGATAACAATGCGGCAGGCAGGAGCGCGATATAAATCATATCTCAGAATTTATACCGTCATCGAAAATAACTTGGTGTCAGGTGCTTTACGCCTTAGACGAAGGTCGAATGCCATGCAGATATTCCTGACAAAAGGTTTTCCTTTTTCGGTCACAACGATATGGTCGCGATACAATTCGAGCAATCCGTCATCCTCCATTTCTTTCAGGCTGAGCAATACATCCGGCAGCTCGGCAAAGGTTCCGTCGCCACCGTTCCATGAGGTGGTAAAGCTGCACATCAGGTTCAGGATGTGCTTCCTTATAACAAGGTCCTCATCGTTTAGCAAATGGCCACGAAATACCGGAAGCCTGCCGCTCTCTATCATACGGTAGTATTCCTCGAGGTTCTTCTCAGTTTGCGCAAAGCTATACCAGCTATCGCTTATAGAAGATACGCCCAGGCCAATCATTAGCTTTGTTTTGCTGGCGCTGTAGCCCATAAAATTGCGGTGAAGCATTCCGGTGCAAAATGCAGTGTACATGCTGTCGGTTTCCAGTGCAAAATGGTCCATGCCGATTTCATGAAAACCTTTTTCTGCCAGCAGGTTTTTGCCGGTTTCATACAGCATTCGCTTCTCGTCGTCCTGCGGAAGGTTGCTTTCATCAAAACCGCGTTGCCCGTTGCCTTTTATCCACGGCACATGCGCATAACTGTAAAATGAGATACGGTCGGGGTTGAGCGACTTGGTTTTCTCGATGGTATCTGTAATATTGGCCACAGTCTGAAACGGCAGCCCGAATACCAAGTCATGGCTTATTGAAGTATAGCCAATTTCCTTCGCCCAAAATGTAACCTTGGCTACATTATGAAAGGGCTGTATACGGTTAATGGCTATTTGTACCTTTTCATTATAATCCTGTACGCCAAAGCTTACGCGGCGAAAACCGAGGTCGAATAACGTTTGAAGGTGCTTGCGGGTAGTGTTGTTAGGGTGCCCTTCAAAGCTAAACTCATAACCTTGAGCAATATCCGCGTTACCCAGGATTCCTTTTATCAGCCGCTCCAGATTTTCGGGCGAAAAGAATGTGGGCGTTCCGCCCCCAAGGTGCAGTTCCTTAATGCGCGGGCGTGCAGGCAGAAGCCGGCAATAGATCTCCCATTCCTTCAGCACAGCTGTAATGTACGGGTCTTCCACTTCATGGCGCCGCGTGATCCTTTTATTGCATCCGCAAAACGTGCACATGCTTTCGCAAAAAGGAAGATGTATGTAAAGGCTGATACCTTCGCTGTCATTACTTTCATTAAATGCCCGGAGCAGCGTGTCTGTCCATGCATTAGCGGTAAATTTCTCTTCTTCCCAGTACGGTACAGTAGGGTAGCTTGTATACCGCGGCCCGGGAACATTATATTTTTGTATGATTGAATTTTGCATGGCAACATTTTTTCCAATGTCAAAATTATAACAGGCAGGTTTCCGGAAAAATGATAATTGTCATATTGGGCGCCATCGCGTTGCCGATTGTAAAATTTGTTACATTTACAGCACTAAAACACGCAGGATGAAAAATATAATTTACTTATTGGTATGCCTTGTAGCCTCTGTAACCCTTCAGGCGCAGGCCAGGAAAAATACGGAGCTTGTCAGTCCCAAAGTCTTTGCCGAACGCATGGCAAAGCAGCCCGGCCAGGTGGTAGATGTGCGCACCCACAAAGAATTTAAAGCGGGTTATATAGAAGGCGCAGCCAACCTTCACTTATATGACAAGGATTTTGAACAGCGCGTTGACAAACTTGACAAAAATAAACCGGTATATGTATATTGTAAAGTGGGAGGCCGCAGTGCCGAAGCGGTAACGATTATGCAGCAAAAGGGCTTTAAAAAAATAGTGGAGCTTAAGGGGGGTATGGACGCCTGGACGGCCGCGGGGCTTCCTGTAAAAAAATAGCGTTTGCAGACTACACTCGATATAGCACTCGCCATAGTACTGGGCATTTGCCTGATAATAATCATTATCATGTGGGTGCGGCTCAACCGTTCCCGACGGGTGCGGCGCGAACTCGAAACGCGTTTTGTAGAAATGGAAAACCGCGTAAATAAGCTTCAGCTCCAAACCCTTGAAGGCAGGCTGAATCCCCATCTTTTTAAGAACATTCTCAATTCTATCCAGTCGCATGCTTACCAGACCTATTTTGCAATGGATAAGCTCAGCAATGTACTCGATTATATATTGTACGAAAGCCAGAACCGGTTCGTAAGCCCGCGGGAAGAAATCGAGTTTGCCCTTAACCTCATCGAGATCAACAAAATAAAGATAAGCCCGCTGTTCGCTATAACGGTAAAGAAAAAGATAGATGAGCAGGACTCTCTTTATGATGAGCGAATACTGGCGCCGCTGATCTCTATCGACCTGATAGAAAATGCGTTTAAACACGCCGACCTGCAAAGTCCCGACGCTTTTATTTCTATAGTAATTGAGTTTAGGCATAACGAATTTTCGCTGCTTGTAAGCAATAAGATATCTGGTAAATCAGCAATACTAAAGGAACACAGCGGTATTGGCGCGGCAACGCTTGAGCAGCGGCTAAAGATCATTTATAAATCGTGCTATAAGCTGGAGCGCTACACCGAAGGCGACGACGTTTATATTGCACAACTTAAAATCAATCTTCTTGAATACAAAAATCAGATGCTTACTGCTTGATGATGAGCTTCCGGGGCTTACCTATCTTAAAATGATATGCGAGCAGATGCCCGAACTCGAGGTTGTAAAGGCTTATAACAGCCCTGAGCAGCTTTTGCGCGAACAGGATCCGGAAGATTATGACCTTCTGATATCCGACATTGAAATGCCCGGCCTTAACGGCCTGCAGGTAGCCGATGCGCTGAAAGGCAAGCCTGTGATTTTTACTACCGCGTATAAAAACTTCGCGGTAGATGCTTTTGACCGTGATGCTGTAGATTATGTTGTAAAGCCGGTAAAGCCCGAACGCCTGATGCAGGCCGTGCAAAAAGCAATGGCCCGTATCGAAAAGCAGGAAAGCGAGCCCCAGCAGATACAGCTCAACACTAACAAAGGAAAGGCACTGATTGAGGTATCTAAGATCTTTGCTATACTCACCTCAGATATAGACAGCCGGGACAAATTCATTATACTTGACGACAGTAGCGAGATCATGGCCAAGAATGCTTCGTTCCAGAAGTTGCTGACACTTTTGCCCGGAAAATATTTCTGCCAGATAAACAAGCAAACCGTGCTTAACACCAGGCATGTACGCTATTACCTTCACGATGAGATAATCGCCGATATCACTGCGCCCGATGGCAAGCCTTATACCTTTTCTTTAAGTGAAATATACCGCAGCCATTTTATGGAGCGTGTAAAACGCTGACTTTCGTTACATATTTTTTGCGATTTGGCGCAAAAACCTGTAAGAAGAACACTTTGTAAGATATTTACTGTCAAAAATATCTCTAATATTGCGCCTCATTACCAGCCCTGCCATGAAAAAGTTTAGGAACAGCATTTTTTATGTTACCGTTATAGCCGCATTTTCGCTATTGATTTATATCACCCTGAAAAATGGTGAGGTACTTCAGGCGGGCCGTACACTTAAGGCTTCGGCATTGGGCAAGGGGCAATGGCAGGATTTTCTGGATGCACTTCAGCACAATCTTAGCGATCCGCTGGCGCTGCTGTTAGCGCAAATCATTACTATTATTTTTGTAGCGAGGCTGTTCGGATGGGTGTGCCGCAAAATAGGGCAGCCCTCTGTAATAGGCGAAATGTTGGCGGGCATCTTTTTAGGGCCCTCGCTGGTAGGGCATTACTTCCCTGAAGTTTCAGGCATTCTATTTCCGGCGGCGTCACTCCCTAACCTTAAGTATTTCAGCCAGATGGGGCTTATCCTCTTCATGTTTGTGGTAGGGATGGAGCTCGACCTGAGTGTTTTGAAAAATAAGGCTAAAGATGCTGTCATCATCAGCCATGCAAGTATCATCATTCCTTTTACTATGGGGCTTGCGCTGGCCTATTTCATTTATGAGCAATTTGCACCTTCCAATGTGGCGTTCAGTTCTTTCGGGCTCTTTATGGGTATTGCGATGAGTATAACAGCATTCCCTGTATTGGCGCGCATTGTACAGGAACGCGGACTCCACCGTACACGCATCGGTGCTATGGTAATTACCTGCGCTGCCGCAGACGATATTACCGCGTGGTGCATACTGGCCGCCGTTATCGCCATTGTAAAAGCCGGTAGTTTTGTGAGCGCGCTTTACATTATTGGCCTTTCGGTGATATATGTTTTCCTGATGCTTTGGGTCGTAAAGCCTTTCCTGAAACGCATCGGCGAGCTTTACAGCCAGAAGGACAACATCAGTAAACCGGTGGTGGCCATATTTTTCCTCGTCCTTCTAATATCATCGTATTGTACCGAGATCATCGGCATACATGCGCTGTTTGGTGCGTTCATGGCCGGAGCCATCATGCCCGAAAGTATGCGCTTCAGGGCCATATTCATAGAGAAGGTAGAAGACGTATCGCAGGTTATCCTGTTGCCGCTCTTCTTCGTGTTTACCGGTCTTAAGACGCAAATAGGATTGCTCAACGACCCTTATATGTGGAAGGTTTGCGGGCTTATCATTCTGGTTGCCGTGGCAGGTAAATTTGTTGGTAGCGCGCTCACTGCGAAATTCGTAGGCCAAAACTGGCGCGACAGCCTTACCATTGGCGCCCTGATGAATACGCGCGGGCTGATGGAACTGATTGTCCTGAATATCGGGCTCGACCTTGGCGTGCTTTCGCCGGAAATATTTTCTATGATGGTGATCATGGCGCTGGCTACCACATTTATGACCGGGCCGTTATTGGACCTTATCGGGCTGATATACAACCGCAGAAAGGACTATATCCCGGCAGAGATACGCCAGGAAAGCCGCTTTAAGGTACTCGTGTCATTCGATAGGCCTGAAGGTGGGCGTACGCTCCTGCGCCTTGCCAACAGTTTTGTGCGCCGGATGAGTGGCAACGCTATGGTAACGGCCATGCATATATCGCCCAGCGCCGAGATACATACATTTAACCTGGAGGAATACGAAAAAGAAAGCTTTAAGCCGGTGCTGGCGGAAGCTGAAAGCCTCAACCAAAAAGTCACTACACTTTTTAAGGCAACTACCGATATGGATTCTGTTTGAAAATTCCCCGTTTGATGAACGTACGCAACACATTTTATCGAAAACCGGTGCACCTGTTGGAGTATTAGTAGATAAAGAATTTAAGACTACGGACCGTGTGTTTGTTACGATATTTGACCCATCAGATGCGTTCCTGATAGAATTTGCGCAAAAGCTGATAAGCAACGCGGGTTCGCAGGTAACGATTCTGGATGCGGATGGCTCGGTAAAAAGCAACCCGCAGATTAAGGAAACGATACGCAGCATTGAGCATAATGTACCGAACCACATCCACCTGAGCAGCCAGAAAAAGATCGAAAAAGAGTTTCTCGATCAGCAGGACCTGATGATCATCAGCGTAGACAGCTGGAAAAAGCTTATTGAATCGCGCAGCACGTGGCTTAACCATACACCTTCGCTGCTTATCCTGAAACCGTAAACCATGAAACATAGTGTAAAGACCGTACTGCTGGCAATCTTGCTGCAGTGGGCAGGGAATGCTTTTGCCCAGGAACAGCCAGTGCCGGCACCATCTGCAGAAAAGAAATTCGAAGCCGGGTTTGACGGAATGCTGGCGATAAGCGCCGGTGAGAAAACTTGGGCCATAAATGTAGGCGGGCCAAGCCTTAAATATAAGTTTACACCAATTTTTAAAGTAGGTGTCGGTGCCTTTCCTTCGCTATTTATGCGCGACAGGCAGGCCATACCAAGGCTTGCAGTTTCGCCTATAGTAGAATATAGGCGTTGGATGTTCATTACACCCTACTACGGCTATGACAGCAAAGGCAAACAAATATGGACGTTCGGGCTTGGCTATAAATTTATCTGAGGCGACTGCTGCAATATTTCGTAACTTAGGGCATCTAATCACATACACCAATTATGATACAAGTAAAAGCGTTCGCGGCCTATGATGCCAAAAATCCCCTGAAGCCTTTTGAATTTGAAAGGAAAGAGCTTGGAGCCGACCAGATACAGATCGATATCCTATACAGCGGCGTGTGCCACAGCGACATCCATACCGCCCGAGGCGAATGGGGCCCTGCCATTTATCCCCTCGTACCGGGCCACGAAATTGTGGGGAGGGTAGTAGCGGTGGGCGATAATGTTTCTGACTTTAAAGTAGGCGAGCTTGCGGGCGTGGGCTGTTTCGTAGATTCCTGCCGCCATTGCCCGAGCTGCCTCGAAGGTGAGGAGCAATACTGCGATGAAGGGATGACGGGTACTTACAACAGCTACGAGCGTGGTACTACAACGCCTACTTATGGCGGATATTCTACCACTATCAGCGTAGACCAGAAATATGCCCTTCACATATCTGATAAATTGCCATTACAGGGAGTTGCTCCGCTGCTTTGCGCGGGTATAACAACCTATTCGCCGCTGCGCCACCTCAATGTTGGTAAAGGGCATAAGGTTGCTGTGCTGGGCCTTGGCGGCCTCGGACACATGGCGGTAAAATTCGCCGCTTCTTTCGGTGCTGAGGTTACCATGCTGAGTAGCTCGCCTTCTAAAGAAGCGGATGCCAAAAAGCTTGGTGCACATAAATTTGCACTCACGTCTGATAACGACGTAATGGCTTCTCTGGTAAATTCGTTCGATTTTATACTGAATACCGTATCGGGCAATCATGACTACAATGATTACCTTGGATTATTGAAAAAGAATGGCACGATGATCGTGGTTGGCATCCCGCCGGTGCCTTCAAAGGTTCCGGCCTTCAACCTTATAGGAAAACGACGCAGCATCATGGGAAGCCTTATCGGGGGAATCAAGGAAACACAGGAAATGCTGGATTACTGCGCCGAACACAATATTACATCTGATGTTGAGGTGATCGATATGCAGTACATCAATAAAGCCTATGAGCGTATGATTAAAAGCGATGTGAAATACCGCTTTGTCATTGATATGGCGTCACTGAAATAATAAGATAAAAGTAAACCCATTTCGGTGTATTTAAAGAGTACGATACCGAAATGGGTTTCTTATTTGCAAGAATTACTTAGCCAGTACATCCTTTATTTCGTCCATCCGGTCAAACATCTTTTTCGCAAATGGGCATAACGGGATAATGTGCTTATTGTTCTGGCGGGCATATTCTACTGCACGGTTCAGCAGCTTCATTCCAACACCTTTAAACTCAGGGTTTCCTTCGGTATGCTCGATGATAAATTTATCTTCGCCGGCCCATACGTAGGTCATTAGCCCTGCCTGCACTTCGTTTTCTACTGCCTTAAAATGGCCTTTTTTGCCATCGTCAAATTGTTGTATTTCCATGGTGTTTATTTTTTGAAATTGAAATTAGTATGTTGTTCCGGCAACGGTACAAAACCGGTTTCGCCAGGCACTTTCGGAAATTCCTGTTTTAGCCAGCGCTCTTTGGCTTCCTCGATCTTCTCGGGAGAGCTTGCCACAAAGTTCCAGTAGATGTGACGTGGTTCGGCAAAGGGCTCGCCGCCAAAAATATAGACGGTTGTGTTTTCAGCCATCGTAAATTCGCAAAGCGAAGCTTCCTTCGCGACAAGCAATTGCTTTGGCCCATAAGAGTGCCCATCGTTTTCAATACTTCCTTCCAGAATATAAAGTGCGCTTTCGCCGAAAAGGCCTTTGCCGATGTTTACGCTTTGCTGTGCTGCATTCTTAAGTTCGATAAAATAAAGCGGGCTGTATACCGGCACGGGCGACTTATGTCCCAACGCTTCCCCGGCTATCAGCTTAAAGTTTACACCATTCTCAGTCCAGGCCGGTATTTCATCTGCATCGAAGTGTGCAAAAGACGGCTCTATTTCTTCGAGATGTTTGGGCAATGCCACCCATATCTGGAGGCCGTGCAAAAACTTATCGGTATGGCGCAAGTGCTCGGGCGTGCGCTCGCTGTGTACAATGCCTTTGCCCGATGTCATCCAGTTGACCTGTCCGGGCGTGATCTCTACGGCGCTGCCCAGGCTGTCGCGGTGCATCACGGCGCCTTCAAACAAATAGGTAAGTGTCGAGAGGCCGATGTGCGGGTGCGGCCCTACGTCGAGATTCTCGTGATCGCTAAAGGCGGCAGGCCCCATGTGGTCTATAAAGGCGAAAGGCCCCACCATGCGCTTTTCACGGAACGGAAGCAGCCTTCCTACGAGAAAATTGCCTATATCGCTGGGGCGTTCTTCAATTATCAGGTTGATATTAGACATAGTTTGTGTTATTTAGTTGCTGAAAGGTAAGTAATTTCTTTGATGTAAAAGTAATGCCGGTGGTGGTGCCCTGCATTGAACCAGGACAAGAAAGCAGGTTAAGTTTAGGAGATATTTAATAACGGTTTGGCAAGATGTTATGCCTGCCTGTGTTAACTTTACAAAAGCTAATAAAAAACTGATAGATATGAAAAATGTAAATAAGATCCTTTTCGCAGCTGCACTGACGGGCCTGTTGGCGTTCGGCTCATGCAAGGGTAAAGAAGAAGGTGCCGATAATGACACCACCACTACAACCACTACCAATGATATGGACAGTGATGTAGACCAGTCGCCTATTGACACAATCGCTACCGAAACCGATACGGTTATTTCTACAGAAGGTGTAAATACACCAAACTCAAACCCGGTAGGCGAGCAGGAGCCATAAAATTTTGCATCCGGCTATAAAAAAAGGGTTGCCTTAACGGGCAACCCTTTTCATTTATAAATCCTTTAGATTATCTCCATCCGCCGCCGAGCGCACGGTAAATGTTTACCATAGCATTCATCTGCTGCATTTTGGTTTCGATAAGGTCAAATTTAGATTCAAGCGCATCACGCTGTGTCATCAGTACCTCCATATAGTCGGCACGGGCTGAACGGAACAGGTCGTTCGAGATGTCGATCGACTGGTTCAGCGCCTCTACCTGTTTAAATTTCAGGTCGTAAGCCTGTTGCGTATTACTGATCTTGGCAAGCTGGTTAGACACTTCGATGTAGGCGTTCAGTATGGTACGCTCATAATCGTATACTGCCTGTACCTGCCTCGCATTAGCGCTCGCATAGGTAGCCTTGATGGCATTCCTGTTGATAAGCGGTGCAGCAAGGTCGCCGGCCAGTGAATAAATAAGCGACTCGGGCTTTACAAGGTACGATGGGTTGAACGCCTTGTAGCCGATACCGCCGGAAATGCCCAGTGAAGGATAGAACTGCGCGCGTGCTACTTTTACATCAAGCTTGGCTGCTGCAAGGTCAAGTTCAGCCTGGCGGATATCGGGCCTGTTTGCCAGAAGCTGCGAAGGGATACCCGTATGGATGAACTGCGGTGTCAGGTCGGTAAAGGTTTGCGAGCTGCGCTCTACATGCTGAGGGAAGCGGCCCACAAGGAAATTGATCCTGTTCTCTGTTTCTGTAATCCTCTGCTGTATGCCATACTTCAGTCCTTGCGTGTTAAGTACCTGCGCCTGGAACCTGCGTACCGCAAGCTCTGTAGTGCGGGCGGACTCCTTTTGCAGCTTAACGATCTCGAGTACATTATTCTGTATCGCGATGTTCTGGTTTACAATAGCAAGCTGGTTGTCCAGGGCAAGAAGCTCGTAGTAAGCATCCGCAATTTCGCCAATGATATTGGTCTGCATAAAGTTCCTTCCCTCAACAGAGGCAAGGTAGCGGTTCACGGCAGACTTTTTGGCATTACGCAGTTTTTTCCAGATATCCAGCTCCCAGTTGGCGTACAGGCCAAAATTGTAATCCTGTAGCGGTTCCGGGTTTTCTTTACCTTCAACAATTTCTACGTTATGCTCAAGGGCACCGATATTGGTATAGCGGCCCACTTTATCGAAACCTGCACCACCGCGAAGGCCTACGAAAGGAAGGTATTCCCCTTTGCGTGCGCGGATCTCGTTTTTGGAAATCGCTATCTCCTGAAGCGTGATGTTTAACTCCTGGTTATTGGCTAGAGCCGAATCGATAAGGGTTATTAACTGCGGGTCTGTAAAATACTGCCTCCATTTCATAGAAGCAGTATTGGTTGTATCCTGAGTAGTGGCATTGGCATAAGCCGCAGGCACATTTTTATTCTCGTCGCGTTTTACCACATCCGGCAGTTTACATCCGGTAAAGCTTACCGCGAAAAGGACCGAAACCGTAGTGATATAAACTATTTTCTTAAGCATCTTATTCATTGTCTTCGTTTTTAGGGAAATGGTCTACCTGATGAACCCACGATTCGGAAAGTGAGTGGTCTTCTTCATACTTGATCAGTTTTTTGCCTGCAGCAAGCGAACCGAAGATGTAGTACAAGCCCGGCACGATGATAACACCGAACACGGTACCGAAAAGCATACCTCCAAGCGCTGCAGAACCCAGGGTCTTATTACCGATAGCGCCAGCACCGTGTGCTACAATGAGCGGGATAAGTCCGGCGATGAATGCAAACGACGTCATCAGGATAGGGCGGAAGCGCACCTTGGCTCCCTCAATTGCCGCCTCAAATATCGTTGCGCCCTCATGGTGCTTCTGCACGGCAAATTCCACGATAAGTACCGCGTTCTTCCCGAGAAGGCCGACGAGCATGATAAGTCCGATCTGAGAATAAATGTTGTTCTCAAGACCCATCAGTTTCAGGATAAAGAAGGTTCCGAATACACCCACAGGAAGCGAGAATACTACGGCAAGCGGAATGATGAAGCTTTCGTACTGCGCGGCAAGTACAAGGTAAACGAACGCCAGTACGATACCGAAGATATAAATGGACTCATTACCACGGTTCGATTCGTCATACGAAAGGCCTTCCCATGCAATGTCATATCCTTTTGGCATCTCTTTGGCCACTTCGCGCACCGCCTGGATGGCTTCTGCAGTGGTGTATCCTTTTGCGGGAAGCCCCTGGATGGCGGCAGAGTTGTACATGTTATAACGCGTGATCTCGTTTGGACCCTGCGTCTTAACCAGCTTCATAAATGCTGAGTACGGCACCATTTCGCCCCTGTCATTCTTCACAAACAGGTTAAGGATATCCGATGGCAGCCTCCTGTATTTAGGGTCAGATTGTACATATACCTTAAAGAACCTGTTGAATTTGATAAAGCCCTGCTCGTACGTACTACCAATGAGGATGTTGAGGTTTTCCATGGCATCGCCAATAGAAACGCCTTTTTGCATCGCAAGGTTGTTATCGATCTCGAGTTCGTACTGCGGATAGTTGGCCGCGAAGAAACTGAACAATCCGGTAAGCTCTTTGCGCTTGCCCAGCCTGTCCATGAAATCTTTGTTCACTTTATCAAAGTCGCGGTAATCTGTTGTAGTGTTCTTATCAAGAAGACGAAGCGAGAAACCACCTGATGAACCGAAGCCCGGAATGGCCGGCGGCTCAAAGTATTCGATTTTTGCACCGAGGTCTCTTGATTTTTCTTCCAATTCTTCCATGATCTCGTGAACGTTCTTGTCACGGTCAGACCATGGTTTAAGGTTGATAAGACACGTACCGGCGTTAGATCCGCGGCCTTCGGTCATGATCTCATAACCCGCAAGCGACGATACCGATTCTACACCTTCCACTTTTTCGCATATCTTCTGAAGCCTTTGTGACACCTGGTTGGTTGTTTCAAGCGTAGAGCCCGGAGGCGTCTGGATGATCGCATAAATTGTTCCCTGGTCTTCACTCGGGATAAAGCCTGAAGGAAGCACAGTGTTCACATAATAGGTACCGGCGCAGAATAAGGCAAGTACTGTCCATGTTACCACGCGCCTGTTGGCAATGCGGCGAAGGAGGCCTTCATATTTGCCGGTCATCTTGTCAAATCCGCGGTTAAAGCTGTCGAGGCCTTTGGTAAGAAGATTTTTCTTCTTCGGATGGCCATGATGGTTTTTAAGCAGCATCGCACAAAGTACCGGCGTAAGGGTTAGCGCCACAATAGCCGAGATTACGATAGAGGCCGCCATAGTAATAGAGAACTGGCGATAGAAAGTACCTACCGGCCCTGAAAGGAACGAGATAGGTAGGAACACCGAAACCATTACCGCGGTAATAGCGATGATCGCACCCGAAATTTCGCTCAACACCATTTTCACAGCCATATAAGGCGAAATGTTGGGGTGTTCTTCAAACTTGGCGTGTACCGCTTCAACCACAACGATGGCGTCATCCACCACAATACCGATGGCGAGTACAAGCGCGAAGAGTGTTACAAGGTTGATTGATAACCCGAAGAATTGTATTACGAAGAAGGCACCGATAAGCGATACCGGAACGGCGATAATAGGAATAAGCGTAGAACGCCAGTCACCAAGGAAAATGAATACCACAAGCGCCACAAGGATGAACGCATCACGCAACGTATGCACCACCTGTTCTATCGATGCATCAAGGAACTGCGATACGTCATAACTGATCTTGTAGTCAAGCCCGGGAGGGAAGCTTTCTTTCATTTCCTCAAGCTTGGCTTTTACTGCCTTGATAACGTCGCTCGCATTACTACCGTAGTTCTGTTTTAGTACGATTGATGCCGAGGGATGTCCGTCGAGGTTGGAGTAGATATCGAAGAATTCAGAACCAAGCTCGGCGCGGCCGATGTCTTTTAGTTTAATGGCTTCACCTTCAGAGTTGGCCCTGATGATCACATTCTCATATTCCGAAGGCTCGCTGTAACGGCCTTTATAGGTAAGCACATATTCGAGCGATTGCGCCGCAATACCCGAGCTTTGCCCGATACGGCCCGGACGCCCTACGATACTCTGGCTGCCAAGCGCTTTCATTACTTCATCAACCGATACGTTGTAAGCACGCATACGCTCCGGGTTCAGCCAGATACGCATTGCATACGTACGGCTACCCAATATCTGCGAACGGCCCACACCCTTGATACGGTTTATCTCAGGAAGCATCTTTACGCTGGCATAGTTGTACAGGAACTTCTCGTCCATGTTCTTGCCTTTGGCGTAAAGGTTCACATACATAAGCATACTCGGCTGTATCGGGGTAATTACCACCCCTTCACGCTGCACAAGTTCCGGTAGCAGCGGCATAACCTGGTCTACCCTTGTTTTTACACGGATTACGGCCTGGTTGGGGTCGGTGCCCGGCTCAAAGATGATCCTGAGGGTTGCTTCACCCGCACTGGTAGCATCGGTAGCTATATAACGCATATCCTGCACACCGTTGATGGAGTTCTCCAACGTGATCAGGGTTGATTTTACAAGTACATCGGCACTCGCACCCGGATAGGCAATAAATATGTTTACGGTTGTTGGCGCAATTTCGGGAAACTGCGCGGTGGGCAACTGAAAGATTGCCAGCGAGCCTATAAATACGATAACAATAGAAATTACTATCGCAAACACAGGCCTGTGTATGAATTTACTAAACATTTTTTTTTCTGATTTAGGGGATGGGACTATTCGGCGTAAAGCGAAAGGTGGCTTAGTACATAATCCGGCTTCTCCAGCTTGTACTTAACTTTTTCGTTCTCTTTCACAAGGCGGATACCCTCAAGCAGTACTTTATCGCCCGTAGAAAGTCCCTTACTGATGATAAAGATGTGTGGTATTTCGCCGGCGATGGTTATTTCGCGCGATTTTACCTCATTGTTCTTATCGATCACATACACATATTTCTTGTCAAGTACCTCAAATGTCGCTTTCTGCGGAATAAGCAGCGCATTTTTATAAGGTTGTGTCATTTCAATGTTACCGGTTTCGCCATGCCTAAGCAGCCCTTTCGGGTTCGGGAAAGTGGCCCTGAATGCGATGTTACCGGTTTCGTTGTTAAAGTCTGCTTCAATAGTTTCCACCACGCCGGGGTAAGCAAAAATCTCGCCATTAGCCATACGCAGTTTTACTTTCATCTTGTCGGCATTCGCAGCCAGTTTTTCTTTATAATCAAGGTACTCGGCTTCAGGCACGTTGTAATACACCCACATCTTGCTGTTGTCAGAAAGCTCTGTAAGCAGGTCGCCCTCATCTACAAGGCTTCCCTGCCTTACGTGGAAACGGTCGATAATACCATCAAAGGGTGCGCGTATTTCGGTGAAGCCAAGGTGGACTTTCGTAAGCGAAAGCTCTGCCTTTGCTTTTTCGAGCTTGGCTTTCGCCATGGCAAGCTCATTAGGGGCAACTACATTTTTATCGGCAAGCTGTTTGGTGTTTTTGTATTCAATTTCTGCGAAGCTCGCTTCGGCTTTTGCTTTTTCCATCTCGGCCTGGTAAAGTTTCGGCATGATCTGGAAAAGTATCTGGCCCTGTTTTACAAACTGGCCTTCATCTACAAATATTTTTTCAAGGTAACCGCGTTCCTGGGCGCGCAGTTCGATGTGGCGGTAAGAGTGCACTTGCGACACGTAGGTTTTAGTGATTAGCGTGTCTTTTTCTACCGGGTTGGTTGCAAGGAATTCTGTTTCCTCTTTTTTCTCTTCGGTTTCCTTTTTACAGGCGGTGTTAAACAATAGGGCGCATAGGCCTACTGCCATGATCAATTTTTTCATACTGATTATTAGCGAAAATGTTAGTGAATTGTTATAAGGGCAGTGTTGGCTGATAGCCGGTGTTTGCTGTAATTTTTTGGCCGGTATCGGCAGCTAAGAATACAGGACGGTAATGCCCGGGCGGGGATTAATTTATAATCACAGCCTGATCACCCGGAATTTTATGAACAGCCTTGTTGGGGAATAAGCAACAAAATGGTGTAGCGGGTACACCCATTTCTGGTAGCTAAGGCTTAAAAATCCGCATCGCGAATAAAAAGAGGAGATAAGAAAGCTGCCGGCCTTGAGTAGTTTTTTTCCTCCACCGGAAAATTCTTCTTCATTATCGTTATTATCTGTCGTAAATTTTGCCTTATTGGCGTCATACGCAGATAATAGCGACTCTACATGGTCAGCATTCTTTTGCTTTGAATCGATATGGGTTACATGATGCCCGGTAGTATACACCTGCGTTGCTGCAGGCGAGCTGCCATACAGATAGCCAAAGCAGGCCATCAGTATTACGCTCAGCGCCAGGATGTATTTTGTAACCTTTATTCTCATCAGCGGGCAAAATTATACAATCTTCCGTTGATAAACAAACACTATGCCATCAGGATTGTTAAAATTACTTTTATTAAGGTAAATTTTTTAACTATAACGTAATAGTGTATAAGATGTTGTTTTACAGTGGTATAAATGCTTTCGTAATTGTGTAGGGCTGCGCTTTTAAATTTAGCGAACATGATTTTGGTCATAATTTTTGTAAGAGCGTGCCGCTAATTTTGCATCATGGAAAAGACTTTTCTCATCGAAAGCATCAACCGGATGCGAAAGGAAAAAAATGCCGTAATCCTCGCCCATTATTATCAGGATGAGGAAATACAGCGGATAGCGGACTTTGTAGGCGACAGCCTCGAGCTTTCCCGAAAGGCCGCCGAAACTGATGCCCGCATTATCGTTTTTGCCGGGGTTCATTTTATGGCCGAAACCGCGAAAATACTCAACCCGGATAAAAAGGTGCTGCTGCCCGATTTTAATGCGGGGTGCTCGTTGGCCGATGGCTGCGATACCGATAGCTTCATGAAATTCAGGCAAAAGTATCCGGGCCATAAGGTGGTAACCTATATTAATTGTTCGGCGGCTATAAAGACCATGAGCGACATCGTATGCACTTCGGCGAATGCCAAGAAAGTGATCGCATCCATTCCGGAAGATCAGCCTATAATCTTTGCGCCAGACAGGAACCTGGGTAACTATCTGAAGAAAGAAACAGGCCGTGAGCTGGTGCTGTGGGACGGTGCCTGCGTAGTGCACGAGGCTTTTTCGCTGGAAAAGCTGATCACTCTTTACCAACAGCATCCCGGCGCCAAAATTGTCGCGCATCCGGAGAGTGAAGAGCATATCCTGAAGGTTGCGCACTATATAGGCTCTACTTCGGGAATTATTAATTACGTAAAAAACGAAGAGGCATCCACATTTATCATTGCTACAGAGGCAGGCATACTTCATAAGCTGGCAGAAGAAGCACCTGGCAAAACGCTTATCGCCGCACCCTCTTATCAGGAAAACAATTGCGCCTGCAGTGAATGTGCCTTTATGAAAATGAATACGCTCGAAAAGCTTTACAACTGCCTTAAGAATGAATATCCGGAGATCTCGGTAAATCCGGCTGTTGCTCAGGAAGCGCTCGTACCCATTCAGCGGATGCTGGCATTATCATAACAACAAATTTTATGAAACAGACAGACGTACTTGTAGTTGGGTCGGGTATTGCCGGATTATTTTTCGCTATCAAGGCTGCCAGGAAGCGTCCGGACCTTAATATTACAATAATGGTTAAAGACACTGCCGTCGAAACCAACACGCGCTACGCCCAGGGAGGCATTGCCGGGGTGCTAACCCGCAGCAGGGACCACTTTGAGGAGCATATAAAAGATACGCTGGCGGCGGGTGGTGGCGTTTGCGATGAACAGGTGGTAAGAATGGTGGTACAACAGGCGCCGGAGCGGCTATGCGAACTTATTGATCTGGGTGTAGAGTTTGACCGTAATGCCTCAGGATCATTTGACCTTGCGCTGGAAGGCGGCCACTCACAACCCCGCATATTGCATCATTCTGATAGTACCGGTGCCGAGATCGAACAAGCATTGCTCCGTGCTGTCCGCGAGCTCCCAAATATTAAATTGCTGGAAAATTATTTCGCGGAGTCGCTGCTTACAAAAGGGGATAAATGTATTGGTGTAAGGTACATTGACCCGGATGGGAACTACCGAAAGTTGGCAGCCGGCTCTGTAATACTCTGTACCGGCGGGTGCGGGCAGCTTTTTGCAAAAACCACCAATCCGGCTGTAGCTACCGCCGATGGGCTCGCGATGGCGCATAGGGCTGGGGCAAACCTTGCCGGTATGCAGTACATACAATTTCACCCCACAGCATTGTACGAACCCGGTAAGTCGCAATGCTTTTTGCTCTCGGAAGCATTGCGGGGTTTTGGGGCGTATTTGCTTGACGAAGATGGCAAGCGCTTTGTTTTTAAATACGATACGAGGGGCGAACTCGCTACACGCGATGTAGTAAGCGCCGCCATCCGGGCTGAGATGAAGCGAAGGGGAACCACCCATGTTTACCTCGATTGCCGCCATCTGGAGCAGGAAGCGTTCAGGTCGCATTTTGACACTATTTATAATTATTGCTGCGCTATTGGGTTAGACCCCGCGGTTCATTTGTTGCCTGTAGTACCTGTTGCCCATTATCAGTGTGGAGGCATTGCGGTTGACAGGCGTGCTAAAACTTCGGTAAAGCGGCTTTACGCCATTGGCGAATGCGCACATACCGGCCTGCACGGTAGTAACCGGTTGGCATCTAACTCGCTCCTTGAGGCGGTTGTATATGCGCATCAGGCCGCAGAGGCGGTTTGCTCGGAACCGGTAATTATAGAAACCGTATCGCCCCTTGCAAAAAAGCCCTGTGTTTCAATAAGCCTGGAGAGGATTGGCGAATTACACCATTCGCTTCGACAAATGATGGACAATGCTTTCCTTGACAGGGAGATGTTTGACCGCGCCGCCTTTACGGAACTGATATGGGAAATAGATTTCGAGTTAGGCGATGGCTTACGCGAAAAAGCAGCCTGCGAGCTTTCTAACATGGCGCTCGCCGCCTCGCAGATTGTAAATTCTTTATACACCCAATCTGCTACACTGGCTAAGCAGGAAGTTTAAGACTACAAAAAGCTAAATAATTTTTACATTCGGTATATCTTCAATAACTTTAAATTCCTGTTGGTCTTTGTCACCGACGAACTTTTTATTATGAAGAAAAACCAAATATACCAGCTACTTTTCGCTGCGGGCATTGCTTCGGCATTGTCCTGTACCGGCACAGAGCCGGCAATGCTAAAAACGGTGGCATCGCTACAATTGGAAGAGGTCTCCGGTATTGAATATTTGCCGGATGGAAGCCTCTGGGCTCTTGAAGACAGCGGCAATTCAAATAAAATATACCGGTTGGGGGAGGACGGAAAGATTGCCCGTACCGTGACGTTGACAGATGCCGAAAATATCGACTGGGAGGATATGACATCTGACGCCGACGGAAACCTGTATGTTGGTGATTTTGGCAATAATGACAACAACCGTAAGAACCTTGCCATTTATAAACTAAGTGCAGCCGACCTTGGGGGAGAATCTGCGAAAGTAGCACAGCGCACCGAGTTCTATTATCC
>JAGKWW010000078.1 GCA_021151665.1 Flavobacteriaceae bacterium
GTGTTTGGGGAGTTTCATTAAAAAATGAAAAAAGTACCAGCTAGTTTTTTTTTGGTTTTATATTTATCGTAATATTGCAATATAACAATAAAAGATATGGGTCTCACAAAAACCGAACTTTTCACCGCGTCGCAAAATGAGCTGGCAATTATTGCCAAAGCACTGGCGCACCCTGCACGGATTGCTATTCTGGAATATCTGCTTAAGGTAAATGCCTGTATATGCGGCGATATTGTAAACGAGCTTCCGTTAGCTCAGCCCACGGTATCACAACACCTGAAAGAAATGAAAACAGCAGGGCTGATAAAAGGCAATATTGAGGGTACTGCTATCTGTTACTGTATTAATGAAGAGGTAATAAATATGCTGTCGGCCTATTTTACCGGTATTGCCGGAAAGATTACCCAAAAGAAAAAAGACGGTTGTTAACTAAACTATCATTATCATGAAATTATCAGAAATAAAAACATTGCTACCGCATGTGGATGTACCTGTCTTTACACTTGAAAATGGCGACCGTGTTCCTGCACATTACCATATAACAGAGATTGGCCTGGTGGAAAAGAAATTCATCGATTGCGGCGGAACGATCCGGTCGGAGCAGAAAATCAGCTTTCAGCTTTGGCACGCTAATGACCTTGAGCACAGGCTGCGTTCACAAAAGCTGCTCAACATTATTGCGCTTTCAGAGAGGAAGCTTAGCCTTCCTGATGCCGAAATAGAAGTGGAATACCAAGGGGAGACGATTGGCGTATATGGCCTTGACTTCAGCGAAGGTGTTTTTGTGCTGAAAGCAAAGGCAACCGCCTGCCTGGCGGAAGATTCGTGCGGCATTCCACAGGAAAAACTGGTCGCAACTACGGGAAATACGTGTTGCAGCACGGGCAAATGCTAATCCCTATGGAAAACAACAGCTTACCGAAGCAGGGTCGGAAAATGGGTTTTATTGACCGTTTTCTGACCCTGTGGATATTTTTAGCGATGGCTGTTGGCCTGGCCATTGGCTACTGGTTTCCGGATGGCGTTTCCCGCATCAGTTCCGTTTCAACGGGAACAACCAATATACCACTGGCGGTGGGACTCATATTAATGATGTATCCGCCATTGGTTAAAGTAAAGTTTAGCGGGCTTCGAAGTGTGTTTAAAGATGTCAGGATACTTTCGCTGTCGCTCGTACTTAACTGGCTGGTGGGTCCGTTGCTGATGTTTTTTCTGGCGGTGATTTTTCTGAAGGATCAGCCGGAATATATGTCCGGCCTTATCCTCATCGGCGTCGCGAGGTGTATTGCAATGGTTGTGGTATGGAACGACCTTGCCGGAGGTAGCCGCGATTACGCCGCCGGCCTCATTGCGCTCAACAGTATATTCCAGGTGTTCGTTTACGGATTTATGGCTTACTTTTTCATAGCGGTTGTTCCGGTGTGGTTCGGACTTAAAGGCTATTCTATCGATATAAGTATATGGGATACCGCATCTACTGTAGGGATCTACCTCGGTATTCCGTTTTTTCTTGCGCTTTTCAGCCGATCGGTTTTTATAAGGTATTTCGGCGAAAAATGGTTTTCAGAAAAGTTTTTGCCTTTCATTTCACCGCTTACCCTCATAGCCCTGCTGTTTACTATTGTCGTAATGTTTTCGATGAAAGGCGGCCTCATTCTTCAGATTCCTATGGATGCTATCCGCATAGCAATACCCCTGCTGCTTTACTTTGCTATTATGTTTTCGGTAAGTATGCTGCTGTCAAGGTACACGGGTTCAGACTATCCGCGGGCTGCCTCGGTAGCTTTTACCGCTGCGGGCAATAATTTCGAACTGGCCATTGCGGTTGCCATAGGCGTGTTCGGCGTGAATAGCGGCCAGGCCTTTACCGGCGTTATCGGTCCTCTCGTAGAAGTGCCCGCACTCATCGTCTTAGTACATTTATCGAAACTAATTGAAAAGCGTTTATACAAGCCCGGCAACATCAGACAATAAACCAAATAACTACCATGAACGCTAAAAATATACTGGTTCTTTGTACAGGCAATTCCTGCCAGAGCCAAATGGCCGAAGGTTACCTGAAACATTTTGCAGGTACCGGTTATACTGTTTACAGCGCCGGCATTGAAGCGCACGGCGTTAATCCGCGCGCTGTGGCCGTATTGGCGGAAGACGGTATTGATATTTCGGGTCATACCTCTAATGTGATCGACGATTTCAACGGTGTTGTATTTGACTACGTCATTACTGTTTGTGATAATGCGAAAGAAAACTGCCCTTATTTTCCGGGTGGTGGCAAACGGTTTCACCAGAACTTTCCCGATCCGGCAAAAGCTACGGGTGCCGAACCAGCAATTCTTGATGAGTTTCGCAAAGTGAGGGATATGATTAAATCGTATTGCGAGGAATTTTCCAACACGGAATTATTCAGTCATTAGTTCTTTTTCAATGGCTACCCGGTATTCCGGATCTTCCAATACATTGACATCAATGACAGCATGAGCGTTTTTTAAAAGCACCCGGCAATCAGCGCTCAGATGCTTTAGTTCGACTGTTTTTCCATGTGCCGCATATTTCTTTGTGAGGCTGTTCAGTGATTCTATTGCCGACATGTCAGCGACGCGGCTCTCCTTAAAATCGATGATGATTCGTTCAGGATCGTCCGCCACATTGAATTTTTCCGCGAAAGCCATCGTTGACGCAAAGAACAGCGGGCCATAGATTTCATAGTGCTTCACGCCGCGCTCGTCTGTATAGGTCCTTGCCCTTATACGCCTCGCACTTTCCCATGCAAATACAAGTGCCGAAATAATAACCCCGATCAGTACTGCCAGCGCAAGGTTGTGCAATAGTATTGTAATTACCGCTACCAGTACGCCTACCGCAATATCATGGCGGGGCATCTTATTTATAATTTTGAGGCTGGCCCATTCAAAAGTAGTTATGGCTACCATGATCATAACGCCGGTAAGCGCTGCCATAGGGAGCCTGCCGATGACGGGTGCACCAAATAAGATAATTATTAAAATGGTAACAGAGGCAACTATTCCTGCAAGCCTGTGCCTGGATCCCGCCGACAGGTTTACCAGGGTCTGCGCGATCATGGGGCACCCACCCATACCATAAAAGAAACCGTTTAGAATATTTGCGCTTCCCTGGGCAACACATTCCCGGTTGCCATTGCCGCGCGTGCCTGTAATTTCATCTACAAGATTTAACGTAAGCAGCCCTTCTGTGAGTCCTACTGCGGCAACAATTGCCGAATAGGGAAAGATGATTTTAAAAGCCTCAAGACTTACGGGAATCTGTGGAATATGAAAAGGCGGCAATCCGCCTTCAACAGAGGCGATGTCGCTTACAGTACGGGTGTCGATTCCAAAAAAGATCACGATAGCAGACACGATCATTATAGCTAACAGTGATGCGGGAATAGCCTTCGTGAATTTAGGTACGATGAGAATGATAAGGATGGTAAGTGCAACCAGCCCCAGCATAGTAAACAGGGTAGTGCCGTCCATCCATTGGGATTGGCCGTTAATAACCGTCTTGAACTGTTCGAGCTGCGACATAAAAATGATGATAGCCAGCCGTTAACAAACCCGTACATTACAGGCTGCGGTACCAAACGGATAAATTTTCCGAAACGGAAAACGCCAATAAGGATTTGTAGTATTCCGGCAAGTGCAATTGCGGCAAAGGCATACTCTATACCATGCGACCTCATTAAAGCGATTAGTACGATTACCGTGGCGCCCGCACCCCCCGAAATCATTCCGGGGCGCCCTCCAAAGATTGCAGTAACAAACCCCATAATGAACGCTGCATATAATCCTGCCAGTGGAGGGAACCCTGCAAGGATAGCAAAAGACAGCGCTTCAGGTATCATGGTCATGGCGACGGTTAGTCCCGCGAGTAACTCATTTTTATAGTTTATTTTTTTTGAGATATGGAAGTGTTGGAATAAGTTTTTCATATTAGTTACAAGAATAAATTTCCGACAAATGCATATCTGCCGGTGGAAGTGATTATGATGTTAGCCGGGGTATAGGCTTATATCAGGGCGGAGTAACTTTTATGAAAAGTTGTGATGTGCTCATCGCGCAAAAATAGCAAACCGAGAACGCTTTCACAAACCGATTCCGGCAGATTTCCACGATTTAACTTATGATTAAATCTTTTGATTGTTATCACTTGTTGTGGTTTAAATCACTACATTTGCATGCAATTTAACTACAAATTGCAACGATGAAAGCACACACAACTAAGATCATCGGCGAAGGATTAACCTACGATGATGTCCTGCTCGTCCCCAACTATTCCGAAGTTTTACCCCGCGAAGTGAGCATCCGCTCCCGCTTTTCCAGAAATATTACGCTCAATGCCCCTGTGGTTTCGGCCGCTATGGATACTGTTACCGAAAGCGCTATGGCTATTGCTATGGCTCGCGAGGGTGGTATTGGGGTACTGCACAAGAACATGACCAAAGAGCAGCAGGCTGCCGAGGTACGCAAAGTGAAGCGTGCCGAGTCGGGCATGATTATCGACCCGGTTACGCTGCCGCTTACCTCTAATGTAGGCGACGCAAAGGCTGCCATGCGCGAATATGGCATTGGCGGAATTCCCGTAGTAGACGAAAATGGGCTGCTGAAAGGTATCGTGACTAATCGCGACCTTCGCTTCGAGAAAGATGCACAACGTTCGATACTGGAAGTAATGACCTCAGAAAACCTCGTTACAGCGGGCGAGGGCACTACGCTTGAAGTTGCCGAGGGAATCCTGCAGCAGAATAAAATAGAAAAGCTTCCCGTAGTAAATGCTGAAAACAAATTAGTCGGCCTTATTACCTTCCGTGATATTACCAAGCTTACCCAAAAGCCAATGGCCAATAAAGATAAGTTTGGGCGCCTGCGCGTAGCCGCTGCCCTTGGGGTGACTTCCGATGCGGTGGAGCGTGCCGAAGCACTAGTAAATGCAGGCGTAGATGCAGTGGTTATTGACACAGCTCATGGCCATACAAGGGGAGTGGTTAGCGTACTTAAAGAAGTGAAAGCAAAATTCCCCGAACTGGATGTAGTGGTGGGTAACATTGCCACACCCGAAGCCGCGCTATACCTGGCTGAAAATGGCGCCGATGCGGTGAAGGTGGGTATTGGCCCTGGCTCCATCTGTACCACGCGGGTTGTTGCCGGCGTAGGCTTCCCACAATTCTCTGCTGTGCTGGAGGTTGCTGCTGCACTAAGAGGCTCAGGTGTTCCGGTAATAGCCGATGGCGGTATCCGGTATACGGGCGATATTCCCAAGGCTTTGGCTGCGGGCGCCGACTGCGTAATGCTGGGCTCATTGCTTGCAGGAACAAAAGAATCGCCGGGGGAGACCATCATTTTTGAAGGCCGTAAATTCAAGTCATACCGTGGCATGGGTTCGGTAGAGGCTATGAAGGAGGGTTCTAAAGACCGTTACTTCCAGGATGTGGAAGACGATGTAAAAAAACTGGTTCCCGAAGGTATTGTGGGGCGCGTTCCTTACAAAGGCGAATTGTTTGAAAGCATGCTGCAGTTTGTAGGCGGTCTTCGTGCCGGTATGGGCTACTGCGGTGCTAAAGATATTGCTACGCTACAGGAAACCGGTCGGTTTGTGCGCATCACTTCGAGCGGAATTTCAGAAAGCCATCCGCATAATGTTACTATAACAAAAGAAGCGCCGAATTACAGCAGGTAATGTAGCTTCGTTCAAATAAAAAATGCCGCTGTGATAACCTTCACAGCGGCATTTTCTTTTATGGATGTTTCTAAACCGTAGCTTCGGCAAGCACGCCAAGCTCGGCCAGGCAGGCTTTCATGTTGCGGTAGGTGCGTTCAATATCGTTGTCTAGGCCGATAGAGAAACGGATAAGCCCGTCGCTAAGCCCCATCTCGATCTGCTCGTCCATCGGGATCTCGCTCGAAGTAGAAGTTCCCGGTGCGCTGAACAACGTTTTGTAAAAACCAAGGCTCACCGCAAGGTAACCCAGGTTGCGCTGCTGCATTAGTTCCATAACCGCGTTAGCTTTGTCGAGCGAACCCACGTCTAATGTCAGCATTCCGCCAAAACCGTACTCCGGATTGATCATGCTTTTGTATAGTTCGTGGCTTGGGTGGCTTTTAAGGCCCGGGTAAACGGTTTTAAGTCCGTCTTTCTCAAAACGCTCGGCAAGGTAGGCTGCGTTGTGGCTATGCTGCTTCATACGAATGTGCAGGGTACGAAGGTTTTTCATGATGCTGGCTGCACGAAGGCTATCCATTGTTGGTCCAAGGAGCATGCTCGCGCCGTCATTTACACTACGCAACTCGTTGATGAATTGTTGAGTACCACATACTACGCCGCCTACGGTATCGCTGCTTCCGTTGATGAATTTGGTAAGGCTGTGTATCACCACATCGGCGCCCATTTTAGCGGGAGCTACAGAAAGGGGTGAGAACGTATTATCTACAACCAGTTTCAGGTTGTGCTTTTTAGCAATTTTGGCAAGGCCTTCAATGTCAGCTACCTCAAGAAGCGGGTTGCTCACGGTTTCGCAGTACAACACTTTTGTCGATGGTGTTATGGCAGCTTCTACCACGTCAAGCTTGGTGATGTCTACAAATGCGGTTGTGATGTTGAGCCGTGGCAGGAAGTTTTTCATGAACGCGTAGGTTCCGCCATAAATGGTGCGGCTCGATACAATGTGGTCGCCTGCTCCGCATAGTTGCAACAATACAGGAGTAATAGCGCCCATGCCCGATGCGGCAACGTTGGCAGCTTCTGTACCTTCCATAGCGGCGAGGGCCTGGCCCAGGTAAAGGTTACTTGGGGATGAGTGGCGTGAATAAAGGTAGCAGCCTTCCATGTTGCCCTCAAAGGTGTCAAACATAGTTTTTGCCGAAAGAAACGTATAAGTAGATGAGTCGGATATTGAAGGGTTCACGCCTCCGAATTCCCCGAAATATTGCAGGTCCTGAATTTTGTCTGCGGGATTAAATGGTTTCATATTACTATTGATTAGAGTTTCAAATAGAAGAAAAGGTGGTAATTAAATCAACTTAAATCTATATTGTTAGATAAAAAAATTAAATTTGAAGTGATTATTAGATTTTAAATCTAAATCTACTTAACTGGACATTCATTTTTAGAAAAATTTTCAGATGGCATTTGATACTCACGATAAGAAACTGTTACAGTTGCTTCAGGAAGACAGCCGCCGTACCACTAAAGAGTTGGCGCTCAAGCTTGGACTCTCCGTTACGGCAGTGTATGAACGCGTAAAGAAACTGGAGCGCGAGGGCGTAATCTCGAAGTATGTTGCCTTATTAGACAGAAATAAGGTTGATAAAGGTTTTGTGGTATTCTGCCACCTGAAGCTGATACAGCACACCCGCGAATACCTCACGCGATTTGAGAAAGAGGTAACCCGCCTTGATGAGGTGCTGGAATGCTACCACGTGAGCGGTGATTATGACTATATTCTTAAGATTTTTGTGAAGGATATGGAGGCCTACCGGGAATTCATGGTCACCAAGCTCACAACACTACAGCACATCGGCAGTACGCACAGTACGTTTATGATAGGCGAGGTAAAGAATACCAACGTGATAGCGGTGTAATTTCTATATTTGTTGAAACTCATGATTATGAAATTTTCCGGCCTTACATTCATATTAATTTTTTTCTCTATTTCAATCTACGCTCAAAAGCCGCCCCGTGCTACGGTTAATGAAGGAACACTGGAGGGGATTACCTTACCATCCGGTATCTCCGCATTCAGGGGAGTGCCGTTTGCAGCGCCTCCGGTAGGCAACCTGCGCTGGAAGGCGCCGCAACCGCCTGCAAAATGGAAAGGTGTGCGCAAGGCTGACACTTTTAGCGCCAAACCCATGCAAATGCCTGTATTTTCAGATATGAATTTCCGTGCATCGGGTACGAACGAGGATTGCCTGTACCTGAACATCTGGGCACCACAGATTAAAAAGGGTGTAAAGCTGCCCGTATTGGTTTATTTTTATGGTGGGGGATTTGTGGCCGGAGACGGATCGGAGTACCGCTACGATGGCGAAAGCCTGGCTAAGAAGGGAATCGTGACGGTTACGGTAAATTACAGGCTTGGTGTATTCGGTTTCCTGGCGCATCCCGGCCTTACGAAAGAATCTCCTAATCATGCTTCGGGTAACTACGGTCTCTTAGACCAGCGTGAGGCGCTGGTCTGGATAAAAAAGAATATCGCGGCTTTTGGAGGTGATCCTGATAAGGTAACGATAGCCGGCGAGTCGGCGGGTTCCATTTCAGTTTCGGCACACATGGCATCGCCGATTTCTAAAGGGCTGTTCCACGGCGCTATCGGGCAGAGCGGTGCAATGATCAACCCGACGTTGCCGCCAGTAACCTTAAGCCATGCCGAAAAACAAGGGGAGGCCTTTATGCAAAAGATGGGAGCAAAATCTATAGATGAGCTTCGCAGCCTGCCTGCCGAAAAACTAATGGACATGCCGTACCAACCGGGATCTTTCGAGCCGGAAGCGGTTATCGACGGGTATTTTCTAACCAAGCCGCCTGTTGAAGTTTTTGCTGTAGGAGAGCAGGCGAAAGTTCCGCTACTGGCAGGATGGACGTCGACCGAAAGTTCATATGGAGGATTTCTAGAGGGTAAGTTTCCGTCGCCTGAAAATTATTCTGCTAAGGTTAAGGAAGTGTTTAAGGAACGGACAGACGAAGTGTTGCGCCTTTACCCCGGAACCACACAAGCAGAAGTGATCGCGTCGGCAACTGCACTGGCGAGCGACCAGTTCATTGTGTACAGTACCTGGAAATGGATCGACCTGCACCGCAAAAATTCAGGCGCGCCGGTATATGCATATATTTTCGCACAACCGCGGCCAAAGGATCCCAATGTGAAACCGGGCGATCTTCCTGAGCCACTAGAAGGTTCCGGCCATTCGCATGACATTGAATATATGCTCGGCAACCTCGCCACCAACAAAGTTTATCATTGGACTGCGGAAGACTATAAGGTTTCGGAGATGGCAGTAGATTACGTGGCCAACTTTATTAAAACAGGCAATCCTAACGGAAAGTATGTTCCCTCCTGGATGCCTTGTACTTTTACCGGCAAGCTCAATATACAGACGATAGATGCCAGCCCGTCCGGAGCGGAAGAGCAGTACCGCAGCCGTTACCTTTTCCTTGATATGTTTTATTCGCAGAGAAAATAAACGAAGTTTGCGAACTGAGTGTAGCTTTGCGTGAGGAACTAGAAGTGTCTTGTATAAGACTAATATCCTTTTATTAACAAGTTCTTTAAC
>JAGKWW010000025.1 GCA_021151665.1 Flavobacteriaceae bacterium
ATACAATAATGAATTATTAAATATTACTAAATAATTTCTGTTCATTATTTAAAAATAAATTGCTTTTTTTGTATATCATATATGATTTTAATACATGTTAACATTTGCAGACCTTCAAAATTATACAATTTTCATATATATGCGATTTTATAAAAATCATTTTTATAACAAATTGGCTGAAGATGCTGTAAATAAAAATCCCTTTATTTGTAAAACACCAAAACCGGACTTATGATAATCGATCCTGAAACCACGCTTCAAAAAAACGTGTATAAAATATTGACAGGAACAATTATTCCCAGGCCCATCGGTTGGGTTTCTACCACAGATAAGGCAGGACGGAATAACCTCGCCCCTTTTTCTTTTTTTAACGCGGTCGGCGAAGACCCTCCCCATGTAATGTTTTCAACTGTGCGTACCGGCAACGTAAACAAGGACACACTTAACAATGTTCTTGAAACGGGAGAATTTGTCGTCAATCTAGCTACTGAATCACTTGCCGAAGCCATGAACGCCACCTCGGCCTCTTTAGCAGCGGGCGTTAGTGAATTTGAAATCGCCGGCCTTACCCCGGCTCCGTCACTTATGATAAAAGCGCCACGTGTTTTGGAAAGCCCTGTGAATATGGAATGTCGTTTAGTGCATCACTACAGCCTTGAAGATCATAAAAACGGCGGCGCTACCGTGATCATTGGCCGGGTGGTAATGTTTCATGTAGATGACAGCATTTTATTAGACGATTATAAAATAAATATGGAAGTGTACAAGCCTGTGGCACGCCTTGCAGGTGCAGCCTACGCAAAGCTTGGAGAAACATTTTCAATAAAACGACCTGTATAATAATGAAGATTAGTGTTATTGGCGGCGGGCCAGGCGGATTGTATTTCTCGATCCTTGTTAAGAAAGCCATGCCGCAGTTTGATATAAACGTATACGAGAGAAACCGGGCCGACGATTCCTTTGGGTTTGGCGTAGTTTTTTCTGATGAGACGCTGAGTGAGTTCCTGAGCCGAGACCCGGAATCATACGAACTTATCCGAAGCCGTTTTGCCTATTGGGACGAACTCGATGTGGCGCGGGACGGAGAAAAGGTACGCATTACCGGCAACGGCTTTTGCGGATGCTCAAGGAAAACATTGCTGCAGCTCCTGCAACAGCGCTGCCGCGAAGAGGGAGTAAACCTTCATTTTGAAGCGAATGTTGATGACCTTTCGCAATTCTCCCATTCTGATATCATTGTAGCAGCCGATGGGATTAACAGCGCTATCCGCGACAAATTTGCCGAAGATTTCGGTACCCGTACAGAATTGAAAAGCAACCGATTTGTGTGGTTGGGTTCGACCCGCCCGCTTGACGCTTTTACCTACTTTTTCCGGAGTACGCCTTTCGGAGCCATGGTAGCACACACCTACCAGTATGAAGAAGGAATGAGTACATGGATTTTTGAAACCAGCGATGAAGCCTGGCAGAAAGCAGGTTTTGAAGTGGCCGATGAAGAGGGAACCATTGCGAAGCTGAAAGAAATTTTTAAGGAAGAGCTTGATGGCCATGGCCTTATCTCTAACCGTTCGCACTGGAGGCAGTTTCCTGCAATAACCAATAAAAAGTGGCACAAAGATAATATTGTCCTTCTGGGCGATGCCAAGGCTACGGCCCACTACTCTATCGGGTCGGGTACAAAACTCGCTATGGAATGTGCTATCGCGCTGGCAGACTCAGTTATTAAATATCAGGATGATACCGAAAAGGTTTTTGAAAACTACGAAAAGCTGCGCCGCAATAAAGTAGAAATTATTCAGCACGCCGCCAATGTATCGCTTGACTGGTTTGAGCACATGGACCGTTACATGCAGCAGGATTTCATGCAGTTCGCCTTTAGCGTAATGACACGTTCTAAAAAGGTGACTTATGAAAACCTTGCTTTGCGCGATGCCTCTTTTACAGAGAACGTAGCCGCGGACTTCAATAGGAAGATCGGTAGCGAACGCGCCGAAACTTCGCCGGCATTTACGCCGTTTACCCTTCGTGGAATGACTGTGCCTAACCGCATTGTACTAAGCCCGATGGAGCAATATAATGCTAAAGAGGGGGTTGTAGGCGACTGGCACCTGATGCATTACGGAGCACGGGCAACCGGCGGCATTGGCTTACTGCTCACCGAAGCGACCGCTATTTCGGCTACCGGAAGAATTACTGAAGGTTGCGCCGGCATTTGGTCTGAGGAACAGACCAATGCGTGGAAGAAGATTGTTGATTTTGTACATCAAAACAGTAACTCCAGGATAGGGATTCAATTAGGCCATTCCGGACGGAAAGGCGCCGTAAAATTTCCGTGGGAAGGAAACAATGAGCCATTGGAACATGGTTGGGAATTGCTGTCTGCATCGCCGATTGCCTTTAATGACCGGATGGCAACACCGCGTGAAATGACCGTCGCCGATATGGATGATATTACGGGTCAATTTGTATCGGCTGCAAAGAACGCGGATAAAGCCGGATTCGACATGATCGAACTGCAGGCGCACCACGGGTTTTTATTGGCTTCGTTCCTGTCGCCGCTGACGAACCTACGGACGGATGAATATGGAGGAAGTATACAAAACCGATTAAAATTCCCGCTTCGCGTATTCAACGAGATGCGTGCCGTATTCCCGCAACATAAACCGATGAGTGTTCGTATCTCTGCATCCGACTGGGCAGAAGGTGGTATCACCGAAGCGGATGTGCTTGCCATTGCATCAGCTTTTAGAGATGCCGGTGCCGATATAATCAACGTTTCGACAGGGTTGACTGTAGAGAATCAAAAGCCCGCTATAGGCAGGATGTGGCAAACCCCCTTCTCCGACCTTGTGCGCAATGAAGTCCACATACCTACAATAACGGCCGGGTACATCCAGGATATCGACCAGATTAATACCCTGCTACTCAACGGGCGCGCGGATTTGATCGCGCTTGGAAAAACCTTCCTGCTGGACCCGAACTTTGTGCGCAATGCACAGGCTTATGAACAGTACAGCGTAGATGATTTCGAAGCGCTGGCGATTCCAAAGCCCTACATGAGCGCGGTGTCACACTTATATCCGTACATCGGCGGGCAGCGCAAATCATTAGAGAATATGAAAAAGGCGCTCAAGCCGGTAACCCATAAAAAGTAAAGCAAGCCATGAAACACTATGAAGATAATTTTGCTCATGACCGCCTGCCCCATCCTTCGCTTCAGGCAGAATGCTTTACAGGGCATGAAGATTTCGAGTTTCCTGAAAGCCTGAATTGTGTGGAGCGGCTGCTGGATCTCCATATAGCAGAAGGTAATGGCAACCGTGTGGCAATACGCACCCATGAAACCACATGGACGTATCAGGAGCTTTATGAAAAAGCGAACCAGATTGCACACGTGCTGCGGGAAAATCTCGACTTTATTCCCGGCAACCGGGTAATGATTCGCTCGGCGAATAACCCTATGTATGTGGCATGTTGGTTTGGCATCCTGAAAGCCGGCGGGATTGTAGTAGCAACCATGCCGCTGCTTCGCGAAAAGGAACTTTCGGTAATGATAGAAAGTGCAGAGATAAGCCATTCTTTGTGCGATTATCGTCTTGAGGATGACCTGCGGGCAGTAAAATCATCCTTCCTGAAAAACATCATCACTTTTGATGGTACCGGCACAGGCATTTCTAAACTTGAAACCCTGATGGGCAACAAGCCTAAAACTATCGACAACTTCCCTACCCGCTCCGATTCGCTGTCTATAATAGGTTTCACTTCCGGCACGACCGGCAAACCTAAAATGACCGCACATTACCACAAGGATATCCTGCTTATCTGCGAGGCGTTCCCAAAACATTGCCTGCAGCCGGTACCGGAAGATATTTTCACCGGAAGCCCTCCTCTCGGTTTTACATTCGGCCTGGGCGGGTTGGTGCTGTTTCCCTTTTACTACGGAGCATCAACTTTCCTGATAGAAAAGCCTACCCCCGACCTGCTACTGGAATCGATACAACAACATAAAATCACGGTCTGTTTTACCGCACCTACTGCCTGGAGGGTATTGACAACCAAGGTAAAAGACTTTGAGATTTCGTCACTGCGCAAGTGCGTGTCGGCAGGCGAAACCCTCCCGGCTAAAGTCTGGGAAGACTGGTACAACGCCACCGGCCTGAAGATTATAGATGGCATCGGGTCAACGGAAATCTTGCATATTTTTATATCGGCGCCAGAAGATGAAATGCGTCCCGGAGCCACAGGTAAAGCTATCCGTGGCTATGAGGCGTGTATTGTAGATAGTGAAGGAAATAAACTGCCACCCGGCGAACCCGGTCGTCTGGCAGTTCGGGGAATAACCGGTTGCAAATACCTTGCTGCTGAAGAGAAACAAAAAGAGTATGTAGAAAACGGATGGAACATCACCGGTGATATCTTCAGGATGGATGAGGATGGCTACTTTTATTTTGTAGCCCGTGGCGATGATATGATCATATCCTCCGGGTATAACATTGCAGCCATTGAGGTAGAAAGCGTGCTCCTTTCCCACCCGCAAGTGGCAGAGTGCGCAGTTATAGGCCTTCCCGACGAAAACCGGGGTATGCTGGTATGTGCGTACATTGTACCAAAAGATGCGGCGCAAGCCGATGAGGGCCTTACAAAATCCATACAAGAGTGGTTTAAAGAGGTAGCGGCACCGTACAAGTATCCGCGTGAGATACGCTATGTAGATATGCTGCCTAAAACAGAAACCGGCAAGATACAGCGCTTTAAACTAAAATCAACTGCAAAACCATGAATCAACCATTTATAAAAAAAGAAAAAGTGAGGTTTCAGCATGTAGATTATGCCGGAATCGTTTTTTACCCACGTTTCCTCGAGATGCTTAACTGCCTTGTAGAAGATTTTTATGAGGAAGCACTTGGCCAGCCTTTTAAAAATATCCATAAGACCGGCGGCGTGCCTACAGTAGACCTCAAAGTTCAATTCAGGAAAGCTGCGCGTCTCGGCGATGAACTCACGAAAAGCCTGTGGCTGAAGGAAATTAAAAATTCGTCTATGCTCTGCGGCTTTCGTTTTGAACACGAAGATGGCGCCACATGCCTTGAAGGCGAAGTAACCCTGGTACGCGTAGATTTTACCGACGACAGGCAGGGCATAAAGGCAAGCCCCTTTCCTGAAGAGATGCGCCAGAAGCTGGAAGAGTACAGACTTACGGATAATAGATGATAGAGGTAAGACTATAAGGTGCAATTCAAAATTTAAAATTCAGAATTTAAAATAAATATAATGTTGGATTTACAAAAATTCAGGGCAGCCGCCGTTCAGGCATCCCCCGTATTCCTTAACGTCGATGCAACGGTAGAAAAAGCGTGCAGTATCATCGCCGAAGCCGCCGGAAATGCGGCGCAACTGGTTGCGTTTCCCGAAGTATTTGTGGCAGGCTACCCCTACTGGAACTGGATTATGACGCCGGTACAGGGAAGCCGTTGGTACGAGCAGCTTTATAAAAATTCGATCGCAGTTCCCGGCCCCGAAACGCAACGGCTATGCGAAGCTGCGCGTGAGCACAATTGCCATGTGGTAATTGGCGTCAACGAACGCGGTCAGAGCCTAGGTGAAATATATAATACCGAGATCGGGCCCATTGGTACGCTGGCATGCGGCGAGAACACGAATACCCTTGCACGTTTCACGCTGCTGTCGCAGGGCGAGCTGATACACATTGCCAATTACATTTCGCTGCCTGTTGCCCCGCCCGATTATAACATGGCAGAGGCGATAAAGATACGTGCGGCAGCGCATTCTTTTGAAGGGAAGCTGTTTACAATTGTGTCATGCTCTACCATAACACCGGAAATCATCGAGGCCATGAAAGCGGATGTACCTAATGCTGAAGAATTGCTGACACGTAAAAACAGTGCGTTTTCGGGAATTATTGGTCCAAACGGCGCTGTTGTAGGCGAACCGCTTATTGACGAGGAGGGAATTGTATACGCCGATATCGACCTTAACCTTTGCATACAGCCGAAGCAGATGCACGATATCCTGGGGCATTACAACCGCTTTGATATTTTCGAATTGAAGGTTAACAACGCACCGCAAAAGAACATCACATTTCACGAAGGCGAAAAAGGACTCGAAAGGTAAGAAGCATCATCCGCAGTTGAACACTATATATAGTTGCGTTAAACCTGTCAGCCATCACTTCTCAAACCCGTAATTTTAAAAGAAATCCATTTTAAAGTTACAGATATGAGCAAAGTTAAGAAAAGGGCAAAGAAGAGCAGCGCGAAGAAAAATAAGCTTGGCGTTAAGAATTCACTGGTAAATAATATCAATGCCCGAAAGAAGAAGGGCATTACGCGTTCCAAAAAAAAGAAAACGGTTTCTAAGAAATCGTATAAAAAGATGAAGAACAACTGGGGCAAACGAAAAAAGAAAAAGGAAAAAAGGTGAGACTTTCTTTACGGGGCAGGCAGGTTTATTAATCCCCCTCCTGACTCTTTAAAGTGGGCAATCAGCTATAATTGAAACCATTGTCCCGTTTCGAAAAGCATAATAAATAAAAGGAATAAAAAATTTCAAACCATGACTAATATCAGGTTTTGTGGTTTATGTCTTACATACTTTTGACATGTAATTCAAAATCATTTAACCGATGAAAAAAATAGTACTGGCTGTTATGGCGCTTGGCCTTTTCAGCATCAACATGGCAAATGCACAGGAAGAAAGTAAACCAACTGATTTTAAAAAATGGCAGGTTCGCCTTAGAGGTGTAGGTGTTATTCCGGATGAAAAAGCAACGATCGGGATAATTGGCGGCGATGTTGCTGTATCGAACACATTTATCCCCGAGCTTGACTTTACTTATTTCTTTACAAAAAACATTGCAGCAGAGCTTATCCTTGGTACTACAAAACACAACGTACACACAACAGCTTCAGATATTTCTGCCGTGGGTGGGCCAACAAGTTATGATGTAGACCTTGGTAGTGTTTACCTGCTGCCTCCTACCCTTACTGCACAGTACCACTTTTATGTAGGCGATATTTTTAAGCCATACGTAGGCGCGGGTATTAACTACACCATTTTTTACAACGAAAAATCAGGTGATGTTGTTAAAGGAGTAGATTACAAAAATAATGTGGGCTACGCATTCCAGGCCGGTTTCGACCTAATGCTGAACGACACTTATTTTATAAATGTAGACTGCAAAAAATTGTTCCTTAATACAGACGTAACAGTAGATGCTTCTAACCTTGCTCCCGGCCTTACTATCCCGGCCGATGTAGACCTGAATCCGTGGTTGCTTGGGTTTGGTGTTGGTATGAAGTTTTAATTCGTTTCATTTTTTTAGTGGGATTTAGTGTGAGGGGTCGCTGCTTTATGCAGCGGCCTCTTTTTTTTACACCTCCCTTAACGCTGCAATAAGCAGGTCAATGTCCTCCTTTGTATTATAATGGCTGAACGAGATGCGTAGCGAAGGCTTCTTCAAATCGTTCCCTGAAAGTATTTCGGCCAATACGTGAGAAGGCTTTATGCTGCCCGACTGGCATGCGCTTCCACGGGAAACAGCTATCCCTTTCATATCTAAAGAAAATAGTATCATCGCAGTTTTTTCTTCCGGCAACGGAAGCAGGACATTGGCAATCGTGTAAAACATTTCGTTATCACGACTATAACCGTTTACAGCGTAGCCCGGAAAGGTTTCCGCAAGCAGGCCTAAAAGATAGTCCCGCAACTCTTTTATATAGCTGCGATCCTCATCGAGATTCGCATATGCAAGCTCTAATGCTTTTGCCATCCCCACTATCTGATGTAGACCCTCGGTGCCCGCCCGCAGTCCCTTTTCCTGCTCACCCCCAAAGATTATAGGCTCAAATGCAATTCCTTTCCTGACGAATGCAAACCCGACGCCTTTAGGGCCGTGGAACTTATGTGCGCTGGCCGCTATAAAATCTACGGGCAGCTCTTTGAGGTTTATCCATGTTTTACCTACAGATTGTACAGCATCGCTGTGAAAAAGGGCGCCATACTTCCGGCAAAGTTCACCGGTTTTTATCAGGTCCAGGACCACTCCGGTTTCATTATTCACATGCATAAGGCTTACCAGCGTTGGTAATTCGTCCTGCAGCAATTCCTCCAGTGCGGCCATATCCGGCAGGCCACAGTTTGTTAGCGCCGCATAGTCTACCCTTATATCAAACTCCCTCTGTAGGGCTTCGACGGTGTGAAGTACCGCATGATGCTCTGTTTTAGAAGTGATAATACGGCGAACGCCAAGATGTTTCACAGCATTTCGCAAAATGAAATTATCCGCCTCGGTACCCCCCGATGTGAATATAATTTCACGCGCTTCTGCCCCTATTTGTGCAGCAATGGTTTTACGGGCTGTTTCCAGGATTGATTTCGCTGCACGGCCAAAACTATGAGTAGAAGAAGGATTGCCGTACGATTCGGCCATCGCGCTTGTCATTGCCGAAATAACTTCGGGATGTATGGCCGTTGTAGCGGCATTATCCAGGTAGACTCTTTTCATAATGTGCAAAATTACATAAATGCTGCCTGCAATTTGAAATTGGAATAGCACCATTAACTTTAAAAAAGTTATTTTTGCTGAAAAACCCAGATCTATGAAAAAGCTGGCAGCCCTTTTTGCGGCACTAATACTGATTACTGCCTGCGATGACGGCGACATGACACTGAAGTCCTTTAATTTTGGCGATGCCACTGCGCAGACCTGCCCTAACGGATTGATATTTAAGATAAATGGTACAGAGGCTCTTATACTGGATCTTCAGGAATCGGCTTTTGCCAATGTTCCCACGGGCACCGAAGGGCGCATTATAACGATAGGCACCGGCAATTCCATACGCTACCGTAATTACAGCGGTAATGTATCATCATCATCACTTTGTGCCGAAATTCCTCCGGCATTTCCGGTTGTTAACGAAGAGTGGATAGGTATAGGCGGAACTATCAGGATTATCACTACGGCAGTTTTGGCAACGGATAATACAACTATAACCGGCTATTCTCATGCCGTTACTTTAGTGAATGTTACATTTACCAAAGGCGAGGAAACGATCATTATAAACGATAACGATTTTGGCACCATAAATACCACGTTAGACTATTCCTTTAATTTTGAGGGAGCCGACAATGCATATAGCTCATGTAACGGACTTATATATCGCATAAACCTGGATGAATCGCTGATACTTGCCCTGGCTAACGGTATAATAAACAATTCTAACGGCACCACTACTACAGACCTTAGTGTAACCACAGATGGTACAGATATCATTTTCAACGTATACAGCGCTAATCCATCGTCTGCAAATATCTGCTATGGCGTTCCGCCCATATCTCCTGTAGTTTCTCAGCGCTGGTATGCTACATCAGGCACTCTGAAAGTGGATTCTCTACTTGATAATACGGGAACCTTTTACACACACACGCTCACTTTGCAAAATGCAATCTTTACTAACTCAGATGGTAGCGGTGAAACATTTAGCCGCACCGGGGATTATATATTGGGAACGTATGTTACCACACCATAAAACACGAAGGCAGCTTGTTAGCTGCCTTTTTTTTACCTGTTCGCATTCTGCTTTATATAAACTTCTGTAGCGCCAAGGCCGTATTTTTGGTAGTCTGCATCTCCAAAAACTACGTTGTTATAACGGCTCAGTAAAAAGTCAAGTTCGGCTTTTAGCACGCCTTCACCAACTCCGTGTATAAACACTACTTTGGGAAAGCGCTTATCTATTGCAAAATCAAGCTGTCGTTTTGCGGTTTCGGTTTGAATTGTAAGGATGTCGTAATTAGACATCCCTTTTTTGCTCTTGACAAGTTTTTCGATATGCAGGTCGACCTCAAGGACAAATTCGTTCTTTTTGCTCTTTTCCCTTACCACAGGCCGTCGCACTGGAGTCTCTTTTTCTTTAAGGACTGAACCTAAACTCCTTCCTGAAAAGACCGATCCTAAAATATTTGAATCCTGAATCTTAACGATTTCACTTTCGCTAAATTCTAAAACAAATCCTTCTTTTGTTTCGACCCATACCCTGCCATTGCGGGTACTTTTTACAGTGCCGCTAAAGCTGTCATCTATTACTGTAACATTATCTCCCGGCTTAAACATGGTCATTGCCTTGCTCGTTATCGTTATTGTGTTTTGAAGGCACCTTGCTAAAAAGCCGCATTATGCCAAACATAAACAGTACAAACGCCACTACCATAATTATCACGTTAGGTTTTGATTTGGACTGCTCGAACAAAGCGAGAAAAGCAGCGGCAAATATCAGTAGGGCGGCAACAAACTTCATGGCAATAAATATTTAGGCCGTAAATTTAGTAAAAGCAAAAATAAAAGCCTCCGTAAATGGAGGCTTCTGTTATTTTAGTTTCGACTGATAATTCTTTTTCAGTTTGGCCAGCTTCGGTGCAATCACTGCCTGGCAATAGGGTTGGTTCGGGTTAAGCGCATAATAGTCCTGGTGGTAATCTTCCGCCGGATAAAACTTAGTTGCCGCAGAAATCTTTGTGACAATCTTCTTGTCGAAGATATTCTGGTCTGTAAGCAGTTTAATAAAATTTTCGGCAGCGGCTTTCTGGGCTTCTGTCGTGTAGAATATTTCGCTTCTGTATTGGGTGCCTACATCGGCGCCCTGACGATTTAACGTTGTAGGGTCATGAGTAGCAAAAAATATCTCCAGCAAGTCTTCATAAGCCACCTGCGAAGGGTCAAAAGTAATTTGTATCGCTTCGGCGTGGCCGCTATAGCCACTGCACACTTCTTTATACGTTGGGTTCTCTGTCTTACCGCCTATGTAGCCTGATACTACTTTCTGAACACCTTTAAGATCGGTAAAAAAAGCTTCGGTGCACCAAAAGCAGCCGCCTGCAAAAATTGCTGTTTCTGTGTTTTTATTATCCATTATAATTTTGTTGTTTTTAACGGGGCCTGTGCTGATCCCGCTGGCCATCACGGGGTTTTCTTTAGACTGGCATGAAAAAGACACCAGTGCAATTACGAATGCAAAGGCCGTACGGGCCTTAGTCTTCAAATTTAAATATTGCATTTCTGATTGTGGCATGATTAACTAAAATTTACATTTACATACGAAATATTGTGCCAGAAAAGATTTACCATTGCACAAAAACTTTGTTTCTTTGTAAAAAGCATCCGAATGATCCAGGCCACCAATATCCATAAATATTACGATACGCTTCATGTTTTAAAAGGTGTAAACCTTCATATTAAAAAAGGGGAAATTGTATCGGTGGTTGGGGCATCAGGCGCAGGAAAAACTACATTGTTACAGATATTAGGCACTCTTGACAAGCCCTCTGCAGAAAGTGGGGCATCACTAATGATAAACGGGCAGGATGTTATTAAAATGAAAGACAAGGCGCTTTCAAAATTCCGGAATACCCAGCTTGGCTTCATCTTTCAGTTCCATCAGCTGCTGCCTGAGTTTACTGCATTGGAAAACTTATGCATACCAGCTTTTATAGCCGGCAAAGGAAAACCGGAAACCGAAAGAGAGGCTAAACGCTTGCTCGATTATCTCGGCCTTTCGCACCGTACAGGGCACAAGCCCGGTGAGCTTTCCGGCGGAGAACAGCAGCGTGTAGCAGTGGCGAGAGCCTTAATTAATAACCCTGCAGTAATTTTTGCCGACGAGCCTTCCGGAAACCTTGACACCGCTTCGGCCGAAAATCTTCACCAGCTTTTCTTCAGGCTCAGGGACGAAATCGGGCAAACCTTTGTGATCGTAACGCACAACGAAGAGCTTGCCAACATGGCCGACCGGAAACTGGTGATGAGCGATGGGCAAATCATCTCGCATGTATGATCCTGATCGCGGCATACTGGCTCTTACTTTTTCCTTTGTTTCTGGTATGGGGCACTGCAGCCGACTCCCTTTTTAAAACCAATGCCTCTCACCCCGCGCTCGTCGCTTTGCTGGGAATATTTCCACTCACAGCCGGTTTTACGCTTACGTCTTTTTTTTTGCCCCTGGGCCCGCTCAGCTTAGCGCTCTGGCTGATCCTCGCCCTTATCATTGGGATAGCCTTCCGCAGCACGCTAATGACCAACCTTAACAAAATCAAGATCGCATTACACGCGCGTTCGAGGATCGAGCGTCTATTTTTAATTGCAATCGCTTTGTGCGTTTTATTTAAGTCAGCGCAACTACCTTCTTTAATCGATAACGAAACCTATTACGTACCGACGATCAAATGGCTGAACGAATATGGCTTAGTGAAAGGGGTTGCCAATGTGCATCTTTTCCTGGGTCAGCAATCTCCCTGGCACATTGTACAGGCGGGGCTAAATCTTAGTTTTACAGGCCACACATTTAATGACCTGAATGGGTTTCTGCTCCTAATATTTTCATGGTACGTGGTGAGTAATATCCGTCGCAGCGAAACTACCAACTGGTTTTCTTACACACTGCTTGCATTGCCGCTTCTGTTGCTTTTTGCAGACTCACCCTCGCCTGATCTTCCGGTTATAGTATATTGTCTTATAGTATTTTATCTATTATCATCTGAACCAGAGAATGAATATAACTATCGACTGGCATGGTGTTTTCTTTTGCTGGCAGGATTTATAAAAATTACCGCGGCACCTCTTGCGTTAATTTTACTTCTCTACCCTAAGCCGTTCAAACGTAATCTGGGGTTCGTGTTGTCAACAGCGGTTCCATTAAAGCTTCTTTGGCTTGCTAAAAATTACATTGTAACGGGTCATCCTTTTTATCCCTTTACGTTCGATCAGCTTTCTGCGGGATGGGCCGTACCCGATACGATCATCAGGGGAGTTCATCGCATGTCAAATGCTTACGTTTACGGAACATCCTCCAATGATATCCTCACAAAAATTCAGCTTTGGCTGACACCTGATAGCCTGCGCGGCTGGATAAATGTGGCCATTATTTTTCTTTTTGTCATCACGCCTTTCTTTCGGGCGGTACGCGGCAACTATTTTAAAATTTATATCGTTTCTCTATTACATTTTATTATCCTCCTTATCGTGTCTCCACAGGTCAGGTTTATGCTGCCGGAGCTGATTTTCTTTGGCGCTGTCGCAGCCACACAATTGTTTTATCTTGTTAAAGAACCAAGAAAGCAAGCTATCATTTTCGGCGCATCATTCTTGCTCGCACTCCCTTTTATAATATGGCATGGAAGCTCCGGCTATATTGTGCTGCCTGCGTCCCAAACTGCTAAACCCACTATGAAATTTAAAGAATGCCTGATCGGTAATCTAAAATATTACTCTCCAATTAATGAAGACTTTATCTATACTTGTGGTAACGGCCCGCTACCCTGTGTAAATGAAAAACAAATCGATTATATCCGGGCTAAGTACAGATATGTACCGCAACTCGCCGGGGAAAATGTAGCGAAAGGCTTTGTTTCGAAAAAAGCGGAATAAGCGTATCTTTGTATTATGACAGAACGACTTAATGCCGAAGACCTTAAAGCTTTTTTAGACGAAAAAGTTGCGCTTTACAACAAACCTGATTTTATCGAGTCGGATCCCATCCAGATCCCGCATCTTTTTACAGCGAAAGAAGATATTGAAATCGCAGGTTTCCTGGCGGCTACCATTGCCTGGGGCAACCGTAAAATTATTATTTCCAACGGACATAAGATGATGCAGCTTATGGGCAACACCCCGTACGATTTTGTATTAAATCACCGTGAAGAACACCTGGAACCCTTGCAGGCATTCGTACACCGCACCTTCAACGGCAGTGACTTCACGTGCTTTATCCGTTCGCTGAAGAACCTTTATATCAATCATGGCGGCATGGAAGCGGTTTTTGCAAATAATGTATCGCATGGCAGCCTTCAGGAAAGCATCCATCACTTCCGCAAGATATTTTTTGAGAACAGCCTTCAGCAACGCACGCTGAAACATGTATCAGACCCGTTATCGGGTTCGGCGGCGAAGCGTATCAATATGTTCTTACGGTGGATGGTGCGCAATGACAACGCGGGTGTAGATTTTGGCATCTGGAAAAGCATTTCACCTTCCCTCCTTTCCTGCCCGCTGGATGTGCACTGCGGCAACGTGGCGCGAAAGCTCGGGCTGCTATCGCGGAAGCAAAATGATGCCAAGGCATTGCAGGAGCTTGATTCGGCACTTCGGGCAATGGACAGCACTGACCCGGTTAAATACGATTTTGCATTGTTCGGGTTGGGGGTTTTTGAAAAGTTTTAAGTTAATAAATATTTGAAAAGCCCAACCTACCACCTTTAAAACTGTAGTATCTTCGCGGGTACTATGACTACCTCTGCTACAAATACCGAAACCGCTGTTAAAGCCACATGGTTCAGCATCGTTGGAAACACTGCATTAGCATTGCTTAAGGGCGCCGCAGGATATTTCGGAAACTCGTATGCGCTTGTGGCAGATGCTATTGAGTCGACTGCCGATATCTTCTCGTCTTTCCTTGTGCTATTCGGCATCAAATATTCCAGCAAGCCGGCTGATGAAAACCATCCGTACGGGCATGGCCGCGCAGAAGCATTAGTGACTTTTATCGTTGTAGGTTTCCTTATCACATCGGCGACAATTATCGCTTACGAAAGCATCCTGAATATCCGGACACCGCATGAGTTACCGGAGAAATGGACTTTAGCGGTACTGGGCGCCATCATTCTCTGGAAAGAGATATCATTTCGGCTTGTGATGAAAAAAAGCAAAGAGACCAACAGTTCTTCCTTAAAGGCTGATGCATGGCACCACCGTAGCGATGCTATTACCTCTATTGCAGCATTTACAGGAATTTCGATAGCGCTTTATTTTGGAAAAGGATACGAATCGGCTGATGACTGGGCCGCCCTTTTTGCGTCCGCCTTCATTCTCTATAATAGCTACCTTATCTTCCGCCCTGCCCTGGGAGAGATCATGGATGAGCATTTGTATGATGATGTCGTAGATGAGATTCGTAAAGCATCATTAAACGTGGAGGGAATTCTCGGAACCGAAAAATGCTTCGTCCGCAAGGCGGGAATGAAATATCATATCGAGCTTCACGCGATTGTAGATGCCAACATTACGGTAAAGCAGGGCCATATCCTCGCACACCAACTGGAAGATTATCTCCGGAAAGACATTCCCGAGCTTGGGCATGTACTCATCCACATTGAGCCGAACGATTACCACCCGCATTTATAGACCCGTATAAGATTTATCCCTCATCTGTGTTTTATAAAAAATTTAGGACTAAAAACACGTGAAAGGCGTAACTTGCACATGTTTATATTTGTAATAAAATTCGACGCAAATGAACGAGATCAAAATACTATGGGTAGACGATGAAATCGATATGCTCAAGCCCCATATACTTTTCCTGGAAAAGAAAAACTACAACGTAACTACCTGTAATAACGGGCAGGACGCTATAGACCTTTTTGAAAAAGATAATTTCGACATTGTTTTTCTTGACGAAAACATGCCCGGCCTTAGCGGACTTGAGGTTTTGAGCGAGATCAAAGAACGCAAGTCATCTGTGCCGGTGATTATGATCACGAAGAGTGAGGAAGAATATATTATGGAAGAGGCTATTGGCGCGAAGATAGCCGATTACCTGATAAAGCCGGTAAACCCTAACCAAATACTGCTTTCGCTGAAAAAGAACCTCGATAACTCAAGGCTGGTAAGCGAAAAAACGACACTCGATTATCAAAAGGAGTTCCGCAAAATATCGATGGACCTTGCCATGGTAAACTCCTGGGAAGACTGGGTAGAACTGTACCGTCGCCTTATTTTCTGGGAAATGGAGCTTGAAACCATCGAAGACCAAAGTATGGTAGAAATCCTCGAATCGCAAAAGTTGGAAGCCAATTCCCAGTTCAGTAAATTCATTGAGAAGAATTACGAAGACTGGTTCGACCCAAAGGCAGACAAGCCGGTGCTATCACACAATCTTTTCCGGGAGTTGGTAGTACCCGAACTTAAAAAGAAACAGCCGATATTGTTCGTGGTAATAGACAACCTGCGTTACGACCAGTGGAAAGCGTTTGAAAGCGTGGTGGGGAACCACTACAAGCTGGAAAAGGAAACGGCCTATTACTCCATCCTTCCTACGGCAACCCAGTACGCGCGTAACGCGATCTTCTCGGGGCTTACTCCATTGGAAATGGAGAAGAAATTCCCGCAGTACTGGAAGAATGATGTGGAAGAGGGAGGTAAAAACCTTTTTGAGGGTGAGTTCCTTACCGAGCAGCTAAAGCGCCTGGGGCTGAATATCAAGCAGGAATACTATAAGATCACCAATTACCGCGATGGTAAAAAACTGGTAGAGAACTTCAAGGGGTTAAAGAACAATGACCTTACAACAGTTGTTTACAACTTCGTAGATATGCTCTCGCACGCAAAAACAGAGATGGATGTGGTAAAAGAGCTTGCGTCGAATGATAAGGCCTACCGTTCGCTTACGCTGAGCTGGTTCCGCAACTCACCTCTGCTTGAAATGATCCAACAGGCACAACAAATGGGCTTCAGGCTTATCATAACTACCGACCACGGTACGATTAACGTGAAGAATCCCTCAAAAGTTATCGGCGACAGGAATACGAGCCTTAACCTGAGATACAAAACCGGGCGTAGCCTTACCTTTGAAGATAAAGATGTGTATCACGTGCGCGACCCGAGGGCAATACAGTTACCTGCCATTAATATGAGCAGTTCGTTCATATTTGCCAAGAACGATCTTTTCCTGGCGTACGTGAACAACTACAACCATTATGTAAGCTACTACCGCAACACCTATCAGCACGGCGGTATATCGCTTGAAGAAATGATCATACCTTTCCTTGTGCTGAACCCGAAATAGTATGGAGATAACTTTTTCTGTAAATGAAATAGACGTGGCTGCCGCAAAGGTACTCGCGCAGCCGCTAAAAAACATCATTACATTTCATGCCGGTATGGGCGTGGGCAAAACGACATTTATCAAGGCGCTCGCCCGTCACATGGGCGTCACTGATATGGCTTCGAGCCCCACCTTTTCGCTGGTAAATGAATACGCTACAGATAGCGGTACACCCGTCTATCACTTCGACCTGTACAGGCTTAACAGCGAGGAAGAAGCGTACGATATGGGCATTGATGAATATTTTTACTCCGGCAATACCTGCTTTATAGAATGGCCCGAAAAAACGCCTAACCTTATACCGCTGGACCACACCGCAATAACCATCAAACAGCTGCCCGATGGGAGGCGCCACCTGACTGTAAAATAATGAAATACTTGTCCCGGGTTTTTCGTATATTAGGGGCAACATATCGAAACCAACCATGTCTTTAACACCTTTTACCAGGCAACAGTTGCTCCCGCAGGAAGAAAAACTGGAAGTAGCGCGGCACAGGAGCGAGCTTTTTATTGGTATACCAAAGGAAACATCCTATCAGGAACGACGTATCTGCCTGACACCCGACGCTGTAAATTCGCTTACCGCACATGGGCACCGGGTAATGATAGAAGCGGGTGCCGGGCTAAGCTCCAGCTACACCGATAAGGAATACAGTGACGCAGGTGCAGAAATTACCGCCGATACTGAGAAAGTTTTCGGTTGCCCGGTAATACTAAAGGTGGAACCACCTACCCTCAGGGAAATTGAAATGATGAATATGCAGACGCTCCTTATTTCGGCCCTGCAGATAAAGACCCAAAAGAAAGAATTTTTCGAGGCGCTCGCGATAAAAAAAATCACCGCTCTTGCTTTTGAATTCATAAAAGATGAGGACGGCTCCTACCCTGCCGTAAAATCTCTGAGCGAGATAGCCGGTACTGCCTCTGTACTGATAGCGTCAGAACTAATGATCAATCAAAAGATTGGTAAAGGGCTGCTTTTAGGAAACATCACGGGTGTACCGCCCACCGAAATAGTTATCATAGGCGCGGGCACGGTTGCCGAATTTGCAGCACGGACAGCTATTGGCCTCGGGGCAAACGTAAAGGTATTTGACAATTCTATCAACAAATTGAGGCGCCTGCAAAACAGCCTCAATCACCGGATATTTACTTCCACACTCCAGGAGAAAGTTTTACTGAAATCGCTGATGCGATGCGACGTTGCCATTGGGGCAATGCGCGGAAAGAACCGTACTCCTATTGTGGTTACCGAAACGATGGTGGAACACATGAAGCGGGGTGCGGTCGTTATAGACGTCTGCATTGACACCGGCGGCTGTTTTGAAACCTCGGAGATCACTACCCATGAAAAGCCAACATTTGTAAAGAACAACGTGATCCATTACTGTGTGCCAAACATCCCTTCACGGTATTCAAAAACGGCATCAATGTCTATCAGTAATATCATCAGTCCGGTGCTTTTGCAAATGGCAGAAGACGGTGGCATTGAAAGCTCTATCCGTTGCAACGCGGGGCTTAAGCATGGTATCTATTTTTACCATGGCCTGCTTACCAACCGCTCTATCGCGGACTGGTTTTCAATCCCCTACCGGGATATTAATTTAATTGTGTTTTAGATTGCAAAGCTATATCCTTCTCGTTATTGGTGGTTTTATAATTGGCAGCCTTGGTACGCTCATCGGCGCAGGTGGCGGGTTTATTCTAGTGCCTGTTCTGCTGATTTTTTATCCGGAACTACCGCCTGAGATTGTAACCGCAATTTCCATCGCAGTTGTTTCGGTAAATGCCATTTCGGGTACAGCAGCCTACGCGAGGTCTGGCCGCATCGATTATAAAGCAGGCATCACTTTTGCGCTTTACACCATACCGGGATCTATACTTGGCGTGATGCTGGTTCAGTACATTCCGCAACGATTATTTAACCTGCTATTCGGATTTTTACTGTTGGCCCTTTCTGCATATCTCATTTACAAAAACAGGAAAGCGGCGCCTCAGGTAATTGAAAACATTGCTAAACCCGGATACAAACACGCTACAATTACCGACAGGAAGGGTCATCGCTATGAGTACAGCTATAATCCAGTGCTGGGAAATATGGTATCGGTACTCGTTGGTTTTATTTCTCCCCTGCTGGGTATAGGCGGAGGAATCATCCATGTTCCCGCTATGGTCAACTGGCTTAAATTCCCCGTACATATTGCTACTGCGACATCGCATTTTATCCTTGCCGTCATGGCGACGGTAAGCGTTATTGTGCATGCTACCGAAGGATCTTATAGCAACCCTGATGTTGTAAAAATGATTATGCTATTGGCATTAGGTGTTGTTCCCGGTGCGCAGTTAGGTGCACTGCTATCGCATAAGATAAAAAGCCACGTAATCATTCAGGCTTTAGCCGGCTGCCTCATTTTAGTAGGCATCCGTATCCTGGCTAAGAGCTTTTAGTACCCTGAACCTGTTGTAACCGGAAGGCTGTGATCTCTTTTATCAAATCCAATGGAAGCGGTTCATTATATGGAAATTGAACAGCTCCTTTCGAAGTCTTATATCCTTTGAGCTTCTCAGCAAATACCGTCATTGGCACCGCCGTCGGATAGAAACCAATATGCGCTTTATTCGCCGAGTAATACACCAGCACCTTTCCCATTTTTATAGTGGGCATATTATAGGAAATGACCTCCTCGCCATCCGGCACAGCTTCTTTTACAGCCTGCTGCACACTTTTAAGCAGAGCCTGTATACCCGCATCAAAGGAACCGATATATTCTTTAACGGAATTAAATTTTCCTGCTTCCATGATTAACCAAAACTACATCAAAATTATTTCTGCAACCGGTTGTAAAACGGACAATTTCGAACCGTATTTGGGTCAATCTTCAAAGCAAACTGGCACACACTAAGCTAATCTCTTCAAACCGGAAAAAGCCTGCAATTATGCCTGCATACTGCGGTTGAGCTTACTATTCTTATAACTGAAGCCAAAATAAATACTTAGCCCGATAAGCAGCCAGATGGTAAAGTATATCCAGTTCCATACACTTAGCTCTGCCATCATATAAAGACAGCAGACAAGCCCGAGTAACGGTATAAGCGACAGGTTTTGGCGATAGGCCCAAATCGTCATTCCCAACAATGAAATAAGGAATATCCACATCGGTATTTTATGCTTGAAAAGGTCGAATCCGCTTTCGTACTTTATATTTTCTGCAATGGGCAACTCATCTACCAACTGTTTGTACCGCGCTTCATCACCATGGTACGTACCCAGTATCTGCTCAAGGTCCTGTGTACCGTTTGCAACATCACGGGCCAGAAGGGAATTGTAAACTTCCTGCGCCTGCTCTTTTGTGAGCGAGGTAACAATAGTAGCCGGGGTATTGATCTGCCTTTCATTATTTATGAAAGCCATCGTAGACTCCCGGTTGTAGGTAAATGAAAATACAAGTCCGGCAACAAGCAATACCGGGAATATCCACTTTGCATTTACATAAGGTGTCCTGAACTTGCCTCTCGGAATATCTTTTCGGTTCTGAAGGACCAAGACGCCTGCGCAAACCAGTACAAAGGCAAACAGTGTCCCGATACTACAAAGGTCTGTCACCAGTGTAAGGTTAAGGAACAACGCGGGAACTGCCACTACAAAACCTGTTACAATGGTGGCATATGAAGGCGTTTTATATTTCGGGTGAACCTTAGAGTAACGCTTCGGCAACAGCCCGTCGCGGCTCATACTCATCCATATACGCGGCTGTCCCATCTGGAAAACCAAGAGCACGCTGGCCATTGCCACTACAGCGCTTACGGCAATAATACCACTCATCCATTTGAGGTCGAGCTTATCGAAAACAAAGGCAAGCGGGTCACCTACATTCAACTCATTATAGCGAACCATGCCCGTTAATACCAGTGCGATGATAATGTACAATATGGTGCATATTACAATAGCCCACATCATGCCGCGCGGGAGGTCGCGTTGTGGATTCTTGCATTCTTCGGCTGTAGTAGATATCGCATCGAACCCGATATAGGCAAAGAATACAGCCGACACCCCCTTCAGCACACCCGCTGCACCATTTGGTGCAAATGGATTCCAGTTATCGGTATCAACGTAGAAAACGCCTACTGCAATTACTAACAGGATGATGCATAACTTCACTACAACCATCATATTACTGGCATTGCGCGATTCTTTCATACCGCGGTATACCAGCGCGGTGATTATAATAATGATAAAAAGAGCAGGCAAATCAGCAACCAGGTGTAGCGGCCCTAAGGTTGGGGCCGTTGTCCAGGCGGTATAGGCAGCCTGCAGCCCTGCATCAAGGTTGGCAAAAGTTTTCCCGCCATGCATTAATGCCGTCGCGTCAGCAAATCCATTAGAAGCTGTAAGGTAATCCATTTGTACCCATTGCGGTAAATGTATACCCCCGCTATCTAAAAGCCCAGTAAAGTAGTCGCTCCAGGATATTGCCACGGTAATATTCCCGATAGCGTATTCCATAATAAGCGCCCAGCCTATTATCCAGGCTACGATTTCACCAAACGCAACATAACTATAGGTATATGCACTGCCCGATACGGGAACCATCGAGGCAAACTCCGCATAAGCAAAGGCGGCAAATCCGCAGGCAATGGCTGTGAAAAGAAACAGGAATATAACGGCCGGGCCGCCATCGGCACTTGCCTTACCAATAGTACTGAATATCCCCGCACCTATAATTGCCGCTATCCCGAAAGCTGCAAGGTCTTTTACTGAAAGGTGCCGCCCAAGGGAATGATGGCCATCGGCATTGCTTTCTACCTGATTTAGAATATCATTGACGTTTTTTTTTCGGAAAAGGTTTTTTAATGCCATTCATGTGGGGTTAAAAAACAAATATAGCAAACTGGCACAAAATATTCTTTGATAATTTGGTTATTATTAAAAAAATCCTAAATTCTTATTAATAGGAAATTTCTATACTGTCATAGATAAAGATGATAAAAGTCATCGATAAATAAAACCTATCATTTCTAAATTTGTAATGTAAAAAATTAATACACCCAAATAACACGTACAATATGTCATTAGTAGGAAAAAAATTCCCGAACATCACGGTAGACGCCATATCAGAAATGGGCGACAACCTTAAGATTAACATTTACGAAGAAGCGGTAAACAACAAAAAGAAAGTACTTCTTTTCTGGTACCCGAAAGACTTTACATTTGTGTGCCCGACAGAACTTCATGCATTTCAGGCAGCTTTAGGCGAGTTTGAAAAGCGTAATACGATGGTTATCGGTGCATCATGTGATACCAACGAAGTACACTTTGCATGGCTTAACACACCAAAAGACAACGGTGGTATTGAAGGCGTTACCTACCCTATCCTTGCCGATACCAACAGGAACCTGGCCAACATCCTTGGCATTCTCGACATCCAGTCTACAGGCTACAATGAGGAAACCGATACACTTCTTTTAGAAGGTTCTAACGTAACATACAGGGCTACTTACCTTGTTGACGAAGATGGTAAGATATTCCACGAAAGCGTAAACGATATGCCGTTGGGCCGTAACGTAAACGAGTACCTTAGGCTGGTAGACGCTTATACTCACGTACAGGTGAAGGGCGAAGTTTGCCCTGCAAACTGGGAAGAAGGAAAAGACGCAATGACTGCCGACCGCAGCGGTGTTGCTTCATACCTAAGCTCTCATTAATCATGTTAACCGAAAATCACCCGCTATGTTGCAAGAATTAGAAACCGATAATCTGGCTGATATTGTTGCCCGTGAACCTGTTGTGGTGGTTCAATTTTCGGCCGGCTGGTGTGGCAACTGCCGCATTATGAAGCCAAAATTTAAGAAAATGGCTTCCGAAAGGGAGAACGCGACATTTGTAATCGCAGATGCTGAAAACTTTCCTGAATCCAGGAAGCTTGCAAAGGTAGATAACCTGCCCACGTTTGCCACCTTCCGAGATGGCAAGCTTGTAAATCAGGTGCAGACCAATAAAGTTGAAATCTTAACCGAACTTGTAGATGAAGTTACCCGTAATTAAGCACCTTACGCAATTCATTGAAGACAATGATGCAGATTACATCAACGAAACCATCGAGGTGCTCGAGGCGCTTACCGAAGTGCCATCACTCAAGGATGAGGAGCTTGATGTGATCGGAGAATTGATCTCCAATATGTATGGCTCTATTGAGGTAAATAAAATGATCAAGGGCGGAATGGATAAAAAAGAAGCGCTAAATTCGTTTATGATGCGGGTTTTGGGCGCTATAGATAAAAATCAATAGAAGAAGCGCTCCCAAAGGGGCGCTTTTTTTGCAAGCTTTGCTGCTTAATCCGCGTATCGCATTTCATAAAAATCTTTATTAAAACCGATAAATACATAATATAAATGGCTAAAATCACATTAGGAGGAAATCCTGTAGAAACGATGGCAGACCTGCCGATTGTAGGAAGTACAGCTCCCGAGTTTACATTGTCTAAGACCGATCTTTCGTCCCTTTCGCTATCACAACTTAAGGGCAGTAAAGTCGTACTGAATATATTTCCAAGCGTTGACACCGGCACGTGTGCGGCCTCTGTACGCAAATTCAACCAGCAGGCATCATCGCTTGAAAATACCAAGGTACTGTGCATTTCGCGCGACCTGCCTTTTGCCCAGGCACGCTTTTGTGGTGCCGAAGGCCTTGACAATGTAATCCCGCTTTCTGATTTCAGGGACGGGTCTTTCGGGCGCGACTACGGTGTAGCTTTTGCATCCGGACCGTTAGTGGGGCTACTGTCAAGAGCTGTAATAGTTCTGGACGAAGAAGGTAAAGTAGTTTATACCGAACAGGTTCCTGAAACAAAAGACGAACCCGATTACGATAAAGCGCTTAACAGCCTGAAATAATACAAGCCTCCGGAAACGGAGGCTTTTTATTTGGGCGTTAAAATTGTAGGCATTACTAAGTCTTAAGTTTATGGTTCAATCAATATTCTTACATTTGCCAAAAATTAACGATTTATTAACAATGGCAGGCGCCATACTATCTGGTGAGCCAACCCCATAGCAAACAATGAAAGATAACAGATTTATTTCCGGCCGGTTAAAAAGCGTTGGGTACGCGGTTAAAGGGGCTTACAAACTTGTAAGTACAGAACATAGCGTAATGATGCAGTTTTCGCTTGGCGTGGTGGTTACTATAGCAGGTTTCTGGTTTCACATATCTTCTACCGAATGGGCGCTTCAAACACTGGCTATTGGCCTGGTGCTGGGCGTAGAAGGCATTAATACTGCGGTCGAAAAGATAGCTGATTTTATACACCCGGAGTTTGATTCGCGCATTGGCTTTATAAAGGATATTGCAGCGGGTGCCGTGTTTTTTGCTGCAATGGCGGCGCTGGCAGTCGGTGCCATAATATACTGCCCGAAAATTTTCTGTTGATTTGTCCCTAAATTATTGATATTTTTACGGACTTACACAGACATTCTACATGGCAAAGAAAAGTCCGAAAGATACCAATACGGCCAAAGACACCAATAAAGGAACAGAAAAGAAAAAGTTTGCAATTTCCAGGAGGCATAAAGTGCTGACCGGCCTGCTGCTTTTTCTTTTCTCTGTTGCCTTACTTCTATCGTTTATATCCTATTTTATTTACGGAGATTTCGATCAAAGCGAACTCACCGCTTTTGCGAGCCGCGACTATAAAGCGGGCAACTGGCTGGGTAAGTTTGGCGCTTATCTCGCCGACCTTTTCCTCTACCGCGGGTTTGGCGTAGCGTCATTCATCCTGATACGGTTCTTTTTCCTCGCCGGAGCTTACCTTGTGCTTGACCTGCCCGTGTCGAAACTAAAGAAAACGTTGTTCTGGGATTTGTTCCTCGTGATAATTGTTTCGGTATTATGCGGGTTTTTCAGTGCTTATCTTCCGGAACTGGGTGGCGTTATCGGCTACGAAGTAAATATGTACATGCAGGACTACCTTGGCAAGGCCGGTACATTATTGGTACTTGCTTTCGGGCTTTTCATTTTCCTTTTGTTCCGCGTAAAAATGTCGCCGGATGCACTTAAAACGTTCTTCGAGAAAAAACACGTAGAAGAAGACAATGAAGTATCGCCTTATTCACCTGCCAACGATACGTCCGCGAGCGCCTTTACTGCACCTGTTGCAGCTAATCCAGCGTACAATGTAACCGAAGAAGAAATTATAGAGGAAGACTTGGAAGAGGACGGGCTTGATAACATCCAGCTGAAGGCAGTGCCACCGGCACCGGTTGTATCTCCTACACCCTCTCAGTTCGAGATAAACAAAGAGGCACTAAAGCCAACGATTGCACACGCATCTGAGATTAACCTTGACCCGTCGCTGAAAAAAATTGCAGAGCCGGCCCCGGTTCATAAAGCACACGCTCCGGAGATCATAGAAACCGACGATGAGAATTTCGTGATCGAGAATCCCAGCGAGGAAGACATTGTAGAGGAAAATCTTGCAGCTCGGCTTGTAAGAGATTTTGGTGAATTTGACCCCACACTCGAGCTGTCGAACTATCAGCTACCCCCTATTGAATTGCTTAAAGAATATTCGTCTGGCGGAATCACGATAAACCAGACGGAGCTTGAAGAGAACAAGAATCGTATCGTTGAAACGCTACGTAATTACAAAATAGACATTGCTCAGATAAAAGCGACAGTTGGGCCTACCGTAACCTTATACGAAATTGTCCCTGAAGCCGGCATCCGTATTTCCAAAATCAAAAGCCTTGAAGACGATATTGCACTCTCGCTATCGGCGCTTGGCATACGTATTATAGCTCCTATTCCGGGTAAGGGCACTATTGGTATCGAGGTTCCGAACAAGACCCCAACCATGGTGTCTATGAAAAGCGTTATTGCTTCACCGAAATTCCAGACCGCAGAAATGGAGCTGCCGGTTGCATTGGGCAAAACCATCAGCAATGAAACCTTTGTGGCCGACCTTGCGAAAATGCCGCACTTGCTTATGGCAGGTGCCACTGGACAAGGTAAATCCGTGGGCTTAAATGCCGTGCTTACTTCGCTGCTGTATAAGAAACACCCTGCTGAAGTAAAATTTGTACTGGTTGATCCTAAAAAGGTGGAACTCACGCTGTTCAATAAAATAGAACGCCATTACCTTGCCAAGCTTCCGGATTCAGGAGATGCTATCATCACTGACAACACCAAAGTAATCAACACGCTGAACTCTCTCTGTGTTGAGATGGACAACCGTTACAGCCTCCTGAAGGATGCCATGGTTCGGAACATCAAAGAATATAACGATAAATTCCGCCAACGGAAGCTAAATCCGGAAAATGGCCACCGATTCTTACCTTATATTGTATTGGTCGTGGATGAGTTTGCCGACCTTATCATGACGGCAGGCAAGGAAGTAGAAACGCCTATTGCGCGTCTTGCACAGCTGGCGCGAGCCATTGGCATTCACCTGATCATTGCCACACAGCGCCCTTCGGTAAACGTAATTACGGGTATTATCAAGGCCAACTTCCCGGCAAGGATCGCTTTCAGGGTAACCTCTAAAATAGATTCACGTACTATCCTTGACAGCCAGGGTGCCGATCAGCTTATTGGGCGGGGCGACATGCTTTATACGCAGGGCAATGACCTTGTGCGGGTGCAATGCGCGTTTGTAGATACACCCGAGGTAGAGAAAATTACAGAATTTATCGGTGGGCAGAAAGCCTACCCTGAAGCCTATCTGCTGCCTGAATATATTGGGGAGGAAAGTGGCATTAATCTTGATATAGACATTTCTGAAAGAGATTCGATGTTCAGGGAAGCTGCAGAAGTAATTGTTACTGCGCAGCAGGGTTCGGCATCGCTGCTACAGCGAAAGCTGAAACTGGGTTACAACCGCGCCGGCAGGCTTATAGACCAGCTTGAAGCGGCAGGAATTGTTGGCCCGTTTGAGGGCAGTAAGGCCCGCGCTGTGCTTATACCCGATTTAACTTCCCTTGAGCAATTTTTTAAAAACGAAGAAAACGACTTTTAGAATGCGAAGGATTATTACAGGGATATTGAGTGTGGTTATTTTTTTCAACGTATTTACTTCAAATGCCCAGAATGCCGAAAAGGCGAAGCAACTGCTTAACGACGTTTCGGCAAAAGTGAAAAGCTATAACAATATCAGCATCGATTTTAAGTATTCGGTATCTTCTCCGGGCGGCAGTAATGACCGGGAGAGTAAGGGCAATGTTGTGCTTGAAGGAAATAAATACCTGCTGAATTTCATGGGCGTAACCCGCATCTTTGACGGAAAAAAGGTTTATAATATTGTTCCTGAAGATGAAGAGATCACCATATCGTCTTATGATAGCCAAAAATCGAGCAACGACCTTACTCCCGCCCGGATGCTTACGTTTTACAATTCCGGTTACAAATACGCCTGGGATATTGTGCAGAACCTTAAGGGGCGCAAAATACAGTATATAAAGCTGTCTCCTTTAAATGCGAAAGACAATACGAAAGAAATACTGATAGGGATAGATGTGCAGACACATCATATATATAACTTTATCCAGACAGAGAAAGACGGCACCCGGATTTATATCACGATAAATTCTTTCAAGACCAATCAGCCATTGTCAAAAAATCATTTTACCTTTACCGAGAGTAAATATCCCAACTACTACATCAACAAATTAGATTAGGGTGAAAATATTAGACCGCTATATCCTTACCTCTTTCCTGAGCACCTTTGCCACTGTATTTATTATCCTGTTCTTTATTTTTATATTGCAAGGCATCTGGCTGTTCATTTCTGAGCTTGCCGGTAAGGATCTTGATATCTGGCTGGTGAGCAAGTTCCTTCTTTTTTACTCGCCAAAGATGATACCGCTCGTACTCCCGCTGTCGGTTCTCCTCGCTTCTATTATGACATTTGGCAGCTTTGCCGAGAACTACGAGTTTGCCGCCATGAAAGCTTCGGGGATTTCCCTTAACCGCGCCATGAGGGTACTAATCGTTTTTATCTTCGGGTTGAGCATTGTATCTTTCTTCTTTGCTAACGATATTATCCCGAAGGCGGAGTATAAGTTTATCAACATGCGCAAGAACATCCTGCAGCGCAAGCCGGCTATGGCAATCGTAGCGGGACAGTTTAACCCCGTTGGGAATTTTAATATCAAAGTAGACCATAAAGGTGGGGAAAACGGTGAGCAGCTTACGGGCATTACCATACACAAGCGTATTCCGGGCTCGGCCAATGCAACTATTATAAGAGCAAAACGGGGCGTGCTTCACAGCAGCGAACAAAGCAACCTGCTTCAGCTGGAAATGTTTGACGGATATTATTATGACGAAATAAACAGCCGCAAGCCTGAAGAACGTAAACGGATGCCGTTTGCTAAAAGCAGTTTTGCCAGGCAGGTAATGAATATCGACCTGACACAACTTAACTCTAATGATGTGGATGACCAGGCCATCGCTTATACCAACACAATGCTTAATATCAGTGAACTGACTTATACCCTGGACTCACTGAACACAATGTACAAAAAGGAAACTAACACAACGGTGGATAACCTCGTGCAAAGAAATGCCTACTCGGTTGCTTCGCTAACGAAGAGCCCTGCAAACACAGATAACACTACTCCCCCGGCAATTGTTCCCGATAATCTAGCCAATGCAATCCCGGCTTCAGAAAAAAACAGGATCTATGAACTTGCCATAAACAATATTTCGGGATCAGATTTTGCAATCGTATCGGGTAAGGAAAAAGAACTGGCCCAGATCAAAAACATTAACGGCCACTGGCTGGCTCTTTACGATAAATTTGTAATTGCCTACGCCTGCCTGCTTATGTTTTTTATAGGCGCACCTCTTGGCGCTATTATCCGTAAAGGCGGAGTCGGGCTGCCTATTGTATTTGCGGTAATCATTTTTATTGTTTTCCACTTTATCAATACGTTTGGCCGAAAAGCCGCCCAGGAAAACGGTATCCCCCCCTATCTTGGTTCGTGGATGTCATCGTTTGTACTCACTCCATTAGCAGTATTTCTTACCTACAGAGCTACCAACGACATGAATGTGACAATCAACTGGGACCCGGTAGTACTGCCGGTGCAGCGGCTGTTAAAAAGCATTTCGAAGAAAAAGAAAATGCCTGCTCAAACCTAAATACACAACACAAATTATACAATGTTAACTACAACACGCATACAGCTCAACACTATTGAAGAGGCCATAGAAGATATACGCCAGGGAAAGGTCATCATAGTGGTGGACGATGAGGACCGTGAGAATGAAGGAGACTTCCTGGCCGCAGCCGATAAGGTAACCCCGGAGATGATCAACTTTATGGCAACTTACGGCAAAGGCCTTATTTGTACGCCGTTAACCGAAAAGCGTTGCAAAGAGCTTGAACTCAATGCAATGGTGGTAAATAATACCGACCACATGGAAACCGCCTTTACCGTATCGGTAGATCTCCGCGGGCGGGGCGTTACTACCGGTATATCGGCACAGGACAGAGCCAAAACAATAGAGGCGCTGGTAGACAGCGATACTAAACCGCATGACCTTGCTCGCCCTGGGCATATTTTTCCTCTTATTGCTAAAGAAGGCGGCGTGCTGCGCCGTACGGGCCATACCGAGGCGGCAATAGATTTTGCCAGGCTCGCGGGATTTAAGCCTGCCGGGGTGATCTGTGAGATAATGAACGATAATGGCACCATGGCGCGTTTGCCGGAATTGTATGAGGTTGCCAAGCGGTTCGACCTCAAGCTTGTTTCCATTGAAGACCTCGTGGCTTATAGAATGCAGCATGACAGCCTCATCAGTAAAAAGGAAGATTTCGAAGTGAATACACGCTTTGGTACCTTCCGCCTCAGGGCATACGTACAAACTACCAACAAACAGGTGCATATTGCACTGACTAAAGGAAGCTGGAATGCTGGTGAACCGGTCCTGACGCGCATACACTCGTCGCAGGTGAACAATGATATCCTCGGTACGCTTACGACGGACGTGCATACCAAGCTCGACGCGATCTTTTCGTGCCTGAACAATGAAGAGAAGGGCGCTATTATCTTTATTAATCAGGAGATGGAACCCGGCGAGCTATTGACGAGAATTAAGGAGTTAAAGGAGCTACAGGCAAGAGGCATCAATGAAGCTCCGGTCATAAAAATGGATGTGAAGGACTTTGGAATTGGTGCACAGATTCTTCATGATATTGACATTTGTAAGATACGCCTGCTCACAAACTCTACCCAAACCAAGCGTGTCGGCATGATCGGGTACGGACTTGAGATTAAAGAGTACGTAGAATTTTAATTTTTTTTGATGCATAACATTAAGGTAATGAAAACGTTAAAAAATTCTTTTGCCGATGGCGCGATTTTTTGAGCGAAAACATTTTTAAAACCGAAAAAGCTTTATATATTTGCACCGCAATCAGGCACACTGAGAGCAAGATTGGAGAAATGGCAGAGCGGTCGAATGCGGCGGTCTTGAAAACCGTTGACTGTAACAGGTCCGGGGGTTCGAATCCCTCTTTCTCCGCTACCTGGAGTTTGAAAGAGAACTTCTAAGAATTAAAAACCTTTGAATACATCAGTATTTAAAGGTTTTTTTGTTTGTGCATTATTGAAATCTGAGTGCCTTTATGGTAAGCTGTCCTTTGAAACACCAGTATTTGCTGGATGTTTGAAGGATTTCAGGTTTCTTTATCCGGTTTGGTCTAGCGCATTTATGTGTGAATTGCAACACTGCCCAAGACATTTACAACTTCAGAATAGGGTGTCAAAACACACATATCATTTCATAAGTTAGTTACCCTATTAGTGTACCTATGAAAATTTTCACTTTTTTGGGCAAATTAGGTACACTAAAATGAAACGTTTCCTCGGGAATTCCCTGTAAACACTGGCAACTTGCAAAGTTTTTAAGTCAATTTAAAATTAATTTAAAAACCGGAAATTATGTTAAAAGTAATCTTCTACATCAAGTCACAGAAAGTCGATAAAGATGGCTTAGCACCCATTTTTGCCCGAATTTCTCTAAGAGACAAATCCATTACCATGGCCACTGGTAAGTCAATTAGTAAAGAGCGTTGGCTATTTACCAACAATCTCAGGAATGTCCTTAAGATGGACAAGGAAAAGGTCATTAAAGAAGCCCTTGAAGTTTTTCAGCTAAACCTTGAAAAGAAATTCTATGAGCTGTCAAAAATTGATGCTGATATTTCCCTTGAGTTTTTGCGCGATGAAATCAAGGGTAAAACAAAAGTCAATGAAAAACCTAAGTCCATTACCATTCTGGAAGTAATGGGCAAACACGCCGACTTCTTTAAACGTAAGGTGGAAACCGGCGAGCGTGCCCCCGGCTCTTTTCAGAAATACAACCGGGCAAAAGACTTATTGGCCAACTTCATGAAAAAGCAATATAATCTGGACGATATTGAAGCTATAGCCATTGACAGCAGCTTTGTATACCATCTTGAAGAATTCCTGAAATACGAAAGTAGCTTCAATGGAAAGGTCGGCATAAAAAACAATTCGGTTGTCAAATATATCCGTGTATACAAAACAGCCTGCTACTATTGTATTAAAATGGGACTACTGGATAAAAACCCGTTCATGGTATATGATGGTAAGCTGAAGGTAACCGATGCCGTTTTTCTTACCCAGGCTGAACTTACCGCAATCGAGGATAAAATTATTTTCAACGAACGCCTGCAAAAAGTGCGTGATATATTTCTTTTCAGTTGCTACACCGGCTATGCTCCCGTAGATGCCTGTAATCTGACCCGTGAGAACCTATTTCAGGATGGAAATGATGATCTGTGGATTCTTACCGAAAGGGCTAAAACAGCGATTAAAGCCAATGTACCGGTACTTCCGCCTACCTTGAAGATTATCAATAAATATGAAGGACAACAGGATGGGCTGATACCGAAGCTTTCAAACCAAAAGATGAACGCTTACCTCAAGGAAATTGCCGACATCTGCGGTATTACGAAACACTTGACCTGGTATGTTGCCCGGCATACTTTCGCCACTACCGTAGCCCTGGCTAACGGCGTGCGTATTGAAAACCTATCCGCCATGATGGGACATACCAATATAAAGCAAACACAGCATTATGCAAAGGTTTTGGATGTGAATGTAAAGGAAGATATGGAAAAGCTGAAAAAACGTTTTGCGTAACCTTTTAATTAGTTTAAAAAGCAGGTGCGACTTTGTTATGCCTGCTTTTTATATTTCTCTATAAATCTTTGATGTGAAATGAATTATTATATTACGCAGCGTTCGTTTTTGGATAATATATTATCTAAAAGTGCAAAGAATATCTATATTTGTATAATATATTATCTACTCATGTCAAAGTATAGCGTTGTAAAAACACCGGCTTCAGTAATGAAAGAACTTGCTCTAAAGACACAGCAATTACGCAAAAAGAACGGCATTTCACAACTGGAATTATCAAAACGCTCAGGTGTGTCGTATGGTAGCTTGAAACGCTTTGAAACCTCCGGACGGATCTCGCTGGAATCCCTTTTAAAACTGGCATATTTTTTTTACCGCCTTGATGATTTTATTCCGGTGTTCCAGATTGATACCAAACTTGAAAAGGTAGAAAAATTATTCAGTGACAAAACACGATAAACACGGAACCAATCAAAAAAATGGTTCCATCAATTTTGAAAATGAACTGCTTATGGCTGGTTGCTTTTTAGTATCTCGTCTATTTTTCCAGCATCATAAAGATAAATATCACCAAGCTTGGTAAACGGCAAAATTCCGGTTTGTCGATATTTAATTATGGTGTTATTTGATAATCCAAAAATCTTTTTCAGGTCTTCGTTGCGGTAAAACTTCTTTTGCGCTTTACCTTGTTGCCCCTTGATTTTTAAATCGATAACATCTAGTTTGGCGTACAGTGGTTCAAGTAGTTTCTTTATAACAGCAACATAGCCAAATCGTCTTTCATTAGTCTCTTTCATGGCAAATTTTTTAAATCATAAACAATTTCTAAACCTTAATCGATTAGCGGCTGGCAATGCGCTCACGCCTTTGTTGCAACACCTCAAGCAGTTTATCTAAAAACAGTAATTGACGGTCACGATAGGTATAGCCCTTTGCTTCGGAAAATTGTTTGCTTATTTCCAGTATTGGCGTTTGAAGCCCGGCGTCACCACTAAATGTGAAATGGGTTTTAATAAATTCCTGCATTTTACTACGGTTTGTCCGTTCATCATTTGCATCGAAAAACAGGATGCTTTCATCCATCAAAATATAGAACAGTTGTGCCAAGTCACTCTTGTTATAACTGGCATGGCATTTTTGGGTAACGGGACTTTTCTTAAATGATTTGGGTAACGTACTACTTAGTACTGATTCAATATACTCCAGTTTTTTTCGTAACCTTCCGACCTCACGGGGTAGTTTTTCAATAGCAGTTTGTTCCATGGCAATCATTTTTAGTTCACACAGCTAATCAATTTCTACTAAATTTACATTATAGGTTAAACAGTTATAATGACACAGATACCAGAACGTATGATTTGTCTGCCGGTGGCGCGGCAGTAACAGGCAAAGGAAACTATTTAACCCCAAAGGCACTCCCATCCTTCGTCGGGAAAGCCTTTTAGTTTTTATTTCGGTATTGCCAATTTACAGCGATGCTCCTGTGTCGCTCCGCTGCAAAACGGCAGGCGTTCTGGTGAGATAGTCCGGCTATCTCCTGAATCCCCTGGACTTCTTTTTCATTTGCCTTGCAAATGCTTCTTCTTCGTAATCCTCGCCTTGCGCTTGCGGCAATAAGCCACCGAATATTTCTGAAATAGTATTTGCAGCATCCGAGAGGTTTGGATTTATTTTTTCAGATTGAAAAGATGTGTTATGCTCAATTACGGGATTAGTATTCGATGATTTTATATCATTTGGATTTTGCAATTGAATCTCAGGCTTATTGCCATTATTCCACCATTCATTAAAAGTGCTTGCACTAAGGTTTTTAGCCAGCTGCGACCCTTTCCACACCGAACGGGATTGGTGGTCAATGAATGTTATACCATAGATACGCTTATCTGCTGTCCGGCGGACAATAGTATTGATACCGAGTTCTCTTAAACTAACTTTAAACTCATTTTCATTTTTGGTTGCCAATATTGCCTTTTCAATGGTAACTTTGAGAGTTGACCTGCCTGGACTGTTTTGTAGTTGCATTTTAGATTTTTCAAAATGAGATTGCAACTCATTGTAACCAGCACTTTTTCCGAACAATGAAGCTTTGAATGGATTACTTACTTTTTCTCCGTTATCGTTCAGCGCAAAATAGACCAGCCCCTGCCAGGCTTTTCCGTTGTATTGGCCTTTAACTTCTTCGGCAGTGATGTTGAATAAAGAAAGTAATGCGTTATACGTGCCGAGTGTAGTGTATTGATAGTAGTTGGGCAGATAACGAATGACCGCAGCCATCTGGCTTTTAATATCGCCTTCTTTATAATTAACTGGTTTAAAAATAGGTTCGGTTCGGTTTTGCTTCTTTTCAACAGCACTTTTCAGGTTGTACTTACGCTCCAGTTCCCTACAGGCTGCCATAGATCTTATTTTTTCAAAGGCGTCAGAGATTTTCCTGCCTTCTTCATCTACACATACCGTTACAATATGGATGTGGCTGCGCTCAATATCATTGTGTTTAAATACAATAAACGGCTGTTTGCCGTAGCCCATCTTTTCCATGTAGTCTTTGGCAATGGCTTTATAATCATTATTGTTTACCCTATCATCAGGATCAGGGTTGAGCGAGATATGCACTACAGGCTTTTCTGTTTTTCGGTTGGCTGCAAGGTATGCCTGGAACGAATTTGAGATTTGAGAAATGGTAAACGTACCGTCCGGTGATTCGATGATTTTCTGGCCTGCCAATACCGTTGCCGTATTATTCTTTACTTTATCCATGTTGTAGGAAAGCGCTCCAAACAAACTTTTACCCCTGCCAATCTTTGCCACCATAGCCTACTTATTCAAATGGTTGGCTTCAAATTCAGCAGTCAGTTCAATAATCTTTTGACCTAATGCAGCAAGTTCAATGGTTTGTTTTTCCAGTTTGTATAACGCTGCTGCGGCTTTTTTCTCTGTGAAATTATTATAGAGTATTTTTACAACTTGGTTATAATTGACCCCGATGGCACGGAACTGTGCAAACAGCCCTGTCAGCTTCACATGGTAATCCATTGCTGCTTTATCAATTTTTACCGTGGTAATCGTTTTTTGAAAAATGCAGGCAGTGATAAAATGCGCCATCACGTTCATACCCGATTGCTCAAATAAGGTTAGGAATTTTGCATTTTCAACAGCCGTCAGGCTAATGGAATAACGGAACGTTGCCCGGTCATCTTTAGGATGCCTGCCGCCTTTATGCTTTTTATGTGTCCCGTTATCGTCCACCTGTATTCCTTTTTAGTCTTTTCTACCAGTATTCGAATGAAGGTACTCATTGATTTAATCAGTAAATCGCTTCCGGCGATTTATGGCATGGATTGGCTTTTATAGGTTTGGAAAAGAAACTTTTCCCAAAAAAACCGATAAAAGCAAGCGAAGGTATTGCTGTCAATCCAAAAAAAGACAAAAGACTACGGCATAATGGCTTTGCTCGCGCACTCACAAACCCACCCCTCGGGACTTATTCCGTTTCCTTTTGCTTTTTCCGCATTGCCTGCACCTTGTTATTGCTTTCTTTTTTCGGTTTTCTTTTTGGGAAAAAGTTATGCGGAGCGCAAGCGTAGCAGGACAGTATCATATTTAAAAACTGGAAGGAGATACAAAACGATTGTATCATTATTAAATTCAAAAAATTATGGCACATAATTTAAATTTCAACAAAGAGACAGGGCAGCACGCCTTTATGAGCGTAAAGCAGCCCGCATGGCATGGGCTTGGACAAATTGTAGAGAACTACCCGACAAGCCGTGAAGCAATAGCCTTTGCAGGTTTGGATTACGAGGTAGCCAAAGCCCCGATTTTTGCAAAGTGTACGGGCGATTTTGACAGTTACCCAGTACCCGACCAATACGCCACCCTTCGCACAGACACCAAATCCGTTTTTGGCGTTGTTGGCAAAGACTACCAAATTGTACAGAATGCCGATGCGTTCGCCTTTTTCGATGCTATTGTAGGCGGTGGCGAGGGCATACTGTATGAAACAGCAGGCGCACTCGGCAACGGGGAACGCATATTTATTACGGCAAAGCTGCCCGGCTACATCCGTGTAGGCAAGGGGGACGATATAACACAGAAATATATTTTCCTGACAACCTCCCACGATGGCAGCGGGTCAATTACCGCAGCCTTTACCCCAGTAAGGGTTGTTTGCTCGAATACATTAAATGCAGCAATGAAAACCGCTACCAACGTGATACGCATACGCCATACCGCAGGGGCTAAAGAACGTTTGGAGCAAGCGCACAAAGTAATGGGTGTTGCCGATACTCTTTCATTACAATTAGAGGGCATTTTTAACCAATGGGCTAACGTGCGCATCGAAGATAAACAGGTAAAGCAGCTCATACAGCTGGCACTATGCCCCAACAAAGAAACCTACAACCTTTTAAAGAAAGGGGCTACCGAGGAACTTTCAACGATGTACAAAAATGCCTGTGATGCTGCCTTTGAATACGCTATGGCAGACGATACCCAACAAACAGAAACCACTAAGGGGACTTTGTTTGGTGCGTATAATTGTATTACGGGCTACTACCAAAATGTGCGCAACTTCAAGACAGATGAGGATAAATTAAAAAGCATCTGCCTTGGCGGTACGGCACAGGCACGGGGGCAAAAAGCCTTTGACCTGTGCGGGGATTTTGCTAAAAGCGGGGCAGCTGCCCTGCAATTTAATTAGGGCTAATGACACAGCCCCGATTTTCGGGGCTGCTTTTTTGTACGTACCTACACAACTATTTATATAGGTACGTGGGTATATATTTACCTATGTAGATACATAAGTAGTTAGGTATGTGTAGTAATACACAGGTATCTGGGTAACTACGTATTTACGTAAATACGTGTGTACGTACCTACATATACACATACCTGCTTAGGTACTTATCTACATACATATTTAGCTAAATATGTATAGCTAGTATAATAGCATTGTTTTGATTCCCTGTAAGCTGCCACGGATTATAAAAGATGTTTGATCAATGAATTTTCGGGCAGGCAGCCATCAGGGCTGCCGACCAATATTGGTTCTTGGTAGTATATATTCTTGTTTTACCTTATTACAACATTGTTTTACATTTGACTTGCAAAACGCACACTTTAAAAAGAAACCTTTTGGTAAAATTGGAAGAAAGTAATATGCCCGCTTTACCGCTTTTATACTTTTAAAACCCTATAGTTTTATTACAAATAAACAAACAACCGAGTTTGTTATCTAACCGGTAGGCTTACTTTATTTATATCAGTAAAATAAAGCAAACAAAGATTTACTGAATTACTGCCGGGCAGCCTTACAGGGCTGCCATCAACGGGTAAACTTGATTAGTTTATTGAATTTATTACCCATTTTTCCTTATGGAAAAAATGATTTGTTCCGGGCAAAAGAAAAAGGGCATGAAGCCCTTTTCAATTTTAAAACCATTTCTAAAAATGTTGCCGCGTAGCAACAGCAAGTTGTGTTTTAAGCTGCTTGAAATCCTTCAGCAGCTTAAAACAACTTGCCCTTGCGCAGGGGGCTAAAAAATCTCCAGAGTCGATTTTCATGTGAGTCGCCAAACTTTTACTTTTATTTATTGGTTTATTTTTTATTACAGAAAACACCTTCTAGCTTTTGCTGTTTTTTAGTTCCTCCAGTTTCAAATAGAGTCGATGGCAGTTATCCAAAACCTCAGATTCATTCAAGGGTAACAGTTGGGATGCTATCCTCAAAACGCTTATCACATGGTAACCTGGCTCTGCGATCTCCCCTGAATTTGTATCGCCATCGTGATACAGTGCGTGCATGGAAATTTTCATCAGGTCTGAAACCGTGTACATTAAATCACTGTCACTGTCAAAATGCAGCCGGGCTTCAAAGCTATCATCACCTGTATCCTCTGCTAATGTGGTAAACATCCACATTCTGGTCTCTGCGTTCACGAACTTTTTTATCGCTTTTTTTCTTTCCTTTTTCATATCGCCACATCAATTGATAGTTCTTCAGCACTTCATTTATATTGATATTTACTGGTTTAAATCCTTTACAGCATTAAGGTAATCATTTAGCTCTGTAAGTGTCTGGCCAGTGTCACCTGGTAGTAATTTCTTAATAAGTTCTAGTACACTTACGAGGTGATAATGGGGATTTCTGACAAAGCCACTGTTCTCAGAGTCGGCATTATAAAGCGTATGCAATGAAATTTCTATTAAGTCTTCAATAACCACAAACAGGTCAAAGTAGCTGCTAAACTTAAGATTACATACATAACCCTCTGTATCGGTGAACATATATTTGGGTAATTTTGGCTGCGGAGGGGTTTCCTGTGCGCCTTCATCATTTACTGTGTCTTCCAATTCGTGTTTATCCTCCCTCGCCGGAGTAGTCTGGTCGGTCTCTATTTTTTCATAGCATCTTGCCACAGCTTCTATGAATAACCGTTCTGTTTCCTTGCGCAGGGATTGTGTCTTAAACAACAATTTTTCAATATCTGCACGGGAAATATCAAGATGGTTCTTGTGCCTGAATGCCAGGTATACGGAATGAAGCAGTTCTAAGAGGCGAACATCTTCTTCGTGTTCTGTATCAAATAAGGCTGCAATGCTTGACGCATATCCGGTAAGTGCAGTTTGGTGTTCCAAAATATCTTTTGCAAAAATCTGTTTCCCCACAATAAATTCTTCTGCAATTTTGAACAGCTGTTCCATCATTTGATGTAATGCATACGCCGCATCCACATATTTCTCATCCTTCAGGCTTTTAGGGAAGGTGGTATACCTGCCATCTACTTTGCCCATTGCCCTTTTAAATTGTTTCTTGGCACGTGGTATTAAAACAGAAGGCTGTTCGCTCTCAGGGTGGAAATTAGTTTTAGTTTCGGTATTGGTATAAGCCAACTGGCCTAAAACACAGTGCTCAATAAAATAAAGATTGCCCTTGCGTATAGCGTCAGCCGCATAATCACCCGAAAACACATTATAGGTAATCGAGAGATAGTCTTCAAATACCTGGTTGAGTGGCTCCAGCAGGTCATTGTCAATACGTGTAAAGGTGGTATCTACAAACAATGTAAATCTCGTCTCCGGTGCTGTATTGGCGACAGAGATATAAATATCTTGCATTGGGGCAACCTTTACTACCTTTTCGGTTAATTCTTTGAGAATTCCTGCTGAAGGATTGCTTTGCTTAATTTGAATGGAATCGTTCATAATCTTACGTTTTAAGGTGGTACATCATTGAAAAATTGTATTTTTGTTATGAAGCACAAGTAAAACATTGCTTATCCTGTACCAAATCAATTTCCGATGTATGGTACATGGTTTTCAATGTATTTTACGGTGTGGTACTTTATTTTCAATTTTATACCTTTGATTATGAACACGACAAAACCAAACCATATAGGGCGTAAAATCAGCCGCATCCGCGAACTTCGTAATATGAAGCAGGAAGCACTTGCCCAGGCAATGGGTACGAACCAGCAGGCTATTTCTATTCTGGAGAACAGTGAAGTAGTTGAAGATGAAAAACTTGTTGAGGTAGCAAAAGCGCTTGGTGTGACTGTGGAGGCGATTAAGAATTTTTCTGAGGAAGGGGTAATAAATTATTTTAATAATATTTATGATCATGGTGCTTTTAACAAACATTACCATGATTGCACATTTAATCCCTTAGACAAAGTTGTTGAACTTTATGAGCGTTTGGTTCAGGCTGAAAAAGATAAAGTAGCTTACTTGGAAAAGCTTTTAAATAAATAGTAAACTCGTTTTACTGTTACTGATGGGAGACCGCCGAAAGGTGGTCTTTTTTTGGACATAATCTCTAAGCAACTAATTCAAAAAGGTTTCTGTATAAGGTTAAAAATTGTACTCTTCTAATCAAAGTAACTTTAATAATTGAACTAGATTTACATATTCTAAATAATCTCAATCCTCTTATGTTTAACACAAAGAATCAACTGATTAGATACAATAAACTAGATCGTTGTTTTCAAAACTACGGCAAAGAATATACTATAGATGAATTATTAGCAGCAGTAAATGACGCGATTATTGAATATGATCCAAGAAGTGAAGGAATTCAAATAAGGACTTTAAGAAAAGATATAAGATTCATGAAAAGCGAATCGGGTTATAATGCGCCGATTGAAGCTATAAAAGCTTCCAATGGAAACTTTTATTATCGTTACACAGATAAATCCTTTTCAATTAATAATAGTCCATTAAATGATACAGAAGCGGAACAGTTGAAAAATGCCATTTCTATATTAAATCGTTTTGAAGGTAGTCCAGAGTTTGAATGGGTTAATCAACTAGCTCCGTTGTTGAATGACAAATTTGGTTTAAAAAACCAAGATAAAAAAGTAATGTCATTGGAATCTAATATAGACTATAAAGGTTACGATTATATTACATCATTGTTCAATGCCATAATCAACAAAACTGTTCTAAAAATAAATTATGAACCATTCGGAAAAGAATCTTACCATATAATTTTTCATCCATACTTTCTTAAACAATATAACAATCGTTGGTTTGTTTTTGGTTACAATGAGTTCAATCAAAATCCAAAATGGAATTTAGCTTTAGATAGGATCAAAGTTATTGAAAACACAAAAGGGAAGTATAGAGGAGACGACACTGACTGGCAAGATTTCTTTGATGAAATTATTGGAGTTTCAAAAGAGCCAAATAGAGAACCTGAAGAAATTAAATTAGTTTTTAGTAAAGAGCAAGCTCCTTACATTCAAACCAAGCCTTTACACTGGTCTCAAAAAAGTAAAGTATTAGAAGATGGTAAACTTGAAGTAAGAATAAATGTGATCATAAATTACGAATTAGAAACTCGTATTTTGTCTTTTGGTGAAAAGGTGAAAGTTATAGGACCAGAAAATTTAGTTACTTCAATTTTAGAAAGGATTAAACAACAAATTAAAAATTATTAATACTATGCATTAATAATGCACAATACAAATATAGATTTGCAGAGAAGTTTAAAATCACCATGAATAAAGCATATTATAATAACGACATAGTAAAGCATATCTCAAATGAGATATGGCACATTTTTGATTATTTAAGAACTTCAATTCCTGCTGAAGATTTACATGTACTTCTCTTTTTTCTCTCTGGATACAAAGATGGCCTTTTTGATACGCTTCGAGAAGAATATATTGACCTAAATAATGATCTAATAAATTACTACTATAGAAATAGTAAATATTACAATATTACAGAGATTTACTCATCTATTATTAGATTCATCCCAAGACAAAAGCTAAGTGAAATTGTATTGTTATTTAATAGAATAAATCAAGAAGAGTTACAAGAATTTTTTCCGGAAATTTTTGATTCAATTCTATATAGAATCTCAAATGCTCAAGGAAAAAATTCAGGTGAATTCATACAACCACTTGAAATTAGTCGACTAATAATGAATTTAGCTGACTTAGATAATAGTGCTACAGTTTACAATCCATTTGCCGGATTAGCATCCTTTGCTACATTTTTACAACCTTACCAAAGATATTACGGTCAAGAAATAAATCATCGAACATGGGCTTTAGGCTCTTTGCGTCTTATGGCTCATAATCTAGACCATTTTGATTATAAACTCGAGGATTCAATTGAAAATTGGATGAATTTTAGTGAGTTCGATTTAATTGTTGCCAATCCTCCTTTCAGAATTAAAATACCAAGACATTTTACTAATGGTGCAAATTCATCAGTAGAAATGTTCCTAATTGAGAAAAGTTTACAGCAACTTCCTAGGCAAGGACAATTGATTGCTGTTTTACCTCAATCATTCTTATATTCTACTAATGAAAAGAGATATAGAGAATATTTAGTAAACAATAATTCAATTGATACAATTATTTCCCTTCCTTCTGGTATATTAAAACATACATCTATTCCTATCTGCATAGTAATATTTCGAAAATATCCAGTTAATCAAGGATTCATTAAATTTATTGATGCATCCGAATTTGCTATTAAATCATCAGCTAAGAAAAGTAAAGTTCTTGATGATTTAAGATTAGTAGAGTATATAAAAG
>JAGKWW010000026.1 GCA_021151665.1 Flavobacteriaceae bacterium
GAGAAACACCGGCCCGGTAAACGCTGACACCCGAAAGGGAGGCAATATTTTTCGCTGCGAATTCATTGTCGCCCGTTAGCATGTGCACCTCTATGCCGATATGGCGAAGCTGGTGTACCGCTGATGCAGAAGTAGGTTTCAACGCATCGGATACTGAGAAGACGGCAACCAATTTTAAATTATCGGCGAATAGAATAAGCGTTTCGCCCCTTTGCTCGCGGCCTTCAATCCACGCCGCTTCAACAGCCGATAACGGTATCTGGTTATCCGCGAGCAACGCGCGGCTGCCCACGTAAAAATTCCGGGCTGCACCCTCGGCTTTAATTCCCTTACCGGCTATGTTGGTTATTGTATATCCATTCACTGCGATAGTTACCCCTAAAAAGTTGCACACTGCACCGGCCAGTGGGTGGGATGAGTTTTTTTCGATAGTGTAAAGTACCGACCGGAGTTCTGTCGATTCATTACCAAACCATTCTGCAGCTACAACAGTTGGTGAGCCCTCTGTAAGCGTCCCTGTCTTGTCAAGTACAACCGTATCAATTTTCCTTGCTTTCTCCAGGCTTTCGGCATCTTTTATCAGTATCCCGTTTTCGGCGCCCCGCCCCACACCCACCATAATTGCAGTGGGTGTAGCAAGGCCCAGTGCGCACGGGCATGCGATAACCAAAACGGTGATCATAGCCAGCATTCCGTAGCTAAAGCCATTAGCCCCTCCAAAAATATTCCAGACAGCAAAAGTGACCAGGGCCAGCACAATAACTACAGGCACAAATATTCCGGCAACCTTATCGGCCAGCTGTTGCAGAGGCGCCTTGCTTGCCTGCGCACCTTGAACCATAGTGATAATCTGACCGAGCAGGGTTTCGCCCCCCACATTTTGCGCAGTATAGGTAAAGCTGCCTTCGCCATTAATAGTGCCTGCAAAAACCTGGCTACCGGATGACTTTGAAACAGGAATGGGCTCGCCGGTAATAGCGCTTTCGTCTATATAGGAAGATCCTTCCAGCACCACGCCGTCTACCGCGATCTTTTCGCCCGCACGGGCCAGGATGGTATCGCCAACGGCCACTGCCGCAACCGGTATTTCGCGCTGCTGCCCTAGGGTGTCAGTTACGATAACCGTTTTTGGCTGAAGCCCTATGAGTTTCCGTAGCGCTGCCGAGGTGTTTCCCTTTGCGCGTTCTTCTAATAGTTTACCCAGCAGCAAAAACGCTATTACAACTGCCGATGCTTCAAAATAAACGTGAGCGTGTAGCCCACGGCTGTGCCAGTAGTGCGGAAATAACGTATTAAAGACACTAAAGATATAAGCGGTGCCGGTACTTAGTGCGACCAGCGTATCCATACTAAACTTGCCGTGGCGAAGCTGCTGTAACGCCCTTATGAAGAATGACCTCCCGGAAATGAACACTACCGGTGTGGCCAATGCCCACATGATATAATTAGCATACGGCATACTCATGAAAGCCGGAACCATGCCAACAATAACAAGGGGCACGCTCAGGGCTATGGCTGCATATGACCTCCTGCGGAGCGAAATATATTCGCCCGCACGCTTTTTTTCGAGCGCTGCCTCAGCATCATCACCTTCTTCTATAAAAAGGTCGTAGCCCGCAGAAACCAGAACTTCCTTTAGCTTTTGCGCACTGGTTACCGATGTATCGAATTCGATGGTTCCGGTGGCATTGGCGTAGTTGACCGAGGCAGATAGCACACCGGGCTGCATTTGCAGTATCTCCTGACTGCTGGCGGCGCACGAGGCACAGCTTAGGCTCAGAACAGGGTAAGATCTTTTTATTACGGATGAGGATTTCATTATATGTAATGTAATAACGCAAAGGTCGATAATACAATCTCTGCCGGCATTACAGCATTACGGAAACGCGTTATACTTTGCGGGAAACGTCATCCAGCGGCTTGCGCAACGCGGCACCCTGGCGGCGGAATTCAGTGGGTGTAATACCCGCGGCTTTGCGGAACTGTGCAGAAAGGTGCGCCACCGAGCTATACCCCATCTGATGGGCAATCTCGCTTAGGGTTAACTGGTTATACAATAATAACTCCTTTACCTTTTCAGTTTTCTGAAGGATGACATATTGCTCAATAGTTACGCCTTCTGTAGCTGAAAAGAGCTTGCTAAGGCCAGAATAGTCACGGTGCAATTCTGAAGAAAGCTGCTCAGAAAGTACGATGCTTTTTTCACCATTATGATGAATATAGCTGATGATAATCGCTTTTATTCGCTCGACAATCTGTTTTCGGCTGTCTTCAACAAATTCAAATCCGGCTACCTCGAGCTTATATTTTAACGTCTCTATACTCTCGGGTGAAAGTTCTCCCGGCAATTCGACTTCGCCAAGCGTTACCGACAGCGGTGAAAGTCCCTCTCCGGTAAATATCCTGGCAACTGCCTCAATGCAGCGCGGGCAAACCATATTTTTTATGGTAAGTTTCATGGTACAAAGATAACGAACCCGCGCAACTTTAGCATTCCTTTAAAAACCGCCTTTATGTTAAATGCCTAATTTTAAATAAACCAATAGCGTTATGAAACACATTTATTTCCTCTTTTTACTGATATCGGCAACCGCCTTTGCCCAGGAGCCTATTGAAACCGACAGGCCCGGCCAGTCGAGCACGCCCTCTACTGTTCCAGCAAATCATTTCCAGATGGAAACCGGTTTACGGCACACACAGGCCGAACCCCGCCACCCCCAGTGGCAGCTGCCGGCTTCTCTTTTAAAATATGGCGTTAACGACAAGTTTGAGCTTCGCCTTAATGCGCAGTATGCGTATAATAAAACCCCCGACAGCACCAATTCGGGTTTCAAACCCTTAGTGGGCGGCGTCAAGGCAAAGCTGTCAGAGGAAAAAGGATGGCTTCCTGCAGCGGCAGTGCTTATCAATTTTACAATCCCGAATGCAGCATCAGAATCTTTTAAAACGGATTATCTCGCACCCGAAGTGGTCTTCCTTATGAAAAACAGTGTTGGCAACAGTGCAGAGATACAGTATAATATCGGTGTCAGCTGGGATGGGCAATCTCCCGGGCCGTCCTATCTTTACACGTTTTCCCCCAACTTTGACCTGACCGACAAGCTGGGCATGTTTATAGAATCTTACGCGTACTTCCCGGAACATGCGCACCCGGACCACTGGGTAGACGGTGGTCTTACTTTTTTGATAACGAATACAATACAGTTTGACGTATCTGCGGGATATGAACTTAGCAGCCATGACAACCATCACAGCTTTTTTGAAAGTATAGGATTTTCTTTCAGGATATAGAAAGTTTAGCAAAACTTTAAAAATGCCTTGTTAATAATCTGCCTATTTTTAGGGTACGATGAACACAAAGACAAAAAAATACCTTCGCAAAAGCCTGAAAGTGCTGTTATGGATCATCGGCAGCGTCATCGGGCTTTTCCTTCTTATCATCTTGTTACTGCAGATACCCTACGTTCAGAATAAGGTAAAAGATAAAGCTGTAGCGTATCTTGAAAAGAAAATTGGTACCGAAGTAAAGCTGGGCAGTATAGAAATTGGCCTTCCGAAAAAAGTAATCCTGAAGGATTTTTACTTCGAAGGCCAGAAAGGTGATACATTACTGGCGGGTGAAAAACTGGCGGTAGATATCAGCCTTCTCAAGCTCCTGAGCAATGAAGTGGAAATTAATTCGATAAACTTGCAGGGTGTAACGGCCAATGTGCAGCGCGGGCGCGATTCTATCTTCAATTTCGACTACATCATCGATGCCTTTGCAAGTAATAAGCCGAAAGATACAACTTCGGCACCCATGAAATTTTCCATCGATAAGGTAAACCTCGACAGGATCAAATTAAAATTTGACGATGCTATTTCGGGAAACAAACTTAGTGCAGGCATCGGCCACTTTGATACCCGCATTAAAAAATTTGACCTTAACAAGCTTGAATTCGATGTTCCGAAAGCAACGCTGGCAGGATTGAAGGTACGCCTGGAACAAGGCATGGTGACCCAGATTGCTACGGGTACACAGGAAATTGCAGAGGAAGCCTCAAAACGCCCCGACCTGAAACTTAAACTTGGCGAATTCTCCCTCTCCGACATTGATGTGGGGTATGATAATGTGGGTTCAAAGCTTGATACCGGCATAAAACTGAAAAGGCTTGACCTTGAATTCAATACTATCGACTTAAAAGGCCAGCTTATCGACATTGAAAAAATTACGCTTGACGGGCTGAACGGCCAGTTGGCTTTTGGCAAATTCGAAAAGCAGGTACAACAGGCGCTTCCCGAAGAAACGGCTGCAGTGAAACAGGCGCAGTGGAAACTGAAGCTGGACAATGCCGACATAACCAACGTAGCCTTCCGGTTTAATGATATGAACTCGGCACCCGTAAAAAAAGGCATTGATTATAAGCACCTGGACATAAGCAACTTTAGCCTGAAAGCCAGGGATTTTTCGTATGCCCCGGATGCCATTTCGGGCGAGATCAGCCAACTGACTGTACGCGATAAAAGCGGGCTGGATATTAAAGAACTGCGTACGAAAGCAGTTTACAACGACCGCGGGGCCAGCCTTACGGGCCTCTACCTGGAAACACCGCAAACACTTTTGCAGGATAAGATAATTGTGCAATATCCCTCTTTAAATTATCTGAAAAAAGATATCGGAGAAATGGCGGTAGATGCCAACCTTGACGGTAGTACCATCGGCTTTAAAGATATACTGCTTTTTGTGCCGACACTTTCCGGAACTAACCCTTTTCGCGCCAATCCCAACGGAATTCTTGCGATAAACAGCAGGGTGGGCGGTAAAGTGAAAGACCTGAAAATCGACAATCTGGAAGTTGCCGGCATTGGCAGCACCAGCCTGGCGGCGAGCGGAAGGATAACAGGCCTTCCTGATGTTAATAAAGCATATTTTAACCTCAACATCCGTGACCTGCATACTACATCCCGGGATATCGGCGGATTCGTTCCGCCCGGTACGCTTCCTTCCAATCTCCGGCTACCTTCTACCCTTTCGGCAAAAGCGACCTTTAAGGGTACGCTGGCAAGCTTTGCAACCAATGCCAATATATCAAGCAGTTTCGGAAATGCGAAGGTAAAGGCCATTCTCGACAGGCGCCGTAAGGGAGCCGAACGCTATGATGCAGATGCTACGATGAACAACTTTAACCTCGGAGCTTTATTAAAAAATGATTCCATCGGCCGGATAAGCATGCGTGCTGTGGTTAAAGGTACGGGGCTCGATCCTAAAACCGCAAACGCTGTGGTAAAAGCAAAAGTGATAAAAGCCGAATACAACCGCTACGCCTACAAAAACCTGAATGTTGACGGCCGTATTGCTCATGGTAAATTTGACGCGAAGGCGCGAATGGCCGACCCCAACCTCGATTTTAACCTGGTAGCAAGCGGCGGCTTTAACGGAAAATATCCTAATGGAGAATTGAAACTCAACGTAGATATTGCCGACCTGGACAAACTTAATTTACACGCAGGCCCGTTAAAGCTGCGCGGCAATGTTTACGCAAACTTTACCGATGGAAACCCTGATAACCTGAATGGTATGGTTAGCCTGCACCATTTCATGTTCGCAAATGATAAAGGCCAGTTCGGGCTTGATTCGGTAAACATCACGGCTGTATCTACCGCTGAGAAAAATTCGATCATACTTAAGTCACAGCTGGCCAACGCCAAAATCGAAGGCAAATATAAGCTGACGCAAATAGGCAATGCGTTGTCGAATAGCATTGCGAAATATTATAACGCAAATCCTTCTGCGCCAAAGAAGGCGGCGGGCAAAACCTACTTCGACTTTTCACTGCACGTCAATAATGACCCAATACTGTCAGATCTTGTACCTTCCATAAAAAGGATGGAACCGATAGACATCAGGGGCCGATACAACAGCGAGGGCGATACTATCACGGTAAAAGGTTCGATACCGCGCGTAGTGTATGGAAACTATACGCTATCGGGCGGCGATATCACGGTGGACACCAAAGACGGCGGCCTGGCGTACGACATAAAAGTAGATGAGGTGCAAAGCGAGCAGTTGCTGATTCCGCATACTTCTATTGTTGGTGTACTTCGCGACGACCTTCTTACCTACCGCCTGCAAATACTCGATAAAAAGGACAAAGAACAATATCTTGTGGCCGGAGAGTTGCGCGCCGCTGACGGCAATACCGAGCTGTCGCTAAACCCAGACGGCCTGATGCTGAATTATCAGAACTGGAGCGTGGCTGCCAACAACCGACTAAGGTTTGGCAAAGACGGGATAAACGCCAACAACTTTGAACTGACCAGCAATGGCGGTTCGCTTAGCCTGCAGTCACAGTCGGCCGCGCCCAATGCGCCGCTTAATGTTGCCCTTAAAGACTTTAAGATAGAAACGCTTACGAGCATGATCCAGAAAAAGGAGATGAAAGTAAACGGTACGATCAATGGTACCGCAGAACTCCGCAACCTGGCACAAAAACCCGTATTCACTTCAGATCTTGACATTACCGGTTTTTCTGTAGCTAACGATACTGTGGGCGATATACGAATTAAGGTAGACAATAAAATCGCTGATACTTATACTGCCGATGTCGCCATAACCGGCAATGACAACCAGGTAGACCTTGACGGTACCTACCGCGCTACCGACAGCAGCTTTAACCTTGACCTGAACATTGGCACCCTTAATATGGCCAGTATACAGGCTTTTACTTTTGGCAATATCAAGGAAGGTACCGGATACCTGAGCGGCAGGCTGAAGGTGACGGGAAATATAAATGACCCCAATATAAACGGCAACCTGAAATTTAATGACGTGGGGTTCCGCGTAACCCAACTCAACTCCTACTTCCGCTCGATGAACGACAACATCGTATTTACCGATGCCGGCATCCGGATGAACAATTTTACGGTAGAAGATGAGAACAACAATATTTTGCAAATAAACGGCACGATAGCCACTACAGACTATAAAACATTTGGCCTTGGGATGACCGTTGACGCCGAGAACTTCAGGGCTATCAACTCAACCGCCAAAGACAACGACCTTTTTTACGGCGATCTTTATCTAGATGCCCATCTCAAGGTTACAGGAACAGCAGATACACCTGTTGTAAACGGCGACCTAAAGATAAATGAAGATACCAGTTTTACCGTAGTACTCCCGCAACAGGATCCGCGCATTGCAGATCGTGAGGGCATTGTAGAGTTCATAGACCAGGACGATATGGAGGCCGCCCAGCGCCTTAAAATCGAACAAACCCTGAACAGCACTGCCGCTAAAGGGATGGATGTGTCTGTTGCTATAGAAATCGTAAAAGAGGCCGAACTGAACCTCATTGTAGATAAGGGCAATGGCGACTTCCTTCACCTTCAGGGTGAGGCAAGGCTTACCGGCGGTATAGACCCGTCGGGCAAAACATCGCTTACCGGGCGCTACGAATTTACAGAGGGCGCATACCAGATGTCGTTCAACTTCATAAAAAGGAAATTTGATATCCAAAAAGGAAGCTATATCCTATGGACGGGTGAGCCAACCAAGGCAGACCTGAGCATCACGGCAGTTTATGAAACCCAAACCGCACCAATAGACCTTTTAGACGGCCAGTTAGGCGGCGTGTCGCAATCGGTGCGGAATACCTACAAGCAACGCATCCCTTTCCAGGCCCTGCTCAAGATAAACGGGCAGCTCCTGAAACCGGAACTTTCGTTTGACATTGTATTGCCCGAACGAAATTATAATGTTTCGACAGATATCGTAAACAACACACGCACGAAGCTCGAGCAGCTGCGCCAGGAACCGAGTGAGCTCAACAAACAGGTATTTGCACTGCTCCTGCTTAACCGTTTCATTGGCGAAAACCCATTTGCCAGCGAGGCCGGAGGCGACAACGCCGAATCTATAGCGCGCCAGAGTGTGAGCAAGATACTTTCGGAACAGCTTAACAATCTGGCTGCCGACCTGATTACAGGTTTCCAACTGGATTTCGACCTGGAGTCAACCGACGATTACACCACCGGCGATCGTGCTAACCGCACCGACCTGAACGTAGGCCTTTCCAAAACCCTGTTCGACGACCGGCTGAAGGTTACGGTAGGCAGCAGCTTCGGGCTGGAAGGCCCGCAACAGCCCAACCAGGAAACAACAAACATTGCGGGCGACGTCGCGGTAGACTACCAACTAACGCGCGACGGAAGATATATGGTAAGGGCTTACCGGAAAAACGAATACCAGGTAGCACTACAGGGTCAGGTAATTGAGACGGGGGTAGCATTTATCATCACGATGGATTACAATAAGTTCCGCGAACTGTTCCACCGCTCTGAAGCCGAAAGGGAAATGCTGCGCAGGGAGCGCGAGCAGGAAGCACGTAAAAAAGCCGACGAAGAGCGGCAGAAAGAAAAAGAGAACGAAGCCAAGAAACAGGCGTTACCGCCCAACACCACCAAAGATGAATAGCAGGTTTTTATATATTATAATAACAGTACTCATAGCCTATAGCTGCAGCAATACCAAATACCTGCCCGAGGGCGACATGCTTTATGTAGGCGGAAACGTAAAGGTTGAAGACACATTGATGACCAAAAAAGAGCGTAAAAAACTGGAGAAAGATCTGGAAACATTGTTGCGCCCCAGGCCCAACCGCGGCTTTCTTGGCCTTCGCCCCAAACTTTATATTTACAACATTGCCGGCGAGCCGAAAAAAGACAAGGGTTTCCGGTACTGGCTGCGCAATAAAGTGGGCGAAGCGCCGGTGCTTTTCAGCCAGGTAGATATGGATTACAATGCCGATGTACTTCAGAGCAATGCCGAGAACAGAGGGTATTTTAAGACGAGAGTAGCGGCCGACTCCACCTCGCGTAACCGAAGGGCAAAAGTGATCTATACTGTCACCACCGGAAAACAATATACCATCCGCGAGGTGAAATTTCCTGAGGATTCTACTTCTACAGCGCTGGACAGCACCATTGCAAAAATAAAACGGCGCAGCCTCCTGAAAGCCGGGGATGGTTATAACCTGGACGTTATCAAGCAGGAACGTGAGCGCATAGACGACCGCCTTAAAAACCGCGGCTATTTTTATTTTAATCCTGATTACATATTAGTACAGGTAGATAGCACGGTGGGCAAGCAACAGGTTGACCTGATTGTAAGAGTAAAGCCCGAAACACCGGAGCGTGCCAAAAGGGTTTACACCATCAACAATACCTATATTTATCCGAACTACTCTATCGAACGCGAACGCGACACCGCCCGCTTTACCACTGATTCGATAAAAAAATATAGGGACTTCACAATTATCGATTCAGAGAATACTTTTCGCCCCATAGTATATGATAAGGCATTGTTCTTCCATAAAGGTGATACTTATAGCCGCAGAGTGCAAAACCTTTCCCTGAACCGCTTGGTAAACCTCGGGACGTTTAAATTCGTGAAAAACAACTTTAAGGTTGCCGATACCTTACCTACCGCACTCAACGTATATTACTACCTGACGCCGCTTCCGCGAAAGTCGATACGTGTAGAAGTACTTGCCAAGACAAATTCTGCAAACTACAATGGCTCTGAAGTTAATGTGAACTGGAGCAACCGAAATACTTTTCGCGCTGCGGAGCTGCTGAACATCTCGGTATTTGGTGGCCTCGAAGTTCAGGTTGCCGGGCAGAACAAAGGCTTCAATGTGTACAGGGTCGGTACCGAAACCAGCCTGATGTGGCCAAGGTTCATCACACCTATTAACATAAAGGATTCCAGCGCTTTTGTGCCGCGTACGCGCGCTGCTATTAGTTATGAATACCAAAACCGGGCAAGGCTCTATTCGCTCAATTCGTTCCGGACATCATTTGGCTACCTCTGGAAAGAAAATGTCCGTAAGGAGCATCAGCTGAATGTGATCGATGTTAATTATGTGAGCCCAAACAATGTAACGGATCTTTACAGAAGCCAGATAGAAGATATACCGGCGTTGGGAAAAGTGATTGAGAAACAGCTGATATTCGGCAGCACCTATTCTTTTACGTATACCAATACTATGCGTACGTTTAAGAAACATACTATCTATTATAAAGGTTCGCTCGACCTGGCGGGGAATGTAGCAGGTTTACTCACAGGGGCTAATGTAAAAAAGGGTGATACCGTATCGGTGTTCAGTGTGCCGTTCAGCCAGTTCGTAAAAATGGAACATGATTTTAGGCACTATATGAAGCTGGGCGAAAAGACGCAACTGGCAAGCCGCATCATAGCGGGCGTAGGGATGCCTTATGGCAACTCCTCTGCCCTACCCTACATCCGGCAATTCTTTATTGGCGGAACAAACAGTATCAGGGCTTTCCGCGCCCGTTCGATAGGCCCCGGCAGTTACAGGCCCAACGTAGACGGCAACACCTTCCTGCCCGACCAATCGGGGGACATAAAGCTGGAAGCCAATACCGAATACAGGGCAAATTTATTCAGCGTTGTAAATGGCGCTGTCTTTTTAGATGCCGGAAATATCTGGCTGTGGAATAAAGATCCTGACCGGCCGGGTTCACAATTTTCAAAAGACTTCGTCAAAGAGATAGCGGTTGGCACAGGCGTCGGGCTGCGTTTTGATTTTTCATTCCTTGTGCTACGTACCGACCTTGCATTCCCGCTGCGGAAGCCGTGGCTGCCGGAAGGACAGCGATGGGTATACGACGAGATAGATTTTGGCAGCAAATCGTGGCGCCGGGATAACCTGGTCTTTAACCTCGCAATTGGTTATCCATTCTAATAAAAAAACACCGCTCTGCAGCGGTGTTTTTTTATCTCTATTCCGGTTTTGCCGGGTCGGATAGTTGCTTTGGCCTTTTGTCCGGACGTATGATCATACGTAGCGGCTGGTCGGATGAGAAGTACGACGTCATCCAATTGTAAAAGGTTGTGATCCGGTTGCGGTGTCCTATCAGTGACATAAGGTGGATAAACAGCCACATCAGCCATGCGATAAAGCCTTTGAAGTGCAGGGCCGGTTTAGGAAGGTCTACCACCGCTTTATTCTTTCCGATGATGGCCATAGAACCCTTGTCCTTATATTTGAACGGTTGAGGCTGGCGGCCCGCAGCGATGTTCCGGAAATTTTTAGCCAGATTTATCCCCTGCTGTATGGCAACCTGCGCCACCTGAGGGTGTCCTTGCTCCCAACCTTTATCATGCAGCTGAAGGCAGGTATCGCCAATAGCCCAGATATTTTGTGTTCCCTGTACTTTATTGAACGGGTCGGTAAGCATCCGTTTGCCACGTCCATAACTCTCCGCCGGGATACCGTCAAACACGCGTGCCGAAACACCCGCTGCCCATATCAGGTTCTTTGTAGGTATCGATTCCCCATTATGGAAAAACACCATGTCATCTTTGTAATCAGTCACCCGCGTATTGAGCTTGATGATCACACCCATTTTTTTAAGCGCATCGTAGGTGTCCTGCTGCGACTTTTTACTCATCGGACCCAGAAGTTCGCCGCCGCCGTCTACCAGATAAATATTGCTGGCAGTAGTAGAAAGCTCCGGATAATCTTTTCGCAAAATACCGTTTCGCATTTCGGCAAACATCCCTGAAACTTCTACTCCTGTCGGCCCGCCACCCGCTACAACAATATTCAGATATTTGCGGCGCTCCCGGCTGTTCTTACAGATGCTCGCTTTTTCCATCCGCTGCAAAAGCTTGTTGCGCATCTCTATCGCATCGTTCAGGGTTTTCATCGGGATGGCATTTTTCTTCACATTCTCCATCCCGAAATAATTAGTTTCAGCGCCTGTTGCAAAAACAAGATGGTCATATTCCACTTCGCCATTACTGAGGATCGCTTTGTTTTCGGCCATATTAACCGACACCAGTTCGCCCATACGAAAATGGAGGTTCTTGCGGTTTCGGAAATACTTCCGGAACGGAAAGCTGATACTGGCCGGCTCAAGGTAGGCTGTGGCTACCTGGTAAATGAGTGGCGGAAAAAAATTATAGTTATTTTTATCGATAAGCGTTACTTCAAAATCGTTCTTATTGGCAAGCTCTTTTGCGAGATTGATACCCGCAAAGCCGCCGCCGATGATTACTATCCGTGTTGCCATTAATACAGTGATTTAGTGTGAATCTGTAGTGTGTATTTTCTCTCATAAATTTAGTGAATAATGCAGAATGCCCACTACCGGTAGGCTTTGCCTTAACCATTTTTATGAAATGTTTGGCTTTTTAGCAGCCATTATAAAATTGCTGCGGGCTTTTTATTGTTATGTTAATGTTGTAGCATCAAAATCAGGGTATCTTTAATTTTAATAAGAATAAACTTTTACCCTTATGAAGAAAAGGCTTTTTACAAAAAACAATATCAAAGATGTTTTTAAGCTGTTGAAAGAGGCAGGCATCTGTTTCGCCAATGATAAAGGGCTTAAGCTAAGCGCGTCACTTTCTTATTATACCACATTTTCTATGGCGCCGCTCCTGCTGTTGGTTATATCGCTGGCGGGCTTATTTTTCGGGCGCGAAGCAATAGAAGGGCGCGTGTTCGAAGAGCTTAACGGGCTCATTGGAAACGACGCTGCCATTCAGGTGCAGCAGATCATAAAAAATCTGGAACTTTCGGGTAAGACTACCATGTCTGTAATCATCGGAGCAATAACGCTGGTGATAGGCGCCACAACCGTATTTGGCGAAATACAGGATTCTATCAATATTATCTGGCGGGTAAAGGCAAAGCCAAAGCGCGGATGGGTAAAGCTTATTAAGGACAGGCTACTATCGGGATCTATTATAATAGGGCTTGGCTTTCTGCTGATCGTTTCGCTTATGATAAACGGAGCAGTGCTTGCCCTGAGCGAAATGCTGAAAGATCATTTTCCGGATATGACGATCATTATATTTAACGGTATTAACATTGTAGTCAGCTTTTTAGTGATAACCATATTGTTTGGGGTCATCTTTAAATTACTGCCCGATGTAAAGATTTCCTGGCGCGATGTGCGGGTGGGTGCATTCTTTACAGCATGCCTCTTTATGCTAGGGCGATACCTTATCGGGCTTTACATAGAAACAACAGCAGCCGGTTCGCCATACGGCGCGGCAGGATCTATCATTGTGATATTGCTTTGGGTTTACTATACGGCAGCTATTTTATATTACGGCGCCGAGTTTACCAGCGCCTACGCAAGCTATACCGGTGCAAGGATTGAACCGGCAGACTACGCCGTATATGTAGAGCAGCGCGAAAAAGAACGCGACGTAGCAGTAATACCGCCCAAGCAGCCCGACCTGCAAAAGGAATAAAAGAAAGGCTGCATTTCGGATGGCGAAACGCAGCCTTAAAAAAATATATGGAAGTTGAATGGCCTATAATTCCAGCTTGCCTTCTACCCCACCTTCATCACCTTTACCGGTTATTGCCGATGCTGCAATGCGAAGAAGTGTGATCATTTTGCCGTTTTCGGTATCCCAGTAATAGGCATCGAGCGGCGACACTTTTATAACGGTAGCATCCGGGTCGTCCTTTCCTTCTTCAAACCACGCCTTAGCCATTGGGGTCCAGATATCTTCCAGTTTTGCCCGGTCGGTATAGATATTTGCTTTACCATATATAGACAGGAAATGCGCGTCTGAATTCTTCGCAAATATCAACTGTACCTTATCATCTTCGCGAATCTCAAAATTTTTATTGCTTTTTGCAGAGCTGATAAACCAGAGGTTGCCTTTATCATCAACTTCGCGTACGCCCATTGGCCGGGTTGGTATCGGGCGCACATCAAGCTCTGTGCAAAACATGCAGACTTTAATATCTTCGGCCAGCTCCTTCAGTTTATCCAGGGCCTTTTCATTACTTAGGTTTTCAAATGTTGACATAGTTATAGTTTTGATATACAATCAAATATAACATGCCGAATTAGAAACAAATGTTAGAATCGTGCTAATATAAACTGAATGAAATACTAAATCAGTCGTTTTTCCATGATGTAGTCTTCCATTAGGTAGCCCCTGCCGATTTCTATATCTTCTTCACCCGCTTTGTAAAATCCTTCTTTAATGTAAAAATCGTAAGCTTTGTTGAAACGATTTACATTAAGCGAAATCTTCACGCCGCCGAGCGCATTACCGCGCCTTTCGATGTCTGCGAGCAACATATGCCCAAGCCCTTTTCCCTGTGCAGAAGGCAATACGTACAATTTATGTATCTTAATGGTTTGGCCGCTATCTTTTAGTTCGAATGAAGAAAAACCGTACGCTCTGTCATCGTCTTGTGCAATAAGGAATTGCTGCCCGTTTTGCATCTGCCTGTTTAAAGCATCAGGGCTGTACATCATTTCGAACATATAGCTTAGCTGCTCTGCAGAAAGTATATGCCGGTACGTTGGCTCCCACACCTGTTGCGCCATACTAACTATCAGGGCAATATCGTCTAAACCGGCATTTCGTATTGTAATCATCGATTCTTTAAATCTGTTACCCGAAGGTAAAAAAATTCTTGGCACAGTAATTGGATATTCTTAAGCAAATAAAAATTTAAGGAAGAACCCTACTATGAAAACGCGAATACTAACTTTGGCTATGTTTGCTTTACTATTTGTAAGCCAAACCTTTGCACAGGCGGTTACCACCGTTCGGGCCACCAGCTCTGATATCAGCGACAACCTCGACCTGAAAGCCGTCGCTTCTATTTTTGGCGATTCGCGCGACCTGGAAGATTTTGAACGCAGGCTAAACGACCCCGATATACAAATATCCAATCTTGATCTTAATGGCGACAATCGTGTAGATTACCTGCGGGTTATTGAAGCTACCGAGAACAATACCCACTTAATAATCGTTCAGGCAGTATTGGGCGTAGACGTTTATCAGGATGTGGCCACACTGGAGCTGGAACGTGACCGTAGCAATAATGTGGTGGTACAGGTAGTGGGAGACAGCTATATGTATGGCCCTAACTATATTTACGAACCTGTGTACGTATCGCGCCCTGTAATTTTCGACATTTTCTGGGTAAACACCTACCGCCCTTATTACTCACCCTGGTACTGGGGCTACTACCCTACGTATTATACCTACTGGGCGCCTTGCCCTGTATATCGCTACAGGAACCATATACACCACAGTGTAATAAATGTACACAACACGTATAATTATGTAACTGTCCGCCGAAGCTCGCATGCTGCCGCACTATACAGTTCGCGCCGGATGAATGCTTACGAAAGGCAAAATCCGGGACGGTCGTTTGCAGTGCGAACCAATGCGCCAAACCGGTATGCCCTTGAGCAGACAAGAACATCGGTACGAAACGGCGGCAGCTACGGCAACCCTTCTGCACAGTCGCCAAGAAATACAGGCATCGTTCCGCCCAGGTCAACCTCTGTGACTAATAGCCGCGGTTACGACAGTGCGGTGCGTACCTCGCCGTCCGCAGGCGGTAACCGCCAATATCAGGGCACCCGCGATGTGAGCAATGGCTATTCGCCACGCAATAACAGCGTACAGCAAGGCAACACTAATAGTGGTTTCAGCCAGCCCCGTACTACTGCCCCTTCTACCGATGGGGGCAGGCAATACCAGCCCACACGTGATTACAGCAACAACGGCTATTCACCGCGAAACAGCAGCGTGCAGCCAGGGAACACGGCTCAGCCGCAGGTACCGCAACGCAGCTACAGCAGTCCATCGTCACCTGTAAGAAGCAGCGGAAACATGCAACCGGTACGCAGCGCCCCCACGGCTGCACCTTCGGTTAGGCAATCGCCAATGCCGTCGGTACGCAACACACCTGCACCTGCAGCCCCTCAAAGGCAGGCACCATCAGGCGGCGCTGGAAGAAATATTTCGAGAGGTTAATTAATTCACATAGATCCGAAAAAGCATCATCACAAATGTAATGGTGCTTTTTTGTTATACGATACGCCGTGAATTTATGGCTTCAACCCATTCTTTTCGCGAACAGACCGAACAGGTAGCGCCAACCGGGTCTAGCTTTTGCACATTGGCACAAAAAGTACAGGCGTAGATACTCGTTTTAGGAATCATCATGCTTTTACGGTCAAAAAGCTGCGGCCTGATAGGCAAGCCGTATTTTATATCGGCATCTTCATAAAAAAACACGCTTATCGTTCCGTTCGTTTCCACATAGGCATTGCGTACCTGCCCCAGATGTTCAATGGATTTTAGGCGCAATTCGGTAAAAAATTCATCTTGGGCAAGATCTTCCCGCTCAAAGTCTTTCAGAGAAAATTGCCCGTCCTCTATAATGCATTGTGTTTTGCCTTCTATGAAATTCTCGAATCTTTTGCTCTTGCCCAGCAGCCAGGTTACCGACCTGTACATGGTAAGTATAATAAGGAAAACCATGATAGCCGGCAGCAGGCCAACATCCTCGTAAAACATTGGGTCGCCGGCAGCAGAACCTAAAGAGATAATAATTACTACCTCAAATACCGATAGTTGTTTTACCCCCCGCTTGCCCGCAAACTTTAGCGTAAGCAATACCACAATAAACATGATTACCGTCCGGAACATTACCTCCAAAAGGAACTGGACAGGCAGGTCATTAAACAGTAACCGCTTCCATTCAAAAATATCTTTCATTCAAATAAGAATTATCATCATAAAAATAGCGTTTCGAAAGACTGGATTAACAAAGTTTAGCACAACTTTAATACCGCATTGGGCTCATACACAAACGCCTTATGGTAAATTTATGACAGCAAATTATTAACCGTCAAAATAAAAAAGTTATGAGCAAAAAGGTAGCAATACTTGCCACAAACGGATTTGAGGAAAGCGAGCTTAAATCGCCAAAAGAAACAATTGAGCAACAAGGCTGGATTGCCGAAATAGTAAGCCCGGAAGGCGGGACAATTAAAGCCTGGGCCGGTAAAGACTGGGGTGGAGATTATGACGTTGACCGCGTTCTTGCAGAAGCGTCGGCGTCCGACTATGATGCGCTTGTACTGCCGGGTGGCGTTATCAATCCCGATAAATTGCGCACTGACGAAGATGCACTGCAATTTGTAAAAGATTTCTTTGACCAGAAAAAACCGGTCGCTGCCATTTGCCACGGGCCTCAGGTGCTAATCAATGCCGGGGTGGTAGATGGCCGTAAGGTTACATCGGTCCACTCGATATCCAAAGATCTCCAGAACGCAGGAGCCGACTGGAGCGACAGCGAAGTTGTGGTAGATAATGGCCTTGTTACCAGCCGCACACCGGACGACCTGCCAGCATTCAATAAAAAGATGGTAGAGGAGATCAAAGAAGGAAAACACGACAGACAAAGAAGTTAAAGAAGGGTTAGGTTAATTCAGGGAGCTCTTATGTTTTGCGCATAAGGGCTTTCTTTTTTACATTTATAAAAATTTATATCGTGAAAACAATTACAACGTTACTTACCGTTATTGTGATGACAACAATTTCGCATGCACAGCTCAAAGCGATATCCTACAGCGAAGGCAGTCAAAAGCTCAATGGCTTCCTGGCCACGCCTGCCAAACCAAACAAGAAAAAAGCTGGTGTACTCATACTTCCCGCCTGGAAAGGTATAGACAACCACTCTAGGGAAGTGGCGCAGCAGCTTGCCAAAGAGGGATATTACAGTTTTATTGCAGATATCTATGGCGAAGGCAAATACCCGGCAGACCTTAAGCAGGCAGGTGAGCAATCGGGCTACTACAAAAGTCATCCGGAAGAATACCAGAAACGAATTAAAGCTGCAATGGACCAGCTTGTTAAAGGCGGTGCATCGGCACAGGATATCGTAATCATAGGCTACTGCTTCGGCGGTACAGGCGCTCTTGAGGCCGCACGCGCCAACTTCCCGGTAAAAGGAGTAGCGAGTTTTCACGGAGGGCTGGGTAAAGATGCCTCGCGTGCTAACGGGCTTATTGCTACACCTGTACTTGTGATGCATGGCGCAGATGACCCTTACGTCCCTCAAAAGGATATCGAGGCATTCCAGAAAGAAATGCGCGATGGAAAAGCCGACTGGCAAATGATTTACTACGCCAATGCCGTACATGCCTTTACCGAAAAGGAAGCAGGAAACGACAACAGCAAAGACGCCGCTTATAATCAAAAAGCAGATAAGCGCTCGTGGCAACACTTTATGATGTTCCTGAAGGAAATATTGTAATTGCCATCTATAGATAAACTTTTTTTGATAGCTTTAGGCACACCAAAAATGCAAGCCTGATGGGTAGCCACCACCTTCGCCACGATACAACCTGTGAGAACTGCGGACACACCGTAGAAATTGCCTACTGCTCTAACTGCGGCCAGAAGAACGTAGAAACAAGGCAGTCTTTCGGGCACCTGGTGTCGCACTTTGCCGAAGACCTTACACACTATGACGCTGCCTTCTGGAAAACGATTAAGTATCTGCTATTTCGTCCCGGAAGGCTTACGGTAGAATATTTAAGTGGCCACAGGCAGCGCTATGTACCACCGGTAAAGCTCTACATCTTTATAAGTTTTCTGGCTTTTTTGATTCCCGCATTACTTCCTGACGTTGGCGATGGAATAACCGTAAGTGTCAATAATAGCCATGCCCAAGATGAAAAAAAAGGAGAAACAGCAGACCTTAAACTGGATGTTAGGGAGAATGTGTGGTTTGGCGATTTTATGACCAGAGACGACGGACAACTTGAAATAAGAAATCCATTACAATATAGCCGGGTTTCAGAAATGGACTCGGTAGAAAGCCTTAAGCCGGAAAAATTCAGGCTTGGCGAAACGGAACGAGGAATGGCAAAAAAAATTATTGCCCTTTACCAGCATAATACACCCGTACAGGTTGCAGAGAAGTTTATTGATTCATTTATTCATAACGTGCCGAAAGCTATTTTTCTTTATATGCCTTTTTTTGGCTTTTGGTTATGGCTACTGCACGGTAAAAGAAGATGGCTGTTCTTTGACCACGGAATTTTTACCCTTCACTATTTTGCATTTCTGTTACTTTGCTCACTTTTCATTAGTCTCGCAGTTTATGCTACCATTTATAGTCGATCAGAACTTTTAGGATTTGTCATGTCGTTAATAATAAGTGTACTGTGTCTTTACGCGATATTTTATTTTTTCCGTGCACACCGAAGGATGTATAAAGAGAGCCTCCTGGTAAATTTTACAAAGTCTTTGACCCTGTTTATAGTAAATATTGTCTCAATGGCAATATGGGGAATAATAGTGGCCCTATACACTTACCATAACATTCACTAACAAGATGAAAAAAATACTTTATACTGCACTTATTGTCAGTACGATTGCATGCAGTTCGCAAAAGGCGGCACAAAAAGACATAGCAAATGCTGATGTAAACAAGTATCTCAACACGATTACACCGGCCGACCTGAAGAAGCACCTGTATATAGTTGCCTCCGACGAGATGCAGGGGCGCAATACGGGCGAACCGGGTCAAAAAAAAGCCGGAAAATACCTGATCGATCAATATAAGAAAGACGGCATATCTTTCCCGAAAGGCGCAAAAGATTTTTACCAGCCAGTACCCTCTGAATTTATGGCGCGCGCCTTCAGCCCAAAGCTGAATGATTCAGAAAACATCTGGGCATATATAGAAGGAACAGAAAAGCCTGAGGAGGTACTTATCATTTCTGCACACTATGACCACGTGGGCATGAAAAACGGCGAGGTGTACAATGGCGCAGACGACGACGGATCGGGCACCGTAGCCTTGCTCGAAATTGCACAGGCCTTCATGCAGGCTAAAAAAGAGGGGTACGGGCCAAAGCGCTCGATCCTGTTTTTGCATGTTACCGGTGAAGAACACGGCCTGCACGGATCACGTTATTACAGCGAGCATCCCCTATTCCCTTTAGCCAACACTATTGCCGACCTGAACATCGATATGATAGGGCGGCGTGATGATGCCCATAAAGATAATGGAGATTATGTATATGTTATCGGGTCTGACAGGCTTAGCAGTGAACTTCATGCAATAAATGAAGAGGCAAATAAAAAATACGGACATCTTTTACTTGATTATAAATTCAATGACCGCAATGACCCAAACAAATTCTATTTCAGGTCAGACCATTACAATTTCGCAAAAAAAGGGATCCCTATTATCTTTTATTTCAATGGCGTACATGATGATTACCATCAGGCCACTGATGAACCTGATAAAATTGAATATGACCTGCTTGCCAAACGGGCAAGGCTGGCATTTGCAACTGCATGGGAGCTTGCTAACAGGCCTTCGAGGCCGGTTGTAGACAAGGATGGAAAATAAAAGCTGAACCGGTGTAAAGCCGGTTTTTTTTGTACAAACAATAAGTATCCTACGTTAGGAGGCGCTGCGCTTTTTATTTCGAAAGTAATCCCAGTTAATTATTACCCCAACAATACATATAGCCATAAGTATACAAAGCAGAGCAAGATAAATAATGTCAGGGATACTGTTGGCAGAAGCTACATCCAACATAAAAAAATAAAGCGAAACGAAAAATACCGCTACTGATAGTACCAGGGAGAAAAGTTTCATGGTGCAACTTTAAATTTAGGTAGTTTTCGTTATACAAGTATTGTGTTAGCAGCGCAAATGCTGTCGGTTTTGCACAAATGTAAGTATTTAAGTATTCTTTAACACCTTATTTAGAATAAATTTAAAGTATACCCCTGTTAAAATTACAGGGCCTGCAGCATTTCCTGCATAGAAGTATATGTTTCGTCACGTCCCTTGATACAATAAACATAGTGGCAATTGGCCGTGCCATCGAGAAAATCCTTAAAAAAACGAGTATCGTGAACCATCTGTTCCTGCGGGTCGGATGCCGGGGGCATAAGTGTAAGGTCAGAATCCCACACTATTTTAGCATTTACTTCAAAACAATCTTTTTCCCACGTCTTTACCTCCATACAAATGTCAAAGTCGGGGCTATCGATGGTTTTATAAAGGTCAAAGTCGAGCACTACAGAATGATCTCTATACTCTGCAGTTAACGTATGCTCATTTTCCCGAAACTTAAAATGCCCGTCGTTCCGGAAAAAATCCCTGAAACCCTCGAACATTTTTTTTATCTCCTCCCGCTTTATTTCTTTGCGCTTGTAGTCATACCGTTTCCTGTACTCTTCATACTCGGTTTTGATATCAATTTTTATTTTAAGAAAGCCTACATCCATAATTACAATTCGGCAACCCTTGGGTGATAAAAATTAACATAGAAGTAAGCGTCCGGATTTATTCCCTCCTTTACAATAAGCTCATTAAGCGCCTGCATCTTTTTCGCATCGGCATGCATATCCATCTGCAGGAAGTTTGCAAAATCGGCAAGGTTTTCAAACCGAAAACTGAGTTTTGTATTCAGTGAATAAGGAGTGATGCTGTATTCCGCCTTGTTTATATCGATGCCTGCCTCCCTAAAGGCCTGGTGTATGGTACTGTAATCCTGCATAGCTTAGTTTATAGTAGATTCGTTCTTCACAATCTGTAGCTTTCCGGCCGGCACATTGTCGTCCTTTAAAATACGTACGCCGAAGTATTTTAAGGGAATATCTATCGGCTCACCCGACTCTCTTATATCGTTTGTCAGATGTTCAAAATCCATTGGATTAAAAACAAGGCTGTCGCCCTTATCGATCTTCTTTTCGATAAGGAAGTTGCGGATGGCCGCTGCTGATACGTTACCGATTGTTATATACTCTGCCATATTATCTGTATTTGTATGCTAAGATAATCACAGACGATATGCACCAGTGGTAAGAAAATGTTAATAGTCGCAACGAATACAGTAAAAAAATCTTTACAAAATTATACAGTTTTCAAATTATTGGTTGATTTGCCGATAATCTTTTATTCGCCGTATAAAACCGTTAATATATGCACAATTCTCATAAATTAAATAATTACACCAAATATTATTCAAAACATATATATATTTTTACACGAAAAATACTACTATTTAAATGTTAAACAAATTCAGACATTTTATGAGATGCTTACATCCTAAATGGATTGATTGCAATGCGATACTTCTCGCACTATTTGCGTTCACGCTACAGTTAAATGCCCAGGTTTCGGTTAGTGGCGCATTGTCAGGAAATGGTTCTTACACAAGCCTTAGATTGGCATTTAACGCAATTAACGCCGGAAACCAGACAAACAGCGACATTTTGATAACCATTACCGGTAATACAACAGAAACATCAGTTGCGGCACTAAATTCAGGAACATGGCATTCACTGGTAATAAAACCTCAGGGCGACCGCGTTATTTCGGGCAACCTTATTACCGCACTGGTAAGCCTCAACGGGGCAGATAATGTTTTAATAGATGGCCTTAATGCCGGGGGCAATTCCCTAACAATTGCCAATTCCGGCAATAGTACAAGTTGGGGCAACTGTACCCTCCTGCTGACAAACGGAGCGGTATATAATACGATAAAGAACTGTACACTAAAAGGCAATACCCAAAGTGGCTCTATGGGTGTAGTTTTTATAAACGCAGGAGCTTCGGCTGCCAATAATCATAATACAATTACAGCATGTGCTATTACACCCGAATCGGCCGCAAGCCCTCCGGTGTCGGGTATCGTAATACGCGGCACATCTGCCATGCCCGACACTTACACCACTATAAGCGACAACCTTATATCAGACTTCTTTAGCGAAGGGGCAGGATCATCAGGGATTTCGACCGTGTATGCCGAAAATCTTGCTATAACCGGTAATCGTATTTTCCAGACTACACCGCGCAACGGAAACACCATCAATTCGCTTATTATCCACCGGGGAATAAACGTTGGCGCTTCGGCTAACACCGGCCATACAATATCCGGGAATATCGTTGGATATGCGAACAGCCTGGGTACCGGGAAAACCATATATAATTCGATCTATCAAATGAACTTCCGCGGTATCGAAATCGCGCCGGGAACTGCTACATCAGGTTCAATAAGCGTACTAAATAATGAGGTAGCCGGGATAGAAACAAGCAATAACTATACGGGAGTCAATTTTATAGGACTTTACATTTCTAGCGGGATAAATTATGACGTACGGGGAAATATAATCGGCAGTATTACCGCAAACAACTCCATTGTTTTCAGCTCTACACTAACAAACCGCTATATTGGCGGGCTTTATGTAACCTGCAGCGGAGCGGCAACGATTTCGGGTAATCTCATTGGCGGTATCAGCACGGCAGGTTCTGCAGACATTGCTTATAATATCAACGGTATCCAGACAACAGGAACGGGGAATTATATCGTATCCGGAAATACAATAGGCAGCCCTTCATTAAGCAATTCTATCGTGAGCGGCACAGCAGGCGTTACCATCAATAATACAGGCACAATATATGGCATCAACGTGGCCGGAGCGGGCGCAGTCGCCACCGTAACCAATAATGTAATACAGAATATGGCTGCCTATAGCGAAAAAAACCCACAGTTAAGGCCGATACGCGTAGGCGGAGGATCTACTGTAACGATCAATGGCAACATCATCGCTGATATTACTACTACCGGAACGGGATCGGTTACGGGTATTCAAAACGTTGCAACCGCATTAAATACGGATATAAGTGGTAACCTGCTCCGGAAAATTTACGTAGATTCCGGAAATTATTATGGGGTAACAAATTCAGGTAATGTTACTGGTACGGTAACTATTTCAGGCAATTTATTTGGAGACGATTCTGCTCCTTCCGCTATCTTTTCCGGTGGCGGGGCGCCAAATATTTATTTGATTAACACGTCCTCATCTGTAATACACGCAGCCCTGAATATAACAGGCAATGATTTTCGCAGTATCCAGGCTCCGGATAATGCAGGCAACTACCAGTATTTTGTTTATAATTCAGCACAGTCATACATCCAGAACATCAGCGACAATACTTTTACCAATATCACTGTAAACAATAGTAAGGGTGGGGTCCTGTTACGCAACGATGTCAACCTTCCCGCAGGTTCTGTGCAAACCATCAGCAATAACCGAAATGTTGGGCCTATGACCAAAACCGGCGCCGGGTCATTCTATCTTTATTTTTCGGTTTATTCCAATGCTGTAAGCACTGCAGCTGCCATCCATAGCAATAATAATTTTTCAAACATCAGCATACCCGATTCGGCTATAATGTACGGTTGGTATGCAAACAATAACGGGAGCGCGGTTAAACAGGTTTACGGCAACACCTTCAGTAACTGGTCGCTCGGATCGGCAACCAACTATGTACTCCAGATGAATGCCTTCGGGTCAGGTTCCTACATCCGTCAAAATACTATTACCAATATCGTTTCCCTGGGGCCGTTTTCGGCAATCGTGCTGGGTACAAACGGGGCCGCCGGCGACCTGCATGTAGACCACAATATCTTTAATACCATTTCTTCGGCAACAGGTGCGCTTAGCATTATCAATACCTACAGCAACTCGCCGGGAATATTTATACATGACAATCAACTAAACTCTATTTCCAGTACTGCGGCCGGATCTTATGCTGTTAGCCCGATATTATTATCGGCCGGAACGGGTTCATGCTCAGTTTACAATAATATTCTGTCGGGCATAACGCATACCGGCACAGGCAGCGCTTTAATAAACGGCATATCTGTAACCGGGGGCACAACCAGCCTGATTTATGCAAATAAAATCAGCAACATGAGCCTCACCGGAACGACCACCACCGGTCAGGTTTCGGGTATAAACATTGCGGGCGGCACTAATACCTCGGTTTATAACAATAGTATAGGGGGCCTTACGGCACCTAACGGATCGAACGTACTTTCTGTGATGGGCCTTAAAATCTCGGGAGCATCAACCGCAACAACATGCAACGTTTACAACAATACGGTTTACCTTGATGCGTCATCTACCGGCATAAACTTCGGTACCGCAGCATTATACCACCGGGCTTCGTCAACAGCGGATATCGCCAAACTCATTCTGAAAAACAATATTCTCATTAACCGGTCATCCTACACAGGTTCGGGATTTACGGCGGCAATATGGCGGTCTAACCCTGTGCTAAGCAACTATGATGCATCGTCTAATAATAACCTGCTGTATGCCGGTACGCCTGGGACCAAAAACCTGATTCTATACAACAACGGTAATGCCTCCGCTAACGACCAGACCATTGCAGCATTTAAAACAAGGCTTACCCCGGCAGAGAGCAACTCTCTTACCGAAAACACTACATTTGCATCCTTGGACGGCGCCAACACAGCGTTTCTGCATATCGCGGCCGGCACTGCAAGCCTTGCCGAAAGCAACGGAGCTGCGATAGGTGGGCTGGAAGCCGATATTGACGGGGACGTTCGTGACGAGAGCTTCCCGGACATCGGTGCTGATGAATTTGAGGGAGCAGCACCTACGCTAAGCGCCCTGAGTATCGATGAATTTTGCAGTACCGCTGCGGGGCAATCCGTTATCATTACAGGTACAAATCTCAACCTGATAAAATCAGTAACTTTTGCGGGGCCGTCGGGCAGGCTTAATGCCCCAATCATATCGCAGTCTGCCACTACTATAACGGTAACAACCCCGGCCGGATTTGTAAGCGGTTCGGTTTACCTAAATTACGGAGGTTCTTTCCTTACAAGCGATCCGTACTTTATTTATGGGCCGCAGTCGGGCGGCGTGTTGTCGGGCAGTACCAGCGTTTGTCCTTCTAACGTGGACACCGTGCTTACCCTTGGCCAACACCATGGGACGATTATAAAGTGGCAAAGATCTTCTGTCCCTGATTTTTCGTCAGGTGTGACGGATATTGCCGCAACAGCCGAAACCCTCACCGTAACACAGTTAAGCGAGACAACCTATTATCGGGTTGTTGTAAATACCGTTTGCGGCATTACTTATTCTACTACCGCAACACTATCTGTAGTAACCACCACGTGGAACGGCTCATCATGGTCAAACGGACTGCCGGATAGCTCTAAAGCAGTAGTAATTTCTGCACCGATGGTATGTTCTGCCGATATGGCGGCGTGTACACTTACCGTTACAGGTAATACTGCGGTTACGGTTATGGCTGGAGCCGATATTACCGTTACCGGGAGTGTTACTGTAAACAACGGCAGTACGCTCACATTTTTGCCGGCATCAAACCTGCTGCAACTTACCGATGCGGTAAATACCGGCAACATTAATGTTCAGCAATCGTCGGCGGCGCTTTTCCGGCTTGACTACACGTTATGGAGCAGCCCCGTGACCGGTACGCAAACTCTTCAACAATTTTCGCCTAACACGTCATCTTCACGTTTCTACGCTTACAACACGTTAACCAACAATTATTATAGCGTAAATGCTTCAACATCAGTTTTTGGTTCTGGCCGGGGGTACCTTATCCGTATGCCCAACAACTGGGTTGCTTACAATGCAGCCAACCCCCTGCCTTCTGTATGGACAGGTACCTTTACAGGAGTACCAACCAACGGCCCGGTAACTGTTAACCTTACTAACGGAGGATCGGCCACAACACGCTTTAATGCCGTAGGCAATCCTTACCCTTCAGCGATAGATATTGCAGATTTTATTAATGTAAACAGCGCTGCCATGGAAGGAACGGTGTGGCTTTGGCGAAAAACAAACGACCAGAATAACCCAGTGTCTTATTCTACATGCACATCGGCAGGCTGCACCCGAAATAATGGTTTTACCGGCTATACCGATGATTCTGTATTAGAAAAAGGACAGGGCTTTATTGTAAAGCTTAAGCCGGGCAGCACATCGCTTATTTTTAACAATGGCATGCGGCGTGGCGATAACAATGCACAGTTTTTCCGCCATGCAGAAAAGGATCGCTATTGGCTTGACATTAGTAGCCAGGATACTTTCTTCACGCAATTACTGGTGGCCCACGTTCCCGGAGGAAGCAGTGAGTTTGATGAAGGGCTTGACGGAATTTACTTTAATGACAGCCCAACATTTTTAGGAACCATTGCGCAAGACAAGCGCCTATCGGTGGAAGCGCGGGGCGAATTTGATGTTAAGGACACTGTGCCGCTCTGGTTCTCTGCCGGCACCGCAGGAGAGTTTACAATATCACTCCATAATTCTGAAGGTGTATTTGATGGCACACAGCCGATATACCTGAAGGATAAAAATACGGGTGTGACGCATAACCTGCTATCGGGCGGATACAGGTTTTATACCACCCGCGGCGAATTTAGCAACCGTTTTACAATAGTCTATAAACTAGAAACAGCAAACAACATTTTGGCAAAAAGCGCTAAGGAAGTTGTATTTGCCGCCTTAAATGATAATGGAAAATTATCGGTAACCCTTCACGGAGACACGATAGCCTGGGTTACTGCCTACGACCTTACCGGTAAGGAAATTTTGCGGGCCGAAAATGTTGGCCTCTCAACCTACACGTCGGGCCGGATGGATATGCAACATCAGGTGCTTTTTGTAAAAGTAATGGGCACCAGCGGTTCTTCTTACACAAAAAAGATTGTGTTTTAGCACGTTAAATACTTATTGATTAAAAGCCCCTGCTACTCTGTCAGGGGCTTTTGTTTTACGGGCGCTAATTTAGTACTATCTTTGCGGCTAATTCAATCCCGAACTGTATGTCCACATTTGCCGACCTCGACTTGCCAAAATCATTGCAGAAAGCTATAGACGATCTTGGCTATACTACCCCTACCCCAATTCAGCTCAGGGCTATGCCGGTAATATCGTCAGGGCGCGACATGATGGGCATTGCGCAAACAGGTACGGGCAAAACGTATGCTTACCTGCTGCCTATCCTGAAGCAGTGGAAATTTATGAATACCGATACGCCAAGGGTGCTTATTATTGTGCCGACACGCGAACTGGTAGTTCAGGTTGCCGAGGAGGTGGAAAAGCTTACAAAGTATATGTCGGTAAGGACATTGGGCATTTATGGCGGCGTAAACATCAACACTCAAAAAAACCTGGTGTATGAGGGAGTAGACATTTTAGTAGGTACTCCGGGCCGCGTTATGGACCTGGCATTAGATGGCGTTATCCGTTTTGATGCACTGCAAAAGCTTGTTATTGATGAGTTTGACGAAATATTGAATCTCGGATTCCGTTTCCAGGTGACATCCATACTTACCATGCTCAAGGGCAAGCGCCAGAACATCCTGTTTTCGGCTACAATGACGGATGAAGTGGACGAAATGCTTGATGAATATTTTGAGCTGCCCGAAGAGGTTTCGCTCGCTGCATCGGGTACACCACTTGAAAAAATAACGCAATTGGGGTATAGAGTTCCTAATTTCCTCACCAAGGTAAACCTGCTCGAGCATTTGCTGGAAGATGAGAAGATGGAACGCGTACTTGTATTTGTAAATAATAAGAAGACCGCCGATATCCTTATGGAGCGCCTGGATGAGAACCGGCCCGGGCAGTTCGGCGTAATCCATTCCAATAAATCGCAGAATTACAGGCTTAATACTATGGCAACTTTCCAGGAAGGCGGCCTGCGTGGCATTGTTACCACCGACGTTATGGCGCGCGGGCTTGACATTTCGGATATTACCCATGTTATCAATATGGAGTTCCCCGAAGTGCCTGAGCAGTACATACACCGCATAGGGCGCACCGGCCGTGCCGATAAAGAGGGAACAGCGATCAGTTTCATTTCACCTCGCGAAGAAGAGCAACAGATAGAAGCCGAGATGCTGATGGAAAAGGAAATTGGATTTATTGATTTTCCTGAAAGTGTACCTGTGGCCGAAAAGCTTCTTGAATTTGAGAAGGATAAAAAGAAGATAAAATTCCTCCTGAAAAGGCCAAAGCTGGAAGGCGGCGGTGCTTTTCATGATAAAAAGGAAAAAAATAAAAAGGTGAACCTTGGCGGGCCCGGCAGGCGCACCCCACGCAAAACCGAACCACGCAACCGTGCTGTTGAAGCCAAGCGCGCCGGAAAGAAGAAAAAAGGGAAATAATTATTTCGCGTCGGTAAACACCAGGCACACAGGGGCGCAAAGGTCAATCCGCTTGCAGGTATCTTCAAGCATTCCGGTAGTCTTGTTGCGTTTAAAGATGGTCACGTTGTTGCTTTTCTGGTGGCCTATCAATACATAGTTATCTTTGGGATCTATCGCAAAATTACGCGGGCTGTCGCCATCGGTAAGCAGTTGCTGTACCATGTTTACCATACCATTGGCGTGAACCCGGAAAGCGGTTATGGTGTTGGCATCTCCCCTGTTGGTAGTATAAAGATATTTGCCATCGCGCGAGAAGTGAATATCCCCTGCACCGATTTTACCTGTAAAATCGGCAGCTACGGTAGACAGTTCCTGTATCTTCTCTACTTTTTCATTAATGTAGCTATAAGCGACAAGGCTCGCATCGAGTTCATTCAGGACGTAAAAGAAAATGCCGTTAGGATGAAACGCAAGATGCCTTGGCCCACTGCCCGGCTTCGCATCAATAATACTTTTCAACACCAGTGTTTTGCTTCCTCCATCCGGATTATAACTGTAGATGTACGTTTTATCTTCACCAAGGTCGTTGCAGAAAATATGCTTTTTATCGGGCGAGAAATAAACCATGTGCACGTGCGCAGCTTCCTGTCGCTGAGGGTCGACACTCTTCCCACTGTGTTTTATCACCTGTTTGGCATCGGTAAGCCCGCCATTTGCGTTTTTGCCAAATACGGCTATAGAGCCTCCCGAATAATTGGCAACAATCACATTTTTACTGTCGTTGATGATGTAGCACGGGTCGTCGCCTTTAGAATCTTTGCGGTTGATAGCCTCAATTTTTCCTGTGGCGGCATTGAATTTAAAAGCGCTTACCTCACTGTCCTTTCCATTTTCATTTACGCTGTATATAAACTTTTTATCAGGCGAAACAGTAAGGAAACTCGGGCTTACCACGTTGGATGAGCTCGCCTTTAGCTTTACATCTGCTGTGGTAGCATTAAAATCATACACATAGATGCCGTTGCTCTGACAGCTATTGGTGTATGTACCAATAACAAGGTTATAATTTTCTTGCGCTGTTGCTGTCATCATGCCTGCAAATAGTAAAAGTCCCGCTAATTTCATCCTGTGCAATTTAGTAATCGCAAATGTAAAGTATTTAAATGTTATGTGAAATTTATGGGCTCGTACCCGCGTTAGGTTTAGGAATAAAATTTGTATTTTTGACAAACTTTCATCAGGATGCAGTTTAAACACCCGGCAATTTTATACTTCCTTTTTTTACTGGTTATCCCCATTATTGTCCACCTTTTTCAACTGCGCCGTTTCAAAAAAGAATATTTTACCAACGTACGCTTTTTAAAAGAGCTCAGCATACAGACCCGCAAAAGTTCGGTTATTAAAAAGTGGCTGCTGCTGGCTACCAGGCTGTTGCTGCTTGCCTGCCTTATCGTTGCCTTTGCCCAACCCTATTTTGAGGCGAAAGACAGCACCAATAAAAGCAATGAGCTGGTAATACTGCTCGACAATTCCTTTTCTATGCAGGCCAAGGGCAGCAAGGGCGAACTGATGCGCCGCGCCGTGCAGGACCTACTCGAAAACATTCCTGCTGAACAGCAATTCTCACTGCTGACACCAACCGAATCTTTTTGGGATACTGATATCAGGTCGATACAAAAAGACCTCCAAAACCTGAAGTACAGTGCTGTGCCCTTCCGGCCCGGTTTCCTTATGGCGCAGGCAAAGGCACACAGCCCACACATTGGCAAAGATGTCGTAGTTATCACCGATGCCGTTAGTCTTGACCCGAAAGACATGACCGGCCTTGACCCTAAATCACCCACCTATTTTATAATCCCTGAAGCCGAAAATCGCAGCAATATCTCTGTTGACAGCGTATATGTGTCGCAGGTTATGGATAACTTTTACGAAATAAAGGCAGGGTTGCGAAGGTACGGTGATAGTGAAGATGATATTTCTGTAGCATTATACAACGGCAGTAAACTGACAGCGAAGACACTGCTAAAATTTAAAACCGATAAAGAGACCGTTGCGTTTACTATTCCTAAAAAAGACTTCAACGGTTATATTTCCGTATCGGACAATAGCTTGGGATATGATAACAATTATTATTTCAGCATTTCCCAACCGAAAAAAGCTAATGTTATTGCTATCGGCGAAGCGGTAAAGAACGAGTTCCTGACAAGAATTTATACGGGTGATGAGTTTGTATTTTCGCAATCTGAACTTAGGGCGCTTGATTACAATGCGCTGGAAAAACAGGATGCGATTATCCTGAACGAGCTGAAAGATATTCCACAATCACTTGTTACCACACTCAAGGCTTTCTATGCGAAGGGAGGAAACATTGTACTAATCCCTGCAAAGGATGCAGCTTCGGCCAACCTGAATAACCTGACGGGAGCACTCGGCGGGCCAACATTCAGCGGCCCCGTAGCGGCAGAACATCAGATCATAAAGATCGCATTCAGCCATCCGCTTTATCGCACCGTTTTCGAGAAGACTACTAATAATTTCCAGTACCCAAAAACCGGCAGCGGGTTTACCTTGTCGGGCACCGGGCTACCGGTACTTACTTACGATGACCAAAGCCCGTTCCTGAGTTCTGTAACCAACAGGCTGGGCAATCTCTATACGTTTGCGGCAGCGTTAAATAAAACGAACAGCAACTTTCAGAATTCACCGCTAATTGTCCCGACGTTCTATAATATGGGGCTTAACAATTCTAAAACGGGAATCTCGGCTTTTACCATTGGTGAAAATCAGGGAATGGTACTGGATGCTGCGCTTGGCAAGGACGAAGTGCTGACGGTTAAAAACACGAAGTCTGATTTTATTCCTATGCAGCAGCTCCTCGATAATAAGGTTAAAATTTCCTTTGGAGATTTCCCGGAGGAAGCAGGAAACTATTCAATTTTCAGGAAAGACCAAAAACTCGCCGATGCCGGCTTTAATTACGCCCGTACCGAAAGTGACCTGAATCTGGTCAATAAGGCAGCGGCGTCAGATTACACCACAGTAAATTCTGTAGAAACTGTGCTAAGCGATATAAAATCACAGCGTACCGCCAATGAATTGTGGAAATGGTTCCTCATTGGAACGCTGCTTTTCCTTATAACAGAACTTCTGATACAAAAATTTGTAAAATGAACCTGATTTTCAAGAACGCAACGATCATCGACAAAGAAAGTCCGTTTCACAATACGGCAGTAGATATCGTTGTCGAGAACGGAGTAATAAAACAAATCGGTAATGCCCTTTCGGTTCCTGACGGATTTGATGTGGTACAGGATGAAGGCCTTTGCCTCTCTCAGGGATGGTTTGATACATCAGTATCGTTCGGTGAGCCCGGCTATGAAGAACGTGAGACCATTGCCAACGGACTTACAATAGCCGCCATGAGCGGATTTACAGGAGTTGCGTTACAGCCATCCGCCATTCCCGTTGCCGATGACCAATCGGGTATTTTATTCGCAAAAAATAAGGCTGCAGGCCACGCGACAGACCTTTATCCTATTGGTGCGCTGACCAAAGGAAGCGAAGGGAAAGATATGGCGGAACTTTTCGATATGAAGCAGGCCGGCGCTGTAGCATTTGGCGATTACAACAAGGCAATGGCCGATGCCAACCTGCTGAAAATCGCGCTGCAATATGTACAGGATTTTGACGGACTGGTTATTGCATTTGCCCAGGATGATAAAATAAAAGGCAAAGGTGTGGTTCATGAAGGCGAGGTAAGCACACTGTTAGGCCTTAAAGGCATTCCGGCGCTGGCAGAAGAACTACAGGTGGCTCGTAACCTATACCTGCTCGAGTACACCGGAGGAAAGCTGCACATCCCTACTATCTCGACCGAAGGTTCTGTACAGCTGATCCGCGAAGCAAAAGCCAAAGGGCTACAGGTTACCTGCAGTGTAGCCGTACACCACCTGGCGCTAACGGATGATGTCCTTACAGGTTTTGACAGCCGCTATAAGGTAATGCCGCCGCTAAGGCCTGAGGCTACCCGGCAGGTTTTGCTTGAGGCTGTAGCCGATGATACGATAGATTGCATTACGACTGACCATAACCCAATTGATATAGAGAACAAAAAGCTGGAGTTTGATCTGGCTAAAGACGGAACCATAGGCCTTGAAAGCGCCTTTGGGATATTGAACACCTTGCTCCCACCCGATGTGATCATCGAAAAACTGACAGCGGGCAGGAAAATATTTGGCTTGCCGGAAAATAAAATTGAGGTAGGAAGCCAGGCTTCTTTCTCACTTTTCACTTTAACCGGGGAGTCAACATTTACAAAAGACAATATTCAATCCAAATCTAAAAACTCCGCTTTCCTTGGCCAAAATACGAAAGGACGGGCACTCGGAATTTACAATAATGGCAAACTTGTTTTAAATAAGACGATATGAAAAAGCTTGTTTTAATTTCTCTGCTCGCCATTGCGGCAGGCTGCCGGGATGCAGGGCAAAAGGCTAAGGAAACGATCAATAAAGGTGGCGAAGCTATTGGCGAAACCGCTACCGAACTGGTTGAGGGCGTGACCGAGGGCGTTCAGCGGACGCTGGATAGCAAACTTGAACTTTCGGAAGGGCTTAAGGCAAAAGGGATAAGCACCGGAAAATACTACATCGAAAAAGATTCGCTGGGCAGGAATAACAAACTGGTCGTGTACATTATCACCGAAAAACCCTATCAGGGCGTACTTACCTTTAAGGCGCTGGATAAAAAAGGCGTTGAATTTGGGCGTAAGCAAATAGAGCTGAATACCAAAGCCGGAGAGGCCAATTACAAAGATGTAATATTTGACCCGCGCACCGATATTGAAGTGAAAAGTACCATAAAAATTGAATAAATGATAGATAACGATACTGTACAAGACGGAAAAAATAATGCAATGGTAAGTTACATTACCATCATTGGCACCATCATAGCTATTGTTATGAACAGCGAGAAAAAGAATGAGTTTGCCTCGTTCCATATCCGGCAGGCGCTTGGTATAATTCTGTTGTTTTTTGCGCTGGGGTACCCTGTAGGCTATTTTGACAGCTGGATGGTTTCAGGCGCATTCTATATTTTCTTTTTTATTTTATGGGCTTACGGTTTTATCGGTGCGCTTAGCGGCCGCAGGGCGTCTATCCCCTTACTCGGGCCATTATTTCAATCCGTATTTAAAGCATTGTAATTATGCAGGCATCATTATTTCACCTGGTTCGTGAGCCACGCATTAAGCATGAAAAGAATCCGCTGCTTCTTTTACTACACGGTTACGGCAGCAATGAGGAGGACCTGTTTTCTTTCGCTCAGCAACTCCCGGATGAGTACTACGTAATTTCTGCACGTGCCCCCTATCCCCTTCCGCCATATGGCAATGCGTGGTATGCCATAAACTTTGATGCTGGCATGAATAAGTTTTCAGATAACGAACAGGCAACGGAGTCGCGCGACCTTATTGCCCGTTTTATTGACGAGGCCGTTCAGCTGTACCCAATCGATAAAAACGCCGTAACACTAATCGGCTTCAGCCAGGGCGCCATATTAAGCTATGCTGTAGTGCTTACATATCCTGAAAAAGTAAGCCGCGTAGCAGCCCTCAGCGGTTATCTGAACAATGATATTATAGCGGATCAACTGCAAACAGAAAAATTGCGACAACTCAGATTTTTTATTTCCCACGGATCTGCCGATCAGGTTATTCCGGTGGAATGGGCCAGGAAAGCCCCTGAGTTCTTAGACAGTTTGGAATTAGAAACGGAGTATCATGAATATCCGGTGGGCCATGGTGTCGCCCCGCAGAATTTCTACGATTTGGTAGCGTGGCTTGAAAAGTAAATGATGAATTGAAATTTGAAATTTAATTCCGGGTTCGGTTTATAGCTTCGCGACAAACCCTGAATGCTGAACTCAAGACTCGGAACTACTCTTCCTTATCACTACCTGTTACCATCTTATCTATGGTTGGTGCACCCACGTACATCAGCTTGCCATCATATTTCAGGGAGTAGCCCTTACCCTGCTGCATCTCCCACTTTCCGTTGGTATACAACGTGGCGTTCTTTGATTCCTTCTTTAGTAATACAGACCCTGTTTCGCCAGGAAGGAAAAGCTCAGCGGTATTGCCTTCATCTTCAAAAAGGGCATAGGCGCTTTTATCGGCTCCCTCTTCCTGAAGGTCATCAATAAGGTTCAGCCGATATCCTTCTTCAAACGCCCGGATACAATCCTTTCGTAACTGCGACCACCGATAGCCCGCCGAAGTAACGCAACCATTGGGGTCTTTGTCGTTACCCACCACCACCTTATCCTTCGGATTTATCTCTTTAACCTCATCTTTGTCCTTAAGTATCAAGTTACAGGAAGCCAGAGTAAACAGGGCAAGCAATGCCGGAGCATATACCTTTTTCATAGGGTGTTTTTTAAAGGAAACTAAAGGTACGAAAATTTATTGTCCAATTGTATTAGGGTAAATAAATGTTTGAAGCGTTTCGTAGCTTACATTCCCTGCATCGTCTACAAAATATTGTATAAGTACCTCTCCCGCGGTCGTTCCTCCCGAAAAATCCGCGATCACCCAGCGGCTGTTTAATACTTTTATCTTATTGATCATAAATTTATTGCCTCCAATTGCGGGGTACTTTACCAACGGGTTACCGTTCTCCTTAATGTTTTGGGCATAGATGCCATCGCGCACCTTTATAGCAATGGCATTGACGTCCTGCCCCGCAAAATACTCAACCGAATTGCTGTTATTAGGCAGTGAAAAATAGTCATTGCCAACGAGGCTCAGACTGTCTTTAAGCTTAGTGACTTTTTGTTCAAGCGTCTGTACCCTGCCTGTGTCAAACTTATTCTGTTTGGTAAAATAAACATAAGTAAAAACGTTGATAAGTAGTGAAAAGATAAACAGGTACAAAAATATATTTCTTCTCATGGTGTATGGTTAAATGGTTATTTGCAAATTATCGTAAGCTAAAAAAACGTTGGGTGGCAGCGCGGCCTGTACATCGGCATGAAAGCCCATATGATAGCTGATATGCGTTAGGTAAGCACGGCCCGGCTTTAATTCACGGATAAGCTCGAGCGCCTCGGCGAGGTTAAAGTGAGTATGATGTTCCTCGTGATGTAAAGCGCTAATTACCAAAACATCAAGATTCCTTAGCTTACCTTTTTCTTTAGCGTCTAAGTATTTCACATCGGTTAGATAAGCGAAGCTTTCAATCCGGTATCCCATGATGTTTAGGGTACCATGCATGGCTTCAACCGGAACAACTTTTTTTCCACCAAGAGTAAAAGAACTTTCCTTATTAACCTCGCAAACGGACACAGATGGTGCGCCGGGGTAACGGTTTTCCTCTTCAAAAATATAATCGAAACGCTTACGCAGATTCGCTATTACACGGCTTTGAGCGTAGATAGGCATATCGCCCTGACGGAATACAAAAGGGCGGATATCGTCGAGCCCGGCGGTGTGGTCGCTATGCTCGTGCGTAAAAAGTATACCGTCGAGTTTCTGGCATCCGCAGGTAAGCATCTGTTGACGAAAATCAGGCCCACAGTCGATTACATAAGAATGATCTCCCCACTGCATCCATACCGATACACGAAGCCTTTTATCCTTCGGGTCGCTGCTGTGGCAAACCGGATGGTCACTGCCAATAACGGGGATACCCTGGGATGTTCCGGTGCCCAAAAACCAAACTTTAAACACAGTAATTTTTTCACAAAAATAGCATTAATTGTTTTATCAACTGTAGTGAATTCTTAACTTTGCGATATATCCATCTGCTATGAAATTGTCTGATTCTGATATTACCCTCAAAGGCGACAAAATAATTGAACACATCCCGTCGATTAAAGATAAAGCCCTCCGTATTAACCTTAACGAAAATATCTACGGAACCTTTGCCGAAATTGGCGCCGGACAAGAAACGGTGAGGCATTTTTTCAGGGCCGGGGGTTCGTCTGGCACCATTGCAAAAGCAATGTCGGCCTACGATAAAGATTTCAGTGATGCGATATATGGCATAGAAGAAGATGGAAGGTACGTTACCGAAAGCAGGCTTAAAAAAATGCTTACGCATGAGGTTAACATCATCGAAGAGCGTTTAAAGCGTGACAAGCATCCGAACAAGGTTTTCTTTAGCTACGCGAATACTGTCGCTACGATCGATTTCGCAAAGCAGTTTAAAGGCCACGGCTGGGTAGGCATTAAATACCAGGTAGAGCCCGACGAAGATTACAACGAGATCATCATCCACATCCGCTTTAAAGAGAATGATGCGCGCCTTCAGCAGGAAACCCTTGGCATACTGGGCGTAAACCTTATTTATGGCGCTTTCTACAAATACAATGACCCCAAAAAGCTCCTGCGCTATCTGTATGACCACTTAGATAAAGACCAACTCGAAATAGACACTATCAACTTTTCAGGCCCGCGCTTTGCCGATGTAGACAACAGGCTTATGAGCCTTCAGCTGGTTAAGAACGGCATGACCGATGCCGTCATGTTTGACCCAAGCGGCCACAACGTGCTGCCCGCAGCGGTGCTTTACAAGAAAAATATACTGGCCCTTAGGGGAAGTTTCCGCCCCGTAACCAAAGTAAACATGGATATGCTGGAGAAATCGCATAAGATGTTTATGGAGGAAAACAAGGTGGACAAAGAAAACACATTTGTTGTATTCGAAATAACCCTTTCTAACCTGCGTTCTGAAGGTGAAATCGACGAGCGGGATTTTATGGATCGTGCCGAACTGCTCTGCTCACTGGGGCAAAATGTAATGATATCCAATTTCCAGGAATATTATAAGGTTGTTGAATATTTCTCTAATTACACCAAAGCACGGATGGGCTTGGCCATGGGTGTAAACAATCTGGTAGACATTTTTGACGAGAAATATTATCGTCACCTGAGCGGCGGGATATTAGAAGCTTTCGGCAAGCTGTTCTATCGCGACCTAAAGGTCTACCTCTACCCTATGAAGGATGAAGACGGAAACATTATCGATTCCGAAAACCTAAAGGTATATCCGCGGATGAAAGAGCTGTACAAGTTCTTTAAATTCAACGGAAAGGTAATTGACATTCCGGAAGTGGAACCGGGTTACCTCAATATCTTCTCACGCGAAGTACTAAAAATGATAAGCAAGGGGCGTACCGGATGGGAAGAAATGCTTCCGCCGGGTGTGGCCGATATCATCAAGAAAAACCATTTGTTTGGCTACGACCCGAAAAAAGTAATGATCGAACAGAAAAATTGATGGAGCCTTTTGTACTGGAAGTTAAAAGTCATATACCAGCCCTTACCAAAAAAAGTTTCTATAAACGGAGATGGGTTTTTCTATAAGGGAAAGTTTGGCGGAGAAGTAGCTATACCGTACAATGAAATCAGCGCTTTTAATATGGTATTTTCTGGATCAGGCTTGATGTAACTTTCGGAAGGGAATATCGCATTTATATCAAAGGAAAAAATGACGAGGTTGTCAAGCTGGCTTATCGCAGCTTTTTTGGAAAGGGCGTTGGTCAGGCCCATGAGAACTACAGTGCCACGCTTCAGGCGCTATATCAATTTAGATTTAAGAACGTCATAGATGACTTTCTCAATAATTTTCGAGAAGGATACGAACTCAAGATCGAAAATGTTTCGATAGATGATTCGGGATTGACTGTTTCTAACAAGCCCTTCGTCAAACCTTCTTATATACCCTGGGAAAACGTAAGAACCCGCGATTATATCACCTATTTTTGTGTATTTTCTGAAGCTGACGCTGCCAGGCAAAATTACAGTTTTAGCTATCTTGAAGATTGGAATTCGGCCGTCATCTATAGTGTAGTGAGGACAATCCTCTCAAATAAAGGTATCGAAAGCTATGAATAATCTATAACTTTTGCACTGATAAACACTGACATCCTCGCTGTTTACAGGCGGCTGATACGTTTTAATGTCGTCAGGAAAACCAATTAGATCCACCCTCTGTCAAAAGCCAGCCGCACGATTTCGACAGTGGTCTTTGCCTCTGCTTTACGCAAGATATTTTTACGGTGAACATCTACGGTATGCTTGCTGATCCGTAGCTTCTCACTTATTTCAGTACTGTTTAACCCATTTGCCAATGCCCGAAGTATGTCTTTTTCGCGCTTTGTGAACAGGTTTTTCCCTTGGCGATAAATATCCTTCACATCCACGTTCAAGTACGAAGGCATACCCTCCATGCCGATGAATGAAAGCATGGGGGTTGGTTCTTTTTTAAGGTGGGTAATATCGGTGTCTACCACGAAGGTACGCACATCATTTTCATCATGCTGTATAACTACGAACTGATGCAGCAGCCTTTTGTAATTGCCCTGCGAGGTTTTTACGCGATAGTCATATTGTACTTTATACTTAAAGATATGGTCACCCGAAAGCCTTCCAAAGAATTCCTCTACCGCTATCTCGAAATTTAGGAAATAAGGCAGGTCGTCCGGATGGATTAGTCCCACATAAGTTTGCACATCAACACTTCCCTGCTCTATTCCCAAAATCTTTTCTATCTCCGGGCTGGCAAGCTCAATTATTGACTTCCGCACATTTACGATCATATAAAAGTACTCGCCGACCTGGAAGACATCCAGCAGTTTCTTTTGTGCCTGAATGTCGAAGCCTGAATCTTTTAAATTTTCATTTTTGGTAATTTTGCCCCATATCTTTCGAAGCTCTTCATACACTTTTACCCCCATACACCGTATATAATGTCTGCAATTTAACACTTATGATTAAGAAAACATTATATAAAGGTTAAAATACCTATATAGGTAGTATCTGCATAGCGTGTTGCTTTGACTTCACATCGGTGATAACCTCCTCAATCACACCTTTTTCATCTATCACGAATGTGGTGCGATGAATACCGTCGAACAAACGCCCCATAAACTTTTTTGGCCCCCAGACACCAAATGCGTTGATAACCGTTTTGTCTTCATCGGCAATAAGCGGGAAAGGCAGGCTGTACTTCTCTCTGAACTTCGCCTGTTTCTTTGCATTATCGGCACTTACGCCTAAAATGGAATAACCCTTGGCAACGAAGCTATGGTAGTTGTCCCTAAGGTTGCAGGCCTCGGTAGTGCAGGTGGGCGTATCTGCTTTCGGGTAAAAGAAAACAACAAGCTTTTTACCTTTGTAATCGTTTAGCGTATGTGTTTTGCCATCCTGGTCAGTAGCCGAAAAATCGGGGGCATTATCGCCTTTTTGTAATGTTGTCATCTGCTTATATTTGTAAAGCAAAAATACAGAAAATGACCAAAGCCGAAAAAGCAAAATTTGTAATGGAAACGTTGGACAGCATTTATCCGACGATACCCATCCCACTTGATCATAAAGATGCCTATACCTTGCTTATTGCTGTACTGATGAGCGCCCAAAGCACTGATGTGCGCGTCAACCAGATTACCCCGTTGCTTTTCGACCGGGCAGATAACCCGTATGCAATGGTGCGCCTTACTGTCGACGAAATACGCGATGTTATCCGGCCGGTCGGGCTCTCCCCCGCGAAGGCGAAGGCAATTCACGGATTATCGGAAATACTGATTGAAAAGCATAAAGGTGAGGTTCCTGATAATTTTGAAGACCTGGAGGCGCTGCCGGGAGTCGGCCATAAAACAGCCAGTGTAGTAATGAGCCAGGCATTTGGGGTTCCTGCGTTTCCGGTAGATACGCATATTCACCGGCTGATGTACCGATGGGGACTGAGCAATGGCAAAAATGTGGTGCAGACCGAAGCCGATGCCAAAAAGCTTTTCCCGCGCGACCGCTGGAACGACCTTCACCTTCAGATCATATGGTACGGACGACAATACTCACCTGCACGCGGCTGGAATCTGGAAAAAGACATTATTACAAAAACGATCGGGCGAAAGTCGGTGCTTGATGAATACTATAAAAAAACCTCCCGTTAATCTGCGGGAGGTTTCCTTTAATTAGCAATTGTTTCGAAATTGCCGTTTTTTGTTTTAACTACTTTCAATGCTTTGGAGTAGTTAAGTAAAAAATCAACTGTTTCTTTTTTTGGTAACATTTCGGTAGCTGCTAATTTTTTTTCAGAGTAAAGTTTGGCCATATAGATTGTTTGTTTTCTATATAACGAAGCAGCATTGCCGATATTGCCTAATTGGTCAAAATTATTTTATTTTTTTCGATTACTTTACGAAGGTTCATGAGCGCATACCGCATACGCCCAAGAGCCGTGTTAATACTTACCCCGGTAAGGTCGGCAATTTCTTTAAAGCTCAGGTCCTGGTAAATGCGCATCTGAAGCACTTCCTTCTGGTCACACGGCAGCTCGTCGATAATCCTTAGCAGGTCGTTCTCAACCTGTTCTGTAATAATACGGCTCTCCACGTTCGGGCTGTTATCCGTCATGATTGAAAAGATGGAAAACTCTTCTGTCTCCCGGTGCATCGGCATCTTTTTGTTCTTCCTGAAATGGTCTACAATGAGGTTGTGCGAAATGCGCATTACCCATGGCAGGAATTTACCCTCTTCGTTATACGAATTGGATTTAAGTGTTTTTATGACTTTGATGAAAGTATCCTGAAAGATATCGTCGGCAATATCGCGGTCTGAAACTTTGGAATAAATAAATCCATAGATTTTAGACTGGTGTCTTTTGATCAACAGCGCGAGAGCGTTCTCATCGCCTGTAATGTAATTGTGTACGAGGACTGCGTCCGGGATTACAACATTAGCCATAGTAATACTTTTTAGGTGTTCTATTTTTGAATTTCAGGTAATATTCAGAACCGGGTTCTAAAAAATAGTTTTATACTATAAGCGATGTTAATTAAGAATTAATTGTATG